>NZ_JAGKSR010000001.1:741796-1483592 GCF_017939615.1 Microbacterium sp. BLY
CCATGGCCAACCCGCGACCCCGTCGACCATGGGCAAGGAGCTCGCCGTGTTCGCGTGGCGTCTGGAGCGGGTGCGCGCGCAGATCGCCGGCTCCGAGTACCTGGCGAAGTTCTCCGGCGCGACCGGCACCTGGTCCGCTCACCTCGCCGCCGACCCGGACGCCGACTGGCCGACCATCGCGCGCGAGTACATCGAGGGGCTCGGACTGGGGTTCAACCCGCTGACCACCCAGATCGAGTCGCACGACTGGCAGGTGGAGCTGTACGACCGGGTGCGTCACGCCGGCGGCATCCTGCACAACCTCGCGACCGACATCTGGACCTACATCTCGCTCGGCTACTTCGCGCAGATCCCGGTGGCCGGCGCCACCGGCTCGTCGACGATGCCGCACAAGATCAACCCGATCCGCTTCGAGAACGCCGAGGCCAACCTCGAGATCTCCGGCGCCCTGCTCGCGTCGCTCGGGCAGACTCTCGTCACGAGCCGTCTGCAGCGCGACCTCACCGACTCCACCACGCAGCGCAACATCGGCGTCGCGTTCGGGCATTCGCTGCTCGCCCTCGACAACCTGCGTCGCGGCCTGAACGCGATCTCCCTGTCGCGCGACGTGCTGCTCGCCGACCTCGACGTGAACTGGGAGGTGCTCGCCGAGGCGATCCAGACGGTCATCCGCGCCGAGGTCGTCGCCGGCCGGTCGAGCATCCAGGACCCGTATGCGCTGCTCAAGGAGCTCACGCGCGGGCACCGCGTCGGCGCCGCCGACCTCGCCTCCTTCGTGGAGGGCCTGGAGATCGGCGACGCCGCCAAGCAGCGCCTTCTCGCTCTGACGCCGGCGACCTACACCGGCATCGCGGAGCGCCTCGCCCGCTGACGCGCCCGCGTGGTCAGTGCGGTCGGAGCGCCTCGACGAGCACGCGCCCTTCCGCAGCGGAGGGCGCGTCGAAGCCCAGCAGCGCGGAGATCGTGGGGGCGATGTCGATGTGCCGCGGGTCCTGTGCGCTGTGGTGCGGACGCACGCCGGAACCGGCGAGCGTGAGCACGGTGGACATGGTGCGGGACACCCCGTGCACCCCGGACACACCGTCCGACGGTGCGGCGCCGAGGCTCCACCCCTCCTCGGGCTCGATCACCAGCTCGCCGTACTTCTCCGACATGTGCATCGCCTGCTGATCGGCCTCGTCGTACACGGCAGCGACGTGGGGAAGAGCGGAGACCGCGGCCTCGATCGCGGCAACGGCTGCCGGGTCTCCCGCCGCGTCGCCGACGAGGTGCAGGGAGCCCACCCCGCCGACGACGATCACCGCATCCGTCGCGGCTTGCGGTGACTGTCCGGCCGTCAGCATCTCCGCCTGATACCCGGCTCCGGCGATCGCGGCGAGCAGCTCGTTCCGCATGCCCTGGGTGAAGGTCTCCATGCCGTGGTCACCGGTCACCACGAATGCCGTACGCCCGAAGATCCCGGCATCCTTGGTCGCCTGCACCAGACGCCCGATCTGCGCGTCGACCTCGGCGATCGCCGCCGGCATGTCCGGCGCGTCCTTGCCGTCGGCATGGCCCAGGGCGTCGAGACGGTCGCAGTAGACCGCGATGAGGTCGGGGATGCCGGCCATCTGCACCGGGGTGCCCGCACTCATGACCGGCTGCCCCTGCAACACCGCGACGGCGTCGTCCGTGCGGCGTGCGCAGTCCCCGCCGGGCTGCGTGTACAGGCCGGCGGGGTCGCCGAACGCGGTGCCGTGGTTCTGCACGATGAACCACTGGGACGACAGCACGGTTCCCCCCTGGGCCCTGATCGACTCGGCGATGGTCGGCACCGCCAGATCGCGCTGCTGTCCGACCGCCGTCCCCGTCGCGGGGTCGAAGAAGTAGGCCGCGTTGTCGTGGGTCTCCGGCCATGCTCCCGTCGCGATCGACGACCAGGACGGGTTCGTGATCGACGTCATAACCCCCGTGGACTCGCTGATCGCGCCGCGGGTGGCGAGAGCGCGGAGGTTCGGCATCGCACCCCCGGCCAGATAGTCCGGGTCGAAGCCGTCCAGCGCGATGAGCACCACGTGATCGGCGAGCGGCGGGCGCTCCCCCGGTCCGCCCCCGGGAGCTCCCGGTGCCGCGACCGCCGGCCCGGCCACCGCCGCTGCTCCCACGGTCACCGCCGCGGCGAGCAGCCCGAGCCCGCCCACCGTCCGCGTTCTTCTCCTCGTCGCGAATCCCATGCTGATCCTCCTCACGTCGCCGGGCCGGCGTCCGTCGCCGCCCGTGCGACCGACGGTGTCCGGTTCCCCGGCGGGGGATCAAGCGACGGACGTCCGGGCGCAAGAGATCGTCCATGCCACCGGCTCCGGTGAGCGAATCGGGCACGATGCCGGCCGCGCGGATGGCCGATTTCTTGCGAGCCGCCCCGCCTCGATGTCGATCCATCGCATTCCCCTCCGCACGGAGACCGGCCGGGACGCGGTCCCGCTTGGGTGCTGCGGAGACGCCCACGACGAGGAGGAGCGGACAGTGGAGAGAACGGCAGGAACGAGACCCCCGGTGCAGACGCCCCTGACCAGGCGGGGATTCCTCGGCCTGTCCGCGGCCGGGATCATGCTCGGAGCAGCGGGCGGCTGGGGACCGTGGCCCGGCGGGAGCGTCGGTGCCGCCGCCGCGGATGACGAGACCGCGGGCACCCTCCGGTTCGCGGTCCTGACGGACACGCACGCCAACGAGGACGAGACCGAGCGGATGGCGAACCTCCGCCGCATCTTCGGCGCGATCCAGGCGGAGGATCCCGCCTTCGTCCTGCACTGCGGAGACATCACCGACTACGGCAGCGACGGCTCGTTCGCGGCCTACCGCGACCTCATCCCGGCCGCGCTCTGGGAACGCCTGCGCCACGTCCCCGGCAACCACGAGATCCGCTGGGACACCAGCGCGCGCCGCCGTTTCCAGCACTGGTTCGGCCCCACCAGTTACGGTTTCGACGCCGGCGGCGTGCACTTCCTCGCCCTGGACCCCACCCAGCTGCTGCAGGAGCCGGGGCTCTTCGGCGATGAGCTCGCCGTGCTCGAGGAGGAGCTGCGCGCGGTCGGCGACCGTCCGTCCGTCCTCTTCCTGCACTATCCGCTGGGCGGGGCGAACTACTACGTGAACGATACGGACGCGCTGCTGCGCACCCTCGCGCCCTTCCCCGTGCGCGCGATCTTCGCCGGCCACCGGCACCTCAACGAGATCGATCGCTTCAACGGCCTCACCCAGGTCACGACCAACGCCGCGCGCCCCGGCCCGTTCTATCTGCGGGTCACCGAACGACGCGGGCAGACGGGGCGCACGCTGCTCGTCGAGCACGTGACGCTCGGCGCGACCGATGCCGCCGCACCGACGGTCGAGACACTCACCGAGATCCCCCTGGACGCGCCGTCCGCTCCCACCGCGCCGATCCGCATCGCACCCCGGCCCGGTTCGACGGGGATCGCCCTCACCGCGGTCACCACCGGCGCGGCCGTCGCCGTCGATGCGCGGCTGCACCCGCAGGACGTCTTCGGCGCACGCGATGAGAGCGCCTGGACGCCGCTCACGGCCCGAGGGCGCTCCTGGCATGGCACCGTCGACCGCGCGGGGGTCGCACCCGGACGCCACCGCGTGCAGGTCCGCGCCGTCGACGACACGGGAGCGCGACGAGAGGAATGGGCGGAGGTGGAACTGCCCGGTCCCACGCGGGCCCGGGCAGCCTGGGAACTCGAGATCGGCGGTCAGATCCAGGGCGCGCTCGCGGCGCGAGGGGGGACCGTCGTCGCGTGCTCCACGTCGGGCCGGGTGGTGGCCGTCGACGCCGGCGGACGCGGCCGGCCCCGACCGCGGTGGACCGCCGACACCGGCCCGATCCATCGCGGCGCCGCGTTCACACCCGACGGACGACTCGTGCTCGTGCCCAGCGCCGACGGCCTACTGCTCGCCCTGGACGCCCGCACCGGACGCACCGTCTGGACCAGCCGGTTCCCGAAGCCCGTGCTCACCACACCTCTCGTCGCCGCCTCCGACGGCGCGACCCGCATCCTCGTCTCCGCCGAGGACACGCTGCGCTGCCTCGACCGGGACGGCACCACCCTGTGGGAGGCGCCGGTGCCGGTCCGCACCGCCGGACGGGCCGCCTGCGACGGCGAGCGTGTGTTCGTCGGGGCGGGCGACGGCCGCGGCTACGCCTACGACCTGCGCACGGGCGCCGTCCTCTGGTCGGTGCTCACGACCGACCGCCCCGATCGCTACCGCCAGCTCATCTACGGTCCGTGGGACGACTGGGTCGAGGTGCTCCCGACGGGGGCCGTGCTGTTCAGCACCGTCGTGGATGCGATCGCCGTCGACCCGCGCACCGGTGGGGTGATCTGGCGCACGCCCGGCAGCTACATCTTCGCCCCCGCGCTGTCGCTCCCCGACGGCGGGCTCCTGCTCACATCGGAATGGGGAGTCGTCGCCGTCGTCGATCAGGCCTCCGGGGCGGTGCGATGGAGCGCGCCGGCCGTGCCCCGCGCCGTGAACGCCGGCCCGGTGATCGACCCCCGCACGGGGACGGCCTGGCTCGTCTCGGTCGGCGGGCTGCTGGCCGGGATCCGCCCGGCGGATCGCACCGTCGCGGTCGATCGTCAGCTCTTCACGGCGAACACGTTCTCGACCCCGGTCCTCGCCGCCGACCGGCTGGTGGTCGGCGCGCAGGACGGCGTGCTCCGCGCGTACTCCCTGTGAGCTCGTCGCGGTCCCGCCGTCACGCGGCGGGACCGCGGACGAGCCCGGCGCGTTTGACGGATCGCAGCGCGACGGCCACGTCGGCGTGCTGGAGTCCCGGCAGGCCGCCGATCGTCGCGGAGATGAACTCGTAGAGCGCCGCGTCCGACGCGAGAGCGACCTCGCCGCAGAGATTCCGATCGCCGGTCGTCGCCGAGATCATCAGCACGGACGGGTGCTGCGCCAGCATCTCGCCCACGCGCCCCAGCTGCGTCGGGTTCACGCTCAGGGAGACGAAGGCGTTCACGGGGAGACCCACCGTCTCGGGATCGACGACAGCGCGCATGCGCAGCGCCCCCGACGCCAGCATCGCCTCGGTGCGCCGCCGGACCGTCACCGGGCTCGCCTCGCATCGCACGGCGAGCTGCTGCCACCCGAGCCGCCCGTCGGCGCCGAGCGCCTCGGCGATCCGCAGGTCGAGCGCATCGAGCCGCACCGGGTCGCCGGGGAGCGGGTCCTGCCAGGGGTCCAGACGCTGGGAGCGCAGCTGCGCGGCGATCTCCTCGGGCAGCAGCTCGGGCAGCCAGCTGTGGGGCGTCGCGAACCGGCGCACCACCTGGTTGCTCCACACCGCCAGCACGCCGTCCAGCGACGGCAGCTGTTCGAGCGTGATCGCCAGCAGGTGGTCGTTGGAGGTGTAGTTGATCTCCGCGATGCAGTCGACGCTGCCGGTGACGAGCTTCACGGATCCGCACTCCGGCCAGGCCGCTAGCCGCAGCGCCGACCGGTTGCCGTCGCCGGGACGGCAGCGGAGCCGCACGAACAGGGACCGCGAACGCGCGGTGGCCTCGCCGTCCAGCACACCGATCACCCGCACGGCACCCTCGCCGATGAGCCGGACCACGCGACGCGACACCGTCGCCTCCGACGTGAACACCGCGTCGCTGATCTGCGCGTTCGTGGCACGAGGATTCGCCATCAGGGCACCGATGATGCGGCGGTCGAGGTCATCCACGAACCGTACGTTACCTTCACGCTGACCATTCCAGAAGACGATTTCTTGCATCACGGTCGGGTATCTCACCCGAATCGCTCGCACTACGGGAGGATCGCAGCATCGCCGCGGCACCGCCGCCCGGCGATTCTCCCGGCGCCTGGCGCCACGACCCGAGGAGTGTTGACGTGACCCGTTCGTCAGCGCCGCGCATCGCGGCTCCCCTTGCGGCTCTCGCCGCACTGTCCCTGCTCGCCGGTTGCTCCGCCGCGACCGACGACGCATCGTCCGACGACCGAAGCATCGTCTTCTGGACGCCGCAGACCACGCCCGAACGACTCGCCGCGCAGGAGGCGGTGGCCGACGCCTTCACGGAGAAGACCGGCATCGCCGTGGAAGTCGTGCCGATGGCCGGCGCGGACCAGGACCAGGCGCTCGTGACCGGAGCCGCGAGCGGCGACGTGCCCGATGTGATCCTGCACGCCTCCACACAGACCGGCGCCTGGACGTCGCAGGGCCTGCTCGACACCGCGGCGGCGAGCGCCGTCGTCGATGCTCTGGACCGCACGACCTTCAACGAGAACGCCCTCTCCGCCGTCACCATCGACGGCGAGGTCTCCGCCGTGCCCAGCGACGGCTGGTCGCACGTGATCGCCTACCGCACGGATCTGCTCGAGGAGGCCGGCGTCGAGGTGCCGACGTCGGTCGAGGAGCTGGCCGCCGCTGCGACCACGATCAAGGAGGAACTGGGGATCACCGGTCTCGCGTTCGGCACCCAGGCGGGGACCGCGTCGGCGACCGAGGGCATCCAGTCGCTGTTCCAGAGTGCCGGCTGCGAGCTCGTGGAAGACGGCGAGGTCACCGTCGACTCGGCTGCGTGCACCGCCGCCGCCGAGCAGTTCCTCGCGCTGCGCAACTCCTCCACGGCGGGGGACTTCGACGTCACCAGCGCGCGGGCGGCCTACCTCAACGGCGACGCGGCCATGCTCCTGTTCTCCACGCACATCCTGGACGAGCTGGCGGGCCTGGATCCCGCGACACCGGCGACCTGCCCCGAGTGCACCGACACCCCTGACTTCCTGGCGCAGAACACCGGGTTCGTGACCGCGCTCGGCGACGAACCGCGCCAGTACGGTGCCGTCCTGAGCTACGGCATCCCCACCGGCGCCGACGCGGAGGCCGCGCAGGAGTACATCGAGTTCGTGCTCGACGAGGGCTATGCCGACACGCTGGGCGTCGCCACCGAGGGACGCATCCCGCTGCGCAACGGTACCGCCGACGACCCCGAGGCCTTCGCCGCCGCCTGGGGCGGGCTGGGGATCGGGCCCGCCCACGACCGGACGTCGGCCGAGATCTACGGCGACGAATTCGTCGAGGGTATGAGCGAGGGCATCAACTCCATCTACCTGTGGGGCATGGGAACGGACGACGCCACCCTCGCCGGGCTCGTGTCCAGCCAGGGCGTGCTGGCGAACCAGATCGAGGCGCTGTACAACGGCACCCCCGCCGCGGAGGTCACCGCCGCGATGAAGGCGGCCGTCGAGGAGGTCAAGGCGGGCCTGTGAGCACGACACCTCTGGATCATCGCCGGGAGCGGGAGCGTCATTCCCGCTCCCGGCGGGACGCCCGCAACGGCCTCCTGCTCACCGCCCCGACATTCCTCGTCATCCTGCTGGCGTCGATCATCCCGCTGCTGCTGGTGATCGTCTTCGCGTTCAGCGAGGTCCGCCTCGTCGACATCCCCCGCCTCGGCTCCGAGCCGATCGAATGGACGCTCGACAACTTCCGCCGTGCACTCGCGAATCCCTCGTTCTGGCAGGCGCTCGGCACGACGCTGCTCTACTCCACACTCACCATGGTGGGGTCGGTGGGGGTCGGCCTGATGCTCGCCCTCGCTCTGCGCCGACCGTTCCGCGGTCGGGGCCTCGTACGGGCGCTGCTCCTCGTGCCCTACGTGCTCCCCCTCATCGCCGCCGTCACGATCTGGCAGACGATGCTCAACCCGCAGTACGGCCTCGTCAACGCGTTCGGCCGGGAGGTGCTGGGCTGGGATCAGGCGATCGGCTTCCTCAACACGTCGTCCGCGCAGGTCTTCGGCGTCGCGGTGCCGCTGTCGCTGCTCGTCGTGGTGGCGTTCGAGATCTGGACGTCCGCGCCCCTCGCATTCCTCTTCCTCACCGCGCGGCTGCAGGGCGTCTCGCCCAGCATCGAGGAGGCTGCCGCCCTGGACGGGGCCACGCCCCGACAGGTCCTGTGGAGCATCGTGATGCCACAGCTCAAGGGCGTCATCCTGCTGCTCTGCCTCCTGCGCTTCATCTGGACCTTCCAGAGCTTCAGCGAGGTGTACCTGCTCACGGAAGGAGCCGGGGGCACGCAGCTCATGGCCCTCAAGGTGTACACCGAGCTGGTCACGCGCGCCGACATCGGCAGCGCCTCCGCGTACGGCCTCCTCATGTCGGTGGTCCTCGTCGCCCTGCTGACCGTGTACGTCATCGCCACCCGCAGAAAGGTCGACACCGAATGACCCGCCGTCGCTCCCCGCTGCGCCCGAGCCGTGCCGCGACCGTGGCCCGGGTCGTGCTCATCGCCGTCGCGCTCATCGTCGCGATCGGACCGGTGCTGTACGGGTTCATCCTGTCCGTCCGGCCGTACTCGTCGATCGTCCAGGCGCCGCTCGATCTGATCCCCGCGCTCGACGAGCTCGACTTCTCCGGCTACACCACGGCCATGCTCGACCCCGACCAGGGCGGATTCGGCCTCGGCCGTTTCGTGCTCAACTCGCTGCTCGTCGGGCTGGGAACGGTGGTCCTGTCGGTCCTCGTCTCGATCCTCGGCGCCTACGCGGCCGCCCGGTTGCGCTACCGCGGTCGTCGAGGGATGAACGCGATCATCCTCGCGGTGTACCTCTTCCCGGGGATCGTGCTGTCGGTCCCGCTGTTCGTACTGCTCGCCCGTGCCGGACTGACCGGATCACTGCTCGGCCTCTTCCTCGTCTACGTGGCGACCACCGTGCCCGTGTCGATCTACATGCTGCGCAACTACTTCCAGGCGCTGCCGGAGAGCGTGGAGGAGGCGGCGATCGTGGACGGCGCCTCCCTGCCGCAGATGCTGCGGAGCGTGGTGCTGCCGATCGCCCTTCCCGGTGTGGTCGCCACCTCGATCTACGTCTTCATGATCGCGTGGAACGAGTACTTCTACGCGCTGCTCTTCCTCGTGCGCGACCGCACGCTGTGGACCGCTCCGCTCGGCATCTCGCAGCTCGCCGACTTCAACGTGCCCGTCACGGTCCTGCTCTCCGGCTCGATCGCGGTCACCGTCCCCATCGTCATCCTCTTCTTCCTCGCGCAGCGCTATCTCGTCGAGGGACTCACGGCAGGAGCCGAGAAATGAGCGCACCAGCCCGACCGCAGCGGATCGTCATCATCGGCGCCGGCGGCCGCGGACGCGACGCCTACGGCCGCTGGGCGATCGCCCACCCCGACCGTGCGACGGTGGTCGCCGTCGCCGACCCGTCGCCCGAGCGCCGGGAGGCGCTGGCAAACGAGGCCGGCGGAGCGCGCACCTATGACGACTGGCGCGCCGTCGTCGCCGATCTCGCCGTGCTCGACGCCGACGCCGTCGTGATCGCCGTGCCCGACCGGCTGCACGTGGATGTGGCGATCGCCGTGGCGGACGCGGGCCTGCCGTTCCTGCTGGAGAAGCCCGCCGCCCCGGATCTGGAGGAGCTGCGCCGGCTCGCACAGCACATGCGGCGGACGTCGTCGTCCCTCGCGATCGGTCACGTGCTGCGCTTCACCCCGTTCTGGCGCTCGGTCAAGGCGCTCCTCGACTCCGGCGCGATCGGCCGGATGATGACCCTCGAGATCCGCGAGAACGTCGGCTACTGGCACTTCGCGCACTCGTACGTGCGCGGCAACTGGCGCAGCAGCCTCACCTCGGGGCCGATGGCACTGACGAAGACCTCGCACGACCTCGACCTCATCCGCTGGCTGGTGGGTGCACCGCCCGAGAGCGTCTACAGCGTCGGCGAGCTCAGCTGGTTCCGCGCGGAGAACGCTCCCGCCGGCGCGCCGGATCACTGCGTCGAGGGATGCCCTGTGGCACAGAGCTGCCCGTTCTTCGCCCCCCGCTACTACGTCGACGCCCTCGCCGGTGTCACGGGGCACCCGGTGCATCTGCTCGGCCCTGACACCTCTCCCGAGGGACGGATGCGCGCGCTCCGCGACGGCGACTACGGACGATGCGTGTATCGCAGCGACAACGACGTGGCCGACCATCAGCAGACGACGATGCGCTTCCCCGCCGGGGTCACGGCGACACTAACCGCCTCGGCCTTCACCGCGGAGAACACGCGTCACCTGACCATCACCGGATCGGCGGGCCAGCTCTCCGGGCACATGGAGGACGGCGAGATCGTGGTCGACCTCTTCTCCCCGACGGCGCGGATCCCGGAGGGGCTGCCGCTGGACTCCCACGTGGTGCGGCCGAAGTCGCCGCTCGCGCACGAGCGCCACACGCTGCGGGTGACGCTCCCGAACCCCGATCTCGGCGACCACGCCGGGCACGGGGGCGGGGATGCCGGGCTGATGGCGGCGTTCGTGGAGGCGGTGCGCCTCGGCACGGTCGGCACCGGCGAGCTCTCGTTCGAGACGGCCCTGGACAGTCACCTGATGGCGTTCTGCGCGGAGGAGTCGCGGCGCTCAGGCGCCCCCGTCGACTTCCCCGCGTGGAGTGCCGACGTCGCGGTGCGGCCCGGTGATCGGCAGCGCGCATGAGTCATGCGGCGGCGATGCGCCGGCTGATCGCCCGTATCGGGGGTGACGCGTCGTCGGTGCGGATCGAGGACGACCCGGGAGGGGAACCGGGCACGGCGACCTTCCACGCACGGGACGGCGTGCTGACGCTGCGGGGGACGGACGTCCCCGCCCTGGCGAGCGCCTTCGCCCGGGCGCTGCACGCACGCGGAGAGCGGGTCACGTGGGACACGCCGCGTATGGCGGGCGCGCTCGCACCGTGGCCGGACGCGGACACGACCACGCTGCGCACGCCGTTCGGCATCCGCTACTACCTGAACGTGGTGACCCACGGGTATTCGATGCCGTACTGGGACTGGGCGCGCTGGGAGCAGGAGCTCGACGGCATGGCGCTGCACGGCGTGACCCATCCGCTCATCCTCACCGGATACGAGGCGGTCCTCGCCGAGACGCTGCGACGGGCGGGTGTCGATGAAGATGAGGTGCGGGACTGGATCGGCAGCGCCGCACACCTGCCGTGGCTCTCGATGGGAGGGCTGCACGGCTTCGGCGGCCCCCTGCCCGCACGCTGGAATGAACGGCGGATCGACCTCGCCCGTCGGATCCTCGCGCGAGCACGAGAGCTGGGGATGACGCCCGTGCTCCCGCTTCCGGGCGGACACGTCCCGCCGACGATCGCAGGAGCGGACGCCGCGGAGATCGAGTGGCAGGGATGGCGCACTCCGATGCTCGACCCGGCCTCCCCCGCGTTCTCGCGCTTCCTCCGGTTGTTCCTCGAAGTTCAGCGCGAGATGCTCGGCGACCCGGGATCAGAGCCCGTCTTCGCGGTCGATCCGTACATCGAGTCGCTTCCCCCGTCCGCCGATCCGGACGACCTGGCGGCGGCCGGCGCCGGAGTGCACGCGGCGATCTCCGGCGTCCACCCCACGGCGACCTGGCTGCTGCAGGGCTGGCCCTTCCACTATCACCGGGCGTTCTGGACACCGGCGCGGGTGGCCGCCTACCTCTCGCGCGTCCCGCACGAGCGCCTGCTGCTGATCGACCTGTGGGGCGAGCACGCGCCGATGTGGCGGGACGGCATGCACGGGCGGCGCTGGCTGTGGACGGCGGTGCACAACTTCGGCGGCCGGTTCGCGCTCTTCGGCGATCTCCGCGGTCTGGCCCGGGACATCGCCGAGCTCCGCCGCGAGCAGCCGGACCGCCTGGAGGGCATCGGCGTGGCACCGGAGGCGATCGAGAACAACACGGTCTTCTACGAGCTCGCTGCCGATCTCGTGTGGGACGACATCGCTGTCGACTCCTGGCTCGACGCGTTCGCCGCGCAGCGTTACGGCGTGGACGACCCTGCTGCGCGCGAAGCCTGGCGACTGCTCGGGTCCACCCTCTACGGACGAGGGCGCACCCGTTCCATCCCGTCGCCGGTGTTCGCGCGGCCGTGGAGCGCGGCACTGCCGTTCGCCGCGCAGCGCCTGGCGGGCGAAGCGCTGCCCGTCGCCCCCGCGCGCGTGTCGGCGAACATCGACGCGGAGAACGACCCGTCGGTCCTCGGCGACCTTCCGACCATCGCCCGCGCCGCCCGGCTGCTGCTCGCACTCGACGTTCCGCCGCCGCACCGCTCCGTGCGCGCGCACGATGCCGTCGAGCTCACCGGTCATGTGATCGCCCAGGGCACGCGACGACGGATCCGGGGGGCGCTCCGGGCCTTCACGGCCGGCGACGCGGCGGCACTGCGGCGCGAGGGAGCCGCGCTGCACGCCGACCTGCTCGCCCTCGACCGGCTGGCCGCCACCCGCCCCGAGTCCCGGGTGTCGACCTGGATCGCGCAGGCCCGCGCCTGGGGCGACACCCCGTCGGAGCGCGACCGGATGGAACGGGACGCCCGCAGCCTCGTCTCGGTGTGGGGGTACCAGGACAGCGGCCTGCACGACTATTCCGGGCGACACTGGTCCGGACTGATCCGCGACCTGTACGCCCCGCGCTGGGCGGCCTGGGTGTCGTGGCTGGCCGATGCGGTCGACCGCGGCGTCGAGCCGGACGACGAACGCCTGCACCGGACCATCGTGGAGATCGAGGAACGCTGGCGGAACGGGCATGACGCCGACGACGGCACCCCGGAGGACCCGCTCGCCGTCGCGGCGGAGCTGCTCGCCCGCGACGGCTCCCTCAGCCCGAGTGGTCCTCCACCCGGTCCTTCGGCATGAACGACGCCGCCAGCAGGGTGAGGAGGGCCGTCGCGGCGACCGCGATGAACACCCCGACTGAGGCGTGCACGATGGTGGCGGGGTCGTCGGCACCCGCACCCTGGGCGATGAGGGCGTTGGAGATCGCTCCGAACACGGCGACGCCGACCGCGCTCCCCGCCGAGCGGGCGAACGCGTTCATCCCGGTGACGACTCCGCGCTCCCCCCACTCCACCGAGGACTGCGCGGCGATCAGGGTGGGCGCGGCGGTCCAGCCCAGCCCGAAGCCGAGCACGAAGGCGATCACGCTGAGGACGTAGGGGTTCGGCCAGGAGGCCACCGAGGCCAGGACGATCGCGGAGACCGAGGCGATGCTCATGCCGATGAGCGTGGTCCGCCGGAATCCGATCCGCAGGTAGAGGCGCCCCACGTTGGCGGCGGCGATGGGCCACCCGAGCGTGAGGGCGGCGACCGCGAGTCCGGACAGCAGCGGGGCGATGCCCAGCGAGCCCTCCAGATAGGCGGGCGCGAAGCTGGTCACGCCGATCATGAGCGCCCCGACTCCCAGGGAGACGAGGGTCGTGGTGAGGATGAGACGGCGACCGATGAGGCGGAGATCGATGATCGGCTCCGGGGCGCGGCGCTCGACGACGACGAACAGCGCGAGGGCGATCGCCCCGATCCCGAAGCACGCCGCGCTGGGGAGCGACAGCCACTCCCAGGCGTTGCCGCCCTCGAGCATGCCGAGGATCAGGCCGGTGAGGCCCACCGTCAGCAGCACCGCTCCGGCGTAGTCGATGCGGTGCCGCTGGGTCTGCTTCTGCTCGCGGTAGCGGCGCAGCAGCATCCACCCGGCGATGAGGCACAGCGGGATGTTGACCCAGAAGATCCAGCGCCAGGCGTCGAGCTGCGCGAACACCCCGCCGAGAGCGGGCCCGACGACGGAGGAGACCGCCCAGACGCTGGCGATGTACCCCTGCACCTTGGCGCGTTCCGCCACGGTGTAGATGTCACCGACGATCGTCATCGCCATGGGTGCAACCGCCCCCGCGCCGAGGCCCTGGACGACCCGGAAGGCGATGAGGGCCGGCATGCTCCAGGCGATGCCGCAGAGGACAGACCCGAGCAGGAACAGCGCGATGCCCAGGAGAATGATCGGCTTGCGCCCCACGGTGTCGGCGAACCGCGAGTAGATGGGCACGCTCACCGCCTGCGCGAGCAGGTACACCGAGAACAGCCAGGGGAACTGCTGGTAGCTGCCGAGATCGCGCACGATGCTCGGCACCGCGGTCGCGAGGATCGTCGCGTCGATCGCGATGAGTCCCGTCGCAAGCATGAGGGCCCCGAGCACGGGGCCCCTCTCGGAGCGGAGTCCGATGGTGGCGCGATCGACGGGGGAGCTCACGTGAGGCACAAGCCGATCGGCCGCCGCTTCATTCCGTCCGCGCCCCGCGTCATGTCGAGGAGGGGCGTCCGGGCTCCTCCGCCGTACCGTCGGCGTCCCCGTCGTCCTCCGCGTCGTACAGCACGGGGCGGTCGACGGTCTTGGTGACGTCGGCGGGGTCGACCGCGAGCATCAGCATCGCGAGGATGAGGAGGGTCGCGATGAAGGCGCCCCCGCCCACGACGAGGCTCAGCGCGAACGGGGTGAGCCCTTCATAGGTGCCGTTCGCGATGGCCGTGTTCACGCGGAGGGTGAAGGCCCCGGTGGAGACGAGGGTGACCACGAGAGCGAACACGCCGCAGCCCAGGGCGATGCCGAGCAGGTGGAGGGGACGCAGGATGTCCCGTCGGGTGGGCTTGTCGTCGCTCATCGCTCTCCTCCGTGCTCCACAGGAGCCGCATCGTGCTCGGGGGCGGCAGCGACGTCTTCGGCGTCCGCACGCTTCGGTGTGAGGCCCGCGATGCCGAGGAACACGGCGACGATGGCCGCGTACCCTCCGAACATCCCGACGCCGAGGATGATGCCGGACAGCTCGAACGTGCCCGCCTTCTCGATGGTGTACTCCTGCACGAAGCCCGAGGGGATCAGGAGCAGGACGACGGCGAGGAGGATTCCCAGTGCGCCGACGGTGATGGCGTCGGTCGCGAGCGCTCCCCCGGCCCGGCGGGCACGGATGCCGGCGAGCAGCTCGATCCCGCCGCTGAGCACGCCCCACGCGATGAGGACGATGAAGAACATGTCCTCCGTGCGCCAGGCGGGGACCCCGCTGGCCATCCCGGCGATCGCGCTCACGACGGCGAGGAGGATCGCCGACCAGCGCGACCCGGCGGGCAGAACGAGCCAGGCGGCCAGCACGTGGACGAGTGCGGTGACGAGCGCGAAGCCGCTGAAGACGGCCAGCCCGATGGGCGCGGAGTGGTCCGACGAGAAGGTGATCATCAGGGCGGCGACGGCCGCGAACAGCGCGCGCAGCAATTGCACGTGGCGCAGAGTGAACGCGCGAGCAGGGGCAGACATGACGGCCAGATCCTCCGGGGTTTCCCGACCAGTCTACGCGGGGGCGCGAACCGGAAGCGCCCCGGGATGCTCGTGAAGCCCGGCTGATCTCCCCAGATCGATTGCCGGGCTTCACGACATACGCAGCAAGGGGGGCATCACTGCGCTGGACTGCTGTCGCAGGGTCGGGCACCCCCCGCGGCATCGCAGCCCGGTGACCCACAGCGCCCACCTGTCCCCTGAGGTGCGCGTGTACGGTCTTATGCTCACTGTAGAGGTGTGTTCTTCACATACCGGGCGGGGGCTGTGATGGATTTCGGGGACGGTGAGAAGAGGGCGGCGGCACCGGATGCGTTCGCCGCCGCACTGCGTGATGCGATCAATGCCAGACCGGTCACCCTGTCGTGGCTGCAACGGCAGCTCCGCGATCGGGGCAACCGGGTCTCGATGGCGACGCTGAGCTATTGGCGGTCCGGGGCGCGCCGGCCGGAGGGGCCCCAGTCGCTGGCCGCCCTCGCCGACATCGAGGACATCCTGTGCCTGGAGAGGGGGGAGCTGAGCCGGCTGCTCCGCCCGAACCGCACCGGCCCCCTGGGTCCGCAGGGCTTCCCGCTGGAGCAGGTGGACATGGAGCGCGTCGTGCGCGAGGTGTATCTCGCGCTGGGCGCCGCGTACCCGGACACGTCGCGCGAGCTGACGGTGCACTCGATCACGGACGTGGGCGCCGACGGCGAGGTGACCTCGTGCCTGACGCGGAGCATCGTGCAGTCGACCACCGGGGTGCTCACCGCGATCCCCGTCCTCGACCTCACTCCCGGCGTTCCCGGCCCCCCGCCGCGTCTGACGGCGGTGGCCGGCGGACGCATCACCGCCCGGTACTCCCACCCGAACGGCGAGGCGCACGGCGCGCTGTTCGAACTGGACGTGCCGCTCGAGGCGCCGGACACGGCCGTGGTGGAGTGGGCGGTGCAGTACGAACCGGGCCACCCGTCGGATCGGGAGACGGGCCATGCCCTGACCCGGCAGGCGCGGGAGCTGCTGGTGTGGACGCGCTTCCACCCCGATGCGGTGCCGGACTGGTGCGAGGAGCTGGTCGAGACCTCCGAGGGCACGACGATCACGGCGCTGCCCCGTCCGCGGGGCACCTCGGTGCATCAGGTCCGTCGGGCGTTCGGCCCCGGCGCGCTCGGCCTGCGCTGGGGCTACGGCCCGCGCGAGGGCGGTCAGCCCGGCTGATCGCCCGTCGCGACGGGACGTCCCGGCGTGTTCGACCATTGGCTCCAGGAGCCGGGGAACACCTGCACGGGGATTCCGACCTCCTCCAGGACGAGCGCGGTGTGCGCCGCCGTGATGCCCGATCCGCAGTACGCCGCCACCGGCGTCCCGGCCGTGATGCCGACCTCGGCGAGCGTCGCGCGCACGGTGTCGGCGTCGCGGAGGCGCCCGTGCTCGTCGAGGTGCCGGAACGTGGGCAGATTGCGGGCACCGGGGATGTGGCCGGCGACGGGATCCAGGGGCTCGCTGTCGCCGCGGTAGCGCTCCGGAGCGCGCACGTCGAGGAGCACGCCGGACTCGGGGAACGCGGCGGCCTCGTCGATGGACAGCGCGTCCCACGCCGTGACGGCGAGCACCACGTCGCCCGTCTCGGGTACCACGTCGTCGGTCGAGACGGGGTACCCGGCATCCGTCCAGGCCCGCAGCCCGCCGTCGAGCACGCGGACGTCGACGCCCGCCTGACGCAGCAGCCACCAGGCCCGCGCCGCGGCGAGCCCGCGGGCGTCGTCGTAAGCGACGACCGTGTCCCCCTGCCGCACCCCCCACCGCCGGGCGGCCGCCTGCACGGTGTCCGGCGACGGAAGCGGATGCCGTCCCTCCGACGGAGCGCCGGGGGTGGACAGCTCGCGATCCAGCGACGCGAACACCGCGCCCGGGATGTGCCCGGTGAGGTAGTCGGCGTGCCCGGCCTCCGGACGATCGAGGCGCCACCGCACGTCGACGACCCGCAGGGGGGCGCCGTCCGCGAGGAGGTCGTGGAGGTCTTCCGCGCTCACGAGGTGACTCATGGAAACGAGGCTATCGACAGGACGATGCCGCCTGTCGGCGCGCGTCATGGGCGGACACGGTCCGCCCGCCGCGCAGGGCGCGGGAATAGCCACGCGCCCACGGCGTTTCCCCTCACATGATTGAAACTTCAACGGTCGCCGTCGAACGCACCCGGGTGCGGGTGCCCCTGCGCTTCGCGGACGGTTTCGCCACCACCGCCGACGTCGTCACCTTCGACGGCCTCGTGGACGGACGAGAGCACCTCCTGCTCGGCCTCGGCGACTGGCAGGCCGCCCTCGCCCGGGCGGCCGACGGCGGCGACGCCCCGCTCGTCCGGCCGCACAGCGAGTGCCTCACGGGCGACGTGTTCGGTTCCGAGCGCTGCGACTGCGGACCCCAGCTGCGGGAGGCCGTCGAGCGGATCGCCGCCGAGGGCGGATTCCTCCTCTACCTGCGCCAGGAGGGGCGCGGCATCGGCCTGTACGCCAAGCTCGACGCCTACGCGCTGCAGGACTCCGGCCTCGACACCTACGAGGCGAACGTGGCACTCGGACACGGCGAGGACGAGCGGGACTACACCGTCGCGGCACAGATGCTGCGGGCCCTGGGCGCCGACAGCATCCGTCTGCTCAGCAACAACCCCGACAAGGCGGCCCAGCTCGACGCCCTCGGCATCCGCGTCACGGAGCGGGTGCGCACGGAGGTGCACCTGTCCGAGGCGAACTCGCGCTACCTGCAGGCGAAGCGCGATCACACGGCTCACACGATCGACCTGACGGCGGCGTGACCCCCGGGGAGGACGACATGACCGAGACGCGGCACCCGCGGCGACTCGACGACGAGGAGCTGGCGACCTGGCTGCCGATCATCCGGTTCGTGCAGCTGCTCCCCCAGGTGCTCGATCGGGCGCTGAAGGACGAGGTGGGGCTCAACCACGCCCGCTACGCGATCCTCGTCACGCTCGCCGGTCAGGGCGAGGGCGCCGTCACGATGACCGAGCTCGCGCGCATCGCCGGGCTCAGCCGGTCGCGGCTGAGCCATGCCCTGGACTCCCTCGAAGAGCGCGGCTGGGTGGCGCGGACCTCGTGCAGCACGGACAAGCGCACCCTGTCCGCGACGCTGACCCCCGCGGGCCGGGAGATGCTCCGCGCCGCCGCGCCCGTCCATGTTGCGCAGATCCGCGAGCTCATCCTCGACCCGCTGTCCGCCGAGGATCGGGAGCGCCTGCAGGACATCCTGGGCACGCTGCTCCCCGGCGTGACGGCGGCGCTCTGACCGCGTTCTGCTCTGAGCAGAACGTCTCGATCGCGCCGGAGCCCGCGACGTATCGTGAGGCATGGCCGACATCGTCCCGTTCCCCCGCGCCCCGCGTCCCGTCCGTCCTCCGTCGAACGGCCCCGAACCGCTGTGGCGCGAACTGCTCGGCGACCAGCTCCGGCGGCGACGTCATGAGCGCGGCGAGACGCTCACCGAGACCGCGGAGAAGGCCGGCGTCTCGCCGCAGTACCTCTCCGAGGTGGAGCGCGGTCGCAAGGAGCCGTCGAGCGAGATGATCGCCGCGATCGCCGGCGCGCTGGACTCCACCCTCATCGATCTTACGAGCGCCGTCGCCGACGATCTCCGACAGGCCGCCCCGAGGACGGCCGTGGTCTCCGCCTCCCGCGGCGCCTTCGCCCTCGCCGCCTGACCCGTTTCACCCGCACGACCCGGGTCCGGGTGCACGACCCGGGGCCCCGTTCCACCTGCACGACCCGGGTCCGGGTGCACGACGGTTTCCGGGAATCCGTCGTGCACCCGTCACGTCATCGTGCGTCCGGATCGCGCGGGCCGAGGACGGTGTCGATGAGGCCGTACTCGAGAGCGCCGGCGGCGGTGAAGACCCGGTCCCGGTCGGTGTCGGCGCGGAGCTCCGCCAGCGAACGCCCGCTGTGCCGGGCAAGGACCGTCTCCATGTCCGCGCGCACCCGCACGACCTCGTCGGCCGCGAGGATGAGGTCCGGGATCGCCCCGCGTGACTGCCCGGCCGGCTGATGCAGCACGATGCGCGCGTGGGCGAGGGCCGCCCGCTCCCCCGTCGCTCCCGCCGCGACGAGCAGCGCCGCCGGGCCGATGGCTTGGCCGACGCACGTCGTCGCGATCCGCGGACGGATGTGCTGCATGGTGTCGTAGATCGCCAGCGCGGCCCCCGGATCCCCGCCTTCGCTGTTGATGTAGAACTGGACGCCGGTCTCCGGGCTGTCGGCGTCGAGGTGCAGGAGTTGCGCGATGAGCGCATTGGCCACCCCCGCGTCGATGCCGGTGCCGAGGGAGATGACGCGTTCCGCGAGCAGGTGCGAGTAGACGTCCATGACGCGCTCGCCGCGCGGATGCTGCGCGATCACGTTCGGGATCGTGTAGCCGCTCATGCGTCCGCCCCCAGCCCGACCCGCGCCCGTCGTCGGGGCAGGATCTCGTCGGACGACTGCACGATCCCGTCGATGAACCCGTAGGTCTGCGCCTCGACCGCCGTGTACCAGCGGTCGTGGAGCGAGTCCTCGAAGATCCGCTCCGGCGGCTGGCCGGTGTCGGCGGCGATGAGTCCGAGGACGGTGTCACGCATGTGCCGGAGGTCGTCGGCCTGCGCCTCGATCTCCACCGCGGAGCCGCCGATGCCCGCCGACCCCTGATGCATGAGGATGCGGGCGTGCGGGAGCGCGCGCCGTTTGCCCTTCGCGCCGGCGGACAGCAGGAACTGCCCGGCGCTGCAGGCGAGTCCGAGAGCGAGGGTGGAGACGTCGTTCGGGATGAGGTGCATGAGGTCGCGGATCGCGAGCATCGACGGCACGGAGCCGCCGGGCGAGTGGATCCAGAGGGCGATGTCGGCCGTCGGGTCCTCCGCCGAGAGGGTGAGGAGCTGCGTCATCAGCAGCGTGCCGTTGTCGTCGTCGAGGGCCCCGTCGAGCACGAGCACGCGTTCGTGGAACAGCGCGCGCCGCGCCTCGGGGCCGAACTGCGGGAGGGGGGTGTCTTCGCTCATGCCCCCAGCCTCCGACGGGTCGGCGGCGCGGGTGCGGGAATCCGCCCGGAGCAGATCCGCTGTGAGCGGCGCGGCCGTGCACCCGCCGGAAAACGCGACGTAACACCGCCGACGCACAGCCCGCCTAGCCTCGGGGGCATGGCGAAACAGAAAGCACCCGCATGGCAGTCCGAGGACGGCCTGAACTTCCGCACCCGCAAGTGGGTCCGGCCGGAGGACCTCAACGCGAACGGCACCCTGTTCGGCGGGAGCCTGTTGAAGTGGATCGACGAGGAGGCGGCGATCTACGCGATCGTGCAGCTCGGCAACTATCGGGTCGTCACCCGGCACATCTCCGCGATCACATTCGAGGCCTCCGCCGTGCAGGGCGACCTCATCGAGATCGGCCTCCAGGCGACGCGCTTCGGGACGACGTCGCTCACGATGCGCGCCGTCGCGCGCAACATGATCACGAGGAAGCGCATCCTGACCATCGACGAGATCGTGTTCGTCAGCATCGGCGAGGACGGCCTGCCCACCCCGCACGGCTACGACGAGATCACCTACGACCGCGACCGCATGCCGACGGAGCGCATCGCGACCGGCACGATCGCCCTTCCGAAGCGCTGACCTTTCACCCGTCGACCCACCCCCTTGGAGACGACCCACCCCCTTGCGTAACGCACTTTGCGGGGTGGGTCGCGCGGAAGGGGGTGGGTCGACGACGGTCAGCGGTGGGTGACGCGGTGGCCGATCCAGAATCCGACCGCGATCAGCCCGACGAGACCGATCCCGAGGATCCACGGGAGCAGGGAAGGCGCGGCTCCCGCGGTCGCCGCCGCGAGCGTGCCGGAGCCGTCCGCGATGCGACCGTTGCCGTCCGCGAGATCCGCGGCACCGGCATCGAGCATCGCGCTTCCGGTCGCGAGTGTGCCGGAGCCTTCGGCCACCGCCTCGGCACCGGTGCGGAGCTCGCTCATGCCGGAGCGGAGGTCGCCGGCACCGGTCTGCAGGGCGCCGACGCCGGTCGCCAGCGAGCCGGCGCCGTCGTCGAGCCGGGCCGCTCCCGCACTGAGGTCCGCGGTGCCGGAGTGCAGGGCCGACGCCCCGATCGAGAGCGTCTGCAGCCCGGCCGAGAGGTCCGCTGCTCCCGCCGCGAGGCGGGCGGTGCCGTCCTGCAGCGTCCGCGCTCCGGCGACGAGCGCGGGAGCCCCCTTCGGCGACACCAGCGCCACGGTCCCCGGCCACCCCATCGACGAGTCGCCGTTGATGAGCGCGCCGACGCCCGCCGTGACGCGCGCGGAGCCGTCGGCCGCGCCGATGAGCCCTTGGGCCAGCCCCGGCGCGGCGGCAGCCGGCGCGGCGAGCGCCCCCACCTGCTTCTCGACGCCCGCCGCGAGCGTCGCGAGCTGCTGGAGCTGTGCGTTCTGGGGGTCGGCGGCGAGGAGGTTCTGGAGGCCGGCCGCGAGGGTGCGCGCGTTGCCGGGAGCCGTCGTGGCGACACCCGTCAGCACGGCCTGCGTGTCGGGATGGGCGAGCTTCTGCACATCGGCGTTCACCCCGGCGCGCAGGGTGTCGCTCAGGGTCGTCGCTCCCGCGAGCACGCCGTTCGCATAGCGGTGGGCGCCGTCGACCCCCGCGGCCAGCGTGGTGGCACCGTCGACGAGCGTGCGCGCCCCGGCGTCCGCCGTCGCCATCTTCGCGGCGAGCTCCTGCGATCCGGCGAGCGCCGTCTGTGCGCCGCCGCTCACCCGGCCGGCGCCGTCGAGGGCGGTGGCGGCTCCGGCCGCCAGGCTGTCGGCGCCTTCGGCGAGCGTGGCGGCGCCCGCCGCGGCCGTGGTCGCGCCGTCGCTGAGCTTCTCCGAGCCCTCCTGCGCGGTCGCCGCACCGGCCGCGAGATCCTGCGTGCCCGCCGCCAATTCGTCCGCGCCGGCGGCGAGATCCGCGGCGCCGGCGGCGAGGTCGGCGGATCCGCCGTGCGCCGTAATCGTGCCGTCGGCGAGCTCGGACGCGCCCGCCGCGACCTTGCTCATGGTGGCGAAGAACAGCAGCACCATCGCCGCCAGCAGGAGGCTGAGGGCGATCGCGGCGATGCGCATGCCGAGGCCGTGCGCGTGGGTCTTTTCACTCGTCATTGAGGACTCCCGAGGTCAGTGGCGTCGTTGCCACCCGCGACTGTAGGCCCGCACCCTCCGCGACCCGCCGGTTTTGCCGCCGGGCACTAAGTCTCAGGTCGGCCGAGACTCAGTTTCTTGTCGTCCTCACACAATCGCCGCCCCGGCCCCTTATGTGCGAGCCACCCCCATATGTGACGCACTTTCCGGGGTGGGTCGCACGGAAAGGGGTGGGTCGGGGAGGGTGGCGAAGGCGTCCGCGAGGTCGGCGAGGAGGTCGTCGACGTTCTCGAGGCCGACGGACAAGCGCAGGACGTCGGCGGCGGGACGCGCCTCCGCGGGCACCGGGCGGTGCGTGAGCGCGGCGGGGTGCTGGATGAGGGAGTCCACACCCCCGAGCGAGACGGCGTGCGTGAAGAGGCGGGTCGCGCCCGCCACCGCCGCGGCCGCCGCGTAGCCGCCCCGGAGCCGCAGAGCGATCATCGCGCCCGGCCCGCGCAGCTGACGGCCGAGGATCCCCCGGGGATCCCCGTCGAGTCCGGGATAGAAGACCTCGGCGACCTCGCGCCGGTCGACCAGCCACTGCACGATGCGGCGCGCACTCTCCTGCTGGTGCCGCACACGGACCGGCAGCGTCGTGAGACCACGGTGCAGCAGATACGCGCCGAGCGGGTGCAGGAGCCCCCCGGTCACCGCACGCACGCGGCGCAGCGCCTCCGCGGTCCTCTCGTCGCAGGCGACGACGCCGGCGATGACATCACCGTGGCCGCCGAGGTACTTCGTCGCGCTGTGCAGCGCCATCGCCGCCCCGTGGTCGAGGGGATTCTGCAGCACGGGGGTCGCGAACGTGTTGTCGACCACCACCGGCACCACGCCCGCCTGACGCACCACGTCCGCGATGTCCGCGACCTCGAGGGTCGGATTCGCCGGGGTCTCGACGACGATGAGCCCGGTGTCGGGCCGGAGGGCGGCGGCGACCTCATCGGGCCCGCAGTACGTCGTCTCCACGCCGAGCAGTCCGGAGCCGAGCAGGTGGTCGGTCCCGCCGTAGAGCGGGCGCACGGCGACGACGTGCCGGGACCCGGTGGCCCCGGTGTGCGCGAGGATCACCGCGGTCATCGCCGCCATCCCGGAGCCGAAGGCGACGGCGGCCTCGGCGTGCTCGAGCTCGGCGAGCGCGTCCTCGAAGCGCGCCACGGTCGGGTTCCAGAGCCGGGCGTAGACCATGCTGCCGTCCTGGGGCGGACGGCCGCCGGTGGCCATCGCCTCGTACGACTCGCCGCCACGCTCGACGTCGGGCAGCGGGTTGGTCGTGGAGAGGTCGATCGGCAGGGCGTGGACCCCGAGCGCCTCGAGGTCGGCCCGGCCGCTGTGGACGGCGACGGTGTCGGGATGCAGCGGAACGGTCATCCTTCCACGGTGGCGGAATCGCGACGTTCGCGCTGATCTGCGACAGAACAGCTTGCCGAATCGACGATGCTCGCTATTCTGTGCAAGATCCGGCCCCATCAAGGAGGACACGTTGGCGAAAGCGCAACTCGACGAGATCGACCTGGAGCTGCTCGCCGCCCTCAGTCGGGACGCGACGGTCACCAACAAGGCGCTGGCGCATCGCCTCGGCCTGGCGGAGTCCACCTGCGCGCACCGCATCCGCGCGTTGCGGGACCGGGGCGTGATCCGCGACACGCGCGTCCGCCTCGACGGCTCCGCCCTCGGCTACCCGCTGCAGGCCATCATCAAGGTCCGCCTCGCGCATCACACCGGGCCGAAGGTGACCGCGCTCTTCGACGCGCTCGTCGCGATCCCGCGCGCGCTCCAGGTGTTCCATGTCGCGGGCGTGGACGATTTCCTCGTGCATGTGGCCGTCCAGGATGCGACGGCCCTGCGCGACATCGTGCTCGAGCACATCACCGTGCATCCGGTGGTCCGCGGCACCGAGACCCAGCTCGTGTTCGAGCTGCGCGACGGGACCGGTTTCCTCCCCCGCTGAACGAGGGGGCAGGATGGAGGGACGCCGCTGCAAAGGAGCATCATGAGCCGTCGCGCCACCCCCGCCACCGAAGCGATCCGCGAGATGAGGGATCTCCTCTTCACACACGCCACGGACTACGACGCCGCACGCCGCGACTTCGCCTGGCCCCGCCTGAGCGCCTTCAACTTCGCGCTCGAGTGGTTCGACGTCGTCGCCGGGGAGAACCCCGACCGCCCGGCTGTGCAGATCGTGGAGGCCGACCTGAGCCTCCGCTCCTGGACCTACGGCGAGCTCTCCGCGCGCTCCGACCAGGTGGCCGCGTGGCTCCGCGGCCTCGGCATCGGCCGGGGCGACCACGTGATCGTCATGCTCAACAACACGATCGAGCTGTGGGAGGTGATGCTCGCGATCACGAAACTGGGCGCGGTCTCGATCCCCACGTCGACGCTGCTCTCGGCGTCCGACCTCGCGTACCGCATCGAGCACGGCCGCGCGGGCGCGGTCGTCACCCTCGGCACCCTCGCCGACCGCCTCGAGGACATCGACCCCGCCGTGCTCCGCATCGGCGTCGGCGCGACGGTCCCCGCGGACTGGAAGCGGTTCGCGGACGCGGCCGCCGCGCCGGAGGAGTTCGTCCCCGATGGCCCGACCCCCGCCGGTGACACGGCGCTGCTGTATTTCACCTCCGGGACGACGAACCGGCCCAAGCTCGTGCAGCACACGCACGTGTCGTACCCGGTCGGCCATCTGTCGACGATGTGGTGGCTCGGCGTCCGCCCCGACGACGTGCACCTCAACATCTCCTCGCCCGGCTGGGCCAAGCACGCCTGGTCGAGCTTCTACTCGCCGTTCCTGGCCGAGGCGACGGTGTTCGTCTACAACTACGACCGCTTCGACGCGAACACCCTCATGGAGGTCATGGACACCCACCACGTGTCGACGTTCTGCGCCCCGCCGACGGTCTGGCGCATGCTCATCCAGGCCGATCTGTCGCGGCTGGCGCATCCGCCGCGCGAGCTGGTCGGCGCAGGCGAGCCACTCAACCCCGAGGTCATCGACCGGGTGCGCGAGGCCTGGGGCGGCACGATCCGCGACGGCTTCGGACAGACGGAGATGACGGCGTGCATCGGCAACTCCCCCGGGCAGCCGGTGAAGGTCGGCTCGATGGGCCGCCCGCTGCCGGGGTACCCGGTGGTGCTGCTGGACCCGGTGACCGGGGAGGTCGTGGACGGTGAGGGAGAGATCGCCCTCGACCTCGCGCAGCCGCCGCTGGGCCTCATGGCCGGGTACTACGACGACCCGGAGAAGACCGCGGAGTCGCGGGCCGGGGGCTTCCACCACACGGGCGACATCGCCGTGCGGGATGCCGACGGCTACCTCACCTACGTCGGCCGCTCGGACGACGTGTTCAAGGCCTCCGACTACAAGATCTCGCCGTTCGAGCTCGAGTCGGTGCTGCTGGAGCACGAACTCGTCGTCGAGGCCGCGGTGATCCCGAGCCCCGACCCCACCCGCCTGGCCGTACCGAAGGCGTACGTGTGCCTGACCCCGGAGGCGGGGGCGGATGAGGCGGCGGCCGCCCGGGCGGTGTTCGGCTACGCCCACGAACGGCTCTCGTCGCACCTGTGGGTGCGCATCATCGAGTTCGTCCCGGAGCTGCCGAAGACGATCTCCGGAAAGATCCGTCGCGTCGAGCTGCGGGCGCGCGAGAGCGCCCGCGTGGCGGCGGGCGACGAGGCGCGGCAGCACCGCGACCGCGACTACCGCTGAGCGCTAGGAGACGATCGCGACCGGCGCCGTGGGCGTCGCGGTCGAGCCGGTCTTGAGCGTCGCGGTGGTCGTGGTCGTGGTCGCCGGCGCCGCCTCGGTACGCGCGGCCCGCGGTCGGGGCTCGATGCCCCCGGCCGACAGCATCGCCCGCACGATCCCTCCGATCACGAGCATGCCCACCAGCGCCGCCCCCGACACGATCAGCGGGAGCCACTGGTTCCCGAAGCTCGCGGTGAAGCTCATCAGCGCGGCCACGATCCACAGCCCGACCGAACCCCCGGCGAGACCGCCGGCCCCGCGGATGATCGCGATCGCGGCCACGATCGCGCAGACCACGGCCAGCGCCGCGCCCACGTACCCCATCGGTACCAGGACCGAGGCCAGATCCCTGGCCACTCCCAATGTCGTCATGACGACCCCCCGTCCGGCGGAACCCCTCCGCACCTTCGACATTAGAAGTGTCTCGCCAGGAACCCATCCGTCTCAAGTCCGATCCGGGTCATCCTTCCGGCGGATATCCGCGGATCAGCGCCGGACCGGCCACCGGAGGCGACGCGGCCGCACGACACGGACCGGGCGGGTGACGACGGCGTCGACGACCATGGATCCGTCGGACGGTCCGACGATCGCGATGGCGGACGTCTCGGTGGCCTCGGCCGGGGCCACCGGCTGGGTGGCCAGAGCGCGGTGCGCGCGGACGTACGCCGGCACGAGGAGCACGATCGCCCCGACCCAGGCGAGCGGGTTGCTGAGGGCGACGCCGTCGAAGCCGATCAGGGCACCGAGGACCACCGCGGCCACGACGCGCATCACGAGCTCGATCACCCCGGTCACCGTGGGCACGAGCGTGTGGCCGAGGCCCTGCAGCGCCCCGCGCAGGACGAAGAGCATGCCGAGCGCCCAGTAGCCGCAGCCGTTGATGATGAGCATGCGGTGCGCCATGGCGACGACGTCGTCGGAGCCGTCGCCGACGAAGAGCCGCACCATGGGGGCACCGAAGGCGATCAGCAGCCCGCCGAGCACGACGGCGGCCGCGACGGCCATCCAGGTCGCCTCGACGACGCCGCGGCGGATGCGGTCGGGGCGGCGCCCGCCGTGGTTCTGGGCGGCGTACATCGACACGGCGAGTCCGAGCGAGGAGAGCAGGGCGACCGCCAGGCTGTCGACGCGGGACGCGGTCGTGTAGGCGGCGACCGCGTCGGCGCCGAGGGTGTTCAGCGCGACCTGCACGGTGAGCGTTCCGATCGCGATGATCGAGGCCTGGAATCCCATGGGGAGGCCGAGGCGCAGATGGTCGGCGATGTCGGAGCGGGAGATGCGCCAGTCCGCGCGGCGCAGGTGGAGCATCGGCAGCCGCCGGCGCACGAAGTCCAGGCAGAGGATCACCGAGACGGCCTGCGCGACGACGGTCGCGAGCGCGGCCCCCGCGACGCCCCATTCCAGCGGGCCGACCATGAGCACCACGAGGCCGACGTTCAGCGCGCACGACACCGTGAGGAAGACCAGCGGCGTCTTGGAGTCGCCGATCGCGCGGATGATCGCGGAGAGGTAGTTGAAGAACATCGTCGCGCCCGCGCCGAGGAAGCTGATCTGCGTGAACACCGTGGCCTCGGCCATGAGCTCGGGCGGCGTCTGCAGCAGCGCGAGGATGGGTCCCGCGATGAGGGGGGCGACCACCGTCAGGACGACGCTGGTGATGCCGCTGAGGAGCACGCCGGTCGCGACCGAGCGGCGCACCGCGGCGTCGTCGCGCGCACCGAAGGCC
Source organism: Microbacterium sp. BLY (assembly GCF_017939615.1). NCBI lineage: Bacteria > Bacillati > Actinomycetota > Actinomycetes > Micrococcales > Microbacteriaceae > Microbacterium > Microbacterium sp. BLY. Next base: position 769,522 of record NZ_JAGKSR010000001.1, read on the forward strand.
TGGGCGATCGGGATCGCGAAACCGCTCGTGAGGCCCCACGCGAAGCCGAGGAGGAGGAAGAGGAGGCTTCCCGTGGCGCCGACGGCGGCGAGCGACTGGACGCCGAGGTGGCGTCCGACGACGATCGCGTCGGCGAACTGGTAGAGCTGCTGCACGACGTTGCCGAGCAGGAGCGGGATCGCGAAGGCGAGGATGACGCGCCACGGGCGGCCCGTGGTGAGGGTGGTGGCCATGAAGGAGTGGGCTCGCAGGGAAAGTGGGGGTGGATCGGGGGTGCGCCCAGTTTATCGAATCGTTTCGGCCCGAGGGAACACCCACCGACGGAATACCGGTCGCCGCTCCTCGATTTCGGGCGAGCGCACCGCGGTGGTTACTCTGCATCAATCGCCGCCCGCGAGTGGGGCGACGGCGTCGACGAGGACCGGAGGAGAAGAGCGTGACGAAGGAAGACACGGGGGCGATCCGCCAGGGGCAGACCGGAGCCGAAGGCGAGGAGCACCTGCGGCGCGCGCTCAGCAACCGGCACATCCAGCTGCTCGCCATCGGCGGGGCCATCGGCACCGGCCTGTTCATGGGCAGCGGCAAGACGATCTCCGTCGCCGGACCATCCGTGATCTTCGTCTACATGATCATCGGGTTCATGCTGTTCTTCGTCATGCGAGCGATGGGCGAGCTGCTGCTGTCGAACCTCAAGTACAAGTCGTTCAGCGACTTCGCGAGCGACCTCCTCGGCCCGTGGGCCGGCTTCTTCACCGGATGGACCTACTGGTTCTGCTGGGTGGTCACGGGGGTGGCCGACGTGATCGCGATCGCGGGATACACCGACGCGCTCATCCCGGGCGTCCCGCTGTGGATCCCCGGCCTGCTCGTCGTCGTGATCCTCCTCGCGCTCAACCTCCCCACCGTCGCGGCCTTCGGCGAGATGGAGTTCTGGTTCGCCCTCATCAAGATCGTCGCGATCGTCGCCCTCATCGTCACCGGCCTGGTGATGATCCTCACCGGCTTCTCCCACGACGCCGGCACCGCCAGCTTCGCCAACCTGTGGGATCACGGCGGCATGTTCCCGCACGGCTTCCTCGGCTTCGTCGCCGGCTTCCAGATCGCCGTGTTCGCCTTCGTCGGCATCGAGCTCGTCGGCACCGCCGCCGCAGAGACCAAGGACCCGACGCGCAACCTGCCGAAGGCCATCAACGCCATCCCCATCCGCGTCCTGCTGTTCTACGTCGGCGCGCTCATCATCCTCATGTCCGTGACCCCGTGGACCGAGTACGTCGCCGGTGAGAGTCCCTTCATCGCGATGTTCGCCCTCGCGGGCCTCGGCATCGCCGCCACCGTCGTCAACCTCGTGGTGCTCACCTCGGCGATGTCCAGCGCGAACTCCGGCATCTACTCCACGTCGCGCATGGTGTTCGGACTGGCGCAGGACGGCGACGCCCCTCGCCTGTTCGGCCGGCTCTCGAAGCGCCGCGTCCCGCAGAACGCCCTGTTCCTGTCCTGCATCCTGCTGCTGTCCGGCGTCGTCCTGCTCTACGCGGGCAAAGACATCGGCACGGCGTTCGAGATGGTCACCACGGTGTCGGCCGTCTGCTTCATGTTCGTGTGGACGATCTTCCTGTGCAGCTACCTCGTCTACCGGCGCCGTCGCCCGGAGAAGGCGGCGACCTCGGCGTTCAAGATGCCGGGCGGCGTGTTCATGGTCTTCGTGGTGCTCGCGTTCTTCCTGTTCATCCTCTGGGCGCTGACCACCCAGCCGGACACCCTGATCGCGCTGCTCGTGACGCCCATCTGGTTCGCGATCCTCATCGTCGCGTGGCTGTTCGTGCGCAAGTCCCCGCATCACCTGCAGCGTCACGCCGCGCACATCGCGTACATGCGCGACGACTCGATCCCGGCCGACTAGGTCGCCTCAGGCCACCGACTCGAGGGTCGCGCGCTCCCGGGCCGCGGCCTTCGGGCCGAACACGCGAGGGCGGAGCGCGAGGAACAGCAGCACCATGCCGGCGGCGAGCAGCATGTGCCCCACGCCCGCGATGCCGGCGATCATCTTCGTCGACTCCTGGCCGAGCACCGTGAGGCAGCCGTGCCAGACGAGCATCGCGGAGGTCAGCACGAGCCCGGCCGTGTAGGTCCAGAAGAACCAGCCGAACAGGCGGCTCTCCGACAGTGCGAACGCCTTCTCCAGCAGCATCACCACGAGCAAGACGACGAAGCCCAGCACGAGCAGATGCGTGTGCACGAGTCCGAGCTGCGTCGGCGCCCCCTCCGGGAAGCCGTTGATCTTGGTGAACTCGCGGTAGAAGAGTCCGGAGGCGACGCCCACCAGCATGGAGGCGAACGCGGCGGTGAAGAGCCTGCGCATGAGTGTCCTTTCTGTCTGCCTCCAGCCTCGTCGCGGGACCCGCGCCGAGGATCCATCGAACGGTTGAGACGGATGGGTCAGAGCAGACCGGTGTCCCGGGCGATCGCGACCGCCTTCGCGCGGCTGTCGGCCCCGAGCTTCTCGAAGACGTGCACGAGGTGGGTCTTCACCGTCGCCTCGGTCACGAACAGCGCCTTCGCGATCTCCCGGTTCGAGGCGCCGGTGTCGAGCAGCCGGAGCACGTCGAGCTCGCGCCCCGTGAGCTGCACCCGCGGGGCGCGGAGAGCCCGCCCGACGCGCGCGGTCAGCTCCGGCGTCAGCACCTGCCCGCCGGATGCGGCCTGACGCACCGCCCGGATGATGTCCTCCGGGTCGACGTCCTTGAGCAGGTACCCGGCCGCGCCCGCCTCGATCGCGCCGAGGATCTGGGCGTCGCGGTCGAACGTCGTGAGCAGGAGCACCGCCGGGGCCGGGTCGAGGGCGCGGAGTGCGGCCGTCGTCTGCACCCCGTCCATTCCCGCCCCCAGCCGGAGATCGCAGAGGACGACGTCGGGGCGCAGATGACGGGCGAGCGCGACAGCCTCCTCCCCGGACGCCGCCTCGCCCACGACCTCGGCGTCGTCGCGGTGGTCGAACAGCGAACGGACGCCGGCGCGCACGATGGGGTGGTCGTCGACGAGCAGGATCCGCACGGGGGTCACGACCGGCCCCCGAGGGGCAGGTGAGCGGAGAGGGCGGCGCCGTCTCCGGGGGCGCTCTCCACGTCGAGGCCGCCGCCGAGCTCGCGCAGCCGGGCCCGCATCGCCCGCAGACCGTACCCTCCGCCCGGCCCCGGCGACTCCAGCCGGGACGGGTCGAAGCCACGCCCGTCATCCACCACGTCCAGCCGCACCGCGTCGCCGGCGTCCGCCAGCGTCACCACCACGCGAGTGGCGCCGGCGTGGCTGCGCACGTTGGCGAGCGCGGACTGCGCCGTCCGCAGCAGGGCGACCTCCGCGTCGAGGCCGAGTGCGGGCAGCTCCTCGTCGGCGTGGAAGGCGGTCGCGATCCCGGTCTCGGCCGCCAGGCGGTCCACCATGCGGGCGAGGGCCTCGCTCAGCGCGGAGCCGTCGAGCTCGGCGGGCATGAGATCGTCCACGATGCGCCGGGCATCGGCGAGCCCCTCCGCGGCGAGCGCCCCGATCTGCGCCAGCGCCCGCCCCCGGCCCTCCTCGTGCTCCTGCGCCGACCGGGCCAGCAGGACGATGGACGACAGGCTCTGGGCGACCGTGTCGTGGATGTCGCGCGAGACCCTGGTGCGCTCGGCGGCAGCGCCGGATTCCCGCTGGGTGCGGGCGAGCTCGTCCTGGAGGGCCGCCATCTCCTGCTGCGTGGCGACGAGGGAGGCGATGAGCCGCCGCCGCTCCCGCCCGTCGCGGACCAGCTCGAGATAGCCGCGGGAGATCCCGAGCGCGAAGAGACCGCCCACCAACGGCCCGATCACGTTCGCGTACGTGGTCGTCCCGGTGTGCAGCAGGGGCGCGACGATGACCACGACGAGGATGAGGATGCTGAGCAGCACGGCCCCGCGCAGTCGCAGCAGGAAGCCGGCGAGCAGCCACAACGAGAACGCGAGCCAGACGAACTCCGGCGACAGCGCCACGGCGGCGAGCCAGATCACCGTGAGTCCGAGAAGCCAGCCCGCGGCGAGAGCGCGGTCGTCCGTCCGGGAGGAGAGCAGGAGGCCGCCGCCGTACCAGCCGAGGAAGGCGAGGGCGATCGCGAGCAGACCCGGCACCGGGAGCCCGTCGGCGAGCGAGCGGAGGACGCCGACGACCGTGAGTACGACGGTGATGACGGCCTGGCCGATCCGGAGCGAGGCGACCAGGCGCCCCCACGAGCGTCCGCGCACTCCGAGCCGCCCTCCCGGGAGGTCGGGCTCGGCGGTGTCTCCGGTCGGCATGCTGACATTCTCGTCCGCCGGGCCGCGGTCCGCCTCCATCGTTCGGTCGACCCGGTTCGAAGGTATTCTGAGGCCGATGTCGACTCCGCACCCGTTTCCGGCGACGATCGCGGCGGCCGTCGACCACGAGCTCGTGATCCGGAAGTCGCGCTTCCTCACCCATGTCGCACCGGTGTCGTCGGTGGCCGAGGCCGAGGCCGTCATCGCGACGATCCGGAAACGTGCGTGGGACGCGAACCACAACTGCACCGCGATGGTCACCGGGCTGCACGGCGACCAGGCGCGCTCCTCGGACGACGGCGAACCCTCCGGCACCGCCGGCGTCCCGATGCTCGAGGTGCTGCGGCGCCGCGGCCTCACCGACGTCGTCGCGGTGGTGACCCGGTACTTCGGCGGGGTGAAGCTCGGGGCGGGCGGCCTCATCCGCGCCTACTCGTTCGCCGTCTCCGAGACGCTCGACCGCGCCGCCCTCGTGCGTCGGGCGGCGCTCACCCAGGCGACGGTCGAGGTGCCGCATGCCGATGCCGGCCGCTACGACAATCTGCTCCGCGACTGGGCGGCCTCCCACGGCTCGACGCTCGGTGACCCCGCGTACGGCGCCGCCGCGCGCCTGGAGCTGTGGGTGCCCGCAGCGGAACTGCCCCGACTGACCGCCGACCTCGCCGCCGCGTCCGGCGGGACGGTGGTTCCCGTCGCCGGCGTCGAGCGGATCGTCGACGTCGCGGACTGACCCGCTCCCGGCGCGCGCACACCGTGCGGCGGCTATCCTGGACGCCGCGGTCGCGGAAGGAGAGCGATGTCCGACAGTCCGCTCTCAGCCTCGCCGTACGAGATCCTCGGCGTGGACCCGGCCGTCGACGACGCCGAGCTCCGTCGGGCGTATCGGCTCCGACTGCGGCAGACGCATCCCGACACCGGCGGCGATGCCGCCGTGTTCATCCAGGTGCAGCGGGCGTGGGAGCTCATCGGCACCGCGGAGGACCGCGCCGCGTACGACCGCCGCGCGGGCGTGACCGACGACGGCGGCGAATGGAGCGGCTGGCGTCCGCAGGCCGCGCGGACGGACACCCGCCCGCGTGCCCGCTCCTACGGGCACCCCGGCGGCTGGCGCCGGGAGCGCTACCTCTCCTTGATCCGCGAGTGGGCGGGTCACGGGGTCGAGGTGCCCGATCCGTACGCCCCGGCCCTGGTCCGCGCGGCCCCACGGGAGCTCCGGCGGCTGCTCGCCGACGCGCTCGCGGAGGAGGCCACGGCCCGCACGGTCTCCGACCTCGGGATGGGCTTCACGGTGTGGCACGACGTCGCCGCGGGGCAGACCCCCGAGGACAAGCTCGATCACGTCGTGCTCAGCCCCTCCGGCCTCTACGGCGTCATGTCCGAGGACTTCGGGGGCGTGGTGGGCTTCCGCCGCGGGGAGATCACCGGCCCGAGCCTCGGCACGAGGGCACCGGTCACCGCCGCCCTTGCACGGATGCGCGCGGTCGCGAAGGCGGCCAAGGTGAAGTTCGGCGGTGCGATCGTCGTGCTCCCGGACGACGATCTCGCCCAGGCGGTCACCCCGCTGGGCAGCACCCGCGGGGTCCCGGTCGTCGTGGTGCGCCGCAGCGCCCTGGCGATGGTGCTGCGTCAGGGTGTGCCGGGCGCGCGGGCCATCGGGGGCAACGAGCTGTTCGATGTCCGCACCCGCCTCCAGCAGACCGTCCGCTTCGTCTGACAGCGCGGCGACGCGCCCGGCATGCTCTTTTGAATCATTCAAAAAACGTGTAGAGTCGAGGGCATGGAGACGGAACTCGACTCGGCGTTGCGCGACGCCGGGCTGCGTGCGACCGCGGGCCGCGTCGCCGTTCTCGAGGCGCTCGGCTCCATGGCCCATACGGATGCGGAGCGGGTCTACCGCGCCGTGTCCGACGTGCTCCCGACGACGTCGATCCAGTCGGTGCACAACATCCTCGCGGACCTGACGACGGCGGGCCTCATCCGCCGGATCGAACCGGCAGGCTCCGCGGCGCTGTACGAACGGCGCATCGACGACAACCACCACCACGTCGTCTGCACCTCCTGCGGTGCGGTCGGCGATGTGGACTGCGTCGTCGGCGAGGCGCCGTGTCTCACCCCGTCCTCGACGGGGGGCTTCACCGTGCAGACAGCTGAAGTCACCTTCTGGGGCCTCTGCCCCAGCTGCCAGAACGCCGCATAGGAGCATCCGCCGCTCCCCTCTCCGGACGGGGTCGGTCGGCATGCCCACGCGCAGAAGGAGAACACCATGACCAACCCCACCGACGCGGCCCGTCCGGCCACGACGACGCAGGCGGGCACGCCCATCGCGAGCGACACCCACTCGCTGACCGTGGGCCCCGACGGCCCCACGGTGCTGCACGACCACTACCTGGTCGAGAAGATCGCCTCCTTCAACCGTGAGCGGGTGCCGGAGCGCAACCCGCACGCCAAGGGCGGCGGCGCGTTCGGCGAGTTCGTCGTCACCGAGGACGTCTCGCAGTACACCAGCGCTGCCGTGTTCCAGCCGGGCGCCACCTCCGAGACGCTCATCCGCTTCTCCTCCGTCGCCGGCGAGCAGGGCTCCCCCGACACCTGGCGCGACGTGCGCGGCTTCTCGCTGCGGTTCTACACGACCGAGGGCAACCTCGACATCGTCGGCAACAACACCCCGACCTTCTTCCTCCGCGACGCCATGAAGTTCCCGGACTTCATCCACTCCCAGAAGCGCCTCGGCGACTCGGGCCTGCGCGACGCGGACATGCAGTGGGACTTCTGGACCCTCTCGCCCGAGAGCGCGCACCAGGTCACCTACCTCATGGGCGAGCGCGGTCTGCCCCGCAGCTGGCGCCACATGAACGGCTACGGCTCGCACACCTACTCGTGGGTCAACGCCGCCGGCGAGGTGTTCTGGGTGAAGTACCACTTCATCTCCCACCAGGGCGTCGAGGCGATGAGCCCGGAGGAGGCCGAGAAGCTGGCCGGATCCGACGCCGACCACTACCGTCGCGACCTGTTCCAGTCCATCTCCGAGGGCGACTTCCCGAAGTGGGACCTCTACGTGCAGATCATGCCGTACGACGAGGCGAAGGACTACCGCTTCAACCCGTTCGACCTCACCAAGACGATCTCCAAGAAGGACTACCCGCGCATCAAGGTCGGCACGCTGACCCTGAACCGCAACCCGGAGAACTTCTTCGCGCAGATCGAGCAGGCCGGCTTCGCCCCGGGCAACCAGGTGCCCGGCACGGGCCTCTCGCCCGACAAGATGCTCATGGGTCGCGTGTTCGCATACCCGGACGCCCAGCGTCACCGCATCGGCCCGAACTACAACCAGCTGCCGGTCAACCAGCCGCACGCCGCCGAGACCCGCAACTACCAGCACGAGGGGTCGATGCGGTACCACTACAACGACGCGGCACACCGCACGTACCAGCCGAACTCGTTCGGTGCGGCGGGCGGCCCCGAGGCCGACCCGGTCAAGGGCGTCGAGGTCAACTGGGCCGCGGACGGCGAGCTCACCCGCTCCGCCGCGACGCTGCACGCCGAGGACGACGACTTCGGTCAGGCCGGCACGCTGTACCGCGAGGTGTTCGACGGCCCGCAGCGCGCCCGCTTCCTGGAGGTCCTGACCGGTCAGGGCCGTTCGATCACGGTCGACGCCATCCGCGAGCGCTTCTTCCAGTACTGGACGAATGTGGACGCCGAGCTCGGCGCCGCCCTGCGCGACCGCGTCTGACCCGAGACCCCGGGTTCTCCTCGAAACCCCCTCCCCGCGACACCGCGGGGAGGGGGTTTCGGCGTCTCCCCGCGGTTTCGCGTCGGGACGGCTTCTTCTTCCGTCAAGGGCGAACCGCGGTCGTCAGCCGGAGTGATGGCAATGAAGCTGTCAATTAACAAATGGTGTCATTTGTCGCGAAATGTGAAGTCATGGCTTGATCCGAGATATCGCGAGTCTCTAGACTCGGCACATGCCCCCTCCCGACAGCCCCCTCACCGAGGAGGATCGCGTGCTGCACGTCGGCGCGCGCGTCCGTCACCTGCGCACGCGCCGAGGCATGTCGGCGCGCGCCCTCGCGACAGCGCTGGACATCTCGCCCAGTGCTGTCTCCCAGATCGAGCGCGGGGTGCTGCAGCCGAGCATCTCTCGGCTGATCGCCATCGCCGACGCGCTCGAGGTGCCGCTCGCCACGGTGTTCGACGACGCCACTCTCCCGGCTCCGGTCGCCGCCCCCGTGGCGGAGGCAGGCTTCGTCCTCCAGCGGTCCGCACAGTCGTCGTCCGTCGAGCTCGACGGCGGCGTGACGCTCCGCCCGCTCTCCCCCGTCCCGTGTCCCGGCATCGACTACTTCGAGTCGACGTATCCGCCGGGAACGGCGGCGCACCAGGACGGCGAGCTGTTCCGGCATGACGGGTACGAGGTCGGCACGGTGACCGCGGGCGAACTGACGATCGACTTCGATGCGGAACGGGTGATCCTCCGCCCGGGCGACTCGATCAGCTATGCGAGTTCGCAGCCGCACCGCATCCACAACACGGGCACCGCCGACGCGGTGGCACGATGGCTCATCGTGCACTCGGGCTCGTGAGCGGTCCCGATCGCCCGCCGAGGGCGGAGGATGGTCGGGTGGCCGTTCCCCTCTCCGACCTGACCGAGATGCCCGCCCCGCAGCACGTCTACGCAGCGGACGGCACGCGACTGGCGACCTATACGTGGGGCGAGCTCGACGCTCCCGTCGTGGTGACCGTGCACGGCTTCGCCTCGGGCGCCCGCGACAACTGGGTGCTGACCGGCTGGGTGCGCGAGCTGACCAGGGCCGGGTACCGCGTGCTCGCTCTCGACCAGCGGGGCCACGGGCAGAGCGACAAGCCGCACGAGTCCGACGCGTACGCCATCCGGAACCTCGTGACCGACGTCGAGACCGTCATGGACACGTATCTCGTCGACGACGCGTTCTACCTCGGCTACTCCCTCGGCGCCCGCGTGGGCTGGGAGGTCGCGCGGAAGCTCCCGCATCGCATCGGCCGGGCGGTGCTCGGCGGCGTGCCCGACGGCATCCCGCTCGCACGCCTCGACCTCGACCAGGTGCGCGCGTACATCGCCGACGGGACACCGGTCGAGGACCGCACGACGCAGAACTACATCGCCCTCACCGAGCGCGTGCCGGGAAACGACCTGCGTGCGCTCATCGCCCTGGCGGAGGGACTTCGGGGCTCCGGGACGATCGACCCCGATCCCGCGGACGCCCCGGTCGTGCCGCTGCTGTTCGCGACGGGCTCGAAGGACGCGATCATCGAGGGCTCGCGCGCGCTGGCCGCCGCGGCTCCCGACGCCCGTTTCGTCGAGCTTCCGAACCGCCACCACTTCAACGCCCCCGGTTCGCGCGACTTCAAGGACGCCGCGCTCGCGTTCTTCGCCGGATCCTGACCCCGCCGAGACCCCTCTACGCGCGGAGACCCCCTCCTGCACGCGTGTGCGGGAGGGGGTCTCGACGTGGAAGCGGGGTCTCGGGAATCAGGCGGTGGCGTCCTCGCGCTTCGGCAGGACCCAGCCGGCGCGGGGGAAGTGGCACGTGTAGCCGTTCGGGTACTTGATCAGGTAGTCCTGGTGCTCGGGCTCGGCCTCCCAGAACGGGCCGGCGGGCTCGATCGTCGTGACGGCCTTGCCCGGCCAGAGACCGGAGGCATCGACGTCGGCGATCGTGTCGCGGGCGACCTGCTCCTGTTCGGGGGTGAGCGGGAAGATCGCGGACCGGTAGCTCGACCCGATGTCGTTGCCCTGACGGTTCAGGGTCGACGGGTCGTGGATCTGGAAGAAGAACGCCAGGATGTCGCGGTAGGTGGTCGCACTCGGGTCGAACACGATCTCGACGGCCTCCGCGTGACCGGGATGGTTGCGGTAGGTGGCGTGGTCGTTCTCCCCGCCCGTGTAGCCCACGCGGGTGTCGATGACCCCGGGCTGGCGACGGATGAGGTCTTCCATTCCCCAGAAGCAGCCGCCCGCGAGGACGGCCGTCTCGGTCCCGGGGGTGCGGGTGATGGTTCCGGTGTCGGTCATGACTGCTCCTCATTGGTGTCGGTGGCGAAGAGGGGGCTGTAGCGACCGTACCCCTCCTTCTCGAGATCCTCCGCCGGGATGAAGCGGAGGGCGGCCGAGTTCATGCAGTAGCGCAAGCCGCCCTCGGCGCGGGGCCCGTCGTCGAAGACGTGACCCAGGTGGCTGTCGGCCCCCGAGGATCGCGCCTCGGTGCGGGTCATCCACAGCGTGCGGTCGGTCTTCGTCGTGACGGCGTCGGCATCGATCGGACGGGTGAAGCTCGGCCAGCCGGTACCGCTGTCGTACTTGTCCCGGGAGGAGAACAGCGGCTGCCCGGAGACGACGTCGACGTAGATGCCGTCGTCGTGGTTGTTCCAGTAGGCGTTGCGGAAGGGCGGTTCGGTGGCGTCCTGCTGCGTGACCTCGTACTGCAAGTTCGTGAGACCGCTGACGGCCTCGGGGGTCCTGCCGTAGTCGTTCGACATGAGTGGCTCCTTGTCCGACGCCGCTGGCTGCGGCGTCATCTAGGAGAACCAGGGACGGGCCCGTTTTGGTCCCGCGGGGCTGGGAGCGGGCTGGGAGTTTCGCGCACTCGATAGAGTTGCCTCCGCACCGCACACCCGGAAAGAGGACCCGCATGTCCGTTGGACTGCTCGCCGTCGTCGACGACATCCTGAGCGCCGCGATGAAGGCGTCGGCGAAGGCCGCGGGCGTCGTCATCGACGACGCCGCCGTGACCCCGCAGTACGTGCAGGGCATCACGCCCGCGCGTGAGCTCCCCGTCGTCGGCAAGATCGCTCTCGGGTCGCTGGTGAACAAGTTCGTCATCATCATCCCGATCGCGCTGCTGCTCACCGCGTTCGCCCCGTGGGTGCTGCCGTACCTCCTCATCCTCGGCGGGTCCTACCTGTGCTTCGAGGGCGCGGAGAAGGTGCTGGAGTGGTTCGGCGTGCAGCACGGCCACGCCGACGAGGGTGCTCGCGACGAGAGGAAGCTCGTGCTCGGCGCCGTCCGCACCGACCTCATCCTCTCCACCGAGATCATGCTCATCTCCCTCGCCAGCCTCGACAAGGGCCTGGGCATCTGGTCGACCCTCGCGATCCTCGCCGTGATCGCGGTGCTCATGACCGTGGCGGTGTACGGGGCCGTGGCCCTCCTGGTGAAGATCGACGACATCGGCCTGAAGATGGCGAAGAACCCGGTGCAGCGGGTGCGGCACACCGGCACCCGCATCGTCCGCTCCATGCCCGCGGTCTTCCGCTTCATCAGCGTGCTCGGCACCGTCGCGATGCTCTGGGTCGGTGGCCACCTGGTGCTCATCAACCTCGGCGAGGTCGGGCTGCACGCGCCCGCCGATCTGCTGCACGCGGTCGAGCACGCACTGGAGCCCCTCGGCGGCTTCGTCGTGTGGCTGGTCGACACGATCATCTCCGCGATCGCGGGACTGGTCTGGGGCCTCGTGATCGTCGGCATCGTCCTCGGCATCGCGAAGCTCTTCGGCCGGACGCCGAGCTTCCATGAGGGCGAGGCCTCCCCCGCCGACATCCACGTCTGACGATGACCGCCGTGCACCTCCGGGCCGCCGAGAGCGCCGACCTCGACACGATCACCGAGATCCACAACCACGCCGTCGTGCACACGACCGCCATCTGGAACGAGGAGGCCGTGGACCGCGCCGACCGGGAGGCGTGGCTCGCCGACCGGACCGCGCGCGGCTACCCCGTGATCGTCGCCGCCGACGACAGCGGCGTAGTGGGCTACGCGTCCTACGCGCAGTGGCGTCCGCACAGCGGCTACCGGCTCACCGTCGAGCACTCCGTCTACGTGCGCGGCGATCAGCGCGGCCGCGGCATCGGCACGACGCTCATGAGGGAGCTCATCGCCCGGGCCAGGACCGACGGGATGCACGTGATGATCGGCGGTATCGAGAGCGGCAACACCGCCTCCATCGCCCTGCACGAACGCCTCGGGTTCCGCGAGGTGGGTCGCATGCCGCAGGTCGGCGCGAAGTTCGGCCGGTGGCTCGACCTCAGCATGCTGCAGCTCGTGCTCGACGAGCGGCCGACCCCCGATGCGGTGCCCTAGCGATGGGCTTCCTGCAGTGGCTCGTCGACGCCTTCTCCTCGTCCTGGGTGCTGCCGGGCGGGCAGACCCTCCTGGTGCGTGAGGTCGTCGGGAACGCGTTCGGGCTCGCGAGCGCCCTCGGCGGCATGCGGCGGAAGGTCTGGGCATGGCCGGTCGGCATCGTCGGCAACGTCCTGCTGCTGACGGTGTTCCTCGGCTCCGCGCTGAGCCCGGACCCGTCGCTCCCCCACCTGCTCGGCCAGGCGGGGCGGCAGATCATGTTCATCGCCGTCGCGATCTACGGGTGGATCCGCTGGCGGAACGCCGACGGCGGTCGCATTGTGCCGCGGTGGGCGCCGACGCGGGCCCGGATCGGCCTCGTCGTCGTGCTCGTCGTCGGCACTGTGGCGCTCACGCCCCTGTTCCGCGCCCTCGGCTCGTGGGAGCCGGTGTGGGCCGACGCCTGGACCTTCGTCGGGTCGCTGCTCGCGACCTACGGCATGGCGAAGGGCTGGACCGAGTTCTGGCTCATCTGGATCGCCGTGGACGTGGTGGGGGTGCCGCTGCTGTTCAGCTCCGGCTACTACGCGACCGGCCTCATGTACGTGTTCTACGGCGTCTTCACCGCGGTCGGGTTCGTGATCTGGTGGCGAGCGCAGCGACAGGCCGCGCGCCCGATCGAGATCCTTCCTCCCGACCCGAGCCCCCGCCGTCCGGACGACGAGGTCTGACCCGCACCGCGGATTGTTTCGGTGCGTGTCGCCGTCGCTCGCCTCGACGCGCTCCGGTCCCGTTTCATGGGGGCATGACCCGGCAGATCCGTTTCAACGCCTTCGACATGAACTGCGTCGCCCACCAGTCGTCCGGCCTGTGGCGGCACCCCGACGATCGGTCGCGGCAGTACAACACCCTCTCGTACTGGACAGACCTCGCGAAGCTGCTGGAGAGCGCGACCTTCGACGGCATCTTCATCGCCGACGTCCTGGGCACCTACGACGTCTACGGCGGCACGAACGAGGCCGCCATCCGCAACGGCGCCCAGGTGCCCGTGAACGACCCGATCCTCCTGGTCAGCGCGATGGCCGCGGTGACCGAGCACCTGGGCTTCGGGGTCACCGCCGGCACCGCGTTCGAGCACCCCTACCCGTTCGCGCGCCGCCTCAGCACGCTTGACCACCTCACCCAGGGCCGTGTCGGCTGGAACGTCGTGACCGGCTATCTGCCCAGCGCCGCGCGCAACATGGGCCAGGAGGACCAGCTCGCCCACGACGACCGCTACGACCACGCGGACGAGTACGTCGAGGTGCTCTACAAGCTCTGGGAGGGATCGTGGGAGGACGACGCGGTGGTGGAGGACCGCGAGCGCGGCATCTTCACCGATCCGTCGAAGGTGCATCCGATCCGGCATGAGGGGAAGCACTTCAGCGTTCCCGGCATCCACATCTCCGAGCCGTCGCCGCAGCGCACGCCGGTGATCTATCAGGCCGGCGCGAGCCCGCGCGGGGTGCGGTTCGCGGCCGAGAACGCGGAGGCCATCTTCGTCGCGGCCCCCTCCAAGGAGGTCCTCGCCGGGACGGTGAAGCGCATCCGCGATGCTCTCGAGGCCGCGGGCCGTGATCGGTACGACGCCCGCATCTACACGCTGCTCACGGTGATCACGGCGGCGACGAGCGAGGAGGCGGCCGCGAAGCACGCCGAGTACCTCTCCTACGCGAGCCCGGAGGGGGCGCTCACCTTCATGTCGGGGTGGATGGGTGTCGACCTCTCGCAGTACGCCGAGGACGAGCCGGTCGGGAACGTCGAGTCGAACGCGATCCAGTCCGTGCTGCAGCATCTGAAGGAAGAGGCCGATCTCGGCCGCGAGTGGACGGTGGGCGACTTCGGTCGCCACAACGCGATCGGCGGGCTCGGCCCGACGATCGTCGGATCCGGGGTCGAGATCGCCGACGAGCTGCAGTCGTGGGTCGAGCAGACCGACATCGACGGCTTCAATCTCGCCTACGCCGTCACCCCCGGCACCTGGCAGGACGTCATCGAGCACGTCATCCCCGTGTTGCGGGAGCGCGGCGCCTACCCCGAGGAGTACGTGCCCGGCACGCTCCGCCACAAGCTGCACGGCCGCGGCGACCGGGTCGCCTCCACCCACCGCGCCGCCCGGTACCGCCTCTGACTTCCGAGTCGCGCACTGTGCGGCAGAACGGCCGGTTCGGCCGCGAAGTGCGCGATTCAAAAGGGGTCAGTCGGCGTCGCGGGTGAAGAGGCTCCGCAGCACGAGGAAGACCACCACGGCCACGACCGCGACGATGGCGAGCTTCGCGATGAACCAGAGCACCGAGAACAGCGCGCTGACGATCCACCACGCGATCACGACGGCGAGGATGACGCCGAGGACGGTCCAGATGTTCTTGGTCATGCCTCCAGCCTACGGAGTCATGGCGACCGGGATCTCCTCCACCGAGCGGTAGACGGGCAGTCCGCGCTCGCGGGCGATGGCGACGTCCTGGTCCGCGCCCGCCGATTCCCCCGGCAGACGCAGCACCGCGTCGCAGTGCTGGAGGAGGCGGTGGGCAGTCTCGTACATCACGTCGCCGTCCGCCGCCCCGCCGTCGTCGAGCGTGCGCAGGACCGGCAGGGCCACCCACTCCCCGATCATCGGCACGTGGCCGAGCCGGAAAATCGGACCGGCGGCCTCCTCGAGGGTCGCGAGGTTGCGGGCGATGAGGGCCGGGTCGCCGCCGGTGCCGGAACGATAGGGGCCGGCGATGAGGATGAGGAGTGGTTTCGTCATGCCGATGACTGTAGTCTGAAACATGCAAGAACGTGCAATTTCGTGAGGAAACACATGCTCGCCGCTCAGCGCAAAGACCATCTGCTCGCTCTTCTCGACCGCGAGGGCCGGGTCGTAGCGAAAAACGTCGCCGCCGACCTCGGCGTCTCGGAGGACGCGATCCGTCGCGATCTCCGCGAACTCGCCGACGAGGGCCGCCTGCTCCGCGTCTACGGCGGCGCCATCCCGGTGCCCGCCGCAGACCGGCCGGTCGGCGAGCGCGCCACCGTGGCCACCGAGAGCAAGGAGCGCGTCGCCCGCGCAGCGGTCGCCCACATCCGCCCCGGGTCCACCATCGTGCTGGACGGCGGCACCACCACGCTGGCCCTGGCCCGCCTGCTCCCCGCCGCTGCGAGCCTCACGGTGATCACGCCGAGTCCCGCGGTGGCTCTGGCCGTGGCCGCGCACTCCGACGCGCGACTGATCCTCGTCGGCGGAGAGCTGTCCCGGCACTCGATGGTCACCGGCGGCGCCCTGGCGATGGAAGCGGTGCAGCACCTCGCGGCGGACGTCTTCTTCCTGGGCGTGACCGGCGCCGACCCCGTCGCCGGCTTCACCACCGGCGAGCTGGACGATGCCGTCACCAAGCGGGCTCTCGCCGCACGGTGCGCGGAGACCGTCGTGCTGGCGAGCGAGGAGAAGATCGGCGCGGTCTCGCGATATCCGGTCGTGGCGTTCGACGCCGTGGACGCGGTCATCACCGACCCCCTCGACGGGAATCCGCTGATCGCCGAACTCCGGGCGCGCGTCGCAGGCTCCCGCTAGCGTGTCCCCGTGGGCACGACACAGGGCATGACCGAGGCGGAGCGGCAGAGGGTCGCCGTCTGGGCGGCGGAATGCGCGGAGCGCGTGCTGCCGCTCTTCGAACGTGAGGCCCCCGCCGACGACCGGGC
Organism: Microbacterium sp. BLY; assembly: GCF_017939615.1. Taxonomy (NCBI): domain Bacteria; kingdom Bacillati; phylum Actinomycetota; class Actinomycetes; order Micrococcales; family Microbacteriaceae; genus Microbacterium; species Microbacterium sp. BLY. The sequence continues at coordinate 785,638 of NZ_JAGKSR010000001.1, forward strand.
CCGCGACGCGATCACGCGCACACGGGCCTTCGCCCGCGGGGAGCTGACGGCGGCGGAGGAGATCCGTCGGCGGTTCGTCGCCGGCCGTGCCGCGGCGAGCGCGCAGACCCCCGTCGGCCGTGCCGCCGCCCGGTCGGCCGCGCAGGCTGCGGGGGTCGCGCACATGGGGGCACACGCGCTGGGGGCGGCGGCGTATGCCGCGGTGGCCGTCGGACTCGCACGTCCCGACGACCCCACCGCGACCGCCACCGAGATCGAAGCGCAGCTCGACCTGCTCCACCCCGACGCAGCCGCTGCCCTCCGCGCCCTTCCGCCCCTCGGCACGGACGCCGCGGGACCGCTCGGCCCGGGGCTGCTCGCGTCGGGGGCGCTCGGCGATGTCATCCGCACCCTGCAGTCGCGGCTCGGCTGACCGCACGCGCGCGGGCGCTTCAGCCCGGCTTCAGCGATCACCGGCCACACTGGGGGGATGCGGATCCTGGTGGTGGACGACGAGGTGCGGCTGGCCGAGGGCGTGCGCCGCGGGCTCGAGGCCGAGGGCTTCGCCGTCGACGTCGCCCACAACGGCGTCGACGGCCTGTGGCGCGCACGGGAGACCCGCTACGACGCCATCGTGCTCGACCTGATGATGCCGGGCATGAGCGGCTGGAAGGTGTGCGAGGCTCTGCGCGCCGAGGAGAACTGGACTCCCGTGCTGATGCTCACCGCCAAAGACGGCGAATGGGATCAGGTGGAGGCGCTGGAGAGCGGCGCCGACGACTACGTCACCAAGCCCTTCTCGTTCGCGATCCTCGTGGCCCGGCTCCGGGCACTCGTGCGCCGCGGTGCGGTGGCACGACCGACGATCCTGGAGGCCGGCGACCTGCGGCTGGATCCCTCCGGACACCACGTCTGGCGCGGCGAGACCCCGATCTCCCTCACAGCCCGCGAGTTCGCGGTGCTCGAGCATCTGATGCGGCACCGGGGGCAGGTGCTGTCGAAGCGCGACCTCCTCGCCGGCGTCTGGGACGACGATTTCGACGGTGACCCGAACATCGTCGAGGTGTACATCGGCCACCTCCGCCGCAAGGTCGACAAGCCCTTCGGACGCGAGGCGATCGAGACCATCCGCGGCGCCGGTTACCGACTGGCGGCGAACGGTGGCTAGGCGGGTGTGGCGTTCGGTGCGCGGCCGGACGACGCTCGGCGCCACCCTCGTCGTGGCGGTGGCCCTGCTCGTCGGGGCGTTCTCCTTCTACGGGGTGCTGCGCGCGAGCATCCACGGCAGCGCCGAACGGGCGGCGGAGCAGCGGCTGGAGGAGCTCGCCGGGCGTTTCGACGGTCCGGGTCGCCGCGGACCCGACCAGCTCGATGACGACCTCGTGCAGCTGCTCGGCCGGGACGGGACGGTCCGCGCCTCCAGCGAGGAGGCCGCGGATGCGCTCGGCACCACCCCGCTGCCCGTGGACGACGACCCGCAGGTCATCCGGGTCGACGGGGAGCCGATGATCGTCGTATCGGAAGAGGTCCAGGGCGACCAGACCCTCGTTCTGGCGGTGTCGATGGAGGAGGGCGACGAGACCCTGGGGACCGTGGCGACGCTGCTCGTGATCGCCGTCCCCACCCTGCTGCTGCTCGTGGCCGTCACGACCTGGCTCGTCACCGGGCGGGCATTGCGCCCGGTGACCCGCATCCGTCAGGAGGTCGAGGGCATCACGGCCGAGCGCCTGGATCATCGGGTGCCCGTTCCCGACACCGCGGACGAGATCCACTCCCTCGCCATCACGATGAACGGCATGCTGGATCGTCTCGATGCGGCGGCGACCGCGCAACGGCGCTTCGTCTCCGATGCGTCGCACGAGCTCCGGTCTCCGCTGGCGACGATCCGTCAGCATGCCGAGCTCGCGCAGGCGCATCCGGAGGTGACGAGCATCGATGAGCTCGCCGAGGTCGTGTCCGAGGAGGGGCTGCGCCTCCAGGGCATCGTGGAGTCCTTGCTGCTGCTCGCCCGCCTCGACGAAGGCGCCACCGGTGCCACGGAGCCGGTGGATCTCGACGATCTCGCCCTCGCAGAGGTGCGCCGGCTGCGCGCCGCGGGGCTCGACGTCGACGGCTCCGGTATCGGCGCGGCCCGTACGTCCGGCGACCCGCGTCTGCTCGGTCAGCTGCTGCGCAACCTCGCCGACAACGCCGCCCGGCACAGCAACGGCCACGTGGCGATCGGGGTGCACCAGCAGGCGGGTCATGTGGTCGTCACGGTCGAAGACGACGGCGCCGGGGTCCCGCCGGAGGAGCGGGACCGCATCTTCGAACGCTTCGTCCGGCTCGACGAGGCGCGCAGCCGCGATGCGGGGGGCAGCGGGCTCGGTCTCGCGATCGCCCACGGCATTACCACCGCCGCCCACGGCTCGATCACGGTCGACACGTCCCGCTGGGGCGGCGCCCGCTTCACCGTCACCCTCCCCCTGGCCGCCCCTCTCTCCTGACCCCGCGCCCGCGCACAGCTTCGGAGATCTCCGCCGACACCCCGGCGGCGGCCCACCCCGGACGGCGTGTCGTTCCCGAGCTCCGAAGTCGTGCCCGAGATATCGGTTCCTGAACGGGGCTTCAGGTGGCTTCAGGGTGGCTTCAGCGCCCCCGGGAGAGCATCGGAGCATGAACGACAAGACTCCTGCTCCCGACCAGAACCCCGCGCCGGACGAGAACGACGCCGCGGGTCAGAACTCGGCACCCGCCGGCCCGAGCGCGGGCCAGGACCAGAACGCCGGACTGGGCTCCCCCGCCGGCCATGACACGACCGCCGACGCGAACCCCGACGCCCCGACCGTGCCGGTCACGCCGAGCGCCGACCCTGGCGCACCCGCACCCGCCGCGCCGGAGGCCCCGGCCGCCGCCGCGACACCGGCGAAGCCCGGACGCAAGCGCGCCCTGCTCATCGGCGGCGGGATCGCTGCCGCGGTGCTGCTCGCCGGCGGAGGCGTGGCGGTGGGCGCCGCGATCGGTGACGAGTTCGGCGATGACGACGATCGTCCCGCCCTCGAAGGACCCCGCCATGACGGCGGTCACGGTCCGCGCAGCGAGCACCGCGGTGACCGCCCCGGCGGCGACGTCCGCCCCAGCGGAGACCGCGGCCCTGTGACCGGCATCGGCACCGACGACGCCGACGAGCTCGTCGCGATCGCCGCGGCCGCTCAGGACGCCGCGGACGGCGAGGTGACCTCGATCGACGCGAAGCGTGACGGCACCTGGGAGGTGCAGCTGACCGCCGCCACCGGCGACGAGACCGAGGTGCGCGTGGACGACGATCTCGCGGCGACCGTGGTGTCGACAGATGCCGCGGACGATGACGACAAGGGTCCGACGCTCACCCTCGACGAGGAGACCATCCGCACGCTCGTCGACGCCGCTCTGGCCGAGGCAGAGGGCATGATCACGGATCTCGACGTGGACGCCGACGATGTGAGCCCCTACGACGCCTCCGTCCTCACGACCGACAACCGCTCGATCGACATCTCCTTCGACGCCTCGTTCGCCGTCGTCGGCACCGACGTCGACGAGTGACCGCACGCCCGACGGCTAGCATGCAAGGATGACGAACTCCGATCCGATCGACGAGGTCTCCATCGGCGGCGAGGTCATCCGCCTCGGGCAGTTCCTCAAGTTCGCTGGTCTGCTCGATTCGGGAGGCGACGCGAAGGAGGTCATCATCGATGGCTACGTCACCGTGAACGGCGAGGTGGACCGGCGCCGCGGGCGTCAGCTCCGCGACGGCGACGTGGTGACCTTCGAGGGCCGGGCCGTCCGCGTCCGGCCCTGAGGGTCGCGCGGCTGCTCGTCCTCCGGCGCTGCCTCCGCCCGGGTCGCCCTCGCCTCGCTCACCAGCACCGCGGTCACTCCCGCGCCGCAGAGGGCGAACCCCGCCAGCGTCGTGACGGTGAGCGGTTCGCCGAGCAGCAACGCACCGCCGATCGCGGTCGCGGGAGCGACGAGGAAGAGCAGGGCCTGCAGCGCGGTGATGCCGATGCGGCGCAGCAGCCACCAGTACAACCCGTACGCACCCAGGGTGGGGAAGATCGCGGTCAGCACCACGGCGATCCAGAAGGAGGGACGGGCCGGCGGAACGAGCGCTCCGGACAGGGCCCCGACGATCACCAGCAGCACGGCGGTCGCGGTGACGTGGATCGTGAGGGTGAGCAGCACCCCGGTGCGCACGGCGGTGCGGCGCTGCACCAGGGTGCCGATGACGAGGCACACCATCGCGATCGCGGGCAGGAGATAGGCGACCGGCGGTGCCGACCCCGCCCCGAACTGCGACTGCACGACGAGCAGCACGCCCCCCGCGCCGACCACGAGACCTGCCACCTGGGCTCCGCGCACCCGGAGACCGAGCACGGGGCCCACGAGGACGGCGACGAGGAGCGGCTGGACGGCATCGATGAGCGCGACGGTGCCGGTGGCGATCCCGGCGGCGACGGCCGCGTACACGGCCACGCAGTACCCGAACTGCGCGAGCAGCCCGATGACGGTCTGGATCCCGTACTCCCGCGCACGCACCCCTCTCCCGGCGCGGGTGACGGCGGAGACGGCGATCAGCACGACCGCGACCGGGGCGAACCGCCAGACGAGCAGCGTGAGCGGATCGACATCGGTGGTGGCGACGGCCGGGATGAGGAAGCCCGAGCTCCAGGTGAGCACGAAGGCCGCGGCCGCCCCCACGGTCACGGCCGTCCGGAGTATACCGATCTGTCTACTCATTCCTCGACTATACAGGTAGGTATACTCGGCGCATGACCCTCCCCGTCCCGGAACTCGCCCCGCTCACCCCCGGCGCGCGCCGGGTTCTCGACGCCGCCTCCGCTCTCTTCTACGAACGCGGCATCCATGCGATCGGGGTCGACACCATCGCCGCGGCCGCCGGGGTCACCAAGAAGACGCTCTACGACCGCTTCGGGTCGAAGGAGGCGCTCGTGGTGTCCTATCTCCAGCATCGGGATGCGCGGTGGCGGGAACACCTCGACGGACACCTCGCGACCGTGCCGGAACCGGGTGCCGCGCGGATCCTCGCCGTCTTCGACGCCGCCCTTTCCTGGGTTCCGGGGAACAGCGGCAAGGGCTGCAGCGCGATCAACGCGCGCGCGGAGATCGACGGCGCCGGCGACTCCCCGCTCGTGCTCGCCGAAGCCCGCCGCGAGAAGGAGTGGCTGCTGGCCGTCTTCGCCCACCTCTGCACGGAGGCCGGCTTCCGCGATCCGTCCCGCCTCGCCGAGACCCTGATGCTCCTCTACGAGGGCGCCATCGTCACCGTCGGCATGGGGACGTTCGCCGCCCCCTTCGTCCTCGCCAGGGACACCGCGCAGCTCGTCCTGGAGTCGTCGCCGATCGACGTCGCCTAGGTCGACGGGCGCGGCACCGCGGGCCGGGGAGAACGACCCCCGAACGCGCGAGTCGGCGGATAATGGGTAACATGCCACGTCCTACCGATGCTTACCGCGGGCTCGCGCAGAGCAGCCGGCTGCGCGTCCTCGCCGCCCTCATGGACGCCCCGGGCGCCGGTCTCGCCGATCTCTCCCCGCGTCTGGGGCTGCACGTCAACACGCTGCGCGATCACCTGCGCGTCCTGGAGGGCGAGGGTCTCGTGCGCTCCGAGATCGAGCACACCGGACGCCGGGGGCGGCCTCGGCTGCGCTTCTCGCCCGTGCTCCCGACCGAGCCGAACGAGGTGGAGGATCGTCGCCTCCAGGAGGCCATCCGGCAGGGCGAGCTCATGCGCGCCGTCCTGCCCGCCACCCGGTCAGGGCTCCCACTGGCGGCGACGCATCAGCTCGACGCCCTCGTGCATCACCTCGACGACGTGGGCCTCCGGCCGAAGGTCGACGAGAAGGCGCTGACGGTCGAACTCTTCCCCTGCCGGTTCCACGTGCTCCTGACCGACGACCAGTCCGTGATCTGCCGCGTCCACGAGGAGCTGATGCGGTCAGTGCTGGCCCGCGCCGGCGGACCGGTGGAGATCGATCACGTGACCGCATTCTCGACGACGCGTCCGTGTCGCGTGCGACTCCGCCTCCGCGAGGAGGCGGGAGACTTCGCCGGGAACCGCCGACAGCTCAGTTGAAGTCGCCGCCCGGGGCCATGTCGGCGAACCGGGAGTAGTGCCCCTGGAAGGCGACGGTGATGGTCGCGGTCGGACCGTTACGGTGCTTGGCCACGATGAGGTCAGCCTCGCCCGGACGGACGTCCTTGTCGTAGACCGAGTCGCGGTGCAGCAGGATGACCATGTCGGCGTCCTGCTCGATCGAGCCGGACTCTCGGAGGTCGCTGATGGCGGGCTTCTTGTCCTGGCGCTGCTCGGGACCACGGTTCAGCTGCGACAGCGCGATGACCGGCACCTGCAGCTCCTTGGCGATGAGCTTCAGGCTTCGCGAGAACTCCGAAACCTCCTGCTGACGCGACTCGACGCGCTTGCCCGACGTCATCAGCTGCAGGTAGTCGATGATGACCATGCGCAGACCGGCGCGCTGCTTCAGCCGCCGGCACTTCGCGCGGATCTCGACCAGCGTCATGTTGGGGCTGTCGTCGATGTAGAGCGGAGCGTCGTTGATGCGGCCGCGGGTCGCGGCGACCGTCGTCCAGTCGCGCGGGTCGAGCGTCCCCTTGCGCATGTTCTGCAGCGGGATCGCCCCCTCCGCGCTGAGCAGACGCATCGCGATCTCGCTCTTGCCCATCTCGAGAGAGAAGAAGATCGAGGGGAAGTCGTGACCGATGGAGGCGGCGCGCGCGAAGTCGAGGGCCAGGGTCGACTTTCCCATCGCGGGTCGCGCGGCGACCACGATCATCTGCCCGCCGTGCAGGCCGTTGGTGAGCTCGTCGAGTTCGCGGAATCCGGTCGGGATGCCGGTCATGGAGCCGTCGCGGCCGTTCGCCGCCTCGATCTCCTCGACCGCCGCGTCGACGGCGACGGTCAGTGGCACGTAGTCCTCGGCCGTCTCCGAGCCGGTCACCGAGTAGATCTCGGCCTGCGCGTTGTTGACGATGTCGGTCGCGTCGCCCTGGCCGTCGTAGCCGAGCTGCACGATGCGCGTCCCGGCGTCGACGAGGCGGCGGAGGATGGCGCGCTCGGAGACGATGCCGGCGTAGTACCCGGCGTTGGCCGCGGTCGGGACGATCGAGGTGAGGGTGTGCAGGTAGTCGGCGCCGCCGGCCTTGCTGAGTTCGCCCGTCTTGATGAGCTCGTCGGTCACCGCGACGACGTCGGTCGGCTCGCCGTGCGAGTAGAGCGAGAGGATCGCCTCGAAGATGAGCTCGTGCTTGGGGATGTAGAAGTCGGCGCCCTTTAGCGTCTCGATCACGTCGGCGACCGCATCCTTCGACAGGAGCATGCCGCCCAGGGCGCTCTGCTCGGCGAGGAGGTCGTGCGGAGGGGTGCGCTCGGGCGGGCGCTGCCCTCCCAGGCGCTCCTCGGAGATGTCGGCGATCGACACTGTGTTCCCTTCGATGCGACGGTTCTGAGGCGGACCCCGGCGCGCGCATCCGCGGATGCCGGTGCGGGGGCCGCGGCCGCTCGGCGGCCATCCCCAGACAAACAGGAGCCCCCGACATTCGGTCGCTCGACCACGCTATGAGCGGTCTCCACACGGTGCAACACAGCCTGTGGATAACCATGTGGACAGCGTGCGGAGAATCTCGGAGTGTCTGTGCAGAACGGGTGTGGATAACCCGGTGGATGATGTGGGAAGGAAACTTTTTTCTGCTACATGAACAGGGATTAATCGTTTCCCCAGGCTGTGGATGAAAACGAGCTTAAATTGCGCGTTGAAGGTTTCCCCTCCGCGAGGGACATGTGCAGAACCTGGGGAAAGTCAAGCCGGGATTTCGCCGGGCGCGTCACGATCTGACACGACCCGAATCGGATGTAAACGCCCCTGGACAGGCAGGGGGTCGGCGAGTATTCTGCTCCCCATCGACGCACCCGTGTCGAATGGACGTTGACCTTCAGAGGGGGAGGACGACGTGGACGCTCGGACCACCCGGCGCGGCGTACCCACCGCCGTCCTTTGGGGTGGGTTGGGCGCGCTCGCCTGGGCCGCGCTGACGGTCCTCACCGGCGGCGGCTCCGCCCAGGCGGATGAGCAGCCGAAGGGTCCGCTCGACAGCCTCACGTCGGTCGTGTCCGAGACGGTGACCGCGGTGACGAAGCCGGTCGTGAGCGACGTCGTGGCTCCGGTCGTGAACCAGGTCGCCACTCCCGTCGTGCAGGAGGTCGTCGCCCCGGTGGTGCAGCAGGTCGTCGCACCGGTGGTGCGCGAGACCGCCGCCCCCGTGCAGCAGGCCGCTCCCGAGGTCGTCCAGACGGTGACCGAGACGGTCGCCCAGGTCCCCGTCGTCGGGGACACCACTGCTCCCGTTCTCGACGCGGTCGCCGACACCGCCGAAGCGGTCGTCGAGCCCGTGACCGACCTGCTCGGCTCCGCCCCGGTCTCCCAGATCACGGACCCGGTGCTCGATCTCGTCGGCGGTCTTCCGATCGTGGGCGGCATCGTCGTGGACTCGGGTGCGATCGACCTCGTCGGCGACGTGGTCGGCGTCCTTGACGGGACGACCGGTCTGATCGGCGGCATCGCCGAAGAGACCGTGCCGCCCGTGCTCGAGGCACTGACCCCGCAGGACCCCGCGTCCCCGCCGGCCGCTCCCGGCGGCGGGGTCCCGGTCGCCGCCCCGCTCATCCGCGGGGCGGTCACTCCGGCGCCGTCCACTCCCGTGACGGCGAGCACCGCGCGTGCGGGCCAGGACTCCGCGCTTCTCGCGGCGTCTGCGGCCGCCGTCGCCTCCGCTCCCGGGGAAGCCGATGCCGCGCCCGGTGACCCCTCTCCTGAGCCGTTCGGCGCGCCTCCCGGTGCCCCGAGCATCCCCGCTTCTTCCTCCGCCACCTCGGCCGGAGGCCTCTCCGCCGCCCACGCTCGCCTCGGCGACACGGGCGTCACCCCGCTCCGTGCCTGGGAGCGGGTCTCCGGTGCCGTCGACGACGCCCTTCCGGGCGCGCCGGTCGCCGACACCGACGTCTCTCCCGACTGACGGAGTGTCACGTCATCCCACGGGATGACAGATGCCGTGCTGCGCGCGCACTTCCTCGCGCGCACCCATCAGACACTCGTACACGTCAGGAGAACCATCATGCGTACCTACGCGAAGCGCGTCCTCTGGGGCACGCTCATCGCCGGCGGGATCACCCTGCTCGGCGCGACGGCTGCGAACGCAGCCGAGACATCCGGAGACGACGGACTGCTCTCCGGCACCCAGGCCGTGGCGCCGATCACGGCCCCGATCACGGTCGTCGACAACGCGATCAGCGTGCTCGGCGATGCGGCAGCGGCACCCGCCCCTGCACCCGCACCCGCTCCGGCACCCGCCCCGGCACCGGCCCCCGCACCGGCACCCGCTCCGGCACCGCAGACCAGCGGCGCCGACGGCACCGCCTCCGGCACCCAGGCCGTGGTGACGGTGAACCTGCCCGTCACGGTGACGGACAACGCCGTCAGCCTCACCGACGACTCCTCGACCAGCACCCCGGCCGCCGCTCCTCCCCAGAGCGCGGCTCCCCAGGCCCCTGACGCGGCCGGGGTGCTTTCCCTCGACACGGACGGCCTGGAGGGCGTGCTCTCGGGCACCCAGGCCCTGGTGGCGGTCAACGCGCCGGTGACCGTGTCGGACAACGCCATCTCGCTGCTCGGTGACTCCGAGTCGGCCGCCGAGGGAGAGAGCGCCGCAGCACCGGCGTCTGCTCCGGCGACCGTGTCGAGCACCTCGGGCGAGGACGGCACCGCGAGCGGCACCCAGGTCGTCGCTCCGGTGACGGCCCCCATCGGCGTCACCGGCAACGCGATCTCGCTCCTCGATGACGCCACCGTCTCCGGCTCCACCGGTGGCTCCACTCCGACCGCACCGGCGGCCGGCGGCAGCACCACCGGCGGAGACGACAGCATCCTCGGCGGCTCGCAGGTGGTCGCGCCCGTGACGGCCCCCATCGGCCTCACCGGCAACGCCATCTCCGCCACCGACGACGCCACCGTCACCGGCACCACCGGCGGCAGCACCCCTGCACCGGCCGCACCCGCGACCGGGTCGACCACCTCGGGCGAGGACAGCACCGCGAGCGGGACGCAGGTCGTCGCTCCGGTGACGGCCCCCGTCACGGTGGGCGGCAACGCCATCTCGCTCCTCGGCGACAGCGATGTGTCCCGCACCGGCGGTAGCGCCAGCCCGACCGCACCTGCGGCCGGCGGCAGCACCACCGGCGGAGACGACAGCATCCTCGGCGGCTCGCAGGTGGTCGCGCCCGTGACGGCCCCCATCGGCCTCACCGGCAACGCCATCTCCGTCACCGACGACGCCACCGTCACCGGCACCACCGGCGGCACCGCCCCCGCACCGGCCGCACCCGCGACCGGCGGCAGCACCACCGGCGGAGACGACAGCATCCTCGGCGGCACCCAGCTGGAGCTCCCGGTGACGCTGCCGATCACGATCGGCGGGAACGCGATCTCCATCGTCGGTGAGAGCACGGTCACCGATCCGGGCACGAACCCCGGCACGGACCCCGGCACGGACCCCGGCACCGACCCGGGTACGAACCCCGGAACCGACCCGGGCACGGACCCCGGCACCGACCCGGGCACGAACCCCGGAACCGACCCCGGTACGAACACGGGAACGACCCCGAGCGCCGGCTCCGGCACGACCAGCATGCCCTGGGCTGCCGGTGCCGCCGCGACGGGGGAGGTCAGCGGTCTCGCGATGACCGGTGGCGCTCCCGCCGCGTGGATGTGGGTGCTGGCCGCCCTGCTGATGCTGGGAGGTGCGGGCCTGCTGCGCCGTCGCACGGCGTGAGCGCTGAGCCCCGGCGGCGGCGATTCCTCGGGGGAGGAGACTCGCCCCCGCCGGTGCGCGGCAGCGTCCGTTCGAACGGTGCAGCTGGCTGCACCGCTGCCGACCCTGACCGCCGCGCAAGTGGCGGATGCCCCGCGGTCCCCCACCGCGGGGCATCCGTGCGCCCGATTCCGGCCGGAACCGCTCGCGGCTAGGAGAGCTCTCGCAGGGCCGCGGTCATGTCGCCGCCCGCGTCCCCCGTGTTGACGGTGCCCTTCGGCTCGATGAGGATCGCCTGCACCTCGCCCTCGGCCTTCGGGCAATGTTCAACGCCCCGAGGAACGACGAAGACATCGTTCGGGTTCAGGACCACATCCCGGTCCCGCAACTGGATCGTCAGCCGGCCGCTCACCACGAGGAACAGCTCGTCGGTCTCCGGGTGCGTGTGCCACACGAACTCGCCCTGCAGCTTCACGACCTTCACGTCGTAGTCGTTGACGCTCGTGAGCCGGTGCGGCTGCCAGTGCTCATGGATGGTGGAGAGGGCTTCCTGCACATTGCGAACGTCATCCGTCATGAGGAGAAGCCTAGGATGACGAAAGCCCCCCGTCCCGAAGGACAGGGGGCTTTCGACGCATCGTGCCTTACTTGGCGGCGATGACCTGCAGCGTGATGACCGCGGTGACGTCCTCGTGCAGACGCACGGTCGCCTCGTGCTCACCGGTCACCTTGATGGGCGACGTGATGTGCACCTTGCGCTTGTCGATCGAACCGAGGCCCGCAGCCGTGACGGCCTCCGCGACGTCGGCGGTCTTCACCGAGCCGAACAGACGGCCTTCCTTGCCGGCCTTCACCGCGAGGCGCACCTTGGTGCCCTCGAGCGTGTTCTTCAGCGCCACGGCCTCGTCGCGGTCGTGGATCGCGCGTGCCTGACGCGCGGCCTGGATCGACGCGACCTGCTTTTCGCCACCACGGGTCCACGCCGTAGCGAAGCCCTGGGGGATGAGGTAGTTGCGGGCGTACCCGTTCTTGACCTCGACCACGTCACCGGCGCTACCCAGCCCGGCGACCTCGTTCGTGAGAATCAGCTTTGCCATCTCAGTACCCCTTACCGGCCGGCGCCAGCGTAGGGCAGGAGCGCCATCTCGCGCGCGTTCTTGATCGCGGTAGCGATCAGACGCTGCTCCTGCACCGACACACCGGTGATGCGACGGGCACGGATCTTGCCGCGCTCCGACACGAACTTGCGGAGGGTGGCGACATCCTTGTAATCGATGACCCCGACCCGGATGGACTTCGCGGGAGCGGTGGGCTTGCCACCCTTCCGCGGCTTGCGGCGGTCGCCGCTCGACTTTCCAGCCATTGTTTTTCCTTAGTGATGAGCGGGGTGCGGCCCTTCGACAAGCTCAGGGACCCACCCGTGAAGAAGTGTTTTCAGAAGGGGGTGTCGTCGCCGAAGCTGCCCGGAGTGCTCCAGGCATCGGCGCTGGTCGACGAGCCGGGAGTGGACCACGGCTCCTCCGACACCTGCTGCTGCTGCGCGGGACGGGACTGTCCGCCGCCCCCGCCCGAAGCCGCACGGGTGACCTGCGCGGTCGCGTACCGAAGCGAGGGGCCGATCTCGTCGACCTCCAGCTCGATCGCGGTGCGCTGGTTGCCCTCGCGGTCCTGGTAGGAGCGCTGACGCAGACGGCCCTGCGCGATCACGCGCATGCCCTTGGTGAGCGAGCCCGCCACGTGCTCGGCGAACTCGCGCCACACCGACGCCCGGAGGAACAGCGCTTCGCCGTCCTTCCACTCGTTCGCGGCACGGTCGAAGTTGCGAGGCGTCGATGCGATGGTGAAGTTCGCCACCGGCAGCCCGTTCTGCGTGTAGCGCAGCTCGGGGTCGGCGGTGAGGTTGCCCACCACGGTGATGACGGTTTCGCCGGCCATGAGACTTAGGCCTTCGCAGCCTTGGCGGCCTTGCGGGCAGCCTTCTCTTCGGAGCGCTTGGCCTCGGAAGCGATCATCGCCTGAGCCTCTTCGGCGCGGAGCACCTTGGTGCGCATGATCTGCTCGTTCAGCTTGAGCTGACGGTCGAGCTCCTGCGTGGCGGCGCTGGTCGCGGTGAAGTTGACGACGGCGTAGATGCCCTCGGTCTTCTTCTGGATCTCGTAGGCGAGACGGCGCTTGCCCCAGATGTCGACGTTCTCGATCGAGCCACCATCGTTGGTGATGACCTTCAGGAACTTGTCGAGCGTCGGGGCGACCTGGCGCTCGTCGATCTCGGGGGTCAGAATGACCATGAGTTCGTACTGGTGCGTCACTTACCCACCTCCTTCGGACTAGAACGGCTCTCGGGACTTTCCCGGGAGCAGGAGGGTGTGTGCACGTGTCCGCCGTGGGCACCCGAGTGGGTGCCGGAAGGCAGACAACCTGCACAGTCTAGCGGAGAATCCTCGGAGTTGCCTCCCGCGGATCCCGACGGATCTTGGCATGCTGGAGGGCGTGCCTGGTGACGGTCATCGGCACAGGACCTGGAGGGGGGCGCCATGCGCGTCAACAAGTGGGGGGTCGGCGTCGTGCTCGCCGCCGCCGTCATGCTCACCGGCTGCACGGCGGGAGCGTCGGACAAGCCGGCGGAATCGAAGCCGAGCGGAGCCGCGTCGCAGGAGGCCGAAGCGCCGTCCAGCGACTGCCCCGAGCTCAGCGAGGGCGCATCGGTCGACGGCTCGGCGCTCGGTGCCTGCATCGCCGAGGCCATGACCGACACCGCCGGCTACGCCGCCAAGACCACCGTGATGGGCATGGAGTCCACCACGCGCTTCAACCCGTCCGAGAAGGCTCTCGAGTCGCTCTCCCCGATGGGCTCGATCGTCGCGATCGGCGACGACGTGTGGGTGAAGTCGCCGTCGAGCGACTGGCAGACGGCCGACCCGTCGTCGAGCGACCCGATCATCGCCGGCCTCAGCACCACCGCGAAGGACGTCACCGCGATGGACCCCGCCGAGACGGCGAAGGCCATCACGGGCGAGTTCACCGTGACCGGCACCGGCGAGCGCCTTGGCCAGAAGGTCTACCTGGTGAGCGGTTCGGTCGAGCAGGGCGGCACCCCGGTCGACGTCGTGTTCGAGGTCACCGACGACTACGTCAACCTCGCCTCCACCAGCTCCGCCACGGTCGAGGGACAGTCGTTCGACATCGCCCTCGAGATCACCGAGTGGGACGTGAAGCAGGACATCGTCGCGCCGCTCTGATCGGACGAGACACGCGAAGGGCCGGAGCGCACGCTCCGGCCCTTCGCTGTATCCGGCGTCAGTAGGCGACGGGAGGCACCTCGGCCCAGACCGCGCGGTCGTCGGCGGAGGGGGCATCGGGGATGCGGCCGGTGCCGTCCGGTTCCGGGATCGCGGCGAGCAGCGCCTGCGTATAGGGATGACGCGGCGCCGCCCACAGCTCGTCGGTGGGCCCGGATTCGAGAACCCGCCCGCCGAACATCACGAAAGTGCGGTCGGCGATGCGACGCACGACGGCGAGGTCGTGGGAGATGAAGAGCATCCCGGCACCGGACTCCGCCACGAGGTCGCGCATGAGTCCCGCGACACTCGTCTGCGTGGAGGCGTCGAGCGCGGAGATGGGCTCGTCGGCCACGAGCAGGGAGGGCCGCGCGGCGAGTGCTCGGGCGATCGCGATGCGCTGCTTCTGACCGCCGGAGAACTGGTGCGGGAAGCGGGTGCGCACCGCCGCGGGCAGTCCCACGCGCTCCAGCCACTCCTCCACGGTGGAGCCGGCGGCACCGCGCGCGCGAGCGGTCGCGATGCCGTCGGAGATCTGGTCGCCGATCCGCCGTCGCGGGTTCAGCGAGGTCGCCGGGTCCTGGAAGACCATCTGGATGCCGGTGAGTGCCGTCGCGCGCCGACGGATGCCCAGCGGCGCGACGGGGGCACCGCGGAACGACACGGTTCCGGCGGCGGTCTTCTCGATGCCGACGACGGCGCGGGCCAGGCTCGACTTACCGCTGCCGGACTCGCCCACGAGGGCGACCGTCTCACCGGCCGCCACGCTCAGCGAGACGCCGTTCACCGCGATCACGGGCGGGTTGCCGGGGTAGCGCACCACCACGTCGCGCGCGTCGAGGACGCTGACCTCACTCATCCGCGGCCTCCTCCGGGCTCTCGTCGATGCGCGACCCGGGCAGGGCGGCGAGCAGCATGCGCGTGTACTCGTGCTGCGGGTCGCGGAACAGCGTCTCCCGATCGGCGAGCTCGACGATGCGGCCGTCCTTCATCACAGCCACGGTGTCGGCGATCGCGCTCATCACGCCCAGATCGTGCGTCACCAGCAGGACCGCGAGGTTCCGCTCGGTCGCGAGATCCCGCAGCAGCTTCAGGATGCCCGCCTGCACGGTCACGTCGAGGGCGGTCGTCGGCTCGTCCGCGAGCAGCACCTCCGGGTCGCACGCGAGGGCGCACGCGATCGCGATGCGCTGTCGCTGTCCGCCGGAGAACTGGTGCGGATACCGCTTCAACGCCTCCACCGGATTCGGCACCTGGACGGTCTGGAGCAGCTCCACCGCCCGGTCGCGCGCGGCCGCGCCCTTGAGTCCGAGGTGCACGCGCATGTGGTCGGTGAGCTGGCGGCCCACCGGCAGCTGCGGGTGCAGCGAGGCCGACGGATCCTGGAAGACCATCGCGATGCGCTTCCCGCGGATGCGGTTGAACCCGCGTCGGGTGCGGCCGACGAGCTCCTCCCCCGCGAGGAGGATGGAGCCGCCGGTCTTCGCCTGCCGCGGAAGCAGCCCGAGCACCGCAAGAGACGTGAGCGTCTTGCCGGAGCCGGACTCCCCCGCGAGCCCGTGGATGCGCCCGGGTTCGAGCTCGAGCGACACCCCCTGGACGAGCGGGCGGCCGATGTCGATCGTGAGGTCGCAGATGCTGAGCGCGGCCGTGGTCTGCGCGGTCATGCGGGCACCCCCGTCGCGGAGGCCTTGTGCTCGGCCTCTTTCTCGTGCGTCATCTCGGCGGTCGGGTCGAGCACGTCGCGCATCGCGTCGCCGAGGAAGTTGAAGGCGAGGACCACGGTGAGGATCGCGAGGCCGGGGAAGACTCCGAGCCACCAGGCGTCGAAGTTCTGCATCGCCCCGGAGATCATCGACCCCCACTCCGCCGTCGGCGGCTGCGCGCCGAGACCGAGGAAGGAGAGGCCGGAGAGGAGCAGGATCGCGGCGCCGATGTCGAGCGTCGCGAGCACGAGGACCGGGCCGGCGATGTTCGGAAGGATGTCGACGAAGAGCGTCCGCAGCGGCGAGTGGCCGAGCAGGCGGCCCGCGATGACGTAGTTCTGTCCGCGGAGGCCGAGCACGATGCTCCGCGTGACGCGGGCGTACTGCGGCCACGACACGACGATCGCGGCGATGACGGCGTTGAACAGCGAGGGACCGAGCGAGGCCGCCACGACCATCGCGAGGATCACGGTCGGGAACGCCATGAAGAGGTCGGTGATGCGCATGAGCGTCTCGTCGACGGCGCGCCCGAAGTACCCGGCGACCGCGCCGATGAGGGTGCCGATGATGAGGGCGGCGATCACGAGCATGAGGGCGAGCGGCAGGCTGACCGTCGCGCCGGTCATCAGGCGCGAGAAGATGTCGCGGCCGTTGCCGTCCGTGCCGAGGATCGTGTCGATGCCCGGCGGCTGCAGACGCGGCAGCACCTGCGCGTTCGGCGGGTACGGCACCCACCACTGCGCGGTGAACGCCACGATGATCCACGCACCGGCGATGACGGTGCCGATGATGCCGAGCGGCGTGCGCCAGGCACGGGGCCAGCGGAACCGGAAGCGTCCGGCGGGGGTCGCGGCGGCGATGCGGCTCATGCGATCCTCACTCTCGGGTCGAGCACGCCGTAGAGCAGGTCGACGATGAAGTTGATGAGGAGGTAGATGACGCCGACCACGAGACCGACGCCCATGATGCCGGGGAGGTCGAGGTTCGCGGCGGAGTTGTAGGCGTACGTGCCCAGGCCCGGCCAGGCGAACACCGACTCGACGAGCACCGTTCCGGAGAGCAGGGCACCGAACGCGACACCCACCACGGTGAGGATCGGCAGCGATGCGCCGCGGAGCACGTAGTCGAGGATGACGCGCATCGCCGGCAGGCCCTTGGCCCTGGCCGCGCGCACGTAGTCGCTGCCGAGGACCTCGAGCACCGAGGTGCGGATGAAGCGGGTCAGCAGTCCGATGGTGACGAGCGAGAGCACCATCACCGGCAGCGCGAGGTGAGCGAGGGCGTCGAAGAAGCCGACCGCGTCGCCGTTCAGGAGGTAGTCGACCGTGTAGAGCCCGGTCACGCGCGGCGGCGGGGTGATCGACGGCGAGATGCGCCCGGAGCCCGGCGCGATGCGCAGCTCCAGGAAGAAGACGTAGAAGCTGACCAGCGCGAGCCAGAAGGTCGGGACGCTGAGCCCGACGAGCGTGACGACGCGGATGACCTGGTCGGTGACGAGCCCCCGGCGGTAGGCCGCGAGCGTGCCGAGCACGATGCTGACCGCGAGGCTGACGATGATCGCGCCGATCGCGATCTCGATCGTCGCGGGCACCGCGGTGGCGAGGTCGCTGGTGACCGGGCGTCCGGTCACCAGCGACGTGCCGAGGTCCCCGCGGAGCAGGTTCCCCATATAGATGAAGTACTGCACGAACAGTGGCTGGTCGAGTCCGTTCGCCTTGATGAACGCCTCGCGCGTCGCGGGGTTCTGCGACGCGCCCTCACCGAGCGCGGCCGAGACCGGGTCTCCCGGCACCAGGTTGGTGAGCGCGAACGTGACGACGGTCACGCCCACCAACAGGAGCAGAGAGGTCCCGGCCCGCCGCAGCAGGTATCCGACGAGAGGCGAGCGGCGCCGCTGCGCCTGCCTCTGCACGGCCACTGTCGTCATGGCGGTCCGCTCAGCCGGCCGGCTGGATCTCGGCGATGTCCATCTCCCACACGGAGTTGTAGACGGCGCCGGACACGCTGGAGGCGGAGGAGATGTTGCGACCGGGGACGATCAGCGGCACGAACGGGCCCTCGGCCTGCATGGCCTCGGCGAACTCGGTGAAGGCCTCGGTGCGCTGCTCGGGGTCGGTCGCCGCGGCCGCACCGGCCGCGATGCCCGCGATCTCCGGGTTGGCGTCGGCCGCCCAGCCGGCGCGGAGACCGACCTTCAGACCGGGCGCGAAGGGCAGGAAGTTCGCCGAGTCGGCATAGTCCGGACCCCAGAACCACAGGCCGAAGCCCTCGGTGCCGTTGACGTAGGCGTCGAGCTCGGTCGCGAACGGGGCCGGAGCGAGGTCGACGGCGATGCCGGCGTCCTCGAGCTGCGCCTGGATGCGCTCCGCGAGCGGCGTGAACTCCACGCCGCCGACGGGGTAGTCGTTCGGGAACTGGAGCTTGAGGGTCTGACCGGTGTATCCGGCCTCCTCGAGCGCGGCCTTCGCCTTATCGAGGTCCTGCTCCACACCGCTGTCGAGCGCGCCCTCGAACCCGGGCGGGATGACGCCGGTCGCCTGGACCGCACCGGCGCCCGCGAGCTCCAGCAGCGCGTCGTAGTCGAGCGCGTAGCGGATCGCCTCCGCGATCTTCACGTTGGCGAGGTCGCCGCCGGCCTTGCCCTGGTTCAGGAGCAGGAAGATCGTCTGACCGGACGGGACCGAGTCGACGCTGATGTCGTCGCCGAGGCCGGCCACCTGATCGCCGTTGAGGTCCATCGCGACCATCGAGTCGCCACCCTTGAGGTTCGCGAGCTGGGTCGCGCTCTCGGAGACGTTGCGCACGACGACGCGGCTGAAGGCGGACTCCTCGTCGCCGTTGTACTCGTCGTTGCTCTTCAGCACGACCTGCGAGCTGAGGTCGAGCGTGTCGAGCACGAACGGTCCGGATCCGGCGGACTCGCCGTCGAGGAAGCCCTGTGCACTGTCGGTGCCGTCGGTGGCGCCGCCGTTCTCCATGACGACGTCGGCGTTGACGATGCCGAGCGCCGGGTTCGCCAGGATGGCCGGAAGCTGCAGCAGCGGGGTCTCGGAGGTGAACCGGATGGTCTTCTCGTCGACCTCCTCGATGGTGAGGCCGCCGAGGAGGAAGTTCGGCTTCGCGTCGGCCATGCCCTGGATGCGCTGGAGCGAGAACACGACGTCCTTGGCCTCGATGGGCGAGCCGTCGGAGAACACGCGGTCGCCTTCGAGCGTGAAGGTGAACTCGGTGGCCTCGTCGTTCTGCTCCCACGACGCCAGGCCGGGGACGGGAGTCGACACGTCGGAGCCCTCGAAGTCGACGAGGGTCTCGTACAGCGCCTTCGCGATCATGTTCCCGGTCGGGTCGTACGTGTGACCCGGGTCGGCGGTCTCGATGGAGAACGCCGTGTCGATGACGAGGGAGTCGGTGCCCTGGGACGACTCGGAGTTGTTCGCCGAGTTCCCTCCCGAGCAACCTGCGAGCGTCAGGAGCGCGACGGCTCCGAGCGCGATGACCGGCGTGATACGGCGTGACGACATCAGGGCCTCCAGGGGCGAGGAGTACATTCGGGTTCGATCGCCTCAAATGTGGACGACCAGGGATCAGATTCGCATCATATGCGACGATGTGTCCAGCAAGTGCGCGTCACACAGGCACGCATTGTCATCGACCTCGGACGTGAGGAGCAATATGTCCAGCAAGGACGCGGATTCGCCGAAGCGATCTGGACGAAGTGCCGCCCCCTTGGATGAGACGGCGTACAGAATCCTCGACGTGCTCCGCGATAACGGTCGCGTCTCGATCGCCGCGCTCGCCGAGAAGGTCGGCATCTCGCGTGCCAGCGCCTACACCCGCGTCGAGTCGCTCGTCCACGACGGGGTCATCACCGGCTTCAGCGCCCGGGTCGATCAGGCCAAGGCGGGACTGTCGATCGGCGCACTCGTCTTCGTGACCGTCATGCCGCAGGCGTGGGCCTCGTTCCGGGAGCGCATCATCGAGATGCCGGACGTGGAATGGTGCGCCATCACCACCGGCGAGCACGACGCCATGCTGCTCATCCGCGCCGTCGACGTCAGCGGGGTGCACGAGTTCTCGACCGGTGTCATCGCCCAGCTCCCCGAGGTGCGGACGGTGGTGAGCGTCGTCGTCCTCGATGAGGTGATCCGGCGCCCGTACCTGCTCCCCGGCGACCTCCCCGAGCGCCAGACCGAGGTGCCGCTGGGCATGACCCGCTGGACTCCCGCCTCCCCCGGGCGGGACGCGCTGCCTCCGCGCTGAGGCGGCGGGCGACGGCCTCCGCGCGGCCGCACGCACCCGATCTCCGTCTCCGCACGGTAACGTGTTACCCGTAGAGTGTTCCGCCCCACCCGAGGGGCGACGTCTTTCCCACTCGCATGGAGGAATTGTGGTGTCGACAGCGACCACAGCATCCGCGGTCCCCGCCCCGGTGAGCGCCCGGCTCATCGCCGCGCAGACCGCGACGACCGCGCCCCTGTGGGCCACGGAGCCGCCGACCACGCCGGCCGCGGCATCGGGCGGAGAACTGACGGAGCGCGAGCGCGTCGTCCTGGTCGCACTCGGCCGCGGTTCGACGCTTCGCGAGATCGCGACCCGCGAGTTCGTGTCCTACAACACGGTGAAGACGCACGTCAGGAACATCTATCGCAAGCTCGGCATCGACGACCGCGCGGGCGCGCGGAGGGCGGCACGGTCTCTCGGTCTGCTCTGACGTCGGGCGGGCGCCCTCAGCCCGCGACGATCTCTTCCACGACGCTGAGCTGGGGCAGGCCGTGCATCTCGTAGTGCTCGACGAGGCGGATGCGGCCGTCGTCCGTCAGCTCCAGCTCGCTCTCGCCGTCCCCCGTCACCACCGTGCCGTCGGCCTTGAGCACATGGACGAAAGAGACCCAGATCGTGTCACCGGTGCGCGTGCCGACGAACTTCCCGAAGGTGACGGTGTCGCCCTCGTAACCGCCCCAGATCGCACCGTCGCGCTCGAAGTACTCGAAGACGCTGGGGGCATCGGGGTCGACGGCGGAGGTCGTGGACGAGACCATGCGGAATCGTCGGCCGTCGAGGGAGGGAAGGGTCGCGGTGGCAGTCACTCCTCGATTATGGGGGATCACCGATCCGCCGACCGCGCGTAATGAGATGGCCGATCGCGCGTCTCTCCGGTGCGCCCGATCGGATCGGCGCCTGAGAAAAGGAGATCCCATGACCACTCGCACTGACCCCTGGCCGGCCGGAACGCCCACCTGGGTCGACCTCGGCGCGGGCGACGTGACGGCCGCGACGGCCTTCTGCGCCGCCCTCTTCGGATGGGAGTACTCCTCCGGCGGCGAGGAGTCCGGCGGCTACCTGCTCGCCACCCTCGACGGGGCCGCCGTGGCCGGGATCGGCCCGAAGCAGGACCCGGGTGCGCCCACCGTGTGGACCACGTACCTGGCCACGGACGACGTGGACGCCTCCGCCCGTGCCGTCACCGCGGCCGGCGGTCAGGTGATCGCGGAGCCGTTCGACGTGATGACCTCGGGGCGCATGGCGATCGTCGCCGATCCGGGCGGCGCCGTGCTCGGGCTGTGGCAGGCCGGCGACCACATCGGTGCGGGCCGGGTGAACGAGCCGGGCGCCCTGGTGTGGAACGAGCTCCACGCGCGGGACGACGCCGCAGCGCGCGCCTTCTATGCGGCCGTCTTCGGCTACGAGTACCGCGACGTCGGCGGTGAGGGATTCGTCTACGCGACCTTCACCCGTGCGGGCGACCGCGCCGAGGTCGGCGGCATCCTCCGCGACGGCGAGCTGCCGGCCGGCGCGCCCGACCACTGGCTCACCTGGTTCGCCACCGCCGACGTCGACGCCAGCGCCGCGCGCGCCGAGGAGCTGGGTGCGCAGCTGCGGGTTCCGGTGTCGGACACCCCCTTCGGACGCGCCACCGTCGTGCAGGGACCGCAGGGCGAGGTCTTCGGCCTGATCGCCCTCGCCACGAGCTGAGCGACCCGGCACCGGTGCGGCGCGGGCCGCGCCGGTGCCGCACCGGCCGGCCGGGCATGCCCCCGGTAGCGTGTGTGCAATGGAGTGGATCGCAGACCCCGGCGTCGGCACGTGGCTGCGCCAGACCCTCGACGACGGTCTCGGCAGCATGCACGCAGTCGTCCCCCGCGGCTTCCCCGCATACGCCCGGATCTTCCATCCCGCCACCGTGCGGGAGACCCCGTCGGCGGATTCGGACGTGCGCGTGAGCTGGGCGGAGACGGCCGCCGCCTTCGGCACGACGATGCACGCAGAGGCGCAATGGCACCGGATCGTGCGCACGCCCGCCGACGCCGATTGGCGGTCCCGCATCGCTCCGGACGGCCGCGAGTTCACGGCACCGCTGGAGGGCGCGCTCGACAGCGACCTCCTGGCGATCCTGGCCGGGCACCTCGCCGCCCATACCGCGACGCCGGACGACGGCGTCGTCGCGCTGTGGGAGGGGTTCGGCGGGCTGGTCGGCTTCTTCGGGGGCGGGCCGTCCCGCGTCTTCCTCACGTCCAGCGAAGACCCGCACCATCAGGCGATGCTCGACCGGAGCATCCACGACCCCTTCAACAACGTCTTCCGCAAGCCCACCTGGCAGGACGGCATCCTCTCGCGTGAGATCTCCGAGGGGCCGCGGCTGCAGCTCCCCGGGCGCGACTACGTGCTGTTCTCCGGGGGCGCCAGGGCCTTCGCCGACCCGGACTGGGTGCTCGGCGTGCCGTGGCGCGACCGGGTCGGCGAGGAGCACGGCTTCCCGCCCGCCGCGCAGAGCCCCAACCTTCTCTGGCCGCAGGACCGCGCCTGGGTGATGGTGTCGGAGATCGACTACGACTCCACGATCGTGGCGGGCACCCCGGACCTCATCCGCGCGATCTGCACGGATGAACGGCTGGAGGCGAAAGCTCTGCGCGAGGGCGCCGACCTCACCTGGGACGCCGACGAGGTCAACCGATGATGTCGCCGCAGGCATCGGCCTCGTTCGACGCCCGCCCGCTCACCGACCCGGTCGACCCGTCCGCCGTCCGTGCCTTCACGAGCGCCCTGCGCTCCCGTCGGACGAGCGGCCCAACCGCGTCGACGATCATCGCGATCGTGGCCATCGCACTCGCCGGGATCGTGCTGCTCCCGATCCTCGTCTCGGCGGTGTTCGCACTCGCCGCGACCAGTGGCTCCCCCACCGCCGCGGCGATCCCCCTCGCGCTGCTCGTGCTCGTGGCGGCCGGGGTCGGGGCCCTCATCTGGATGGGCGTCCGCAACGGACGCATCCGGCGGTATCGCCTGCACCGATTCGCCGAGGCGAACGGCATGACCTACGAACCACGGATCGACGATCCGCCCCTCCCCGGCATGATCTTCCATCTCGGCCGTTCCCGCCTGGCCACCGATCTCGTGCGAGGGACCACTCCCCGTTTCGTGGAATTCGGCAACTATCAGTACACGGTGCAGTCCGGGAAGAACTCGACGACGTATCGGTGGGGCTACGTGGCCGTGAAGCTCGACGTGCCGCTGCCGAACATCGTGCTCGACGCGAAGGGCAACAACGGCTTCGGCTCCAACCTGCCGGCGTCGTTCCAGCGGGCGCAGCGGCTGTCCCTCGAGGGCGACTTCGACCAGCACTTCACGCTGTACTGCCCCGAGGGCTACGAGCAGGATGCGCTCTACCTCTTCACGCCCGACATCATGGCGCGGTTCATCGACAATGCCGCGCAGCTCGACGTCGAGATCGTCGACGACTGGCTGTTCCTCTACACGCCCCGCCGCGCCTCCACGCTCGACCCCGCGACCTGGGCCTGGCTGTTCGGAGCCGTCGGAGCGCTCCTGACGAAGCTCGACCAGTGGGCGCGATGGCGCGACGACCGCCTCGCCGCCGCGCACCCCGGGATCGCGGCGCCGGCGGGCGGACACGCCCTCCCGTTCGCCCCGCCGGCCGGAATGCTCACGCCCCCGCCGGGCGTCGCTCCGCAGGGGCGACGCCTCAAGCGCACCGGCACCTGGGTGCCGATCCTGGTGATGATCGGCGTCACGGTGGTCTGGATGCTCAGCCGCTGGAACTGACGGCGAGACCGATGTGGGGGTGGGTGTCGTTCTGGGGAACCGACGCCCACCCCATCCCCCCTCGGGATCGAAAGGAATTCGACGTTCCCTCCGCAGTGACGGCTCTGCCGTCCCGCCCGTGGTCAGCTGGGGACTGACGCTGCGCGGCGGTACCCGGATGGTATACCAGCGGACGTTGCACCCGGTTGCGTCCATGCGCGGGAATGCTCTTTCCCGCGGATCAGCGCCAGAGGATGCCTTCGCGGTCAGCGCGAACGTGAGAGGCTCGCACGTATGGAGCCCGTGAACAGCCACGCAGCGAGATCGTGACCGGCAGAATCGGTCCCCGGGCCGCAGTCTGGGCGTTGATCCTCTCGTGGGGAGCCGGCTCGGCAGTGCAGCTCGGGGTCCTCGTGCACGGAGTGCCCTTCGACCTCGCATCGACGCTCGGCATGATGGGCGTTTACCAGATTTTCAGCATCCCGCTGGCCGTGTGGTCCGTCGCCGCACCTCTCCTGGCGATGGTCGCCAGCGGTCGTTGGGGACGCACGGGGGTGACCGTCGCCATCGGCTTCCTCGCGGCGCTGGTCGGAGGAGGCATCAGTACCGCGATCATCGTGCAGCTCACACTGTCCAGCTCTGACACAACGACGTTCTCGACGCTCCCCGAGACGGTTGTCGCACTGGGAGCGTTCCACTTCATCGCATGGGGTGTGCTCGCCGCCGTGCAGTCCGGAGCGGCGCGGAGCCGACGCACGACACAGGCGAGAGGCACACGCCTCACCTGAGCCACTTCCGAAGGGGGACCGGATGCACCGCCAGGTCCCCCTTACCGTTCCGAAGAACGGCTCGGAGCCTGCTCCATCGCAGGCCGCCGTGTCGTCATCCCGGCCAGCACCGCATCGAGCGTCCCCCAGGCATCCGCAGTGCGCATGGCCTGCCCGACCTGCCGGGCGCGGTCGCGGAACATCGGCTCGGACAACACGCGGTGGACCGCCTCGGCGACCTGCCGCGGCTTCGGCGCATTCGTCCGCAGGTTGACGCCGACGCCGGTCCACCCGACCCGGGCGGAGACCTCGACCTTGTCCTCCGTCTGCCCCGCGACCACCAGAGGGACGTCGTGGGCGAGCGCCTGCTGCACCCCACCGAATCCGCCGTTGGTGACGAACACGTCCACCTGCGGCAGCAGCCGGTCGTAGGGCAGATACTCGGCGACGCGGACGTTGCCCGGCAGCTCCGCCGGGAGCGCGTCGACAGGACGGCCGCCCGTAGAGACCACGACGAGCACGTCCGCCCGGGCGAGCCCGGCGACGGTCGGCAGCACGAGCTGACCGAAGTCCGTGTTGGCGATGGTGCCCTGGCTCACGTGGACCACGCGACGCCGCCCGTCCAGGTCGGACCACCAATCCGGCAGCGGCACGGCCGAGGGCGCCGTCGGGAGAGGACCGGCGAAATGCACGGACGCCGGAAGGTCGGAGCGCGGGTACTCGAAGGCGGACACCGAGAACTGCACGTACGCATCGGCACGACCGGCCCAGTCGAGCACGAACCCGCCGAGATCGCGGCCGACCGCCTCGCGGGCCATCGCATCGGCCTCCTTCTGCACGCCGCCGAAGATCGCCCGCTCCGCGACCGCACGAAGGAACGCATTGCGCATCCGGCCGAGGGGGCCACCCATCGGCGTGACTCCGAGCCCGAACGGGGCCGTGTCGACACTGCGCGCACCGAGCGGGAAGATGCCGAGGACCACGACGGGCGGCCGCTCGGTCGTCGGTAGCCGCTGCAGCAGCGCGGCACCGACGAACAGCGGCTCGGTGAGCACGGCGTCGATGTGGTTCTGCGCCAGCTCGACACGCACGGCCTCGAGCTGCGCCCGCCCGGGCCGGATGAAGAGCGTGCTCATGTCGAACCGGAGCGCGGCCGCGCCGGTGAGACCTTCGCGCTCGGGGAACGCGCCGTTCGCGTCGTCGAGGTCGACGTCGGCCCCGGCCGGCAGCGGACGGAACCGCGCGCCCGCGGCCGCCACCTGCTCCGCGTAGCGGGCACTGGTGAGGAAGAGCACCTCGTGCCCGCCCGCGACCAGGTGCCTGGCGACCTGCAGCAGCGGGAGCACGTGCCCGTGGGCCGGGGTGCAGGTGAGGAGGTAACGGGACATGGCGGCTCTCTCGATAGGGTTGGTTGTACTGCTGAAGTATTCATCACCCTCTGAGGAAAGTCAATGAGTTCATCCGCACGCCCCTACCGCTCCGCCCTGCGGACCCGCCAAGCGGAAGAGACCCGCGCGCGCATCGTCACAGCGGCAGCCCGCCTGTTCGCCGCACAGGGATACCAGGCGACGACGATCTCCGCGATCGCCAGGGAAGCCGGCGTCTCCGCGGAGACGGTGAAGACCACGGCGGCGAAGGCGGAACTCCTCATCGCCGCGTTCGAGGTCACCTTCTCCGGCTCGGAAGCCGCGGAGACCCTCGCCGACACCGAAGCCGGATCGGGGCTGACGTCCCTGCCCGACGACGTCTTCCTCGACGCGGTCATCACGCAGATCGGCGCCGCGAACGAACGCGGGCATGCACTCTGGACGGTCCTCCTGGGCGCGGCGCTCTCCGACCCGATCGTCGATGCCGCCCTGCAGCGCATCCTCGCAAACCGGGCCGCGGACTACCGCGGGTTCGCGTCCGAACTGCAGCGCCGCGGAATCGTCGGCTCCGACCACGACAGCGACGCCCTCGCCGACGTGCTGTCGTTCCTGCTCTCGCCGGAGAGCTACCAGCAGCTCGTCGTGCAGTCCGGATGGTCGCCGGAGCGCTATCGCTCCTGGCTGCGGAGCGCTGTGCTCGCCGCGGCCTCTCCGTCGGCGTGACGGCTCACCGCGCGGACCAGCCGCCGTCCATCGTGTAGCTCGCCCCCGTCACCATCCCGGCGGCGTCGGCGGCGAGCCACACGGCGAGACCGGCGACCTCCTCCGGCTCGACGAGGCGCTTGATCGCCGCTTCCGTGAGCAGCACCTTCTCCAGCACCTCGCTCTCGGGGATGCCGTGCACCCGCGCCTGGTCGGCGATCTGCCGCTCCACCAGCGGCGTCCGCACGTAGCCCGGATTGATGCAGTTGCTCGTGACGCCGTGCGCGGCACCCTCCAGCGCCGTCACCTTCGACAGGCCCTCGAGGCCGTGCTTGGCCGCCACATAGGCCGCCTTGAACGGCGAGGCGCGGAGACCGTGGACGCTCGACATGTTGATGATCCGCCCGAAGCCCCGCTCGTACATCCCCGGCAGCACTGCGCGGGTCAGCAGGAACGGCGCCTCCAGCATCAGCTGCAGCAGGAGCGAGAAGCGGGCCGGGTCGAAGTCCTCGATCGGGCTGACGTGCTGCACGCCGGCGTTGTTGACGAGGATGTCGGTGTCGAGGCGGACCTCGGCCAGTGCGTCCCGATCGGTGAGGTCGATCGCCCAGGCGCTCCCGCCGATCTCGTCGGCGAGCACCTCGGCCGCTGCGCCGTCGATGTCGGCGACCGTCACGCGGGCTCCCGCCTGCGCGAAGGCCCTCGCGCAGGCGGCGCCGATGCCGCTCGCCCCGCCCGTGACGAGAGCACGCCGGCCCTGGAGAGCCGTCATCCGGCACTCGCCGTCGCCGCACGGGCGTTCATGCGGGCGGCGTCCGCGTCGTCGATCGCCTGGAGCGACGCCCCCTTCGTCTCCCGCAGCGAGAGCACGGCGATCGCCGTGACGATGCAGGCGAACACGATGTAGAGCGCGATCGGCAGCCAGGAGCCGAAGTCCCGGAGCCACTGGATGGCGAGGATCGGTGCCAGCGACCCGGCGAGGATCGCGGTGACCTGCGACCCCAGCGAGACGCCGGAGTACCGCATCCGCGTCGGGAAGAGTTCGGCCATGACCGCGGGCTGCGGCGCGTACATGAACGCGTGGAAGCAGAGGCCGATGGTGACGGCGAGCACGATGAGCGCCGGATTCAGGGTGTCGAACATCGGGAAGGCGAAGAAGGCCCAGGTGGCGCTGAGGACCGCACCGGTCAGGTACACCGGCTTGCGGCCCCAGCGGTCGGCGAGCCGCCCCGCCTGCGGGATGATCGCGAAGTGCACGACGTGCGCGATGAGCAGAGCGAGCAGCAGCTGGCTGGTGTCGTACTCGTGAACGGTCTTCAAGTACACGATCGTGAAGCTGACGACGATGTAGTACACGATGTTCTCGGCGAAGCGGAGCCCCATCGCCTGCACGATCCCGACGGGGTACCGGCGCAGCACCTCGACCACGCCGTAGGACGTCGCCTTCTCGGCCTCGACCTGCGCCTTCGCCTCGAGGAAGATCGGTGCCTCCTCGACGTTCCGGCGGATGTAGTAGCCGACGAGGACGATCACCGCGGAGAGCCAGAACGCGATGCGCCAGCCCCACTCCAGGAACGCCGCCGAGCTCATCGCCCACGAGCTCACGAGGAGCACGAGCGTGGCGAGGAGGTTGCCGACGGGGACCGCCGCCTGCGGCCAGCTGGACCAGAACGCCCGGGACCGGTCGGGACTCTGCTCCGCGACGAGGAGGACGGCACCGCCCCACTCGCCGCCGACAGCGAAGCCCTGGATGAACCGCAGCGCGACGAGCATCGCAGGCGCCCAGTAGCCGATGCTCTGGAATCCGGGGAGGCACCCCATGAGGAACGTCGCGGCACCGACGATGATGATCGTCGCCTGGAGCGTGGGCTTGCGGCCGAAACGGTCCCCGATCTGACCGAAGACGATGCCGCCGAGCGGCCGCGCGATGAAGCCGACCGCATACGTCACGAAAGCGGCGATGATGCCGTCGAGCGGCGATCCGGTGGCCGGGAAGAAGTAGGTGCCGAAGACGAGGCTGGCGGCGGTCGCATAGAGGAAGAACTCGTACCACTCGACCACGGTGCCGGCCATGGAGGCGACGACGACGCGCCTGAGCTTCGAGGAGGACGGGGCGGCGGGGTGACCGGAGGCGCGGGTGGGGGCGGTCATTTCTCTCCTTCGGTGTCGACGGTGACACATCCGTTCCAGTGTCGGCACGGGGACGAGTTGCAGCAATGCCCAGTGACGCGCAGCGGCTGTGCATAATTGCAGCATGGATGCGGCGAAGAGGCCTCGAGCCGACGATCTGCTCGTACTGCTCGCGGTCGCCCGCACCGGCCGGTACACCAGCGCCGCCGCGCACCTGGGCCTCGACCACACGACCGTCGCGCGCCGCATCGCCGCGCTGGAGGACGCGCTCGGCGGACGGGTCGTCGCGCAGTCCGCGTCCGGATGGGAGCTCACCGACCTCGGGCGCACCGCCGCCGAGACCGGGGGACGCATCGAGGCGGCGCTGTCCCAGCTCGACTCCGCACCCGGCGAGACGCCGGACCCGATCGCGGGCGTCGTCCGCATGTCCGCCACCGACGGGTTCAGTGCGTACATCGCCGCCCCCGCGATCGCAGAGCTGCGCCGCGCGCACCCGCGGCTGACCGTCGAGATCGTCGCCGCCACACGAAGAGCCGCCGAGCACCGCGCCGGGCTCGACCTGGAGGTGGTCGTGGGCGCCCCGCAGACCCGCCGCGCGCAGGCCGTGCAGCTCGGCACGTACACGCTCGGCATGTACGCCGCGCGGGACTACCTCGACCGCACCGGCACCCCGGCATCGCGCGCCGAGGTGGAGCAGCACCGCCTCGTGTACTTCGTCGACTCGATGCTCCAGGTGGACGCGCTCGACCTCCCCCGCCGGCTCGTCCCCGGCATGCAGGACGGCCTCACCTCCACCAACGTCTTCGTGCACGTCGAAGCCACCCGCGCGGGCGCCGGGATCGGTCTGCTGCCGTGCTTCGCGGCCGACCGGCACCCGGACCTGGTGCGTCTGCTGCCCGAGGTCTTCGCCGAGAAGCTGCCGTACTTCATGGTCGCCCGCCCCGAGTCGCTGCGTCTGCCGGCGGTCGCCGCCCTCGCCGATGCCCTCCGCTCCCGCACGCGGGCCGCGAAGGCCATGCTCGACGGCGTCGGCTGAGGGCCGCTCAGAGCAGCTCGGCCACGAGGGCGTCGATCCGGCGGCGGATGTCGTCACGGATCGGCCGGACCGCGTCGATCCCCTGGCCGGCGGGGTCGTCGAGCACCCAGTCCTCGTAACGCTTCCCCGGGAAGAACGGGCACGCGTCGCCACAGCCCATCGTGATCACGACGTCCGACGCTTGCACGGCCTCGGTCGTGAGCACCTTCGGCTGCTCCGTCGTGATGTCGATGCCGACCTCCCGCATCGCCGCCACCGCGACGGGGTTGATCTCGGCAGCGGGCATCGACCCGGCCGAGCGCACCTCGATGCGGTCGCCGGCGAGCTCCCGCAGGAATCCGGCTGCCATCTGCGAGCGTCCCGCGTTGTGCACGCAGACGAAGAGGACGGAGGGGGTGTGCGATGCGTTCACGATGGGGCCAGCGTATCCCGTTCGAGTTGCGCACCTTGCTACGTTTCCGGCCGAGATGCGACCGATCGAGCGATTCGAACGCTCAGGCCAGCCCGAGGCCGGCCAGCTCTGCCGCGTCGAGCATCCGCGACCGGATCAGGAAGCGCATGCCCGTCGGCCCCTCGACGCTGAACCCGGCACCGCGGCCGGGGACGACGTCGATCGTCAGATGCGTGTACTTCCAGTACTCGAACTGCGCCGCCGACATGAAGACCTCGACCGGATCGTCGAGCCCGACGTCGATGGTGCCGAGGAGCACATCGCCCGGACCGGTGAGGAACATCCCCACCGGATAGCACATGGGCGCCGAGCCGTCGCAGCAGCCGCCGGATTGGTGGAACATGAGCGGGCCGTGCTGCGCGGTGAGCTCGCGGACGAGGGCGGCGGCCGCCTCCGTCACCGCGACCCGATCGGGAACGGACGAGTCGTTCATGGGGGCTCCTTCCGGGAATGCCCGGGTGCCGGACGAGGGCCGTGGCCCGCCGTCCGGCACCGCGGCGCCGACGATCAGAAGAAGCCCATCGGGCCTTCCGCGTACGAGACGAGGAGGTTCTTCGTCTGCTGGTAGTGGTCGAGCATCATCTTGTGGTTCTCCCGCCCGACGCCCGACTGCTTGTACCCGCCGAACGCGGCGTGGGCCGGGTACTGGTGATACGTGTTCGTCCAGACGCGACCCGCCTCGATCGCCCGGCCTGCGCGGTACGCGGTGTCCCCGCTGCGACTCCACACGCCGGCGCCCAGGCCGTACAGGGTGTCGTTCGCGATCGAGATCGCGTCGTCGAAGTCGTCGAACGAGGTGACCGAGAGCACCGGACCGAAGATCTCCTCCTGGAAGATCCGCATGTCGTTCGTCCCCTCGAACACGGTCGGCTGCACGTAGAAGCCCTCGCTGAGGTCGCCGCCGAGGTCGGCGCGCTCGCCTCCCGTGAGCAGCCGGGCCCCGCCCTGCTTCCCGATGTCGATGTAGCTGAGGATCTTCTCCAGCTGATCGTTCGAGGCCTGCGCGCCGATCATCGTCGCGGGATCGAGCGGGTTGCCCTGCACCACCTTCTGCACCCGCTCCAGCCCGTCGGCGAGGAAGCCGTCATAGATCGAGCGCTGGATGAGCGCCCGCGACGGGCACGTGCAGACCTCGCCCTGGTTGAGTGCGAACATCGTGAACCCTTCGAGCGCCTTGTCGTAGAACGGGTCGCTCGTGGAGCGTGCGACGTCCTCGAAGAACACGTTCGGGCTCTTGCCGCCGAGTTCCAGCGTGACCGGGATGAGGTTCTGCGACGCGTACTGCATGATGAGGCGGCCGGTCGTGGTCTCCCCGGTGAAGGCGACCTTGCGGATGCGCTTGTGCTGCGCGAGCGGGGCACCCGCCTCGATCCCGAAGCCGTTGACGATGTTCACCACACCGGCCGGCAGCAGGTCGCCGATGATGTCGAACAGGAACAGGATCGACGCCGGCGTCTGCTCCGCCGGCTTGATGACGATGCAGTTGCCCGCGGCGAGCGCGGGGGCCAGCTTCCACACGGCCATGAGGATCGGGAAGTTCCAGGGGATGATCTGCCCGACGACGCCGAGCGGCTCGTGGAAGTGATAGGCGACGGTGTTCTCGTCGAGCTGGCTGATGCCGCCCTCCTGCGCCCGCAGCACGCCGGCGAAATAGCGGAAGTGGTCGATCGCGAGGGGGATGTCGGCGGCGAGGGTCTCCCGCACCGGCTTGCCGTTCTCCCACGTCTCCGCGACGGCGATCGCCTCGAGGTGCTGCTCCATCCGGTCGGCGATGCGGTTGAGGATCACGGAGCGTTCCGCGGGGCTCGTCTTGCCCCAGCCCGCGAACGCCTTCCAGGCGACGTCCACGGCGCGATCGACGTCCTCCACGGTGCCGCGGCCGACCTCGGTGAACGGCTTGCCGTTGACGGGACTGATGTTCTCGAAGTACTGGCCCTTGACGGGTTCGACGAACTCGCCGCCGATGTAGTGGCCGTAGCGGGGCCGATAGTCCGCGACCGCTCCGGGCTGCCCGGGTGCGGCGTAGGCGAGGGACACGTCTTCTTCGACGATGGTCATGGGGTCTCCTTCGACGGGGGCGCCACGGCGTCGATGCCGCGGTGTTCCCCCGACGCTAGGCCGCCGCCCGTTGCACTCCCGATGCGCAACGTTGCAGGCGGTTGCACCCGGTTCGAATGGCGCACCTTGCTGCATCCGCGGCCGACATCGCGCGAATCAGGCGATTCGAATCAGGAGAGGCGCTCGATCCGGGTGACGAGGCCGGCTCGACGCGGCGAGCGCGCCGGCAGCATCTCCAACGCGAGCCGCAGCACCTCCGCGTCCTCGCTCCCCTCGGGGGTGTCGGCGTACGCGAGCAGCACGTCGAGACTCGCCCCCGACAGCATCACCTCGCGGAGCGCCGCGCGCACGGAGTCCCGGAAGTCCTCGACGCCGGGCGACGCCGACTCCGGCAGCACGGGGCCGCGGTAGGCGGTGAGAGCCACCCGGTGGGCACCGCGGTCGAGGAGGGACAGCACGTCGTGCGCATCGGTCTCGATCGGGACGGGGAGACGATACGGCCGGGACTCGGGCACGAGGTCCGGCGCCGCCCGATCGAGCACCCGGCGCAGTCGCACCATCTCGGGCCGCAACGTGTCGGGCGAGACCCCGGGACCGTAGACGAGTTCCGCCAGACGATCAGCCGAGAGCCCTTGGCGGTGGACCACGAGCATCAGGAGGATCGCGGCGTGCCGGGCGCTGAGCTCGGTCACCGACTCCCCGTGCGCCGACGCGGTCTCCAACCGCGCACGGTCGCGGCCGAGGACGTGCAGCCGGGCCCGCGCGGTGGGTGCGGCCGGCGGCCGGCCCGGCGGCCGTCGAGCCGGCGGCTCCGCCCGTCCGCGCAGGCGGGCGACGAGCAGCTCGGACTCGACCGCGCGCGCCGTCGCATCGACGAGCAGTCGCGCCTGCGGGGTGACCACCTCCGGCCCGCCGGTGATGTCGATCACCCCCAGCACACGTTGCGTCTCCGGATCGCGCACGGGTGCGGCCGAGCACGACCACGGATGCACGAGACGGTTGTAGTGCTCGGCGCCGCGGATCTGCACCGATCGCTCGAGCGCGAGAGCCGTGCCCGGGGCGCTGGTGCCGACCGCGTCCTCCGCCCAGTTCGCACCGGCGACGAATCCCATCCCCTCGGTGAGGGACCGCAGCTGGGCATCGCCCTCGATCCACAGCAGCCGCCCGGCCTGATCCCCCACGGCGATCACGACCCCCGAGTCGTCGGGGTCGCCGGGCAGCAGCAGGGCGCGGATCATGTCCATCGCGGAGGCGAGCGGGTGGGCCAGGCGATAGG
The DNA here is from genome assembly GCF_017939615.1 of Microbacterium sp. BLY. Taxonomy (NCBI): domain Bacteria; kingdom Bacillati; phylum Actinomycetota; class Actinomycetes; order Micrococcales; family Microbacteriaceae; genus Microbacterium; species Microbacterium sp. BLY. The sequence continues at coordinate 819,282 of NZ_JAGKSR010000001.1, forward strand.
CGTCGAGTTCGTCCTCGTGCAGGTCGAGCGGCGGGAGCCCCTCCGGCCCGACGCGACCGCGCCAGGAGCGTTCCCACGACTCCCGCACGAGGGGACGCACCTCACGGAGGCGATGGTCGTCGAGGTTGCCGGCGATGAGCTCCTCGTGGGCACGTTCGACGAGGAGGCGAGACGCCGTCGGCGACGCCTCCCGCGGATCATGCCACGTCGCAGACACGCGTTCTCCGTTCCTGGAGCCGGGAGCGTGCCCTCAGTGTACGAGCAGCACCCGTCGGGGGGAACAGCGGACGCGGAGGTGGAGCCTTCAGAGGGCCAGTACCCTCGATCTGAACCGCGAATACGATTCGGACGAACCCTGCGGTTCCAGTCCGAGCTCACGAATCTTCGCGGCGATCGCGGCCGAGTCTGACTCTGCGTACTGGTGCTGGGGCCTTCCCCCTCGAGTGAGCCGCTGTAGCTCCTTCTTGGGCGAGGTGATTCGTTCAACGTTCTGCCCTGAACGTGGCATGCAACCCCGCCAGGAAGACTTGAGGCTCTCAACTGCATCGGGGTAAAGGAACCACCAAGACTCAATCATCACTACGGGAACGACTGGCACGCCGTCAGCGTTCGCGGCAATCCTCGCGAAACTCTCCGCGATGCGCCGCTCAGACTCGATCCCATTGTCATGCCCATCCGCGTCCTGATGAATGATCACGGCCCTCACGGTGGTCCCGGACGCTTCTGCGCCAGATACGACGGCCCGGACACGACTAACCCAATCCCGCCGGGCCCGTTCACCTGCCTCACGGGTCAGGGAGACTGGGTCGCGCATCACCTTGATGGTGACTCCACTCGGAAGCCCCGGATGATGATGCTCTACTAGTTCCTTGATGGCTTTTGAATCGTTGGGATTCTCCCCAAAGATGAGAATTTCTACACGCTTGGCTCCACGAGAGCTCGATCTAGTCAATTCGGAACGCCTCCGAGACTGCCTGAGAACCACAGCTCACCGGGAAGATAGCCGGATTCCTCGACAGCAGCCGCGATTTCCGCTGCGCTCCGCGAAGGGATGATGGACTCACCGCTTTCGGCATCTCGATCGCAGACGACGATTTCGTTCGCTTCAAGCCGGTTGACCAAAGTCGGCGAGTGCGATGCGACGAGAAGCTGCGTCCTCTTGCTCGCCTCACGCATTCTGCCTACGAGCACATCGAGTGCGTAGGGGTGCAATCCATGGTCGACCTCTTCGATGACGGTAAGCGCAGGAGGATTCGGTTCGTGCAGGGCAGTCAATAGAGCGAGCAGCCGCACAGTTCCGAAGGACGCGTCGGCGAGATCGATGGGTCTTGTTAGTCCAGCCTCAACGAGAGACACGACGACAGTCTCTGCAGAACCGCCACCTTGCCTGAACTCGATGGCTTCTAGCCCTGGGAGGCAGTCCCGAAGGTCCCTCGTAAGCGCCTCAAGTCCATCCGGGTCCACGCGACTAAGTTCGTATAACGCTGCCGAGAGGTTCGAAGCCGAGTCGTCGATCGATCCCCTCTGCAGACGAGAAGGAACTCGCGCTTCGCGTACAGCGGGATCCAGGTATCGGATGTCGGTGAGGAAATCTAGAAAGTCACTAGGGCCACGCCCAACTTCGTCATCATTAAGTTGTGCGAAGGTCCCCAGCATGGTTGTCGTGGATGAAGCGAGACGACGGGTTTGTGCAGACTGATCCGATCCGTCGGCCGCGATTCTCGCAACTGCCGTTTCGTTAGCTGAAAGCGTAATCCGGCGGCCCTGACCTGCCATACGCTTATAGGTAAACTCCTCGCGCCGCGTGACCTCGCCCTTGGACGTCCCCAAGCTGAGTTGATAGCGATCAGGCGCCCCCGTGGACGCATGTGATGTCACGTTGCCGTGCAGCGTTAGCGTCACGCGCCCCTGTTTTCCGTCTTGCCGCTTGATGCGGTCGAATCCTCCTCGAGTCCTCAACGCATCCTCGATCCCAAACCGAGCCGCGTCGCGAACGAACCGGAGCACCGAGAGCAGGTTCGTTTTTCCCGAACCATTGGGTCCGACGAGAACGGTGAACGGCCCCAGCGCGACATCGACCTGTTCAAGCGACTTGTAGTTGCGCGCTTCGATCCGAGTGATCTGGGAAACCATGCCGCTCACACTATCGCGGCGGCGGTCAGGGCAGCAGCCCGGCCACGAGGTCGTCGATCACATCGTCGGTCGCGGTCTCCGGGTCGATCGGGGTGATGAGCCGGTCGAGCAGCAGACCGTCGATCGCGTAATGGAAGAGGGCGATCTCGCGCCGACCTCCCGGAAGGCCCGCCCCGGTGTGGAAGGCCACGTCGGCATCGAAGCCGGCCCGCTGCCAGGCGCCGAGCACGGCCGCGAGCTCGGGACGGCGGGCGCTCTCGAGCCGCAGCTCGAACAGGGCGATCGTCACATCGCGATCGGCGGTGAGGCGGCGCACGATGTCCCGGAGGTAGTCGGCGAACAGCTCGCGGCTGGGCGCGAGTCCGGCCCGCTGCTCGAGATCCTCGGGCGTCGGAGCCAGGCGTTCCCCGATGCGGTCGACGAGGCCTTCGATCAGCGCATCCCTGCTGCGGAAGTAGTTCGACGTCGTGCCAGCGGGGACCTCCGCCTCGGCATCGACCGCGCGATGCGTGAGCCCGCGCGACCCTTCGCGAGCGAGCACGGCCAGCCCGGCATCCGCCAAGCGGCGCCTCCGCGTCTCGTTCCTCACCATGCGTCCACCCTAGCGCAATCACTACGGCTGTTGTACTCTCAACTGCGACAGCCGTAGTGATTGGAGACAGTGATGCGAGAACTCGTGTACTACGCCGCCGTGACCCTGGACGGATTCATCGCCGGCCCGGACGGGGAGTTCGACGCCTTCCTCGTGGAGGGCGACCACATGGACGGCATCAACGCCCGCTTCGCGGACACGCTCCCGACCGTCGCCGCCGAGGCGCTCGGCATCCCGCAGCGCAACGACGTGTTCGACACCGTTCTCATGGGGTGGAACACGTACGACGTGGGCGGCCTCCCGAGTCCGTACCGGCACCTGCGGCAGATCGTCTTCAGCCGCACCCGCAGCGTCGAGGCCGAGAACCTGGAGGTGACCGCAGAGGACCCGGTCGAGGTCGTGCAGCGCCTGAAGCGCGAAGATGGTGGCGCGATCTGGCTGTGCGGCGGTGGCTCTCTCGCGGCCACGCTCGCCGACGAGATCGACCGACTCGTGCTGAAACGGCAGCCCCTGCTGTTCGGCGCGGGCATCCCGCTGTTCGGCCAGCGACCCTACCGTCCGGAACGGTTCGACGCCGTGGAGACCGTCGCCTACGAATCGGGCGTCGTGGTCACGGAGTACGTGCGACGGCGCGAGGAGTGATCCTGTCGTCATCGGGTGCATAGCCGGTCGACGCCCGGTTGGCAATACCGTTCTCTGATCCGCCCCCGGTTCCTATCGTGGTCCCATCACGAGTCAGGAGGCGCCATGAACGTCCACACCCCCACCAGCACTGGCTCCTCGCAGCGCGCCGACGCGGCCCACCCCGCCGCGACCGAGCCGGCCTGCGAGCGGATCGACTTCGATCGGTACGTCGTCTCCCACGGCGACCCGGTCGGCTACATCGAGGTCGTGCCACCCCTCTATGTCTGCTACCTCGGACACCCGTATCCTCGGGCTGTGGAGATCGCTCAGGTGTACGACTACGACCATGCCGTCGGCATCGTCAGTGCCATGGCCGCGGGTTCGCGCGACCACGCCCTCGCCGGATGAGCCGCGAGGTCTGGCCCGGGTCCGCGTACCCGCTGGGGGCCACCTTCGACGGCCAGGGGACCAACTTCGCCCTCTTCAGCGAGGGTGCGGAGCGCGTGGAGCTCTGCCTCTTCGACGACGACGGCACCGAGACGCGCGTACCCCTCACCGAGGTCGATGCGTTCGTCTGGCACGGCTACCTGCCCACGGTGCAGCCGGGGCAGCGCTACGGCTACCGGGTGCACGGCCCCTATGACCCCGCGCAGGGGCAGCGGTTCAACCCGAACAAGCTCCTCCTCGACCCCTATGCCAAGGCCGTCGCCGGCGAGATCGAGTGGGGGCAGTCCCTGTTCGGCTACGACTTCGGCGACCCCGACTCGCGCAACGACGACGACTCCGCGGCCGCGATGGCGAAGGGCGTCGTCGTCAGCCCGTTCTTCGAGTGGGGCGGCGACCGCCCCCTGAAGACCCCGTACGCCGAGACGGTCATCTACGAGGCGCACGTGAAGGGCCTCACCCAGCGTCACCCCGAGGTGCCGGAGGAGCTGCGCGGCACCTACGCCGGCATCGCCCACCCCGCGGTCATCGAGCACCTGCAGCGCCTCGGCGTCACCGCGCTGGAACTCATGCCCGTGCACCAGTTCGTCAACGACTCGGTGCTGCAGGACAAGGGCCTGTCGAACTACTGGGGGTACAACACCCTCGGCTTCTTCGCCCCGCACAACGCCTACGCGGCCGGCGGTCAGGCCGGCCAGCAGGTGCAGGAGTTCCGGGCCATGGTGCGCACGCTCCACGAGGCCGGCATCGAGGTCATCCTCGACGTCGTCTACAACCACACCGCGGAAGGCAACCACCTCGGCCCCACCCTCTCGATGCGCGGCATCGACAACGAGGCGTACTACCGGCTGGAAGAGGACAAGCGGTACTACACGGACTACACCGGCACGGGCAACAGCCTCAACGCCGGCAACCCGCACGCCCTGCAGCTGCTCATGGACTCGCTGCGCTACTGGGTGACCGAGATGCACGTCGACGGTTTCCGCTTCGACCTCGCCGCGACCCTCGCCCGCGAGTTCTACGACGTCGACCGCCTCGCCGCGTTCTTCGAACTCGTGCAGCAGGATCCGATCGTCTCGCAGGTGAAGCTCATCGCCGAGCCATGGGACATCGGCCCCGGCGGCTACCAGGTCGGCAATTTCCCGCCGCAGTGGACGGAGTGGAACGGCAAGTACCGCGACACGGTCCGCGACTTCTGGCGGGGAGAGCCGCAGGCGCTCGGGGAATTCGCCTCCCGTCTCACCGGGTCCGCCGACCTGTACGAGCACTCGGGCCGTCGCCCGGTCGCCTCCATCAACTTCGTCACCGCGCACGACGGCTTCACGCTCCGCGACCTCGTCTCCTACAACGAGAAGCACAACGAGGACAACGGCGAGGACAACAACGACGGCGAATCCCACAACCGCTCCGACAACATGGGCGCAGAGGGGCCGACCGACGACATCGACATCAACCGCCGCCGCGCACGCCAGCAGCGGAACTTCCTCGCGACGCTGCTGCTGTCGCAGGGCGTGCCGATGATCTCCCACGGCGACGAGCTCGGCCGCACGCAGCACGGCAACAACAACGGCTATGCGCAGGACAACGAGCTCACCTGGATCGACTGGGAGGCCGCCGACCTCCCGCTCGTCGAGTTCACGTCCGCCGTCGCGCGCCTGCGCCATGAGCACCCGACCTTCCGCCGCAGCCGTTTCTTCGACGGCCGCCCGGTCGCCGACGAGGACGGCGAGCGCATCCCGGACGTCGTGTGGCTGCGACCCGACGGCGCCCGCATGACGCCGGAGGACTGGGACTCGGGCTTCGGGCGCTCGGTGGGCATGTTCCTGAACGGCCGCGGCATCCGGGAGAACGACCGTCGCGGGCGCCCTGTGGAGGACGTGAACTTCCTCGTGTACTTCAACAGCGGCGACGAACCCGTCGACCTGGCGCTTCCCGACGACCGCCACGGCGCGCAATGGCTCGTCGCGGTGGACACCGCCGGCGAGCTCGGCGACCGGAACCTCCGCGCTCGGGACACCGTGCCGCTCGAGGGCAAAGCCATGCTCGTGCTGCAGGAGATCGACGGCGAGCCCGTCGACACCGACGACTCCGTCGATGCCTCCCTCCGTGCGCAGAGCGAGCAGGCCGCGTCATGACCCACAGGCCGGTCTCGACGTATCGCCTGCAGATCAGCGAGGACTTCCCCCTCGACGCCGCGGCGGACGTCACCGGGTACCTCGCGGAACTCGGCGCCTCGTGGGCGTACCTCTCGCCCCTGCTGGCCGCCGTCCGCGGCTCGAACCACGGCTACGACGTCGTCGACCACGGCCGCGTCGACCCCGACCGCGGCGGCGAGGAGGGCCTGGAGCGCTTCGCGGCGGCCGCCCGGGAGGCCGGACTCGGGATCCTCGTCGACATCGTGCCCAACCACGTCGGCGTCGCCGTCCCCCGCCAGAACCCCTGGTGGTGGGAGGTGCTGCGCCTCGGCCGGGGCACCCGCCGCGCCGCGGCGTTCGACATCGACTGGGAGGCCGGAGGCGGACGGCTCCTGCTGCCGCTGCTGGGCGCGAGCCCGGAGGAGGTCGTCGCGAACGGCGAGCTCGTCGTCGACACGACCCCCGCCGCGGACGCGCCGGACGGAGTGCTGCGCTACTTCGAGCACGAACTGCCGCTGGCTCCCGGCACCGCGGCTCTGGCCGGCGACATCCCGGCCCTGCTGGACGCCCAGCACTACGCGCTGCGGTTCTGGGAGGACCAGAACACCGACCTCACCTATCGCCGGTTCTTCGCCGTCTCCGAGCTCGCCGGTATCCGCGTCGAGCGTCCGGACGTCTTCGCCGATTCCCACCGCGAGATCATCCGCTGGATCCGCGCCGGCCTCGCGGACGGACTGCGTGTCGACCACCCGGACGGCCTCGTCGATCCCGGCGGATACCTGGAGCAGCTCGCCGACGCGACCGGCCGCGCCTACACGCTCGTGGAGAAGATCCTCGAACCGGGTGAGGCGCTGCCGGCCTGGTGGCGGACCGACGGCACCACCGGATACGACGCGCTGGCCGAACTCGACCGGCTCTTCGTCGACCGGGAGGGCGTGGCGGCACTGGATCGGCTGGATGCCCGGCTTCGCGCGGAGACCGGCCTCCCGGACGCGCTCCCCTGGCACGACCTCATCCACGACACGAAGCGGATGATCGCCGACACGCTCCTGGCCGCCGAGGTGCGCCGACTCGTCCGCACGCTCCCCCATGGGATCGTGCACGCGGACGACGCCCTGGCCGAACTCCTCGCCTGCTTCCCCGTCTACCGGTCGTACCTCCCGGAGGGCCGCGAGCATCTGCGCACGGCCTTCGCGGAGGCCCGCCCCCGACGCCCCGACCTGGCGGCCGCCTTCGCCGCCCTCGAACCGCTCCTGGTCGACCCCACCCTCGAGGTCGCGCAGCGCTTCCCGCAGGTGAGCGGGGCCGTGATGGCGAAGGGCGTGGAGGACACCGCGTTCTACCGTCTCACGCGCCTCGGAACACTGACCGAGGTGGGCGCCGACCCGTCCATCCCCGCCCTGACCGTGGAGGAGTTCCACGACGCGCAGCGGGCGCGGCTGGCCGGCTGGCCGCACGCGATGACCACGCTCTCCACACACGACACGAAGCGCTCGGAGGACGTCCGCGCCCGCCTGGCCGTGCTGTCCGAGATCCCGGAGCGCTGGGCCGAGGTGCTCGACGAGCTCCGCGGCATCGCCACCACCGGGCACGGCCCGCTCGACGCGCTGATCTGGCAGGCCGCCGTCGGCGCCTGGCCGCTGCCGTCCGACCGGCTCCTCGCCTACGCCACCAAGGCCGCCCGCGAGGCCGCCGAGGGCACGACCTGGCAGCACCCCGACGCGACGTTCGAAGAAGGGCTGGCGGCGATCGCCCGGGCCGTGGAGGGCGACGCCGCGCCGATCCTCGACCGGTTCGTCGCCGAGATCATCGGGCCGGGTCGCTCGAACTCCCTCTCCGCCAAGCTGCTCCAGCTCACGAGTCCCGGTGTGCCGGACGTGTACCAGGGCAGCGAGCTGTGGAACCTCTCCCTCGTCGACCCCGACAACCGCCGCCCCGTCGACTTCGCCCTGCGCGCACGCCTGCTGCGGCGGCTCGACGCGGATCACGCGCGGGGCGTCCTTCCCCCGATCGACGACTCCGGCGCCGCGAAGCTGCTAGTGACCTCGCGGGCGCTGCGCCTGCGCCGCGACAATCCGGAGCTGTTCCGCTTCTACCGGCCGGCCGTGGTGGAGGGCGAGGCGGCGGACCACGCCGTCGCGGTGCACCGCGGTGGGGCGACCGCCGTGGCCACCCGACTGCCGGTGGGGCTCGCGCGCCGCGGCGGCTGGGGCGACACGGTGATGATGCGTCCCGAGCTTCCGGGAACCGACCTCCTCACCGGCCGACGGATCCCGCCCGGCCCCGTGCGGCTGGCGGAGCTGCTCGACACGTATCCCGTCGCCCTGATCGAGCTTGCCCGATGATCGAGGTCTGGGCACCGCGGGCGTCGCGCGTGCGGATGCGACGGCTCGACGCCGCGGGCGCGACCGCGGAGGAGCGCGAGCTCACCTCGGCGTCCGACGGAAGCTGGACGACGGACCTCGTCCTCGCCGACGGCGAGCGCTACGGCTTCGTGCTCGACGACGGCGACGACCTGCGTCCTGACCCGCGCTCGCGTCGTCAGCCGGACGGCGTGCACGCGGCCTCGGCGGCGTTCGATCCCGCGGCCTTCGCCTGGTCCGACGCCTCCTGGACCGGGCGGCAGCTGGCGGGGGGACTGATCTACGAGCTGCACCTGGGCACCTTCACGCCGGAGGGCACGCTCGACGCGGCGATCGGCCGCCTGGCGCATCTCGTCGACCTCGGCGTCACCCACGTCGAACTGCTCCCGGTCAACGCCTTCAACGGCCGCTGGAACTGGGGATACGACGGCGTGCTCTGGTACGCGGTGCAGGAGGAGTACGGCGGCCCGGCGGCCTACCAGCGCTTCGTCGACGCCGCCCACACGCACGGACTGGCGGTCGTGCAGGACGTGGTCTACAACCACCTCGGACCGAGCGGCAACTACCTTCCGCTGTTCGGCCCCTACCTGCGCGAGGGGGAGAGCACCACGTGGGGCGACTCCCTCAATCTCGATGAGACGCCCGTGCGGGAGTACATCCTCGACAATGCGCTGATGTGGCTGCGCGACTTCCATGTCGACGGGCTCCGGCTCGACGCCGTGCATGCCCTCCACGACCGGCAGCCCGTGCACCTGCTGCAGGAGCTCTCCGAACGTGTCGAGGCATTGTCCGCACAGCAGAATCGGCCGCTGACGCTCATCGCCGAGTCCGACCTGAACGACCCGACGCTCATCCTGCCTCGGGAAGCCGGCGGCTACGGGCTCACCGCGCAGTGGTCGGACGACTGGCATCACGCCGTGCACGTGGCCCTCACCGGCGAGACCGGCGGGTACTACGCCGACTTCGCTGCGGACGATGCGGTGTCGAAGGTGACGGAGGGCGGTTTCTTCCACGACGGCACCTTCTCGTCCTTCCGCGACCGTCCGCACGGCGCCCCGATCCCGGCCGAGGTGCCGAGCTGGCGGCTGGTGACCTTCGCGCAGGACCACGACCAGATCGGCAACCGCGCGGCCGGGGATCGTCTCTCCGCCACCCTGTCCCCCGACCGGCTCGCGGTGGCCGCCGTGCTCACGCTGACCGCGCCGGGCACGCCGATGCTGTTCATGGGCGAGGAGTGGGGCGCGACGACACCCTGGCAGTTCTTCACCTCCCACCCGGAGCCGGAGCTCGGCCGCGCGGTCGCTGAGGGCCGCACCGCGGAGTTCGCCCGCATGGGCTGGGATCCGGATGCGGTGCCCGACCCGCAGGATCCCGAGACGTTCCACCGTTCCCACCTCGACTGGGCCGAGGCGGAGGAGCCGACGCACGCGCGCCTGCTGACGCTGTATCGCGATCTCGCGCGACTGCGGCGAGCGCGACCGGAGCTCACCGACCCGGACTCCGCGCACACGACGGTCGAGGTCCGCGAGACGGACGGCCGCCCCGAGCACCGTGTCTACCGCATCGATCGCGGAGGAGTGTCCGTCCTCGTGAACCTCTCCCCCACCCCCGCGTCGTTCGCGGTCCCCGCCACGTCCCAGATCCTCCTCGCCACCCTCCCGCTCGCCACCGTCCCCACGTCGCGCCCCCCCGCACTCCTGACACTCCCCCCCGACGCCGCCGCCATCGTCGCTTGAGGTCGACCCACCCCTCTGCGGTCGACCCGGCCCTCTACGTGCGGACGCAAGGGGCCGGGAGGCACGGAAGGGGGTGGGTCGACGGAGGTCAGCTGCGCGAAGCCCACCACTCGCGGAGACGCTGCTCCGCGACGGCCTCGCCCAGCACGCCCTCGTCGAGGCGCAGATCCAGGAGGAACCGGTACGCCTCGCCGACCTCGCGTCCCGGTGTGATGCCGAGGACCTCCTGGATGCGGTTGCCGTCGAGCTCCGGACGGATCGCGTCGAGCTCCTCCTGCTCACGGAGCGCCGCGATCCGCGACTCGATGTCGTCGTAAGCAGCAGCGAGGCGGGCGGCCTTGCGCTTGTTGCGCGTGGTCACGTCGGCGCGGGTGAGGATGTGCAGGCGCTCCAGCAGATCGCCGGCATCGCGGACGTAGCGGCGCACGGCGGCATCCGTCCACGCCCCCTCAGCGTAGCCGAAGAACCGCAGGTGCAGCTCGATCAGGGTCGCCACGGCATCCGTGGTCGCGGAGTCGAAGCGCAGGGCCTGCAGCCGCTTGCGGGCCATGCGGGCGCCGACCACGTCGTGGTGATGGAAGGTGACCGCTCCCCCGGGCTCCAGCTTGCGCGTGCGCGGCTTGCCGATGTCGTGGAGCAGGGCGGCGATCCGCAGCGCCACATCCGGCGCGGCTCCGGGATTCCGGGCGTGCTCGAGCGCGATGGCCTGACGCAGCACGGTGAGCGAGTGCTCGTAGACGTCCTTGTGATGGTGGTGCTCGTCGACCTCGAGCTTGAGGGCGCTGACCTCGGGGAGGAACTCGTCGATGAGTCCGGTCTCCACCAGCACCCGGATGCCGCGGACGGGGTCGTCGGTCTGCATGAGGCGCACGAGCTCGGACTGCACACGCTCCGGGCTCACGATCGTCAGGGTCTCGCGGAGCTCGGTGATCGCCCGCTCCGTGTCCTCCTCGACCGTGAAGCCGAGCTGCGCGCTGAAGCGGGCGGCCCGCAGCATCCGCAGCGGGTCGTCGCCGAACGACACCCGGGGGTCCGTCGGCGTCCGCAGCACTCCCGCCACGAGGTCCTCGACACCGCCGGTCGGGTCGACGAGCTTCACCGCGGGCACCTGGAGGGCCATCGCGTTGACCGTGAAGTCGCGGCGCACCAGGTCGCCGTCGATCGAGTCGCCGAACTCCACCGTCGGCTTGCGGGTGACGCCGTCATAGCTGTCGGCGCGGTACGTCGTGATCTCGACCTGCTCACCCCGCACCCGGGCGCCGATGGTCCCGAACGCGCGACCGATGTCCCAATGCGCGGAGGCCACCGGCTTCACGATCGCGAGGATCTCGTCGGGCGAGGCGTTCGTCGTGAAGTCGAGGTCGTGGGTCTCCCGGCCGAGCAGCGCATCGCGGACCGGGCCGCCGACGACGGCGAGCTCGAAACCGGCTTCGTCGAAAGCCTCCGCGAGGGTGCGGACGACGGGATTCTCGGCGAGCGCGCCCAGGCGGGCGAGGCCGTCGGCCATGTTGAGCATGGGTTCCAGCGTACCGGCCCGGCTTTCCCCCCTCCCGGCTGCGTTCACCTGCCCGTCGCCTCGATGTCAGTCGGTCGTCATCCGGCTCCGCTGGGCTGGGGGCGCCCCGTGCGGCTGAGCACGGACTCCCACCACGAAGGACAGACATGACCTCCTCCACCCCTGCGGTCCGGTGGCGTCGTCGCGGACTGACGTCCGTCGCGCTGCTCGCCGTGCTCGGCGGCGCCGTCGTCGCTCCCGCGGCCCTCGCCGCGCCGGACCCCGACGTGCCGACCGGCTCGCTCATCACCGGCGACACCGCCTGGCACTACCTCGACGACGGCTCCGACCCGTCGCCCGCCCCTGCCGCACTGCGCGACTGGACGCTGCCCGCGTACGACGACAGCGCCTGGAAGACGGCGCCCGGCAGCTTCGGCGCGAAGAACGGCGCGCTCGCACCGGTCGGACCGCAGACCCCGAAGACGCTGCTCACCCACTACCTCGACGGCGTGAAGGCGCCGGCCGTGCCGACGTACTTCTTCCGCACGACGTTCGAGCTGGAGCCCGGGGTCGCCGCGCAGGTCGCCGCCCTGCAGAGCACCGTCACCTTCGACGACGCGATCATCGTGTGGATCAACGGCACCGAGGTGGCCCGCTACGTCGACGGGCGCATCACCGACACGGCCAACGTGGAGTACGCCGGCGATTCGAACGGCGACCCCCTGACGAGCACGTTCAGCGCCGAGGGCGACCTCCTCCACGACGGCACGAACACCATCGCGGTGTCGCTGTTCCAGGACCGCGCGACGAGTTCCGACATCTACTTCGACATGTCGTCGCTCACGCTCGTCGAGGCCGCCGACCCCGGTGCGCCGGTCGTCGCCCCGCCCACGCGCGTCATCCTCACCCCGACCGAGAAGCCCGAGGTCTCGCAGTCGTTCTCGTGGCTCGCCGGCGACGCCTCGCACACGATGGGGCAGGTCGAGATCGGCCTCGCGTCCGGCGGCGACACCCGCACGGTCGACGCGTACGATGCCGGGGTCGTGAACGGCAACCCGAACAAGCACTTCTCGGCGACGGTCACCGACCTCACCCCCGCCACGGCGTACCGCTACCGGGTGGGTCTGCCCGGCAGCTGGAGCGACTGGTACGAGTTCCGCACGGCGGACCCGAAGGCGAGCGACTTCCAGTTCATCTACTACGGCGACGCGCAGATCGGTCTCGACACCACGTGGCCGAGCGTCGTGAAGCAGGCCGAGGCGAACGCGCCGCGATCCATCGGCTCCGTGCACGCGGGTGACCTCATCAACACGTCCAGCAACGAGAACGAGTGGGTCAACTGGTTCAAGGGCATGAAGGACTCCGCCGTGCGCACCAACGTGATGGCGGCTCCCGGCAACCACGAGTACTCGGGCGACAAGCTCCTCACCGCCTGGAAGGCCGCGTTCGAGTACCCGCACAACAACCCCTCCACGAGCTCGATCGGGGAACTGGCGAACCTGGCGAAGGGCGATTCGGAGGTCGCGCAGCAGTACCGGGCGTTCTTCGACCACTGGAGCTCGTTCGCCGCCGAGACGGCGTACTACACCGACTACCAGGGCGTCCGCTTCATCACCCTGAACGCGACCCGCGACACGACCTTCCTCACCCCCGCCGGGCTCCCGTCCTGCACGGGCGCGGACTGCCCCTCGTCGCAGATCGGCACCCTGTGGACGCGCTTCCAGGCGGCGTGGCTCGATCTCCTGCTGCAGAACAGCCCGTCGAAGTGGAACGTCGTCACGTTCCACCAGCCGGTGTTCTCCGCGTCGGCCGGTCGTGACGAGCCGGTGCTCCGTGCCGAGTGGCTGCCCGTGTTCCAGCGCAACGACATCGACCTCGTGCTCATGGGTCACGATCACACGTACGCCCGCGGCTATGTGAACACGGACGCCACCGACACCGCCGGACTCACCACCGGGCCGGTCTACGTCGTGTCGAACTCGGGCGCCAAGCACTACGACCTGGAGACCCCGGAGAAGAACGTCTGGACCAACAACGGCGCCACCCAGGTGCTGCGCGGCGAAGGCGTCACGACCTACCAGGTCATCGACGTCTCGAAGGACCAGCTCGTCTACCGGTCGTACCTCGCGGAGAAGACCGCCGACGCGTCGACCGACCTCCCCGTCGGCGCCGTCTACGACACGTTCACGGTGACGAAGTCGGACGCGGGTGAGAAGTGGGTCACCGAGGCCGGGGTCACCCCGCCGGTCACCGAGGAGCCGGAGCCCGAGACGCCCGCGACGGTGGAGCTGGGTGCGTCGTCCGTCGCGCCCGGCGGCACTCTCGCGGTGTCGGGCAGCGGCTTCGCGGCCGGTGCTGAGCTGGCGCTCGAACTCCGCTCGGACCCGGTCTCGCTGGGCACGGTCACGGCGGCGGCGGATGGGACGTTCTCCCGCACGGTCACCATCCCCGCCGGCACCCCGGCCGGCACGCACACGCTCGCCGTGATCCGTCCCGACGGCACCGAGGTCACCGCCTCGCTCACCGTCACCGCGGCGGCGGGCGGCGGAGCGGTCGTCCCCGGCGAGAGCGGCTCGGGGGGCGCCACCGACGGCGACCTCGCGACGACGGGCGCCGACAGCATGCCGTTCGTCATCGGGGCCATCGTGCTGCTCGCCGCCGGCCTCGGCCTGTTCGCCCTGCGTCGCCGCCGTGCGACCGCGGTCGTCGAGTCGACGGACACGGAGTAACCCGTCCCCCTCCGCGGGCGCCGCCGGTCCTCCGGCGGCGCCCGTGCCGTCCCTCCCGTGCACAACTCAGGAGATCTCAGCCGACACGCCGCGCCCGGGAGGGCGGCCCCGGCGTGTCGACACGAATCTCCGGAGATGTGCACGATGGACGCGCCGCGGGACTGGGATAACCTTCACGTGCCCGACCCGCGAAGGAGAACCCGTGCCTGCGAACGATGCCCTGGCCGATGAGACCGATCGGATCGTCGCGGCGGCCCTGCAGGTGAACGGCCGCGCGTCCTGGGGGGAGATCGCCCGCGCGGTCGACCTCCCCGAGCGGACCGTCGCCCGCCGCGGGCAACGCCTGCTCGACCGGGGACTGGTGCGCGTCTCGACCTACGTCGACCCGGCCCGCGTGCTCCACGCGCGGGCGGTGCTGTTCCGCATCACGACCGAACCGCATGCGCTGTGGCATGTCGCCCGCACCCTCGCCCGGCGTGCCGACGCGTCGTCCGTATCGGTCCTCGAGGGCAGCAGCGACATCGCCGGGATGCTCCTCCCCCACGACGACGCGTCGATCCGCGAGCTGCTGTTCACGGACTTCCCCGAGGTCGAGGGCATCGCGTCGATCAACGTCACCACGGTGCTGAAGTTCTTCCGCTCCGGGCACGACTGGCGGGTGGGGGTGCTGTCGGACGAGCAGGTGCGGATGCTGGACGAGTCGTCGGGCTCCGAAGTCGATCCGGCGGATGCCCTGAGCGCGGACGAGGAGGCGCTGATCCGCCTGCTGCTGAAGGACGGGCGGATGCCGGTCGCGCAGCTCGCCCGAGCGCTCGGCCTGAACGTCACTACGACGCGCCGTCGGATGGAGTCGCTCAACCGCCGCGGACTCATGCACCCGCGGACCGAGATCGTGCCGAGCCTCTTCGGCCTCGGACTGGAGGCCCTCGTGTGGCTGCGGGTGCCGATGGACCGGCTGGAGAAGGTCGGCACCGCTCTCGCGGCGGCCCCCGAGGTGAAGTTCGTCGTCGCGACGACCGGCACGTCACAGCTGCTCATGAACGTGCTCGTGCGCGACGCGGACGAGTTCTACGACTTCCTCACCGGCCCCTCGGTCGCCGGTCATGACGGGCTGGAGGTCGTGGAGTCGCTCGTGGTGATCACGCCGGTGCTGCGCGGCTCGCTGATCGTCGACGAGGCCCCGGAGGCGCTGGCGCAGGACATGCCGACGGGAGCCATTCGCCTATAGGCCGATTCTGTTACGGACGTGTAAAGAAATGGCGAGATCGTTCGCCACACCTTGACCTAGTGGCGAAATAGGGCGAGTATCCTCTCCAGGGCCAACACCCCGGGAGAGGATGATCGTGTTCACGGCTACAGGAGACGACTGGGCGGATCGCGCGACTGCGCTGTCCCTGCGCACCGGGATGTTCATCGACGGCGCCTGGCAGGACGGCACCGCCGAGCCCCTGGCGCCGGTCAGCCCCCGTGACGGCCGTTCCCTGCCGCCGGTCGCCGCCGCCTCCCCCGCCGACGTGGACCGCGCCGTCCGCTCCGCCCGCGCCGCCTTCGACTCCGGCGTCTGGTCGCGCATCGCCCCGCGCGAGCGCGGACAGCGCCTGATCGCCTTCGCGCAGGCGATCCACGACAACGCCGAGGAGCTCGCTCTCACGATCTCTCTCGAGATGGGCAAGCCGGTCCGCGAAGCCCTGCAGACCGAGCTGCGGGCGGTCGTCACCTGCTTCCGCTGGTACGGCGAGGCGGCCGACAAGGTGCTCGACGAGCTCCCGGTCACCGCGCCCGGCAGTCTCGCCCTCGTCACCCGGGAACCCGCCGGCGTCGTCGCCGCCGTCGTGCCGTGGAACTTCCCGCTCACGATGACCGCCTGGAAGCTCGCGCCCGCACTCGCGGTCGGCAACAGCGTCGTCCTCAAGCCCGCCGAGCACACCACGTTCTCCGCCCTGCGCCTGGCCGAGCTCGCCCACGAGGCCGGCATCCCGGCCGGTGTGCTGAACGTCACCCCGGGCGCCGGTCACATCGCCGGCCGTGCCCTCGGCGAGCACCCCGACGTCGACGTCGTCACGTTCACCGGCTCGCCCGAGGTCGGCCGACGGTTCCTCGGATACTCGGCCGCGTCGAACGGCAAGCGCGTGTGGCCGGAGCTCGGCGGGAAGACCGCGAGCCTCGTGCTGCCGGACGCCGATCTGGAGCGGGCCGTCCGTGCGACCGCCGACGGCTGCTTCTACAACCAGGGGCAGATGTGCACCGCCTCGTCCCGGCTGCTCGTCCCCCGGGCGCAGCGGGACCGCGCCCTGGAGATCGCCGCGGAGGTGGCGCACACCACCCTCCCGGCCGACCCGTTCGACGTGTCCACGTCGATGGGCGCGATCGTCAGTGAGAAGCAGCTCGCCGGGATCGCCGGATTCGTCGCCCGCGCGCAGGCCGATGGCGCCGAACTCGCGGCCGGCACCGCCGAGCGGTTCGCGGCCGTCGACGGCGGCAGCTACTTCGCCCCGGTCGTGCTCGGGGTGACCCCGGAGCACGAGGTCGCGCGCCGTGAGGTCTTCGGCCCCGTGTTGTCGGTCATCGCGTACGACGACGTGGAGGACGCCCTCGCGATCGCCAACGGCACCGAGTACGGTCTCGCCGCCGCGCTGTGGAGCGCCGACCTCAACGCGGTGCACACGCTCTCCCGGCGTCTGAAGGCGGGAGTCGTCTGGGTCAACTGCTTCGAGGAGGGCGACATGACCATTCCCTTCGGCGGAGTCAAGGGCTCCGGCTTCGGGCGGGACAAGAGCCTGCACGCGATGGAGAAGTTCACCGACCTGAAGACCACCTGGATCGAGCTGTCGTGACCCGCCCGCTCATCGGCATCACCACCTGGCGCCGCTCCATCGACACCGACCTCGGCACGGGCCGGCCCGCGCACAGTCTCGGCACCGAGTACGCCGCGCCGATCGAGGCCGCGGGCGGCGCCGTCGTGCTGCTGCCCCCGACCGCCGGCGTGGACGAGGTCCTCGACCGGCTCGACGGCCTGGTGCTCTCCGGCGGGGAGGACGTGCATCCGTCCCACTACGGCGCCGAACCGCAGGACGGGAAGTCCTACGACTCGGCCCGCGACGGCTACGAGATCGCGCTGGCCCTCGGGGCCCGCGAGCGCGGTCTCCCGGTGCTCGCGATCTGTCGCGGCCTCCAGGTCTGCACCGTCGCCTTCGGCGGTTCCCTGATCGTCGACATCCCCGCCACCGAGCACCACCATCCGGTGCGCGGCGCCGACGAGCAGCTCTCCGCGCGACACCCCGTCACGTTCGCGGAGGGCAGTCGCCTCGCCGCGCTCTACGGGACGCGGTCCCGCGTCGTGAACACCATCCACCACCAGGCCGTCGATGCTCCCGCTCCCGGTCTGCGCCCCGTCGCCTGGGCGCCCGACGGCATCGTCGAGGCCGTCGAATCCGACGACGACTGGGCCTTCTGGGCGGTGCAGTGGCACCCCGAGAAGATGATCGCCCCCGAAGAGGCCGCCGAGGAGCGCCCGCTGTTCGCGGCGTACGTCGCGGCCGCCCGTGAACGCGCAGCGGAACCGTCCGCTGCCCAGAAAGGAACACGATGACCAAGCAGGTCTTCCTCGAGTACGACAACGGCGTCCGCGCCGTGGCCACCCTGTTCGAGGACCTCGCCCCTCGCACGTGCGAGGCGATGTGGGGTGCGCTGGAGAAGCCGGTCACCATGCAGGCCATGCACGCCATGTACGCCGGGCCCGAGGTCATGGTCGGCCTCCCCGAGGAGGCGCAGAACTTCGACCCGGAGGCCGTGCCCGCGGAGAACCAGCAGGTGGTGCCCGCTCCGGGCGATCTGCAGTGGTACTGGCAGCGTCCCATGCAGATGGGCGGCCTGCCGTTCGAGTGGTACGAGATCGGAGTCTTCTACGATCGTGGTGCCCGTACTCTCGGCCCCCTCGGATGGACACCCGTCAACATCTGGGCCGGCATCACCGAAGGACTCGCGGAGTTCGCTCAGGAGAGCGCCGCGATCCGCATCGACGGAGCGAAGCAGCTCACCATCGGACGCCTGGTCTAGGCGTCCACCCCCCGTGCTGGACCCATCCCGAAGGAGCAGTGCATGAACACCCGTAGAATCCTCACCGCCGGAGCGCTCGTCGCCACCGGCGCCCTCGTCCTCGCCGGCTGCGCGTCCGGCGACGGCGAGTCCTCGTCCGGTGGTGACAAGGAGTTCGCCGGCGAGACCCTGGTCGTCACGTCGTTCGGCGGCGACTGGGAGAAGGCCTTCATCGAGGCCGTCGTCGACCCGTTCGAGGAGGAGACCGGCGCGAAGGTCGAGCTGATCACCCTGTACAGCGCCGACGCTCTCGCGCAGGTCACAGCCCAGAAGGCAAGCCCCCAGATCGACGTCGTGCACTTCTCCGGCGGGCAGGAGTTCACCGCCGCGGAGCAGGGCCTCATCGCCCCGATCGCCGTCGACGACCTGTCCGAGTCGGGTGACCTCATCGACATCGCGACCGCCGGGCTCGAGCGCGGCGAGGGTCCGGTGATCCAGCTGGCCCCGATCGGTCTCGTCTACAACACCGACGCGGACGCCCCGGCGCCCACCTCGTGGGAGGACCTGTTCGACGAGGCCTACGCCGGGCACATCGCCCTGACGGACTTCTCGAACACGTACGGCGTGCTGTCGATGCTCCGCGTGGCCGACACGCTCGGGGGCGGCATCGACGACCCGTCCGCGGCCATCGAAGACCTCGGCGCGCTGGCGTCGTCGGGTGACGCGATCGTCGTCCCGACGTCGCCCGACCTGCAGACCGCCTTCGCCCAGCGCGGCACCTGGCTCGCGCCGTACGCGATGGACTACGCGGGAACCCTGCAGGACGCCGGTCTGCCCGTCGAGTTCATCGTCCCGGAGGAGGGCGCCACCGCGTCGCTCATCACGGCGAACGTCGTCGAGGGCCGGGACAACCCCGAGCTGGCGACGCTCTTCATCGACTACGAGCTGCGCCCCGAAGCGCAGGCCGTCTTCGCGGAGAACATGCGCTACTCCCCCGTCAACACGAAGGCCGAGCTGTCGGACGAGGCGGCCGAGTCCGTGCTCACCGGCGACGAGCTCGACGACGTCGTGGTCTACGCCCCGGGCGACATCGCCGCGTCGCGTCAGGCCTGGACCGATGAGTGGAATGCGCTGATCACCAAATGAGCGTCCGAACCCGTAAGGAGCCCTGGCTCCTGCTCCTGCCGGCGATCGTGCTGCTCGCGCTCGCCTTCCTCACCCCGGTGGCCGGCATGCTTCTCATGAGCGTGCAATCGCCGGCAGGCGGGTTCACCCTCGACAACTTCACCCGCTTGTTCGCGAGTGAGTATCACCTCCAGGCGGCGCTGCGCTCGCTCCGCCTGGGGGTGATCCAGACGGTGATCACCCTGGTCATCGCCATCCCGCTGTCGTACATCATGGCGCGTGCCGGATCGAAGGTGCGCTCGTTCCTCCTCATCGTCGTCATCCTGCCGCTGATGACGAGCGTCGTCGTCCGCACGTTCGGATGGGTGGTGCTCATGGGACCGGCCGGTCTGATGATGCAGATCCCCGGCGCGGAGTTCCTCGTCGGCGGCACGCAGGGCTTCCTCGGCACCGAGACCGGTGTGGTGATCGCGATGGTGCAGGTCCTGCTGCCGTTCGCGGTGCTCAGCATCCTCGGCGTGATCTCCGGCATCAAGCCGCAGCTGGAGGAGGCCTCCCGGACGCTCGGCGCCGGGTTCTGGCGCACGCTGCGCCACGTCGTGCTGCCCCTGTCCGTGCCCGGCATCGTCGCGGGCGCCTCCCTGGTGTTCGTCCTCTCCGTGAGCTCGTTCATCACGCCGCGCTTCATCGGCGGCTCGCAGATCCCCGTGTTCGCGCAGACGATCTACGTCGACGCGACCACCAACCTCGACTGGGCGTTCGCGGCCGCACAGGCCGTGCTGCTGTTCGCGGGCGTCATGCTCGTGCTCGCCGGCACGTCCCGTCTCGGGAAGCAGAAGGTGTGACCATGGTCCGTTCCGTCCCGATCCTCGGCCGCATCCTGGCGATCCTCCTCGGCGTCGTCGTGACGCTGTACATGCTCGTCCCGCTGCTGGTCGTCGCCGGCGCGTCCGTCAGCGAGAACCGGTTCCTCACCTTCCCCGGTCAGGGCTTCACGCTCGACTGGTACGTGGACGCCCTCACGTCCGACACCTATCTCGAGCCGTTTCGCCTGAGCCTGGTCGTGGGGGTGACGGTCGCGATCCTCGCGGCGGCCGTCGGCACGGCGGCCGCGCTCGCGCTCACCCGCTTCCGCATCCCCGGCGGCGCGGCGATCCAGGCGCTGCTGATGTCGCCGCTGACGATCCCGACGATCATCCTGGCGATCGGCGCGCTGTCGATCGCCTCGCTCACGATCGGCTCGCCGAACGTCGGTGTGCTCATCGCCATCCACGTCGTCATCGCGATCCCCTACGTCATGCGGACCGTGACCGGGGTGATGACGCGCGCCGACCACTTCACGGAGGAGGCCGCCCGCACCCTGGGCGCCAGCACGTGGAACCGCTACCGTCTCGTGGTGCTGCCCATCGCCCGTCCGGGCATCGCCGCCGGTGCCTTCTTCGCCTTCAACATCTCGTTCGACGATGCGGTCATCGCCCTCTTCCTGCGCACCCCGCAGCTGGAGACGCTGCCCATCGCCATCTACGGCCAGCTGGAGTTCAGCACGTCGCCCACCGTGGCGGCCGTCTCGACCCTCATGGTCCTGCTCACCGTCGTCCTCATGATCGTCCTCGAACGCATCATCGGCCTGGGAAGGTTGTTCGTCTGATGACAACGCTCACCATCACTGCTCTCACCAAGGACTTCAAGGGGACGAAGGTGCTCAAGGGCATCGACCTCTCCATGCGGTCCGGCGAGTTCGTCTCGCTCCTGGGCCCGTCGGGCTGCGGGAAGACGACGCTGCTGCGCTGCATCGCCGGTCTCGAGTCGCCCACGAGCGGCACGATCGAGATCGCGGGGCAGGACGTCACGAAGCTGCCGCCGGAGAAGCGTCATCTCGGCATGATGTTCCAGAGCTACGCCCTCTTCCCGCACATGAGCGTGGTCGAGAACGTGCGCTTCGGTCTGCGCATGTCCGGCGAGAAGCCGAAGGCGGAGCAGAAGGAGCTCGCCGTCCGGGCGCTGGAGCGCGTGCAGATGGGCCACCTCGCCGACCGGATGCCGGCGCAGCTGTCGGGCGGCCAGCAGCAGCGTGTGGCCCTGGCGCGGGCGATCGCGTTCGAGCCGCGTGTCCTCCTCCTCGACGAGCCGCTGTCGAACCTCGATGCCCGCCTCCGCGAGGACATGCAGGTCGAGCTGAAGGAGCTGCACCGCACGCTCGGCCTCACCACCGTCTTCGTCACCCACGACCAGGAGGAGGCGATGAGCCTCTCCGACCGCATCGTGCTCATGAACGGCGGGGTGATCGAGCAGGAGGGCGCTCCGGCGGAGCTCTACAGTGCGCCGCGCACCCCGTTCGCCGCCGACTTCATCGGGGCAGCGAACCTCCTCCCCGCGACGCGGTCCGGAGCGGTCGCGACCATCGACGGGACGGGCGTGCAGGTGCCGCTGACGGGTGCCGGGCCGGACGGTTCGGGTGAGGTCGTGCTGCGGCAGGAGGATCTGCGCCTGTCGGCCGTCGCCGGCCCGGATGCGCCGGTTCCGGTCGAGGTCATCGCACACGTGTATCGCGGTGCGGACGTGGTCTACATCGTCGAACTCGCCGGGCGCCGGCTCCGGGTGGTGCGCCCTCGGCACGAGGATGCCCTGCCGGAGGGTGCCGCCGGGCTCGGCTGGCGCGACGGCGCCGTCCTCTGGATCCCGGCCGCGTGAACACCGGAGGGCCCGGTCGGCAGCGCCGACCGGGCCCTCGTCTGTCGGGATCAGCCCGCGGTGATGACGTTCGCGTCCCACGCGAGCCAGCTGCTGCCGCCCGCGGTCGCCTGCACGGTCACCGAGTTGTTGAGATTGCCCAGGGTCGAGCCGATCGTGGCGGTCACGGGGATCGTGACGGTCTGCCCGGCCGGGACGACGACCGTGCCCGTCGCACCCGCGGCGGTCGCCGTGAGGCCGCCCGCGTCGACGACCGTGGCGCGGTCGGTCTGCAGGAAGGCCTGCTTCACCGCGACCGTCTCGGCCTGCGCGCCGTCGTTGCGGACGACGATCGAGAACGTGTACGCGGAGCCCGACGGCACCGTGACGGTGCCGTCGACGATGCGTGCCGACACCTGGTGCGTGACGGTGGTAGAGGTCGTCTCGGCGGCCTGCGCGGCCGGCGCGAGCGCGACGACAGCGGTGGCGGCGAGGCCGACGGCAGCAACGGACAGGAACTTCTTCTTCATCGTGTCAACCACTTTCTCCGGATGGTCCGGACGGCCACGGTACGTCCGGTCGGCGGGGCCCGTCCGTGATCCGGCTCACACGGGAGCGAGATCGTTCGCGCGTCACGCGACGAGGCCGGTGCTGCGGTGCTCGGCCGCCGGCGCGAGGTCACGGGCGTGGGCGGTCAGCCGGCGCCGATCGAGCACGATGACGCTGCCCCGGCGGCGGACGATGAGGCCTGCGGCGGCGAACTGCGCGAGGATGCGGCTCACGCTCTCCCGGGTCGCCCCGAGCAGATCCGCGAGCTGCGCCTGCGTCAGACGGACGAGCACTCGGTCGCCCTGCCGCCGCTCGCCGGCGTCGATGAGTGCGGCCGCGATCCGCGCGGCGAGAGGACGGAAGGAGATGTCGGCCAGCCGCGTCTCCAGGCCCTCGATCCGCTGGCTCAGGAGCGTGACGATCCGGAGGGCGATCCGCCCGTCCGCCAGCAGCAGTCGGCGGACGTGGGCCGTGTCGAGGAGGCAGAGTTCGGTCGCCTCCAGCGTGTCGGCACCGTTGCCCCCCATGTGCTGACCGAAGAGCGACATGTCGCCGAAGATCGATCCGGGGCCGAGGATCGCGATGGTCAGTTCACGCCCCTGCTCCGATCGCCGGAAGATGCGCACCCGGCCGCGGCGGACGACGAACAGCGCCTGCGTCGTCCGTCCCTGGTCGATCACCGTCTCGCGCGCGAGGTACGTGCGGGTCAGGAGCTGCCGATGGAGGTCAGCGAGCTCTGTTGCCGACAGGTCCGCGAAGAGGTCCACATCCCGGAGGCAGTCGAATCCGCAATCGCCCATCGTCTCTCCCTCTCGGTGCCGGCACGTGCGCCGGCACCACCGGAGAGACGCGGTGAAGCCCGGAACATGACGCGAAAAGCAGTATTTCGCACCGGAGGCGCAGACCCGTGGTCGTAGGATCGCGGCATGGTCGACGACGACGACACCCCCGGTCCCTCCCCTCGTGACGCCTCCCGTCGCGGATTCCTGAAAGCCGGCGGAGCCGCCCTCGCCGGCGCGGTCATCGGGGGCGCGGGCGGGGCGGCGATCGGGGCGACGGTGGCCGGGGGCGGCACCAGGAGCGGCTTCGCGGACGAGCCCGATCCGTTCGCCGCACTGACGCCGCGCAGCGAACCGGGCTTCGACCATGTCGTGGTGGTCATGGGTGAGAACCGGTCCTTCGACAACCTGCTCGGGTACCTCTACACGGCCGAGACCCTGCCGTCGGGCGAGAAGTTCGAAGGGTTGGCGTTCGGGTCGCACAGCAACACGGCGGCCGACGGGACGGTCGTCGAGGCCCACGTGTATCGCGGCGACACCGACCGCATCATGAGCCTGCCCGACCCCGACCCGGGCGAGGAGTACCCGCACGTCAACACCCAGATCTTCGGCACCGTCGATCCGAAGTCGAACGCCGACCTCTTCGTCGACGAGATGAGCGCCCCGTTCAACGCGCCCGCCCACGGGGAGGAGGCCACGATGTCCGGTTTCCTCGACGACTACCTCATCAACTTCCGGCGTCTGCGCGGCGGGAAGGAACCGAGCCTGGATGAGGCCCGCCACATCATGGGCTCGTTCTCGCCGGAGATGCTCCCCGTGCTGTCGACCCTCGCCGCGGAGTTCGCGGTCTTCGACCATTGGTATGCCGCGGTGCCCTCGCAGACCTTCTGCAATCGCTCGTTCTTCCACGCCTCCACGTCACACGGCTTCGTGACGAATCAGGGCGGCGGCGGATACCGCAAGTGGCTCGACGCGCCCGCCGCCCCCACGGTGTTCAACCGCCTGGAGGACAAGAAGGTCAGCTGGCGCATCTACATCGACCGGCTCCAACTCGTCTCCTTCACCGGGATGCTGCATGCGGCGGTGCTGGAGAAGCACTGGCGCACGGATCACTTCGGCACCATGGAGGACTTCTACGCCGACGCGAAGAACGGCACCCTGCCCGCGTACGCCTTCATCGAGCCCCGCATGGTCTACGACCACAACGACTTCCACCCGCCGTTCGGGAAGCCGCGGGACAGCATGATGGCCGGCCGGCCGGTGTACGACAGCGCCATCTCCGATGTGCGCGCGGGCGATCGGCTCATCCACGACATCTACGAGGCTGTGCGCACGAGCGCGACACCGGGCGGATCGAACGCCGTCAACACCCTCCTCCTCATCACATTCGACGAGCACGGCGGCTGCTATGACCATGTGCCCCCGCCGGCGGTCACCACACCAACGCCCGACACGGGCGCCGGGGAGATGGGCTTCACCTTCGATCGTCTCGGCTGCCGCGTGCCGGCGATCGCAGTGTCGGCGTACACGCGTCGGGGCACGATCATCCACGACGAGATGCACCACGGCTCGGTCACCGCGACGCTCTCGCGCCTGCACGGGCTGCAACCGCTGAACGACCGGGACCAGTCCGCCAACACACTCATGAACGTGGTCAATCTCGACAAGCCGCGGCACCCGGCGGACTGGCCGGTGACGACGCCCGCGTACACACCGCCGAACCCGGAGGACGGCGCCCCGCAGCCGAACGAGGACGACCACCTCAAACCGCTCACGCCGCCGGCTCGCGGCCTGCTCGGACTGCTCCTCGCGCGCTACGGCGCGCCGGGAGAGCCGGAGCCGGAGACGTTCGCGGACGCGTACCGTCTCCTCCACGAGCACGGTGAGGAGCTGTTCGGGCCTCCCCGCTGAGGTCTCGCCTAGCCCTCGCGGGAGAACGTGACGTGGGTGACGCCGGACTCCGCCACCTCGGAGGTCACGCGATAGCCGGTCTCGAGGCCGCGCAGGTCGTCCCACAAGCGGATCCCGCTGCCGGTGACGATCGGGGTGATGCCGACGTGCAGGTCGTCGACGAGGCCGGCGCGCAGGAACTCCCGGACCGTGCGGGCGCCCCCGCCCACCCGGACGTCGGCGTCTCCGGCCGCGGCCACGGCCTCCCGCAGCGCCTCCTCCGGGCTCGCGGAGAGGAAGCGGAAAATCGTCCCGTTCGCGAACTCGATCGGTGGGCGCGGCGTGTGGGTGAGGACGAACACCGGCACCTCGAACGGCGGCTCCTCGCCCCACCATCCGCGCCAGTCCGGGTCGTCGGGGTTGGCGTGCAGCCCGAACATCCCGGCACCCATGATCTCGGCGCCGATCCCCTGGAAGTACCGGGCCGCGTACTTCTCGTCGACGCCGGTGGTGCCGGCACCGCTGATGTCGTGGAAGACCCGCTCCCGGAACGTCCGGGTGGCCGTGTATGCGGCGGTGAGCCGCCCCCAGTCCTCACCGAAGGGATTCTCGGGGGTCTGGTCGGTCGTCGTGGCGAAGCCGTCGAGGGTGATGTTGAGGTCGACGCGCACGCGGGTCATGATGCCTCCGAAACGAGGGGGACGGGCGCCGGTCGGCGCACCGTCCCCAGGGTCGGGGGTGCCGGAGCCGCTGTCAAGAGCGGAGCGCGGACCCCGTCGCTCACTCGATCAGGCCACGGGGTCGCCCTGGACCGGGCCCTCCGTGTTCGGCTTCCACCCCAGTGCCGGGGCGACGTGCTCGGCGAACGCCTCGAGCACGTGGAGGTTGTACTCCGGGCCGAGCTGGTTCGGGATCGTCAGCATGAGGGTGTCGGCGGCCATGACCGCCTCGTCCTGCCGGAGCTGTTCGATGAGCACGTCGGGCTCGGCGGCGTAGGTCTTGCCGAACGTGGAGCGGAACCCGTCGATGATGCCGATCTGGTCGGCGTTCTCCTCGCTGCGCAGCCCGAAGTACGCACGATCCGTGTCGGAGACGAGCGGGAACACGCTGCGGCTGACCGAGACGCGCGGCGTGCCGGTGTGGCCGGCCTCACGGTAGGCCGAACGGAAGAGGTCGATCTGTTCGCGCTGCAGCTCGTGGAACGGCTGGCCGGTGGCCTCGGTCACCAGCGTCGAGCTCATCATGTTGAGGCCCTTGCGGCCGGTCTCCTCGGCCGTGGCACGGGAGCCGGACCCCCACCAGATGTGGTCGCGCAGTGTGGCCGACTGGGGCTCGATCGCGAGGTACTGCCCGGCACCGACCATCCGGGGGTCGCCGGGGGCCAGGCGCTCGCCATCGATGGCACGCAGGAAGATCTCGAACTTCTCCCGCGCGAGCACGCTGCCGCGCTCCGGGTCCTCCTCGTCGCGGAAGCCGAACGTCTCGTAGCCGCGCAGCGCCGTCTCGGGTGACCCCCGGCTCACGCCGAGGGCGATGCGGCCGTCGGCGATGAGGTCGAGCGCGGCCGCCTCCTCCGCGAACTGGAAGGGGTTCTCGTAGCGCATGTCGATGACACCGGTGCCGACCTCGATGCGCTCCGTGCGGGCCGCCATCGCGGCCAGCAGCGGCATCGGCGACGCGGCCTGGCGCGCCCAGTGGTGCACGCGGACGTACGCGCCGTTGACCCCGAGCTCATCGGCGCCCTCGGCGATCTCGATGGTCTGCTTCAGCATGTCGCCGGCGGTGCGCGTGGCCGAGCCCGGCACGTCGGCGTAGTGCCCGAACGAGAGGAATCCGAAAGCCTTCATGGTGTATTCGAACGCATGGAAGCCGGGACTATTCCCCCGGGAGGAGGAAGCCGTCGAGCACGAGTCCCCGGATGCGCGGCTCGAGCTCCGCCCACAGCTGCGCGAACGGCACCTCGAAGAGGTCGGCGAGGGCGGGCGCGATCTGCAGCACCTGCAGCTCGCCGTCACAGGCTCCGACGAAGCCGGCCAGCGCCGGGTCCACCGCCACGGTCCGTGCGAAGCCGCCTCCCTGCCGCAGCTCGATCACGCTCGGGTCGTCGTTGCCGGGCAGCAGGTGCCGCGCCTCGGTCACGTCCGCGGCGACGACGAGCGTCTCGGGCAGCCCGGCGGCGAGCGCGTCGTGCGCGGTGAGGCCGAGCGCGAGCGCCGCGCCCACCCCAGACACCGGCTGCGAGATCCGCTCCGATCGGCGCAGCGGCCCTCCCTGCCCGCGGCGCAGGAGCACGTACCCGAAGCCGATCGCGGTCACCCCTCGGTCGTCGAAGTCGTCGAGCCACGCCCGCAGCAGGGGAGTGAAGGCGGGGTCGCGCGGCGTGGTGCCGCCGTCGCGGATCCACAGCTCCGCGTAGCCGAGAGGCGTCAGCTCCTCGCGCTCCACCACCCACAGATCGAGGTCGGCCGGCACCCACGCGTCGAGGCGGGCGAGGCCGGCGACCCCCTTCCGCGACTCCCAGTTGCCGAGCAGCTGGGCGATGCCGCCGGGAGTCAGATGCGCGGGGGCCGCGCGCACGAACTGCTCGACCAGCGCGTCGCCGACCAGACCGCCGTCGCGGTACTCGTACGCCGGCACGCCCTGCGAGCGCGGCGTGATCACGAACGGCGGGTTCGAGACGATGAGGTCGAAGGCCTCGCCGGCGACGGGTTCGAACATGCTGCCATGACGGAAGTCGATGGTGGTGACCCCGTTGAGCTGCGCGTTCAGCTCTGCGTAGGCGAGGGCCCGGTGCGAGATGTCCGTGGCGACCACCGCGCGCGCACGGCGCGCGACCAGAAGCGCCTGGATGCCGCATCCCGTGCCGAGGTCGAGCGCACGATCCACCTCGAACGGCACGATCGTCTCCGCGAGCGTACGGGAGGCACCGCCGACACCCAGGACGTGGTCGGCGGGCAGCGGGCCGTCGAGGGCGACCTCGTCGAGGTCGCTGGCGATCCACCATTCGCCCACGCCGTCCTCGTCGACGAACGACTGCGGGCGCAGCAGCGCCACCGGGGTCACCGTGTCCGCGTCGACGACCGCCAGGCCCAGCGCCGCCAGCCCGTCGGCGCCGAGGGTCGGCAGCGCACGCTCCACCGCCGCGCGGGGCTGCGGCAGGCCGAGTACGAGAAGCCGCCCGAGGGTGGCCAGAGGCCCCTCGTCTCCGGCGATCGCCCGCAGGATGGGCTCGCGGAGGCCGCGGGCCAGCGCATCGTCCGCCTCCTCGCCCCAGAGGCGCCGCAGCGGCTCGGAACGGAGGTCGGCGGCGTCGAGATCCGCGGCGAGCGCGGCACTGCGGAGGGGGTCGGGACGGGGGGTGGGGGTGTCGGACACGGCCGTCACTCTACGCGTCTTCAGGGTTCTCCTCTGTCCGGCCTCCTAGAATCACAGGGTCAGTACTCACGATCCGCCTCCTCCCCGGCGTTCGAGGAAGACCTTCATGACCGCGACCACTCCCGACACGGGCCTCCGCGCGCGCGTGCGCCGGCTCGCGGCTTTCGTGGTCGCCGCGGGCGTCTGCGCCCTGGGGGTTCCCGGCTCGGCGCTGGCGGCCGATCAGCCGGCGGCCGATGACGACAAGCGGGTGGAACTGCACGTGTCGGCGGGTCTGCGCGGCACGGTCGCTCCGGGTACGTCCACGTCGGCGGTCGTCACGATCGACAACGAGACGGATTCCGAGCTCTCCGCCGGGCGCGTCGAGATCGAGCTGGGGAGCACGCCGCTCGCCGACGACGACGCGGTGACCGCGTGGCTGGACGACGGGCAGGCCTCCGGAGCCTTCCTCCCCCTCGGCGACGAGGCCACGAAGGCGGCGGAGGCGGGCGGGTCCGCGACCACCACCGTGTTCGTGCCGGAGGAGACGCTGGGAACCCTCACGCCGGGGGTGTACCCGCTGCGGGCCGCTCTAAGCGACGCTCGCACGGACGACGGGGACGGACAGCGCGGCACCACGTGGGACACCACCGCCACGAGCGTGCTCGTCGTCACGTCCACGCCGACGAGCACGATCGGCGTCCTCGTCCCCATCACGGCGACCCCCGCCGGCGGCGCCCTCCTGAGTGCGGAGGAGCTCACCGAGCTCACCGCGCCGGATGGGCACCTCACCGCGCAGCTCGACGGCGTCGCCGGCACGACGGCCGTGCTCGCGATCGATCCCGCCATCCTGGCGTCCATCCGCGCGCTGGGCAACGCCGCCCCCTCGTCCGCGACCGACTGGATCGCCCGGCTCGACGAGCTCCCGAACACGCGTTTCGCCCTGCAGTTCGGCGATGCCGACCTCACGGTGCAGGCCCAGGCCGGTCTTCCGGAGGCGCTGGCGCCCCTGCCGCTCACATCGCTGCTCGACCCGGCGGCCTTCCCGCAGCAGCGGGCGGTCACCCCCACGAGCACGCCGGGACCGACCGAGAGCCCCTCTCCCCTGCCGACCGAGGGTCCCGCGCTTCCGACCGATGAGGAGCTGGGAGAGATCGAGGGGGCGATCCCGGGGATCGTGTGGCCCGAGAGCGACCTCACCCAGACCGACCTGGCCGCGTTCTCGCGGTACCTGGGTCGGAATGCCACGACCGTGGTGTCGTCCGAGACGGTCGGCGGGCAGAGCGCGGCGCATGCGACCGCCGGTGGACAGGATCTCCTCGTCACCGACGCGGCGACCTCCTCGGCGCTCTCCGCCGCTGCCGCCGAGTCCGCATCGGCGCCCCGCCAGGGACTCCTCGCCGAAGCGGCGGCGCGCCTGTTCCTCGCCGGTAAGCGAGCGCCGGGCATGCCCCTGCTCATCGGTCTGGAGCGCGACGAGAACCGTTCCGCCGAAGCCCTTCGGGATGCCGTCTCCGCGGCGGACTCGATCGGGTTCGAACTCTCCAGCGTGCGGGCGACGACCGCCGTCCCGGTCACAGTGCCGGAGACCGCGGCCGCGCCGCGCGCCGCCGACCTGTCGAACCTCCTCGCCGACGAGGGCTCCCTCACCGCGTTCGCCACCATCCTCGACGACCCCCTCGTGCTGCTGAGCCCGGAGCGCCTGCGCATCCTGCGCACGATCGCGGTCGGCTCATCCGCGGAGGCGTTCGCCGAGAAGGTCGCGGCCCACCGCGCCCGCACCGTGGAGACCCTCGACGCGGTGAACATCCCCGCCTCCAGCACCATCCAGCTCCTCACGGCCAACGCCGATCTCCCGATCGCCGTGCGCAACGACCTCCCGTGGCCGGTGACGGTGCGCCTGTACGCCTCACCCAGCGATCCGCGGCTCGAGGTGACGCCGGTGATCGACGTGGAGGTGCAGGCCAACTCGACCACCCGCGCGAAGGTGCCGGTATCCGCTCGTGTCGGCAGTGGCGAGCTCGATCTGCGCCTCAGCCTGACCAGCCCCACCGGCGTGCCCATCCAGTCCGAGCAGACCATCCGTGTCGCCGTGCGGGCGGAATGGGAGACCATCGGCCTCGTCGTCTTCGGCGGCCTCGCCGTGCTGCTCATCGCCCTCGGCGTGGTGCGCACGGTGCGCCGGAAGCGTCGGGAGGCCATCGAGGAGCAGGCCGTGGAGGCCGCCGTCGAGGAACTGATCGAGGAGAAGGAAGCGGAAGCCGCGGTGCAGGAAAGCCCCGACGGCCCGGATGCCCCTCCCACGAAGGAGTCGCGTGAGTAGTCTCGGGCGCGCCAGCGCCATCATCGGCGCCGGCACCATGGTGTCCCGCGTGACCGGGCTGCTGCGCAGCATCATCCTCGTGGCGGTGATCGGCTCGTTCGGATCGGGTCCGGCCGACGCCTTCGCCGCGGCGAACACCCTGCCGAACAGCGTCTTCTCCCTCATCTCCGTCGGCATTCTCACCGCGGTGATCGTGCCGCAGATCGTCAAGGCCACCGCCGACGCCGACGGCGGCAACGCCTTCATCTCGAAGCTGTTCACGCTCGGCACCGTCGTGCTGGTCGCCGTCACTGCGGTCGCCACGATCGCCGCTCCCTGGCTCGTGGAGATCGTGGCCGGCGGGTTCTCGCCCAGCACCGAGGCCCTCGCGACCGCACTCGCCTACTGGTGCCTCCCGCAGATCCTCTTCTACGGTCTCTACGCGCTGCTGGGCGAGGCGCTGAACGCGCGGCGCATCTTCGGGCCGTTCACCTGGGCCCCCGTCGTCAACAACATCGTCTCCATCATCGGATTCCTGATCCTGGGATGGGCGTTCTCGCCGGTCTCCCGCGATTCCGCCGACTGGACGCCGGAGATGATCGCCACTCTCGGCGGCACGGCGACCCTCGGCATCGCCGTGCAGGCGCTCATCCTGCTGCTGTTCTGGCGGCGGACCGGCCTCTCCCTGCGCCCGGACTTCCAGTGGCGGGGCGTCGGGCTCGGCAACGTGGGCAAGCTCGCCGGATGGACGTTCCTGATGGCATTCGCCTCCCTGGCTGCGGGCGTGCTCCAGGGCAACATCGTCAGCAACGCGTCCGGGACCGGGGCGTCCCTCGCCGTGACCACGAACGCGTGGCTCATCTTCATGCTGCCGTATTCCGTCATCGTCCTGTCGATCGGAACCCCGTACTTCACGCAGATCAGCGAACACGCCGCCGCAGGTCGCGATGACGAGGTCCGGGGGGACATCTCGCGCAGCATCCGCACGCTGCTGTTCTTCATCGTCGCCGCCGTCGCCGCGGTGGCCGCCGCGGCGATCCCCGCCTCCCGCGTGTTCACCGAGAGCCCCTCGGATGCCGAGGGCGCCGCCATCGTCCTCCTCTGCTATCTGATCAGCCTCATCCCGCTCACGATCCTGTTCATCGTCCAGCGCACCTTCTACGCCTACAACGACACGCGCACCCCCTTCTGGTTCACGATCTTCCAGTGCACGTTGATCGTCGTGACCGCGCTGGGCGCGGCCGCGCTCCTGTTCGCAGAGGTCATCGCCCTGACCCAGCTGGCTGCCGCCGTGGCTCTCGGCCAGTCCATCGCCAGCACGTTGCAGACGATCGTGGCGACCTGGCTGCTGCATCGCAAGATCGGCGGACTGGGCGTCCTCTCGTGGATGCGTGCCCTCGCGCTCTTCGCGATCGCCGCGATCCCGGCCGGTGTCGCCGGCTGGGGCACCTTCCTCCTCCTCGGCGGGACGACGGGATGGGCGACATCCGGCGTCATTCCCGGCACCCTGGCGACCGCCGTCATCGGCCTCGTCGTCGTGCTCGTCTACGTCGCGATCCTCGCTGTCTTCCGCGCCCCGGAGCTGAAGGCCGGCGGACGGCTCGTGCGCCGCTTCCTCCCCGGCCGCTGACGCGGGAATGCCCCGCGGTTACCATGGGTTGAAGCAGTCGGACGTCTTTCGACGGCACCGCTTTTCTAACGGAGATCACATGCGTCAGGTCATCATCATCGGCTCCGGCCCCGCCGGATTCACGGCTGCCATCTACGCCGCGCGCGCGAACCTCGAGCCGCTGCTCATCGCCAGCTCCGTCGAGGTCGGCGGCGAGCTCATGAACACGACCGAGGTCGAGAACTACCCCGGCTTCCCGGAGGGCATCCAGGGCCCCGAGCTCATGGCCAAGTTCCAGGAGCAGGCCGAGAAGTTCGGCACCGAGGTCCTGTACGACGACGTGACCGAGCTCGACGTCGCCGGCCCCGTCAAGAAGGTCACCCTCGGATCGGGCGCGACCCACGAGGCCAGGACCATCATCTACGCCACCGGTTCCGCCTACCGCAAGCTCGGCATCGAGGGCGAGGAGCGCCTCTCCGGCTTCGGCGTCTCCTGGTGCGCCACCTGCGACGGCTTCTTCTTCCGTCAGAAGACCATCGCGGTGGTCGGCGGCGGCGACTCGGCGATGGAGGAGGCCACCTTCCTCACGCGCTTCGCCGACAAGGTGTACGTGATCCACCGCAAGGACACCCTGCGGGCCTCCAAGATCATGCAGGAGCGCGCCTTCGCGAACGAGAAGATCGAGTTCGTGTGGAACAGCGAGGTCGTCGAGATCCTGGGCGACAACGCCGTCTCCGGCGTGCAGCTGCGTTCCACGGAGGACGGGTCGCTGCGCGACCTCCCCCTCGACGGCCTGTTCATCGCCATCGGCAACGACCCGCGGACGCACCTCGTCCACGAGAAGCTCGAGCTCACCCCCGAGGGCACCATCTGGGTCGACGGCCGCTCCTCGCGCACGTCGGTCCCCGGTGTCTTCGCCGCCGGCGACGTGATCGACCCGACCTACCGCCAGGCCATCACCGCGGCGGGGACGGGCACGATCGCCGCCCTCGACGCCGAGCACTTCCTCGCCGACCTCGAAGACCCGTCGGTCGAGGTCCCCGCGGCCGAGGCCGCCGAGGTCATCACGGCCTGATCGGGCCGGGAACACTTTCCCCTCGCCCGTTGTTGCAACAGGCGAACCTCGAACAAGGAGAACTCTGATGAGTGCAAAGGCAACGAGCCAGGCGACCTGGGAGCAGGACGTGCTGCAGGCCGACGGTCCCGTGCTGGTGGACTTCTGGGCCGAGTGGTGCGGTCCGTGTCGTATGGTCGCGCCGGTGCTGGACGAGATCCAGTCCGACAACCCCGACAAGATCACCATCCTCAAGCTCAACGTGGACGAGAACCCGGAGCTGGCCATGAAGTACCAGATCACGTCGATCCCGGCGATGAAGGTCTTCCAGGGCGGAGAGGTGAAGACGACGATCATCGGCGCGAAGCCGAAGTTCGCCCTCGAGCAGGATCTCGCCGCTTTCCTCGGCTGATCCCCCACGACGACGAAGGGCCGCACCTCCGGGTGCGGCCCTTTTCGCATGCTCAGCGCATGAAGGGGCCCGCGCGGCGCTTGTCGTCCACGTCCACCGGCTCGAGACCGCGCGCTTCCCGTGCCTTGTCGACGATCTCCTGGATGACAGCGGTCTTCGCTGCGTTGTACGAGATCTGCCGCTCCGACGCAGCCCGCGCCGCCTCGCGCTTGACGCGTTCGTAGCGTTCCGCGTCATCCGGGTGCGTGCGCAGCCAGTCGCGCAGCAGCCGCTGCGGCACGAGATCCCAGTCCCCTGCAGTGAAGAAGTGCGCAATGGCGAGGCGCTCCCCGGCCGGGGCCATGATCATCACCGGATGCGTGCGGACACCGCTGCCGGCGCGCCACCCGACCGCCTCCAGCTCGGAACGGGAGGCTTCATACTCTCCTGGTGTGTTCATGCGCACCGCGAGGTCGATGATCGGTTTCGTGCTCATCCCGGGGATCGCCGTCGAACCGATGTGCTCGACGACCCAGCCGTCGGCGCCGGCAGCGCGGATCGACGCCGCGAACTCCTCGAATCGCTGCGGCCACGACGGATCGGAGGGCACGAGGAGCATGGGGGTCAGGAGGCGTCGGCGATCCGGGGGTCCCAGCGCCGGTAGCGCTGCTTCTCGTCCAGGAGACCCCAGACCGCAGGAGTGAGCTCCGGGTAGTCGAGCGCGATCTGTCGCAGCACGCGGTAGTGTCGCGCGGCGTTGGGACGCACGCCGTCGTTCGCCGCGATGTTGTCGGCCCGGAGCAGATAGACCACGAGCTCGTCCACGCTGGGCAGCTCCTCCATGAACTCCCAGGGGTCCTCCCCACCGAGCAGACGTTCCTGCACGAGGACGGCGAGTTCGTCCGACGCCTCAGCGCGCAGCACTTCCAGGCTGGCACGGCGGGGGACGGACTCGGTCATCCCTCCAGCCTACGCGCGTGCGCGGCGGGGTCGGCGCTCGACCTTCGCATCCTCCTTCATGTCCTCGAGTTCGCGGCCCTTGGTCTCGGGGACCTTGAAGAACACGAAGAAGAACGACAGCAGCGCGAAGAACGCATAGAAGCCGTACGCGAAGGTGAGGCCGATCTCGGCGAACGCGGGGAAGGTCGTCGAGATGAAGAAGTTGGCCACCCACTGCGCGGCAGCCGCGACGGCGAGGGCACCCGCGCGGATCGAGTTCGGGAAGATCTCCCCGAGGAGCACCCACACGAGCGGGCCCCAGCTGGCTCCGAAGAAGACGACGAAGCCGTTCGCGCAGATCAGGGCCACGGTCGCCCACGGGTCCGGGAGAGTCGCCGTTCCCGAGGCGTCCAGCGTGCCGAACGAGAACGCGAGGGCCATGAGCCCGAGCGTCACGGTCATGCCGACGGAGCCGACGAGGAGCATGATGCGGCGGCCGACCCGATCGACGAGCAGGATCGCGACGATGGTGACAACGATGTTCGTCACGGACGTGATCACCGAGGTGAGCAGGGCGCTGGACTCATCGAAGCCGACCGACTGCCACAGCGTCGTGGAGTAGTAGAAGATGACGTTGATGCCGACGAACTGCTGGAAGACGGACAGCAGGATGCCGACCCACACGATCGGCTTGAGCCCCAGACGGTTCCCCCGCAGGTCGCGCAGCGATTCGGAGCGCTCCGTGTCGATCGTCCCGGTGATCTCCTTGATCTTCGCGTCCGTGTCGATCGTTCCCGTGACGGTCTGCAGCACCTCCGCGGCCCGCTTCACCTCACCCTTGCGCACGAGGTAGCGCGGGGATTCCGGGAGCCGCAGCGACATGAGCCCGTAGACGAGGGCGGGGATCGCCGCGACCATGAACATCCACCGCCAGGCGGTCAGTCCCCACAGCGGCTGATCGGCCTCCCCCGCGATCCCTGCGAGGAGGGCGTCGGAGAGCAGGGCCGCGAAGATGCCGAGCACGATGGCGAGCTGTTGCAGCGAGCCGAGGCGGCCGCGGATGGCTGCCGGCGACACCTCGGCGATGTACGCGGGTGCGATGACGGAGGCCGCTCCGACACCGAGACCGCCGATGACACGCCAGATGATCAGGTCGACGACGCTGAAGGCGAGGCCGGAGCCGATCGCCGACACGAAGAACATCGCCGCGGCGACCACCATGACCGGGATGCGTCCGAACCTGTTGGACACAGGCCCCGCGAACCAGGCGCCGACGGCGCAGCCGATCAGGGCCGACGATACGGCGAAGCCCTTGAGGCCGGTGCCGAGATCGAAGCCGGAGACGTCTCCGGCCAGAGCGTCCACCGCGCCGTTGATCACCGCGGTGTCGAATCCGAAGAGGAATCCGCCCAAAGCCGCCGCGATACTGACGGCGATCACCCGACGCTTGATACTCGCTGGATCAGCTGGTTTGGACATGACATCCCCTCGCCTCGTCAAGGAGAAGAGTCTATGTCACCCGCGGGTGACGAGGGGGTCACCGCGCGGAGCCGTAGCCTTCCTGCCCGAGCTCCTCCAGGATGCGGTTCAGGTCCTGAATCGAGGCGAAATCGATCGTGACCTGGCCTTTCCGCGTGCCGAGCGAGATCTTGACGCGGGTGTTCAGGCGGTCACCGAGGGTGCTCGCGACCTCATCCAGGTAGGCACGACGCGCGCCCGGCGTCGGCTTGGGCGCCTTGCCGGCGGCGGGCTGCGCCTTCGCGGCCTCCTCCGTCGCCCGGACGGAGAGGTCCTCGTTGACGACCTTGTCCGCCAGGCGCTGCATGGCCTCGGGTGAGTCGAGGCTGAGGATCGCCCGGGCGTGACCGGCGGTCAGCACTCCGGCGGCTACTCGCTGCTGCACCGGAACCGGGAGCTTGAGAAGCCGGATGGTGTTACTGATCTGCGGGCGGGAGCGGCCGATGCGCGTGGCCAGCTCCTCCTGCGTGATGCCGAAGTCGTCCAGCAGCTGCTGGTACGCGGAGGCCTCTTCCAGCGGGTTGAGCTCTGACCGGTGGAGGTTCTCCAGCAGCGCGTCGCGCAGCAGGTCTTCATCGGCGGTGTCGCGGACGATCGCGGGGATGGACGCGAGGCCGGCCTCGCGGGCGGCCCGAGTGCGCCGCTCCCCCATGATGAGCTCGTACTCACCGTCGCCGTTCTTCCGCACGACGACCGGCTGGAGCACACCGAACTCGCGCACGCTGTGCACCAGTTCGGCGAGGTCCTCCGGATTGAAGTGTGTGCGCGGCTGCCGCGGGTTCGGCACGATCGCCTGAGGGTCGACCTGGATCAGATGGATGCCCGGCACCGCCTCGAGATCGGCGTCGCCGGCCACGGTGCTCTCCGCTGCTGCGGCATCGGCCGTCGCAGCGATCTTCGCGCCGGGGAAGAACACGTCCACGGGGCGTTCGGACTGGTCGGCCGTCGGGATGAGGGCTCCGATGCCCCGGCCGAGTCCCGTGCGCTTCGCCATTATTTCTCCTTGCTCTGCGTCTGTCGTGACGCGATCTCGACGGCGGCCTCGCGGTACGCGATCGCTCCGGCGGACTGACCGTCGTAGGCGATGACCGTCTGGCCGAAACTGGGGGCTTCCGACACGCGTACGGACCGGGGAATCACTGTGGCCAGCACCTGGGACGGGAAGTGGGATCGCACTTCCTCGGCGACCTGCTGCGCCAGGCGCGTGCGTCCATCGAACATCGTGAGGAGGATGGTCGAGAGGTGAAGGCCGGGGTTGAGGTGCTTCTGGATCATCTGGATGCTGCCGAGCAGCTGGCTCAGGCCTTCCAGTGCGTAATACTCGCACTGGATCGGGATGAAGACCTCGTTCGCCGCGGTGAAAGCGTTGATCGTGAGGAGGCCGAGCGACGGTGGGCAGTCGATGATGACGAAATCGACGGGGTTCTCCGCGAGGTAGTCCTCCAGCGCTCGGCGCAGTCGATGCTCGCGCGCCACCTGGGCCACGAGCTCGATCTCGGCGCCGGCGAGGTGGATGGTGCTCGGAGCGCAGAAGAGGTTCGGGCTCTCCGGACTGGGCTGGACGATGTCAGCGAGCGGGAACTCGTCGATGAGCACGTCGTAGACGCTCGGAGTATCCGCGTTATGGGGCACCCCGAGCGCGGTGGAGGCGTTGCCCTGAGGGTCCAGGTCGATGACGAGCACCTTCGCCCCCAGCCCGGCGAGAGCGGAGGCGATGTTCACGGCACTCGTGGTCTTCCCGACGCCGCCCTTCTGGTTCGACACCGTCAGGATGCGAGTCTCGCCGGTGAACTCCACCGTGACCGCGTCGAGCGCGCGCCGCCGAACGGAGAGATCCGCGAGTTCTCGCGCGAGGGGGGTATCCATCCCGAACGAATCGTTCGATGATGCCTTCTCGGACTGTTTCACGTGAAACATCCACTCCTTTCGGGGCCGCGTTCCACTCTAATCGCAGGGACCGACCTCCGATCGCCGTCGGGCCGCTTCTGTGGGATGCGCACATGCTGCCGGTGCGGAGTTCCCGCCCTCGACCAGTGTCGTTTCACGTGAAACGGAGACTGCGCAGACGCGGTGCGTCTCGTCGCTACGACGGATCGTTGCTCGTCGCGCCCACGCCCGCATGAAGCCATCCGATCGCGCCGCGGCCCACCGCCGGCCGGCGACACGCACCACTCCCTTGCCCGCGCTTCGCTTCGTCCTTGTGACCAAACCCCGACGGTGTCCATACACCTGCAGCAGGGCCCACAAGCGACGGGCGGGGTCAAGCCGTCGTGGGATGCGCGGTCACAGCGAGAGGCAGCGACGTCGCCAGCCTCGAGCAGCAATCACAGTCAGCTCTACGTTCACAGACCGTCCGCCCGTTCTCATCTGCTCGCTGCGCTCATGGGGACAGCCGATGTCGTCCACCGCCTGTGCACCACGGCTTTCGTCTGCCCGGTTGCAGCGGCCTGCTCATCAGCCGGTGCCACACGGGACCACCACATACCACCGTCGGGCCAGGCATCCCGCTGGTGAACTCTCCGGAACGGCGGCACGGCGACGTTCGTGCTGCACCCATCTGCCATCGAGGGCATCCGCACGCCGCCCTCTCCATGGGCCGCGGATGTCCTGAGCCGTCAGCGCGGAGCGCGAGGTGAGTCTTCGCTTGCCGATCGGATCAGCGGCCGATGGTGGGACTCATCCCGCGGACAGAGCCGTCTCGATCAGCGGGCGGAGTCTTCCGTAGTCCGGATGCCGGCCCGTTTCGTAGGGCTCCCAGCGATCGAGCTGAGACAACACCCATTCCCAGTGTGCCCGGCGGAGCGTGATGGGCAGGGTCCAGTCCGCAGGGGGCCAGCCGTAAGAGTCTCTCTCACCGTTGTAGGCCGCAGCCGTACGCCAACCGGCATCTCGGACGCATGCCCCCGTTGCCACCGTCTCGATCACGCCGTCGACGACGTCGATCGACGTCGAATTGTCGACGCATCCATCGATGAGCTGCCACCACCGCACCGGGAAACCGATCGTCAGATACTGCATGAGGCAATCCTGGCATCCTGGTGCTCCCCTCCGCCGGACTCCGAGGCTCGATGTTTCACGTGAAACAGAACCGGAGCGCGCGCGAAGAGATCGCGTTGAGGGGGGTGTGGGAGAGCTTGCCTTGCGCTGCCCTGCCCAGTCCGGCTGCTCGGGGCGCATTCCCCCAGACGAACGCCTCACATTGCTTCACGTGGAACACGCGCCTCGACAAACGCCGCTCTACGCATTGTCCGCTGTCACTCCGCGCCGGCACCAGCCACCGCAAGACGGTATCGGCTCCGTTTCACGTGAAACATGTGCAGAGCAGCTGGCCTATTCGCAGCTTGCAATGCGGAACGGGAGCCACAGGCGATCGACCACGCCGGGAGGACGCTGACTCGCTGATCCCCGCGGCCCTGGCCCCCAGGTCTCGCTCACCATGCCCGCGAGTTGTGTGGGATCTCGAGGCATGGACCGCTCAGTGGGAGCGAGGAATCACACGCCTGGATGACCAGCGCCCATTCCCCCGGAGTGTGCGGCACCTCCGCGAGAGCATGCCCCAGTCGACGGGAGATCACAGGAGGTAGCCCCCACCCCCACTCCAGGGGGCTGGCCGTTCGACGCTGCTCTGGACGGCGTCGCACGACGACCGGACACCACGAAACCGGGGGTACAACGGGGCCCGGAAGCAGACGAGTCGGCGTCACACCCTCGGGACACACGCCCCAACATGCACGGCACGAACCCCCTCGCCACGGACCGACCCCGTCCGGACACGCACCCCGGAGCGCCGCCAATACGCGAGCGCGTGGGGGCACGCCTCCGGCCCCCTACCCCTGGACGCACCCCGCACATCTGGTCACAGACACCGCGCCAGACCCGCGCAGCACGACGCAGGGCGCACGCAGGATGAAAGACCGCCCACTATGGACCACACACAAGGGACCGAGTGCGACGCACCACGCAGCACCCATCAAGCGGGACGCACCAAGCGAGGCCCACCAAGCGGGACGCACCAAACGAGACGCACCAAACACAACAAACGAAGCAGAGCTCACCAAGCAGGACCGACCAAACAAGACCGACCGAACAGGACCGAACGCGCGGCGCTGAGAATGGGAACCGGACTCCGGCTCCCCCGAAGCCCCGGTACTCGGCACCGTGAGCGCCCGGGCCGGCGAGCCAGCACTCAGCGAGCCTCACCCACCCTCCCCGGACGTCGACCGTCCCGCACCACACCACGCCACGCCACGCCACCACACACACCGCACGACACCACACCACACCACACCACACACACCGCACAAAGCGGACCCCGGCGCGCGACCACCTTGCCTCACAACGCCACCGCGTCGGCCCCAAGACGCCGCTCGGACTCCAATGTGCGACTGAGGCCCCGCACGAGAACACCGACCTCTCCGGGCATCCGCTCATCGCGCTTACGGCACGAAGGCCCATCGCGAAAGATGAAGAACGTGCCTGACGCTGCCCCATGCGCACAGTTCTGATCCCGGATGAGGGCGCCGGGAGCTGCACCGCGTCCCGCGCCCGTCCACCCCTTTCGCTCCATCCCACGGGCACATTGACGACCTGAGGAACCCGAACCGATCGCCGCTGGCGACTAAGACTCCCCTGCCCCGCGTGACGACCATCCCGCAGCATCGGGTTCAGGGGCCACACGGGACGACGAATGCAGCGAGGGGACCCCTCCCTCTCCCCTATCGCTCCGACGCGCGTGTCCAGTGCGCGCGAATGGGTGGAGGTGCGGGGAATCCCACAACCCACCGCAAGTGAGTGAGTCCACCGACTGCATCTGCCGGGCCGTCGTGCTCTCGCACCGCCAGCCCAGTCATCCACGCGGTGCCGCTCCATTTCGGCGGTGTTTCACGTGAAACATCGCCGCATAAGCGGCGGCCGAACAGACCGTTTCAAGTGAAACGGTCGTGTGGCTACCGGACGCGAGCTCGGACGACGCGGGTCGTCTCGGGGAGCACGCCCT
This sequence comes from Microbacterium sp. BLY, assembly GCF_017939615.1. Lineage (NCBI taxonomy): Bacteria > Bacillati > Actinomycetota > Actinomycetes > Micrococcales > Microbacteriaceae > Microbacterium > Microbacterium sp. BLY. Next base: position 860,744 of record NZ_JAGKSR010000001.1, read on the forward strand.
CGCCGAGGACCTGCACACGGACGTCAGACAAGCGGAACTTCGCGATCTGCTTCCGCGCCGCCTCGATCTCGTTCTCCGCGTTCATTCCCTTGAGGAGAGTGAGCTCCCCTCCATCGCGGACGAGCGGTGCGGTCAGAGGAATCAGCGTGCGCAATGCGCTGACAGCCCGTGCGGTGACGACATCGAACGCTTCACGCGCCCGCACATCTTCCGCACGCGCCCGGACGATCGTGACGTTCGACAGCTCGAGATCCGACACCTGTTCCGTCAACCAGGTGATGCGTCGCTCCATCGGCTCGATCAGCGTCCAGGACACATCCGGGCGTGCGATCGCGAGCACGAGGCCGGGGAGCCCGGCACCGGAGCCGATATCCGCCACCGACCCGTGGAAGAGCGGCGCCGCGATCACGCTGTTCAGAATGTGCCGGGTCCACAGGCGGGGCAGTTCGAGCGGACCGATCAGTCCGCGCTCCTCCCCTTGGCGCGCGAGAGAGTCCGTGAAACGACGGGCGACGTCGATACGATCGCCGAAGAGTTCAGCCGCAACCGCGGGCTCTGGCTCGACCGTCTTGTCCACGGATTCGCTGGGCTCGAACACCGGCACTCGCCTGCGGGTCAGTGACGACGCAGGACCGTGTGACGGTCCGCGCCCTCGCCATACGACTCGGAGACCAGGCCACGCTCAGCCGCGATATCATGCACCAGCTTGCGCTCGTAGCTCGACATGGCGGGAAGCGACGCCTGCGACGATCCCTCATCCAGCTTGGCCGCCGCGGCCTCCACGAGCGTGACGAGCTGCTGACGACGCGTGTCGCGGGAGCCTCCGATGTCGAGGATCAGACGCGAGAACGAACCGGTCTTGTTCTGGACCGCGAGACGGGTGAGCTCCTGCAGAGCCTGCACCGTGTCCGGCGCGGAGAGCAGTGCCAGCCCATCCCCCTCGGCCTCCACCGAGACATATGCGCGTCCCTGACGGACATCGAGGTTGAGGTCGCCGTCGATGTCGGCGATGTCTAGCAGCTCCTCGAGGTAGTCCGCGGCGACATCGCCCTCGTTCTCGAGCTGCGCCACCGTGGGCTCCGTGTTGCCGGTCACGACCTCACTCATGACGCGTTCCCCTTCTTCTTCGCACGCTTCTTGCCGACCGGCTGCTGCCGCTTGGGCGCCTCCGCCTTCGCCTTCTCCGCCTGCTCCAGCAGACGCTGCTGCTCGGCCTCGTACACCGACATCGGCACGACCTTGCCGGACGAATCGATCGCCTTGCCCTTGCGCGCGAGTCGCTCCTCGCGGGCCTTCGCCGCCTCGGAACCGGGGGTCGGCATCTCGCGGATCACGAGGAACTGCTGGCCCATGGTCCAGAGGTTCGAGATGAACCAGTAGACGACGACACCGAGCGGGAAGAAGATACCCGAGAAGATGAAGCCCAGCGGCAGCACGTAAAGCATGATCTTCTGCATCTGGTACGCCTGGCCGGTCTTGGCCTCGGGCGACAGGTTCTTCGAGATGATCTGCAGCTGGGTGAAGAACTGCGACGCGATCATCAGCACGACGAGCGTCACCAGGATGATGATCGCCGTGACGTTCTGGGCCTCGATCGCGTTACCCAGGTTCTCGTGCAGCGAGGCGACGCCGAACAGCTTCGCGTCGTAGAACTCCTGCGTCAGCTCGGGGCTGAGCAGGCCCACACCACCGACACCCTGCGTGGCGTGTTTGCTGACGTCGCTGAGCACGCTGTACAGCGAGAAGAAGATCGGCATCTGGACGAGCAGCGGCAGACAGCTCGACATCGGCGTCGTGCCGTGCTTCTTGTACAGCGCCATCGTCTCGCGGCTCATCGCCTCGCGAGACAGCTGGTCCTTCTTGCCGCGGTACTTCTCCTGAACTTTTCGCAGTTCAGGAGCAATTTCCATCATCTTCCGCTGGCTCTTGATCTGCTTGACGAACAGCGGGATGAGCGCTGCACGCACCACGACAACGAGGCCGACGATCGAGAGGACCCAGGTAACGCCGGACGCGGCGGGAAGACCCACGGCGGTGAGCAGCCAGTGCCACGCGACGAGGATCAGCTCGACGACCCACTTCAGCGGCCACAGGATCGTTCCGAGCAGATCGAATCCGCCGGATGCCGGTTCCGGGCTGGGGGTGGCACTGGCGAACAGAAGGTCAAGACCCACCGATCAGTCCTTTCGGGAGGGGACGACGAAACCGTGAGCGGTCAGGTCGTAGCGGAAGTGTCGATGCGGTGTGACGTCGTCGACGCCTCCGCGAGACCAGGGATTGCAGCGGAGGATGCGCCACGCCGAGAGCAGAGCCCCCCGCACGGCGCCGTGCTGCTGCACCGCACCTACAGCGTAGGCGGAACACGAGGGGTAGTACGCACACACGTCCCCGTACATCGGCGAGATCACCTTGCGGTATCCCGCCAGAAAGGCGAGGACGGCATTGCGCGGGAGAAGCGGGATGCTCCGGACGACATCGCGTCCGTGCAGCTCCCCCGTGCCCACGGACGACGCCGGCAGCGCGGTCATGATGCGACCTCGGTCGGCGTGAGCCGTCCCAGGCAGCGGTGCACGTCGCTGCGGAGCTCCGCGTAGGACGCGGTGGCGGACGCAGGAAGGGCACGGATGACGACATCCGTGCCCTGAGGGACACCCGGGAGCGCTTCCGCACAGACGGCTTTGAGTCGCCGACGGACGGTGTTGCGCACCACAGCGGTGCCCACCTGCTTGCTGATGATGAAACCGAACCTCGCGGCTCTGTCCTCACCGGTCGACAGCATAGAGGTGAGGACGCGCGCCCCGCCACAACGTGATCCGCGTCGAACGACCAGTCGGTAGTCGCTCCCGCGGGTCAGTCGGAACGGGCGGGCGAGCACAGCTGCTTACGCGGAAAGCTCGGTGCGGCCCTTCGCGCGGCGTGCCGAGAGGATGGCACGGCCGGCGCGGGTGCGCATGCGGGCGCGGAAGCCGTGCTTCTTGGCGCGACGACGGTTGTTGGGCTGGAAGGTGCGCTTGCTCATGAGATCACTCCGGGAATGCTGTCACCGGATTCACTTCGACCGGAGACATGGGGAACTGCCGTACAGGCATAAGTCAACCGACTAAGGGTACGTCTTGGCGGCGCACAGGGCAAATCTGCGACCTGCAGCGCTTGTCGTTCCTTCCGTACCGCACAGCCATTATCCACAACCTCCGCACGCCCGGCCCGCACAACACGCGCGCGTGTTTTCAAGGGCAGGTTGCCGTTCGGAGCGCGTGTGACTACCGTGGCATCCGAAGTTATCCACAGGGGAACAGCATGTCGACCCCGCCCGATCCGTCGTCCGGAGCACCATGTCCTCACCAGCCCAGCCCGACGTCCCGATCTGGACCACGGTGCAGGAGCTGCTGGAAGCCGATGACCGGGTCACGCCCCAGCTCCAGGGGTTCCTGAGTCTCGCCGTGCCGGCCGGCGTGATGTCGGCGACGCTGTACCTCGAGGTGCCGAACGACCTCACCGCCGCACAGATCAACAAGCGCCTCCGGTTGCCCATCATGGAGGCGCTGTCGCACATCGGCGACGAGGTCACCTCGTACCGCGTGGTCGTGAACCACGAGCTCGCCGAACAGCCCACCGCACCGATCGCCGTGGCGGACTTCGGTCGTCAGGAGCAGGTGCGCGCCGAGTCGCCGATGGAGCAGCCCACGCCGCTGCGGCACGAGTCACGACTCAACCCCAAGTACACCTTCGACAACTTCGTCATCGGCCAGTCCAACCGGTTCGCCCATGCCGCCGCCGTGGCGGTGGCCGAAGCGCCGGCGAAGGCCTACAACCCGCTGTTCATCTATGGCGACTCCGGTCTGGGCAAGACGCACCTCCTCCACGCCATCGGGGACTACGCGCAGTCCCTCTATGCCGGCGTCAAGGTGCGATACGTGTCGAGCGAGGAGTTCACGAACGACTTCATCAACTCGATCGCCAACAACCGCGGTGCCGCCTTCCAGGCCCGCTACCGCGACGTCGACATCCTCCTCATCGACGACATCCAGTTCCTCCAGGGGCGTGCTGAGACGCAGGAGGCGTTCTTCCACACCTTCAACACGCTGCACGACCACAACAAGCAGGTGGTCATCACCAGCGACGTCGCCCCGAAGCATCTGACCGGGTTCGAGGACCGCATGCGCAGCCGGTTCGAGTGGGGTCTCATCACCGACGTGCAGGCGCCCGACCTCGAGACCCGCATCGCGATCCTCCGCAAGAAGGCGCAGAGCGAGGCGCTCCACATCCCCGACGAGGTGCTCGAGTACATCGCCACCGTGGTGTCCTCCAACATCCGCGAGCTGGAGGGGGCGCTCATCCGCGTCTCCGCGTTCGCGAGCCTGAACCGGTCGGCCCTCGACATCTCGCTGGCCCAGACGGTGCTGCGGGACATCATCGACACGGCCGAGGACAACATCATCTCGCCAACCGACATCATCACGGCGACCGCGCAGTACTTCAAACTCACCGTCGACGACCTCTACGGCTCCAGCCGTTCCCAGCAGATCGCGACAGCTCGGCAGATCGCGATGTACCTGTGCCGCGAGCGGACGAGCCTGTCCCTGCCGAAGATCGGGCAGCTCTTCGGCAATCGCGACCACACCACGGTCATGTACGCCTACAAGAAAATCAGCGAGCTCATGAAGGAGCGTCGCTCGATCTACAACCAGGTGACCGAGATCACCACGCAGCTCGGCCGTCGCTGACGGCCCGCCACCCGAGGGACGCCGCATCCGACACCGGACGGCGTCCTTTTCGCGTCCTCCGAGGCTGCCGCGGGTCGACGATAGATGCGTCTATGCACATGTGGATAACTTGTGGATGACCGTGGAACGCGCCGTCGTGAATGTGGGTCGATCGGGGAAACCTGTGGATAACCGTCGGGAACCGGGTCGGACCCCACAGCCTATCCACCCGCGGATTCCTCAGGGTCTCCACAAGTGACAACTGTGTAGTTCCTTACTCGCGCCTGCTTTCCACCGAGTTATCCACAGTATCCACAGGTGTTAACACCGTTAAGGAGTTAAGTCATTCAGGGTGCGATCCGATCACCAGACGGTGGGGAGAACCGACCCGAGGCATGACAAGCACTCTGGCGTAGGGAACCGCGGGACTGTGGGGCTAGCATGGGAAGCCCTGCAGTGGCAGGACCCGACGACGACCCGTCATGTTCGACGACAAGGGAGCACCCGTGAGGTTTCAGGTCAACCGCGATGTCTTCAGCGAGGCAGTGTCCTTCGTCGTCAAGCTCCTCCCTCAGCGCAATCCTCAACCGATCCTCGCGGGCGTCCTGATCGAAGCCGACGGTTCCGGGCTGACGCTCTCCGCATTCGACTACGAAGCGTCCGCGCGGACGACGATCGAGGCGACCGTCGAGACCCCCGGCACGATCCTCGTCCACGGGCGCCTGCTGTCCGACATCGCGAGCCGACTTCCCAACGCTCCGATCGAGATCGCCGTCGAGGACGACGGCGGCATCGCGGTCACCTGCGGCTCCGCCCGCTTCACCCTCGCCGCCATGCCGGTCGAGGAATATCCGTCGATCCCCGAGGTGTCCGGCTCCTCGGGCGTCGTCCCGGCAGACGAGTTCGGAACCGCGATCGCGCAGGTCGGCTTCGCGGCATCCCGCGATGACGTGACCCCGGTGCTCACCGGCGTGCAGCTCGAGGTGACGGGCCAGACCCTCAGCCTCGTGGCGACCGACCGCTACCGTGTCTCGCTCCGGGACGTGCCGTGGGACGGCGAGGCCGTCGAGGCCACCGCACTCGTCCCCGCTCGCACCCTGGTCGAGGTCGGGAAGACTTTCGGGCACGCCGGCACGATCCAGATCGCGTTCTCCGGTGCCGGCGACCGCGAGATCATCGCGTTCACGGCGGGCAACAAGACCGTGACGTCGCTGCTCATCAAGGGCAACTTCCCCCCGGTCCGCCGGCTCTTCCCGGAGCAGACCGACCATTACGCCGTCGTCAACACCGCGGATCTCATCGAGGCGGTGCGCCGTGTGTCGCTCGTCCTGGACCGCGCCGCGCCGCTGCGCTTCACGTTCTCGAGCGACAGCGTCACGATGGACGCCTCGGGTAGCGAGCACGCCCGTGCCTCCGAGTCGGTCGACGCGATCCTGTCCGGTGGTGACGAGGTGACGCTGGGCCTCAACCCGCAGTACCTCATCGAAGCCCTCGGTGCGGTGAAGAGCGAGTTCGTGCGGGTGACGTTCACCTCGAGCGACAACGCCAACAAGCTGAGCCCGGTCCTCATCACGAGCCAGACCTCGGTGGACCAGGCGGGTCTCGACTCGTTCAAGTACCTCCTCCAGCCCAACCTCCTCCTGCGCTGATCCCCGGTTCACGCCTCCGGGGAGTGTCCGACCCGAAAGGTAGGCTGGCTCCGTGATTGTGGAGCATCTCAGCCTGGTCGATTTCCGCAATTACGCGACCGCCGAACTGGCCCTGCACCGCGGACCGAACGTCCTCGTCGGGCGGAACGGTCAGGGCAAGACCAACCTCGCCGAGGCCGTCGTCTTCCTCGCGACGCTCGGCTCTCATCGGGTGTCGTCCGATGCACCGATGGTGCGGGACGGCCAGGAGTTCGCCGTCATCCGTGCGCGGCTCTCGCATGGCGAGCGCCGGGTGCTCGTCGAAGTGCAGATCAACCGGCAGGGCTCGAACAAGGCACGCATCAACGGCTCTCCCTCGAAGACGAACGAGCTGCCGCGGTACGCGCACGTCGTGCTCTTCGCCCCCGAAGACCTCCAGATCGTGCGCGGCGACCCGTCTGCCCGCCGCCGATTCGCCGATCAGCTCCTCATCCAGCGCACCCCGCGTCTCGCCGCGGTGCTGGGCGACTACGACCGGGTGCTCAAGCAGCGCAACGCCCTGCTCAAGTCGGCCAGGGCGCGGGGTATCCGCGGCGACGCACTGAGCACCCTCGACGTCTGGGACGACAAGCTCGTCTCCCTCGGGTCGGAGATCATCACCGCGCGGCAGCGGTTGGCGGCGGATCTGCAGCAGCCGGTCGCCGACGCCTACGCGGCGATCGCCGGTGCCGACCACCGCCCGCGACTCGACTGGGCGCTGTCGGTGGCGGGCGGTGACCCCGAAGACGACGACGACCGCGATGAGGCCGACGGTGCGTCCCCGGCGGAGGATGTGCGTGGGGACGCGCGGCGCATCGCCGAGATGTTCCGCGCCTCACTCGCAGCGAAGAGATCCCACGAGCTCGACCGGGGCCTCACCCTCACCGGGCCGCACCGCGACGACCTGGTCCTGAAGGTGCGTGACCTGCCGGTGAAGGGGTACGCCTCGCACGGCGAGTCGTGGTCGGTCGCGCTCGCGTTGCGCCTGGCGTCCGCCGAGCTGCTGCGCAGCGAATCCCCCGCCGGCGATCCCGTGCTCATCCTCGACGACGTGTTCGCGGAGCTCGATGCGGATCGGCGTCAACGGCTGGCCGCGCTCACCGCCGGGTATGAGCAGGTGGTGGTCACGGCGGCGGTGGAGGAGGATATCCCCGACGTGCTCCACGCCCATGTCGTCCGCATCGCAGCGGGCACCATCACCGACGAGCGGGATCGTCCGCAGGCAGAGGAGGCGCCGGATGAGTGACGTCGTCGCCGAGACGGCCGCCGCCGCGGAGGCTCCGGAGACCGTCGCCACCTATCTGCGACTGCGGGGGCTGAAGCCGAGCGCCAAGAACTGGAAGCGCAAGCGACGGATCACCGTCGACGACGACAACGCGCCGTTCAGCCCGGGTCGCGACCCCGGGACCCTCGGCGCGGTCCTCGACACGTTGACGCGCGAGTCCGGGTGGGAGACGACACTCGCCCGGGAAGACCTCGTCCGGCAATGGGCCGACCTCGCCGGTGCGGACACCGCGAAACACTCGGAGCCGGTGTCGCTCGAGCGCGGACTGCTCACCGTGAAGTGCGATTCGACGGCCTGGGCGAAGAACCTCCAGTTCATGCGCGCGACCATCCTCACAGAGATCGGGCGACGGTATCCGGAGGCCGGGGTCGAGAACCTCCGCTTCATCGGACCGGACGTCCCCTCGTGGAAATGGGGTCCCAGAGCCGTTCCAGGGCGGGGCCCGCGCGATACCTACGGGTAGGGCACCATGCAAGGGGTCCCAAACGCTCAGAGGGCCACACGCGGCCGTTGAGCGGCATTTCGACTTGAAACCCGGCTAGAATGGGAGTTCGAGATATCGATCTGGAGAATGCCCTCTGATGACGCCTGAATCCCCTGCTGACGAGACGGAACCGAACAACGACGCTTCGTCGGGCTCACAGGCCGGAGGATCGGCGGCACCCGCACCGAAGAAGCAGCAGCCCGGTGAGTACGGCGCCGACTCGATCCAGATCCTCGAAGGACTCGAGGCCGTCCGCAAGCGCCCCGGCATGTACATCGGCTCCACCGGTCCTCGGGGTCTGCACCACCTCGTCTACGAGATCGTCGACAACTCGGTCGACGAGGCACTGGCCGGCTACGCCGACACGATCCTCGTCACGCTCCTCGCGGACGGCGGCGTCCGCGTGGTCGACAACGGCCGCGGCATCCCGGTCGACCCGCACTCCTCCGACCCGTCGAAGTCCACCGTCGAGGTCGTCCTCACGATCCTCCACGCGGGCGGCAAGTTCGGCGGCGGCGCCTATGCCGTCTCCGGCGGCCTGCACGGCGTCGGCTCTTCGGTCGTGAACGCCCTGTCGACCCGTTTCGACGTGGAGGTCAAGCAGAAGGGCTTCGTCTGGCGGCACCGCTTCGCCGAGGGCGGCGTCCCGCAGCAGAAGCTCGAGAAGGGCGAGGCCACCGACGAGACCGGCACGAGCATCACGTTCTGGCCGGATGCGGAGATCTTCCAGGAGACCGTCGAGTTCGACTACGACACGCTCCGCACCCGCTTCCAGCAGATGGCATTCCTCAACAAGGGGCTGCGCATCGAGCTGTCCGACGAGCGTCCGGAGTCCGCGTACGAGACCGAGGAGGACGGCCAGGCGGTCACGAAGCAGCCGGCCGACGTCTTCTACTACGAGCGCGGACTGGTCGACTACGTCGAGTACCTGAACAAGGTGCGTCACGCCGAGGTCGTCAACGACGAGATCATCGCGTTCGAGTCGGAGGACACGGACCGCAAGATCTCGCTCGAGGTCGCGATGCAGTGGACCACGTCCTACACCGAGAACGTGTTCACCTACGCCAACACGATCAACACCCACGAGGGTGGCACCCACGAGGAGGGCTTCCGCGCGGCGCTCACGACCCTCGTCAACCGCTACGCCCGGGCGAACAACCTCCTCAAGGAGAAGGACGACAACCTCTCCGGCGACGACGTGCGCGAGGGTCTCACGGCTGTCATCTCCATCAAGCTCGGTGAGCCCCAGTTCGAGGGGCAGACCAAGACCAAGCTCGGCAACACCGAGGCGAAGGCGTTCGTGCAGAAGGTCGTCGGCGACCAGCTCGGCGACTGGTTCGACCGCAACCCGAACCAGGCGAAGAACGTCATCCGCAAGGCGATCGATGCGGCGACCGCCCGTCTCGCCGCCCGGAAGGCACGCGAGACGGCTCGACGCAAGAGCGTCTTCGAGTCGGCGGCCATGCCGGACAAGCTCAAGGACTGCACGAGCAAGGACCCGTCGATCAGCGAGATCTTCCTCGTCGAGGGAGACTCGGCCGGCGGTTCGGCCGTGCAGGGGCGCGACCCGCACACCCAGGCGATCCTCGCGCTGCGCGGCAAGATCCTCAACGTCGAGCGCGCGCGTCTCGACAAGGCGCTCGGCAACAAGGAAGTCCAGGCGATGATCCAGGCCTTCGGCACGGGCATCGGCGAGGAGTTCGACATCGAGAAGGCGCGGTATCACAAGATCGTGCTGATGGCCGATGCCGACGTCGACGGCCAGCACATCACCACGCTGCTGCTCACGCTGCTGTTCCGGTACATGCGCGGACTCATCGAGGCCGGCTTCGTGTACCTCGCCATGCCCCCGCTCTACCGCCTGAAGTGGTCGAACGCGGCGCACGAGTACGTGTTCAGCGACGCGGAGCGCGACGCCCTGCTCGCGTACGGCCTGGAGAACGGCAAGCGCATCCCGAAGGACGCGGGCATCCAGCGGTACAAGGGTCTCGGCGAGATGAACGCGAAGGAGCTGTGGGAGACCACGATGGACCACACCACGCGGACCCTGCGCCAGGTGACCATCGAGGACGCAGCCGCGGCGGACGAGATCTTCAGCGTGCTGATGGGCGAGGACGTGGAATCGCGTCGGAGCTTCATCCAGCGCAACGCCAAGGACGTCCGCTTCCTCGACATCTGATAGCGACGGGTCCCGGAGCTCGTCGACGGGCACCCCGACGCATCGACACGCTCGGCCAAACAGGAAAGACACATGACTGACGAAGAACGCCCCGACATCAACGAGGGCCACGACCACGGCAAGATCGACCAGGTCGACCTGCAGTCGGAGATGCAGCGCAGCTATCTCGACTACGCCATGGCCGTGATCGTGGGCCGCGCGCTCCCCGACGTGCGTGACGGCCTCAAGCCGGTGCACCGCCGCGTGATCTACGGCATGTACGACGGCGGCTTCCGTCCCGACAAGTCGTTCTCCAAGTGCGCGCGCGTCGTCGGCGAGGTCATGGGGCAGTACCACCCGCACGGTGACTCCGCGATCTACGACGCCCTCGTCCGCCTCGTGCAGCCGTGGTCGCTGCGTTACCCGCTCGCCCTCGGCCAGGGCAACTTCGGTTCCCCCGGCAACATGGGGGCGGCGGCACCGCGGTACACCGAGACGAAGATGGCCCCGCTCGCGCTCGAGATGGTGCGCGACATCGAAGAGGACACCGTCGACTTCGCCGACAACTACGACGGCCAGACCCAGGAGCCCACGGTCCTGCCGTCGCGGTTCCCGAACCTGCTCGTCAACGGCTCCGTCGGCATCGCCGTCGGCATGGCGACCAACATCCCCCCGCACAACCTCCGTGAGGTGTCCGACGCCGCCCTCTGGGCTCTCGACAACCCCGACCTCCCCCGCGAGCAGCTGCTCGAGGGCCTGCTCCAGCGCATCCCCGGCCCGGACTTCCCGACCGGCGCGCAGATCCTCGGAACCAAGGGCATCCACGAGGCGTACCGCACCGGCCGCGGATCGATCACTATGCGCGCGGTTGTCAACGTCGAGGAGATCCAGGGACGCACGTGCCTGGTCATCACCGAGCTGCCGTACCAGGTGAACCCGGACAACGTGGCTGTCAAGATCGGCGACCTCGCGCGCGACGGCAAGATCACCGGCATCGCCGACATCCGCGACGAGTCCTCGGACCGCACGGGCCAGCGGCTCGTGGTCGTGCTCAAGCGCGACGCGGTCGCGAAGGTCGTGCTGAACAACCTGTACAAGCACACGCAGCTGCAGGAGAACTTCGGCGCGAACATGCTCGCCATCGTCGACGGGGTCCCGCGGACCCTGGCGATCGACGGCTTCATCTCCCACTGGATCGGTCACCAGATCGACGTCATCGTGCGGCGGACGCAGTTCCGTCTCAACGAGGCCGAGAAGCGCATGCACATCCTGCGCGGCTACCTGAAGGCGCTCGATGCACTCGACGAGGTCATCGCGCTCATCCGCCGGTCCCAGACGACGCAGGATGCGAACGAGGGACTGCAGAAGCTCCTCGACATCGACGACATCCAGGCCGACGCGATCCTGCAGATGCAGCTCCGCCGCCTCGCCGCCCTCGAGCGGCAGAAGATCATCGACCAGGCCAACGAGCTCGAGGCGCTCATCGCGGACTACAAGGCGATCCTCGCCGACGAGGGCCGTCAGCGCACCATCATCCGTGAGGAGCTCACCGCCATCGTCGACCGGTTCGGCGACGAGCGACGCACGCACATCCTCCACGGATTCGACGGCGACGTGTCGATGGAAGACCTCATCGCCGAGGAGGAGATGGTCGTCACCATCACCCGCGAGGGCTACATCAAGCGCACCCGGAGCGACAACTACCGCTCCCAGCACCGCGGCGGCAAGGGGGTGAAGGGCGCGCAGCTCCGGGCGGACGACATCGTCGAGCACTTCTTCGTCACGACGACCCACCACTGGCTGCTGTTCTTCACCGACAAGGGCCGGGTCTACCGGGCGAAGACCTACGAGGTCCCCGAGGCCGGGCGCGATGCGAAGGGCACGCACGTTGCGAACCTCCTCGCCCTGCAGCCGGACGAGAGCATCGCGCAGGTGCTCGACATCCGTGACTACGCGGTGGCGGACTACCTGGTGCTCGCGACGCGCGACGGTCTGGTCAAGAAGACCCGTCTGGACAACTACGACACCAACCGTCAGGGCGGCGTCATCGCCATCCGCCTGAACGATGAGGACGAGCTGGTCAGCGCGCTGCTCGTCAACGCCGAGGACGACATCCTCCTCATCAGCCGCAAGGGCATGTCGGTGCGGTTCCAGGCGACCGACGAGGCCCTGCGCCCGATGGGTCGGGCCACCGCGGGCGTCAAGGGAATGAAGTTCCGCGAGGGCGACAGCCTGCTGTCGGCCTCCGTCGCCGCACCCGGAAAGTACGTGTTCGTGGTCACCGACGGCGGGTATGCGAAGCGCACCGCGGTCGAGGAATACCGCGTCCAGGGACGCGGCGGATACGGCATCAAGGTCGCCAAGCTGAACGACGATCGGGGCACGCTCGCGGGCGGTCTGATCGTCTCCGAGGACGACGAGGTCTTGGTGGTTCTGTCCAGCGGCAAGGTGGTACGCTCTGCCGTGGCCGAGGTCCCCGCCAAGGGTCGCGACACCATGGGAGTGGTGTTCGCCCGGACGACGGAGGCCGACCGCATCCTCGCCATCGCCCGGAACGGCGAGCGTGGTCTCACCGAAGAGGAGACCGAGGCGGATGCCGAAGCCGCGGCCCCCGACACGACTGAGACACCCGAGGATACAGACGCATGAGCACAGTGGCCGACAAGCTGGCGAAGAAGTCGACACGCAAGACCGGCGGCAAGCAGGTCCGTCTGCGCCTGGTCTACGTCGACTTCTGGTCCGCGGTGAAGCTCTCATTCCTGGGAGCGGTCGCCCTCGCCGTCGTCACCATGGTGTCGTTCTTCCTCATCTTCCTCGTGCTCCAGGCCACCGGGATCATGTCCACGGCCGACGAGTTCGTCCGCAGCTTCACCGACGGCGCCATCCCGCTGTCGGAGTTGGTGGGTCTGCCGCAGGTCATGGCGTTCGCGGCCGTCGTCGCGATCCTCAACCTCATCGTCTTCACGGTGCTCGGCGCGGTCGTGGCCGGCATCTACAACCTGGCAGTGAAGGTCACCGGCGGTCTGCTCGTCGGCTTCATGTCGAACTGATCCTCACGGTCGACGGAAGGGCGGGTGCTGCGGCACCCGCCCTTCCGCGTGTCCGGGGTCAGACGACGCCGGTGGATCCGAGGAGCGAGCCGATCAGCCAAGTCGCGGCCAGTGCCAGTGCTCCACCGACGACGAGCCGGAGGGCGGCCCGGAGCGGGGGTGAACCGCCGATGCGCGCCGACACCGTGCCGGTGAGTGCCAGTGCGAGGAGGACGGCGACGAAGGTGACGGGCACTCGTGCCTCCGGCGGCGGGAGGAGGATCGCGAGGAGCGGGAGGAGTGCCCCGAGCGTGAATGCGATGGCGGAGGATGCGGCGGCATGCCACGGATTGACCAGATCGTCCTGATCGATACCGAGCTCCACCTCGAGGTGTGCGGCGAGGGCGTCATGGGCGGTGAGCTCCTCCGCCACCCGCTCGGCCGTCTCCTCGGAGAGTCCGCGTCGGCGGTAGAGCGCAGTCAGCTCCGCCAGCTCCTCCGCCGGCATGGTCCGCAGCTCTTCGCGCTCCTTGGCGATGAGAGCCCGCTCGCTGTCGCGCTGACTGCTCACCGAGACGTACTCCCCGAGGGCCATGGAGATCGCGCCGCCGACGAGACCCGCGACGCCGGCGGTGAGCAGCGCGGCGCCGGTAGGGAAAACCCGAAAGCGAGTGTCCGGCTGGCTCGGTGGGCGGCGCCGCGGCCCGGCCCTACCGTGGAACCATGACCACACAGAATGCCACCCCGGCCTCCGCGGCAGCGGCCTCGCCGCCGTTGCGCCTCCCCCTCACCATCCTGCACCTGGCGGGTGCGGGGGTGATCGGCGGCGGCGTGATCGGCGTGCTCGGCGGGCTCCTCGGAGCGGGGATCGGCCTCCTCATCGTCTTCGGCATCGGCGTCTTCCTCCTCGTGGGACTGGTGTACGCCCTCTTCGGCGTCGGCTGGTTCGAGGTGGAGCGCGTCGCCGGCCTCTACCGGGTGCCCACTGTTCCGCTCCGCCTGCGACCGCGCGAGCGCCCCGGCTTCGGCGGGTGGCTCCGTACCCTCGGACGGCAGTCGATCGACGGTCGGATGTGGCGAGCGGTCGCGAACTTCGTCATCACCGCCGTTCTCGGCTTCTTCGTGCTGCGGCTGTTCTGGACGCTCGTGTGGTCGGCGATCATCGCGTTCGCGCCGCTGACCCCGGCCGAGACCATCCGGGCGCCGTTCGGCGGGGCGGAGATCCCGGTGTCGTGGGCCCCGCTCATCGGCATCCTCGGTGTCGTCGTTTCGGTCGGCGCGATCATCGGCCTCGCCTTCCTGGCGCGGACGCTGGCCCTGGCGATCGTGGCGCGGGCCCGGGAGGCGGAGCTCACCGAACGGGTGCGTGCCTCCACCGCCCAGCGGGAGGGAGCCGTGCGCGCCGCGGATGTCGAGCGCACCCGCATCGAGCGGGATCTGCACGACGGCGTCCAGCCCCGACTCGTCTCGGTGGGCATGACGCTCGGGCTCGCCCAGCAGAAGATCGACAGCGATCCCGCCGCGGCGAAAGACCTGATCTCCGAGGCGCACACCTCCACGAAGGCGGCGATCACCGAGCTGCGGCAGCTCGCCCGTGGCATCCACGCCTCCGTCCTCGATGATCGCGGACTCGATGCGGCGCTGTCCGCGCTCGCCAGCCGCTCCCCCATCCCGGTGCAGCTCGACGTGCGGATGGATCCGTCGGCGCCGCGGCCGGCGCGGGAGGCGGAGGCGGCGGTGTACTTCTCCATCGCCGAGTCGCTGACCAACGCGGCGAAGCACTCCCGAGCGAGCGAGGCGCGGGTCACCGTCCGCCTCCGTGAGGGGAACATCCTGTGGGCACGGGTCGAGGACAACGGCATGGGCGGCGCGCAGGTGCTCCCGGGCGGCGGCCTCGACGGCATCGCCAACCGGATCCTCGCCGCCGGCGGGACCTTCCGCCTCGACAGCCCGCAGGGCGGTCCGACCAGCCTGGAGGTGAACGTGCCATGCGCATCCTGATCTGCGAGGACTCGGTCCTGCTGCGCGAAGGGCTCGTGCGTCTGCTCGAGGACGCCGGTCATGAGGTGGTCGCCGCACTCACCGACACCACCGACCTCCGCGCCACCGTGGCGTCCGAGTCACCGGACCTCTGCATCCTCGACGTGCGGCTCCCGCCGACGTTCACGGACGAAGGCATCCGCGCCGCGCTCGACCTCCGGGCCGTGCATCCGTCGCTGGCGATCCTCGTGCTCTCGCAGTACGTGGAGGAGCGCTACGCGTCCGACCTCATCGCCGCTCAGGGCGGGCCGCTCGGATACCTCCTCAAGGATCGGGTGGCCGACGTCGCCGAGTTCATCGACTCGGTGCAGCGGATCGCCGACGGTGCCACCGTCCTCGACCCCGAGGTCGTCGCGCAGCTGCTGACCCGCCGCAACCGTGACGACCGCATGATGCGGCTCACGGAGCGCGAGCGGACGGTGCTCGCGCTCATCGCGGAGGGGAAGTCGAACCAGGCGATCGCGGGGCTCCTCTTCCTCTCGGAGGCGAGCGTCGAGAAGCACATCACCTCCATCTTCCAGAAGCTGGGCTTCGAGCAGGGCGAGTCGGGCAACCGCCGGGTCCTCGCCGCTCTCGCCCACATCGAGAACACGGGCGGCACGTCGCCGTCGAACGGCCAGACAGGAGCCACACGATGACTACCGAGAACCCCGGAGCACAGGGCGGGCACACCCCGCTCACTCCCCCGTCGTCGCCGGCGACGTCCCCCGCGCCGGGTGCGCCCGAGCCGGGTCGGTCGTCCGGCGCGACCGCGATCCTGGTCGTCACCGCCGTCGTCGGAGGCATCGCTCTCCTCGGGGCCGGCGGGACGGCTGCGGTGGCCGCGACGGGTACCCTCCTCTCGTCGAACCGGGCGGACGCCGTCCAGACGCTCGATGTCGACGGGCTCACGGCGATCGACCTCGACGCCGACGCGAGCATGGTCCGCATCGAGTTCGCGAACGTCGACGAGGCCGAGCTCTCGGTCGCCAACGGCCGCGGGACGGGCTGGACCTTCGAGCGCGAGGGCGACGAGCTGGTCGTCCGCAGTCCCCAGCCGGTCTTCGGCTGGTGGTTCGGCAACTGGTTCGGGGAGGAGGAGCGCGTGGTCCTCACCCTGCCGGAGGAGCTCAGCGGGACCGACCTCGGGGCGAACCTCACGCTTGACGCGGGCTCTCTCGACGTGTCCGGCGAGTTCGGGACGCTGGAGGTGCAGGTCAATGCGGGATCGCTGGACATCGCGGGCGCGGCGGAGGTGTTCGACGTGCAGATGAACGCCGGTCGCGCCGACGTCCTCCTCGACGGCGTGACGCAGGCGGACCTCGGGATCGCGGCGGGCGACCTCACGGTCGAGCTCACCGGCGAGGGGCCGTCCGCGACCACCATCGATGTGAACGCCGGGTCGCTGAACCTGACCCTCCCGGACGTCGACTACCGCATCCGGCAGGACGTCAGTGCCGGGTCGTTCGACGCCACCGTGGACGAGTCCTCCGGTGCGCGGCGCACGATCGATGTCTCCCTCGCCGCGGGCCGCATCAGCATCCAGCCGGGTCGGTGAACGGAGCGAGGGCGAGGACCCCGGGAGGGGCCTCGCCCTCGATTCGGATTTTCGCGGAATCTCCGGTAAAGTTCTGGAGGTTGACGGGGCTATAGCTCAGGCGGTTAGAGCGCTTCAC
Organism: Microbacterium sp. BLY; assembly: GCF_017939615.1. Lineage (NCBI taxonomy): Bacteria > Bacillati > Actinomycetota > Actinomycetes > Micrococcales > Microbacteriaceae > Microbacterium > Microbacterium sp. BLY. The sequence continues at coordinate 877,765 of NZ_JAGKSR010000001.1, forward strand.
TGATAATGAAGAGGTCCCAGGTTCAAGTCCTGGTAGCCCCACCCTTTCAATTCAAGAATTCCCTCACGGGGCCTTAGCTCAGTTGGTAGAGCGCCTGCTTTGCAAGCAGGATGTCAGGAGTTCGAATCTCCTAGGCTCCACCATCCTCTCCCTCGCCTCGCCTCACCGATCGGCCGTCGTGAGTTCGTGTGGTGCCGTGTTCAGGCGTTCGGCGCCGTCCGCGGTCACGACCACGATGTCCTCGATGCGGGCGCCCCAGTCCCCGGCAAAGTAGATGCCGGGTTCGATGCTGAACGCCATCCCCTCGCGGAGCACGAGGTCGTTGCCCGGGGCGATGTAGGGCTCCTCGTGCACGGAGACGCCGATGCCATGACCGGTGCGATGGAGGAAGACGTCGCCGAGTCCGGCGTCGGCGAGCACCGCGCGCGCCGCCGCGTCCACCTCCGCGGCGGTCACACCGGGACGGACGGCGTCGACCGCGGCCTGCTGCGCGCGCACGAGCGTCGCGATCCGGTCCGCCGCTTCCCGGCGGGGCGTGCCGACGACGTAGGTCCGTGTGCTGTCCGAGTTGTAGCCGCTGGGCACGGCTCCCCCGATGTCGACCACGACGATGTCGCCGTCCTCGATCACCCGGTCGGAGACCTCGTGATGGGGGTCGGCGCCGTTCGGCCCCGAGCCGACGATCACGAACTCGACGGTCCGGTGGCCCTCGGCCACGATCGCCTCGGCGATATCGGCGGCGACCTCGCGCTCGGTGCGTCCCGCACGCAGCCAGGTGGGCACCCGACGATGCACGGCGTCGATCGCCGCTCCGGCGCGTCGCAGCTCCGCCACCTCGTCGGCGTCCTTGATCATGCGTCCCTCACGGAGGACGGGGGTCGCGAGTTCGACCCGCACCCCGAGCTTCTCCCCGATCGGCACGACGTGCAGGGCGGGGAGAGCATCGGAGACGCCGACGCGGGACACGGCACCGGTCGCGGCCGCGAGGAGGGCGTACGGGTCGTCGCCGTCGACCCAGTCCGCGACGGTCAGGCCGAGACCCCCGACAGCCGTGCTGCGCACCTTCGCCAGTTCCATCCGCGGGACCACTACTGTGGCCGCGCCCTGGGCGGGAAGCACGAGGGCGGTCAGCCGCTCGATCGTGTCCCCTTCCACACCGACGAGGTACTGGAGGTCCGGCCCCGGTCCGACGACGATCGCGTCGAGACCGGCGGTCCTCGCCAGCTCCTGCGCGCGATCGAGGCGACGGGCGTATACGGAGACGGGGAACGGAAGGGTGCTCACAGCCCCCACGCTAGTCCGCGAGAGCCCTCCGTGTCCCCTCTGCCGGTGCGTTCAGCTGATCGCCTGGCGGAGGCGTCCGCCCAGGAACTCGAGGTCCTTCTCCGTGAGGTCGGTCACCGCGTAGGCGGTCGGCCAGACGGTGCCGTCATCGAGGTTCGAGATCGGCTCGAAGCCGAACGTGCCGTAGCGCACCTTGAACTTGCTGGCGGGCTGGAAGAAGCACAGCACCTTCCCGTCGCGGCCCCACGCCGGCATCCCGTAGTACGTCCGAGGCACCAGTTCCGGCGCCACCTCGGAGACGAGCGCATGCAGCTTCTCCGCGAGGACCCTGTCCTCGTCGGTGAGCTTGGCGACGGCCTCCTTGAGGTCCGCCTCCCCCGCCGCCCGCAGCTCCTCCGGCGACTTCTTGGCCCGCGAGCGTCGCGTGCGCGCCTCCTTCGCGGCCGCCTGCATGGCCTCGCGTTCCTCGGCGGTGAAGTTCTTGTCGTTGTCGGCCATGATGATCCTCTCGTGCGGCCTCGATGATGCTCCCAGAGTAAGGATCTCGGGCGCTCCCCCGCTTCTCGATTCGTGATCGATCCGGGGCGACGTCATGCGGGCGTCCGGGCCCTCCGACCCCGGATAAGGTGTGACCATGGACCTGCGCGTCGCCGCATACGGGGTCGTCACCGATGAGGGTGGTCGCCTCCTTCTGGCGCGATGGACCGAGGGGCGGCGCATGGCGTGGACGCTGCCGGGCGGCGGACTGGAGCCCGGTGAGGCTCCGGAGGACGCGGTCCGTCGCGAGATCCGTGAGGAGACCGGCTACAGCGTCCGGGTGGGCGAGCTGCTCGGAATCCACTCGCGGGTCATCCCCGCAGGGCGCCGGGTGCAGAAGGCGTCCGATCCGTTGCACACCCTGCGCATCGTCTACCGCGCCGAGGTGACGGGCGGGAGACTGCGGTACGAGACGGACGGATCCACCGACCGGGCCGAGTGGTTCCCGCTGTCGGCGGTCGCCGGCTTGCAGCGCGTGCGTCTGGTCGACATCGCGCTGCGGATGGCCGGGATCCTCTGAGTCGGAGCGGTCCGACGCTCAGCGCTCTTCGGGCACCGATATGTCCGCCACCGTCGCGTCGTACGCGGCGATGAGGTCGTCGGCGTCGACGAACAGGCTGTATCCGTGGGTGCCGGCGCCCATTGCGACCCGCTGGCCGACGATGGACGCGTCGGCGTAGACGGGCCAGTCGGTCGTGCTGCCGATCGGGACGATGGTGCCCCGTTCATACCCCGTGGCTGCGAGAGCCAGTTCCGGTTCCGGCAGGCGCAGCTTGTTCACACCGACGAGAGCGCGCAGCTTCGGCCACGAGATGGCGCGGCCGCCCGGGACGAGCGCGAAGAGGTACGTGTCGTCCGCGCGCTTGACGACGAGCGTCTTCACGATGCCGGACGGCGGGATGCCGAGGATCTCGGCGGCCTCGACGAGGCTACGCGCCGGCGGCCGCTCACGGATCTCGATGTCGAGACCGCGGGCGGCCGCAGCGTCCCTCACCCGCGCGTGCGGGTCGGGAGTGGTCACGCGTCGGGAGCCGACAGCGGGTCGTCGGCGACCCAGAGCTCGTCGTCGGCCCGGAGCGCCTGCCATGCGGCGTAGAGCACACCGACCGCCGCAGCGGCACCCAGGACGATGGCGACGACGGAGCCGAGGCCCGGCCCCTTCTTCTGAGGGGCGGCCTTGCGCGCCTTGTAGGCGATGCCGTGGCGCTTGGCGTTCGCGACATCCCAGGCGGTGAGCGCCGTGCCGACGACACCGCCGACGATCGGGACGACCTTGTCGTCCACCACGTGCTTGCCCATCTTCACCGAGCGGTCGACCACGGGGGCGACACGACGGTTGTAGGTGTCCTGAACCACCGGCACGACCTGCTCGCGATTGAAGTTGCCGAGCTGCCGGCCCGCCTCACGAGCGACGTCGGCGGCGTGGCCGACGAGCACCTGCTGGTCTTCCCAGAGCTGGTTCGCGTCCTTCTGAAGACGACGAAGCTGCTTCTTCCGCTTGCGGCTGAGGCTCACGATGCTCTCCTGTCCATTGGAGTACGGGTTCCCCATCTTGCCACGTGAGCCTGGATGCGGGGAGGGAATCGCCCGCCCCTTGCATCATCGGCCCCGGCGATGTACGAGCCCGGCCCGTTCATCGGAAGCTCTGCGAGAATGAAGGCATGGTTCACGCTTCCCATGTCGCAACTCTGCACACCAACCACGGTGACATCGTCATCAACCTCTTCGGCGACCACGCCCCGAAGACGGTCAAGAACTTCATCGGCCTCGCCGACGGGTCCCAGGAGTGGACCCACCCCGCCACCGGCAAGCCGGGTGAGGGTCCTCTCTACAAGGACGTCATCTTCCATCGCATCATCCCCAACTTCATGATCCAGGGCGGCGACCCCCTCGGTCAGGGCGTCGGTGGCCCGGGCTACAACTTCGACGACGAGATCAACAACGAGCTCAACTTCAACGAGCCCTACATCCTCGCCATGGCCAACGCCGGCCTCCGCCGCAACGCCATCACCGGCAAGGTCGAGGGCACGAACGGGTCGCAGTTCTTCATCACGACCGACCCGACGCCGTGGCTGCAGGGCAAGCACACGATCTTCGGCGAGGTCGCCGATGACGCGTCGCGCAAGGTCGTGGACGCCATCTCCGCGGTTCCGACTCAGGCGGGCGACCGCCCGATCGAGCCCGTGGTGCTGCAGTCGATCGACATCGTCGCCGCCTGACGACAGCGACGGCCGATCCGGATGACGACGCCCGAGTTCACGAACAACCGTGAGAACTTCTGCTACCGGCATCCGGATCGGCAGAGCTTCGTGCTCTGCCAGCGGTGCCTGCGCACCATCTGCCCCGAGTGCCAGACGCCCGCCCCGGTCGGTGTGATCTGCCCCGAGTGCATGGACGCGGAGCGCAAGAACCGCACCCCGGCCCAGAAGAAGGCCGCGCGACGCTGGCGCGGCGGCGGGGCGACGACCATGGGCACCGTGCGCAGCGGTAAGCCCGTGGTGACCTACGTCCTCCTCGCGGTGACGTCGTTCATCGGCCTGGTGCAGCTCATCCCCGGGATGAACCAGCCGATCATCCAGGCGCTCGGCTTCTTCGCCCCGTATCTCTACCCGAACCTCTTCGCCATCCCCTTCGAGCCGTGGCGCCTGCTGACCGCGCTCTTCGTGCACGGCGGTTTCATCCACCTCGCCCTCAACATGCTGGCGCTGTGGATGCTCGGGCAGAGCCTCGAGCCGATGCTCGGCCGGGCCCGCTACCTCGCCCTGTACCTCATCAGCGGCCTCGGCGGCTCGGTCATGGTGGCCGTCCTTGCGCCGACCACCTGGACCGTCGGCGCATCCGGGGCGATCTTCGGGCTCCTCGCGTCCCTCCTGATCATCGGCCGCCACATCGGCGCGAACGTCACCGGCATCCTCGTGATCCTCGGCATCAACTTCGCGTTCGGCTTCTTCGCCGGCGGCATCTCGTGGCAGGCGCACCTGGGTGGTGCCATCACGGGTGCGCTGGTGGCGCTCATCTACGTTCGTACGAAGCGTCGGGATCAGCGCATCTGGCAGATCGTCGCGCTGTCCGCCCTGGTGATCCTGTTGCTCGTCGTGGTGGCCGTCGTGCCGCCTCTCCTCCTTTTGGCCTGATCCCGAGTTGTTAACAGGGTTGTTAACCCCTGTGAATAACATCGGTGTAATTCTCCCCAGAGTGGGGATAACCTGTGGATAACTTCGGTCGGTCCGCAGACACGAAGAACCCCTCGCCGCTGTGGCGAGGGGTTCTTGTCGTTCGTGGCGGTGGGTCAGCGCCACCGGGTGGTCATGAGGAAGCCGATGAGCGCGATACCCAGGCCGATGGCCAGGTTCCAGTTGTCGAGACCGGGGATCGGGAACTGCATGCCCGAGATGTAGAACACGAGGATCCACGCCAGACCGAGGAGCATGAAGCCGATCATCACCGGCTTGAACCAGACGGCGTTGGGAGCGGCGTCGCCTTCGGCGCGCTCGACAGCGGGTTCTTCGGTCTTGCGGTCACGTGCCATGTCGTCATTGTACCCGGGAGACCTCGGCGCCGCCGAGAGCGAAGATCAGCGGCCGCGGCCGTCGGGTCCCTTCTCCACAGGTGGGAGGGATATGATCGCGCGCATGACTGCATCTGTCGTGCCTGGGGGGCGACGCGGACGGCGGCAGCGACCACGGTCGCGCGCGACGTTCGCGAGCGTGCTCGGCGAACTCCTGCTGACGGCCGGCGTCGTCGTCCTCCTCTTCGTCGCCTGGCAGATGTGGATCGGCGACATCATCATCGCCGCCCAGAAGAACGAGGAGGGCGCCGCCATCTCGCAGCAGCTCGCCGCCGCCGAGGCTCCGGAGCCCCCGCCCCTCATCGAGACCGACGACGGCGAAACGGTCTACGAGGCTCCCGTCCCCGCGGCGCCTGCCGACGGCGAGTGGTTCGGGCAGATGCACATCCCGCGGTTCGGCGCCGACTACAACTTTGGCATCTACGGAGGGACGAGTCGCGCACGCACGCTCGACCAGAAGGGCATCGGGGTCTACACCCAGTCGAAGATGCCGGGGGAGGTGGGCAACTTCTCGCTGGCGGGCCACCGCACGACCTGGGGGAAGCCGTTCAACCAGCTCGACAAGCTCCACGTGGGCGACGCCATCGTCGTCGAGACGCCCGACGGCTGGTACACCTACCGGTTCCGCACCCTGGAGTACGTGAAGCCGTCGCAGACGGACGTGCTCGCGGATGTCCCGCAGATGCCCGCGCAGCAGACGGGGGAGCAGTACATCACCCTGACCGCCTGCTCGCCGCTGTACTCCCTCGCCGAGCGCATCGTCGCCTACGGCGTGTTCGAGAGCTTCCAGCCGCGGGCCGAGGGGCCCCCGCCCGCCCTCACCGATCCGCCACCGCCGCCGGCCGCGCCGTCCGTGTGACCCGCCTCCAGGAGAGAGAAGAACCATGTACGCCGCACTCTGGCGCCTGCTCCCCGGTCCGTGGTGGCTGCGGGTGATCATCCTGCTCGTGCTGATCGCCGCCGTGCTCTACGCGCTGTTCTGGTTCGTGTTCCCGTGGATCAGTCCCATCGTCGCGCCGGGCGAGGTCGACGTCGAATGACGCGAGTGCTCGTCGTGGACAACCACGACAGCTTCGTGCACACCCTCGTCGGCTACCTCCGCGAGCTCGGTGCCGATACGTCGCTCGTGGAGTCCGATGCGATCGATGCCGCCGGGATCGCGCGGCTGCTGGACCGGCACGACGCCCTTCTCCTCTCCCCGGGACCCGGTACGCCCGCGGATGCCGGGGTCTCGGTCGACGCGGTCCGCATCGCGCTGCGCCAGGGTGTGCCGACGCTCGGCGTCTGCCTCGGTCATCAGGTCATCGGGGCCGCCTTCGGCACCGCCGTGCGCTCGGCGCCGGAGGTGATGCACGGGATGGTCTCGGCGGTGCGCCACGACGGCTCCGCGCTGTTCGCCGGCATCCCCTCCCCGTTCGACGTGGGCCGCTACCACTCGCTCGCCCTGGCGGCGGACGAGCTCCCCGCCGAGATCGCACCGACCGCGGTCGCGCCGGACGGCACCGTGATGGCCCTCGCCCACCGGGCGCTCCCGCTGCACGGCGTGCAGTTCCACCCGGAGAGCGTGCTCACCCAGGGGGGCTACCGTCTGCTCGCGAACTGGCTCCGACTCTGCGGAGACACGGAGGCCGTCGCACGGTCCGCGCACCTCGATCCGCTGTCGCGCTGACCGGGCCGTGCGGCCGGGTCAGGAGCCGGTGCAGTAGCGGAGTTCGACCGACGAGCCCACCGGCACGTCCCCCGGGGCCACGGACATCGAGTGGACCGTCGCGGGATCCGTTGCCGGGCACTCGGGGGCCTCGGTCGGCACCGGCGTCAGCCCCAGATCCTCGAGCGCCTGGGTCGCCGAGTCCATCGACCAGCCCACGACGTTGTTGAGCGTCACCTTGCCGCTCGCCACCTCGAGGTTGACCACGGTGCCCGGAGCGACCTCGGCGTCCGCCTCTTCGCTCGCCGTCATGACGGTGTTGGCGGCCAGGCCCTTGTCGTTGCGCTGCGTGACCGTTCCGAGCTCCAGGCCCGCGGCCTTCAACGCCTTGGTCGCCCCGTCCAGCGACATGCCTTCGAGCTTGGGCACCACGACCGTCTCCTCGCCGGAGGAGACGTAGAGCGTGACGGTCGACCCCTGCTCGACGGACACGCCGCCCTCGGGATCGGTGCGGATGACATTGCCCTCGGCGATCGTCGCGCTCGACTCGATCACGATCTTGGACGAGAGATCCAGTTCGGCGAGATCATCCTGCGCGCGTTCGGACGCGACGTTCACGAGGTCGGGGATGACGCGCGACGTGCTGGGCACATCGGACGGCCGCATGCTGATCGTCCACACCCAGAACAGCACCGAGGCCAGGAGGACCGCCAGCAGGGCGACTCCCGCCCAGATCCACGCCACCGGCGGACCGGACTGCGTGCGGGTCATCGTCGTGTCGGTGCTGAGCTGCCGGAGCGACCGCGCCGTCTCCTGCGCTTGGCGCGGGCTCGGGCCGTAGAGCTCGCTGGTCAGCGCGCCGATCTGCTTGCGCGTGGGGGCGGCGCCGGTGACCGCGGCATCCAGGGCGGCGCGGAAGTGCGCGGCGTCCGGGTAGCGCTGATACGGGTCCTTGGCGAGGGCGCGGAGGACGATCGGGTCGAGGGCCGCGGGCGACTCCTCGTTGACCTCGGACGGCGGGACCGGCGTCTCGCTGACGTGCTGGTACGCGACGGCGACCGGGGACTCTCCGCGGAACGGCTGCCGACCGGTCAGCAGCTCGTAGAGCACGACACCGGTGGAGTAGAGGTCGGCGCGGGCGTCGACCGGCTCACCCTTGGCCTGCTCCGGCGAGAAGTACGCGGCCGTGCCGATGATCTGGGTGGTCTCGGCGACGGTGGAGGAGGAGTCGGACACCGCGCGGGCGATGCCGAAGTCCATCACCTTCACCTGGCCCTTGTCGGTGACCATGACGTTGCCGGGCTTGATGTCGCGGTGCACGACGCCGGCACGGTGCGAGTAGTCGAGCGCCTCGAGGATCCCGTCGACGTAGCGCACGGCGTCCTCGACCGGAACGGGCCCGTCGGCGATGATCTTCTTGAGCAGCGTGCCCTTGACCAGCTCCATGACGATGTACGGCGGCTCATCCGACGAGCTGTCGACGGTCGACGGGTCGCCCGCGTCGTACACGCGGACGATCGACGGGTGGGACATCCGGGACGCCGACTGCGCTTCCAGACGGAACCGCGTCCGGAAGCTGGTGTCCCGTGCGAGCTCCGGATCGAGGATCTTGATCGCGATCTCGCGACCGAGGGTCAGGTCGTACCCGCGGTACACCTTCGCCATCCCGCCGTGCCCGATGAGCTCGTCGACGCGGTACCGGCCCGCGATGACTCGTGGCTCTGTGGACACGGATGACCCCCTGGAAAACGACTTCGGCTGGATTGGATACTCAGGCTACCCTTGGGCGCCGTTTCCCCCGTCACCCTCGCCGTCCTGCGGAGCGACGATGGTGACGGACAGCGGAGGCGAGGCGTTGGAGGTGCGCTGGTCGCCTCCCGAGCAGAGGCCCTGGTAGGTGGCGATGAGCTGCTGGCCGACCGCGTCGCCGACGGTCACCTGCGCGTTGCGCTGGGTCGGCTGGAAGTTCGGTCCGCCCGAGGCGAAGCTGCCGTTCTGGAGCGACACCACGTATCCCGAGAGCGTCGTCCCGCTGGGGCAGGTGAAGCCGGTGCCCCAGGAGATCGTCACCGTGCTGCCGGCGACCGGGTCGCCGGTGATCGTCGGCTGGTCGGTCGGGGTGGGCAGCGGCGTGCGGCCCGCGTAGACGGTGAGCGCGATCGGCGTGGTCGTCTCGACGTTGCCCGTCGGCTGCACGCGGTAGACCTTGCCCACGTCGCCATCGGTGGGCGCGGGGTCGCCGTCGCCACACGTGATGTCGCTGAAGCCGGCGTCCTTGAGCGTGGCCGTCGCCGTCGCGCAGTCCATCCCCGTGAGGTTGAGCGCCGTCACGTCGACGCGCGTCTCCTCCGGGGTGGGCTCCTGAGAAGGCGTCTGGGTCTGGGTCTGCGTGGGGGTGCGGGTCGCGGAGCCGGTCGGGTCGGGATCCGCCTCCTTGCCCTGGTTGCCGAACAGCGCCCACAGCGTGCCGGCGACGACGATGAGCAGCAGTACGAGCAGGGCGATGAGCGGCCAGGTCCACGCGCTGCGCTTCTTCTTCTTCTTCTCCTCCTCGTCCGTCGCCGCCGCATCGGTGGGCAGCTGCGCGGTGGTGGGGAGGATGCGGGTCGTGCCGTCGTCACCCGTGGAGGTGAGCATCCGCGTGGCGTCGTCGTCGCCGGCGATGCCTCCGGTCGCGATGGCAGGCACGGCGATGGCGGCCGAGTTCAGATCGCCACGGCGCAGGGCCTGTGCGGCACGGGCCACCGTCGCCGACGAGGACGGGCGGTCCGCAGGCTTCTTGGCGATCATCGCCATGACGAGGTTCTGCACCGGGATCGGGACCGTCGGGGGCAGCGGCGGCGGCTGCTCATTGATCTGCGCCATCGCGATCGCGACCTGCGACTCGCCCGTGAACGGGCGCTTGCCGGCGAGGCACTCATACGCGACGATGCCGAGCGAGTACGTGTCGGTCGCGGGGGAGGCGGGGTGACCCGACGCCTGCTCCGGAGACAGGTACTGGACGGTTCCCATCACCTGACCGGTCGCGGTGAGCGGCACCTGGTCGGCGATGCGTGCGATGCCGAAGTCGGTGATCTTGACGCGGCCGTCGGGCGTGATCAGGAGGTTGCCGGGCTTGATGTCGCGGTGCACGAGGCCCGCGGCGTGAGCCGCCTGCAGGGCGGAGGCGGTCTGCGCGACGATGTCGAGGGTCTTGTCGGCGCTCAGCGCGCCGTCGCGCTCCAGGATCGTCGAGAGCGCCTCGCCGGGCACGAGCTCCATGACGAGGTACGCGCTGCCGTTCTCCTCGCCGTAGTCGAACACGCTGGCGATGCCCTCGTGGTTGACGAGCGCGGCGTGACGCGCCTCCGCGCGGAAACGCTCGAGGAACCCGGGGTCCCCCATGTACTCGTCCTTGAGGATCTTGATGGCGACGGTGCGTCCGATGACGTGATCCGTCGCCTCCCACACCTCGCCCATGCCGCCGATCGCAATCCGCGACTGCAGCTCGTAGCGACCACCGAACGACACACCCTGCGTCGGTCTCATCTGCCCAGCACCGCCTCTATGACCTTCTTCGCAATCGGAGCGGCGATGGTGTCCCCGCTTCCTGATTGACCCTGTCCGCCGCCGTTCTCGACGACGACCGCTACTGCGACCGCGGGGTCGTCCGCGGGGGCGAACCCCGTGAACCACAGCGTGTGCGGCCTGTTTCCGTTCTCCGCCGTTCCCGTCTTACCGGCCACGTCGACCCCGTCTATTCTTGCACCCTGGGCCGCGCCGTTTGAGACGCTCGCGACCATGGCGGAGGTGACGTCGTCCGCCACATCCGCCTCCATCGCCCGGCCGAACTCGGTGCTGTCGAACGACCGGATCACCGAGAGGTCGTTGCCGATCACGGCGTCCACCATCTGCGGGTTCATGACCACGCCGTCGTTGGCGATGCCCGCCGAGACCATGGCGATCTGGAGGGGCGTCGCGGTGACCTGCCCCTGGCCGAAGCCGGTGAGCGCGGTCTGCGCGTCGTCCAGGCCCTGCGGGTAGCTGGAGGGCGTCGAGGTGAGCGGGGTGTCGAAGCTGCGGTTGAAGCCGAACTTCTCCGCCATCTCCCGGATCGTGTCGTCGCCGAGCTCGACGGCGAGCTCGGCCATCGGGATGTTGCAGCTCAGCCGGATGGCCTCGGCGATCGTGACGGTCGCACCGGAGCCGCAGGTGCCGCCCCACGCGTTGGACACGCGGCTGGACGAGCCGGGCAGCGTGTAGGAGGCCGGGTTCGGCAGCGTCGACTGCGGAGTCCACTCGCCGCTCGCGTACGCGGCTGCCGCCACGACGAGCTTGAAGGTCGAGCCCGGGGGATTGAGGTCGCCGGCGATCGCGCGGTTCGATAGGGGCTTACCCGGGTCTGCGACGAGCTGGTCGTACGTCGCGTTGGCCGCGTTGGCGTCGTGCGTGGCCATGAGGTTGGTGTCGAAGCCCGGGGTGGAGGCCATCGCGAGGATACGCCCCGTCTTCGGGTCCATCGCGACGACGGCACCCTGCAACCCGTCGAGGGCGTCGGTGGCGGCCCGCTGTGCGGCGGTGTTCAGCGACAGCTCGACGCTGAAGCCGCGCTGCGGCTGGCCGGAGAGGATCCGCTCGATCTCCGCGAAGAAGGCGTTGGATCCGGTGCCGGAGAGGTCGGCGTTCATCGCCTTCTCGATCCCGGTGCTGGAGCCGAGGGCCGGGTTGAAGTACCCGGTGACGGGCTCCCACATCGTCGGATCGGTGTACACGCGCTGGAACCGGTACTGGTCGTCGCTGGGGACCGAGCTGGCGATCGCGTTGCCGTCGACGATGATCGCGCCTCGCTGGATCTCGTAGCTGTCGAGCCGCGTGCGCTTGTTGTGCGGGTTCTGCGCCAGTTCATCGGTCTCGACGACCTGGATCCAGCTCGTCGCGGCGAACAGCGCGACGAACATGAACAGCATGATCACGCTGAGTCTGCGGAGTTCTTTGGTCATGTCAGCCGATCACCACCCGGGGCTGACGGCGGACGCCGTCGGAGATGCGGAGCAGGAGTGCCACGATGAGCCAGTTCGCGACCAGCGACGACCCGCCGGCGGCGAGGAACGGCGTGGTCAGACCGGTCAGCGGAATCACCCGGGTGACACCGCCGACCATGATGAAAACCTGCAGGGCGATCGTGAACGAGAGGCCGGTCGCGAGCAGCTTGCCGAAGTCGTCCTGGCCGGCGAGGCCGATGCGGATCCCGCGGCTCACGAACACCATGTAGAGGCACAGGATCGCGAACAGGCCGATGAGGCCGAGTTCCTCGCCGAGGCTGGTGATGATGTAGTCGCTGTGGGCGAGCGGGGTGATCTCGGGCCGGCCCTGACCCCAGCCCGTCCCCATGAGTCCCCCGCGAGCGAGGCCGAACAGGCCCTGCATGGGCTGGTAGCCCGGACCGTCCGGATCGACCTTCGAGGAGTCGAAGAGGAACAGCCAGTTGGTGAAGCGTCCCTGCACGTAGCTGAGGATCTGCGTCGCCACGGCCACCCCGGCGACCACCAGTCCGAGGCCGATCAGCACCCAGCTGGTCTTGCCGGTGGCGACGTAGAGCATGGCGACGAACATGCCGAAGATCAGCGTCCCGGTGCCCAGGTCGCGCTGGAAGACGATGATGCCCAGGGAGATGAGCCACACGACCAGGACCGGACCGAGTTCGCGCATGCGCGGCCAGGTGATCCCGAGCACGCGCTTGCCGACGGAGGTGAGGCTCTCCCGTGTGCGGACGAGGTAGCCGGCGAAGAAGATCGCGAGACAGATCTTGGCGAGTTCGCCCGGCTGGAAGGCGAACATGCCGCCGAGCGACACCCAGACCTGCGCGTTCGCGTCCGGGATCCGCAGTCCGGGGACGAACGGCAGCAGGAGCAGCAGGATTCCGGCGAGGCCGAAGATGTAGGTGTACCGGAAGAGGATCCGGTAGTTGCGCAGCAGGATGACGACCGTGATCGCGCCTGCCAGCGAGATGGCCGTCCACGCGAGCTGCTTGGTGGAGTACGCGTTCCACCCGGTGTTCCCGTAGGCGATGTCGATGCGGTAGATCATCGCCACGCCGAGGCCGGTGAGGAGCGTCGCGATCGGCACGACGAACGGGTCGGCGTCGGCGGCGACGAAGCGGAGCACGATGTGCAGCGCGAAAGCGAGAGCGGCGAGCCCGCCGCCGATCGCGAGGATCATCGGGTCGATCGTGCCGAGGGCGCCCAGCTGGACGAGGGTGAGGGCCGCACCGCTGAGTGCGCAGGCGAACAGGAGCAGCCAGAACTCGCGGTTGCGCTGGGTCTGCGGCATCCGCAGGCGGCGCAGCGCCTTGATGACCGTGGTGTCGGCCTGCACGTCGGTGCTCATCCGGCACCCCCCGACGGGGTGGCGCTGGGGCTCGGGAGGGGAGTGGGCAGGGGCGTCTGCTCGATGATGTTGGCCTCGGCGCCGGTGCGCAGCCGCTCGACGATGGCCATCGCGTCGGAGAGGGACCGCGCGCTGATGGTGCGCTCGACCGAGGCCCGCTGGTAGGGCGGCAGGTTCGCGAGGAGGATCTCGGTGTCTTCCACCGGGGTGGAGAGGGTGATCGGCCCGATGTTCTGCTGGACGCCCTGGAAGATCACGACGCTGTCCTCATCGGCGCCGATGAAGTACCGCGTCTGCGTCCAGCTGTAGGCGGCGAACGCCGCGAAGCCGAGCATGGCGAGCACGACGAGGGTGCCGGCGATCCAGCCGAGCCGGCGGCGCTTGGCGCGACGACGGTCCTCCTCGATGAGCTCCTCGAGGTACTCCGGCGCCGGTTCGAAGTGGCTCGGCTCGTTGGCCGCCTGTCGCACCGGGTGCAGCCAGTTGCTGCGCGGCGCGCGCACCGGCGGCACGTAGACACCGGAGGGGTTCGACGCGGCGCCGACGATCGTGGCGGTGCCGGAGTGGACCGGATGCTGCCCGCCCACGTCGACCAAGACGATCGTGACGTTGTCCGGGGCGCCGCCGTCGAGGGCCTGCTTGAGGAGGTTGTCGGCCGTGCGTCCGGGGGCGAGCCCGAGCTGCATGGTCTTGAGGATCCGCGCCTCGTCCACCACGCCCGAGAGACCGTCGGAGCACAGCAGCCAGCGATCGCCCGGCTGCGCGTGCATGACGAACATGTCGAGCTCGGGGTCGGCGTCCATGTCGCTGAGCACCCGCATGAGCACCGAGCGCCGCGGGTGGTACCGGGCTTCCTCCGGCGTGATGCGACCGGAGTCGACCAGCCGCTGCACGAACGTGTGGTCGGCGGTGATCTGCGTGAGGGCGTCGTCGCGGTAGAGGTAGATGCGGGAGTCGCCGATGTGGCCGATGACCGCATACTCGTCGACCATGATGATGGCGCTGAGCGTGGTGCCGAGACCGGCGAGTTCGGGGCGGTCCTTGGCGGCGCGGATGAGGTCGCCCGCGGCGGTCGTCGCGGCCGCCTGCAGCGCGGCCTGCGCGTCCTCCGTCGAGGCGTAGGGCTGATCGAGCGGCTCCATGCGCTGGATCGCGATGCTCGAGGCGACATCGCCGCCCGCGTGGCCGCCCATGCCGTCGGCGACGACGAACAGGTTCGCCCCGGAGTACCCGGAGTCCTGGTTGTTGGAGCGGACCTTTCCCGTGTGGGAGATCGCGGCGCTCGAGCCTTCGAAGACCATGCCGGCGTCAGGCCCTCAACTCGAACGTCGTGGCGCCCACCTTGACGGGCGTGCCGAGACTGAGCGCAACCGGCCCCCCGGTCACCCGCTGCCCGGCCACGAACGTGCCGTTGGTCGAGTCGAGGTCCTGGATCGCCCAGGTGTCGCCGCGGAGGAGCAGCCGGGCATGGTGGCTGGACGTGTAGTCGTCGCGGATCACCAGGGCCGATTCGCTGGAGCGGCCGATCGTCATCGCGTCGGCGCCGAGGGGGAGCTCGAGACCGGCCTTCGGGCCCGACGTGATCACGAGGCGCTTCGCGGTGGCCACGGTCGCCGGTCCGGACGACGGCCGCGACGACGAGGGACGCGCGGGGGAGGCCGGTGCTGCGGCTGCCGCCGGCGCTCCGGCCGTGGCCTCGACCGGCAGCTTGCGCGCGCGGACGCCGAACAGGTCGGCCCGGAGGGAGTAGACCACGCCGAACACGAAGAACCACATCAGCACGAGGAAGCCGATGCGGAGGAGAAGGAGGACCAGTTCGCTCATCCGAGGGCTCCGAACGCGCGGGTCGCGTCGTCGCCCGGGCGGGACGCGCGCGACGGAGTGGCGACGGGGACGATGCGGAACACCAGGTCGGTGCGCCCGATGGTGATCGTCGTGTCGGAGGGGAGGGCGGCCTCGCGGAGCTTCTGACCGTCGACCTTGGTGCCGTTCGTCGAGCCCATATCGCGGAGCATCGCGCGCTCGCCGTCCCAGAGGATCTCAGCGTGGCGACGGCTCGATCCGGCGTCGGCGATGGTGATGTCGGCGTCGGATCCCCGTCCGATGACCGTGCGCGCTCGCGTCAGGGTGTGCCGGCGTCCGTCGACGTCGACCACCGCCTGCCAGCTCACGCGTCCTTCGACCGCACCGGACGTCACGCGCACGGTGCCGGTGGCGACCTTGTCGTCCGCGTCGAGAGTGATCGACAGTGGGCCGGCGAAGCTGTAGCCCTGCGACTTCGCGTGCTTCGTGAGGAGGGCGTGCAGCTCGTCCGTCAGCGCACCGCCGAGTCCGCGCATCCGCTCCGCGTCGTCGGGGCTGAGGCGCACGACGAAGTTGTTGGGGGCGATGATGCGGTCGCGACTCACCACAGCCGCGGTCGTGTCCGCCTCGCGCCGCAGCGCCGAGGCGATCTCCACGGGCTGGATGCCGCTGCGGAAGGTCTTCGCGAACGCGCTGTTCACCGCGCGCTCGAGACCCTTCTCAAAGCTGTCAAGTAGTCCCACTGGGCTCCTCTGGCATGCCGACCGTTAGCCACATCGTAGCCAGGTGAGCTGGGGGAACGCCGCCGACGCCCCTCGCCGGGTGTGCATCGGGGGCGAAATCGCGTGATATCCTCGGAAAGTTGAGTTCTTCGGAGCGAGACACTCGCGCGAGTGGCGGAATGGTAGACGCGCTGGCTTCAGGTGCCAGTGTCCTTATGGACGTGGGGGTTCAAGTCCCCCCTCGCGCACGCGAAGGTGTGGAGGTCATGCACCCGATCTGTTTATGAAATTGGTCCGGTTTCGTTACGAAACCGGACCAATTTTGTTTTACGGCCGCTAAACGCGCGATCTGTGGGTCCGCGAGGGAGATCGGCTGCCCCAGAACGGGGAGCCTCTTTGCGCAACCCGAACCTTCCTTACACACCTTTTCGGATGTGTTCAGGGGGCGGGACAACGGCCCGGGGGCCGTGCCACGATGAGGGCTCCATCGACTATCCAGGGGGCATTCATGGCCACGACGATTGAGCGCACATCGACACGGCGGGTGGGTGTGTTCGCAGCTGTCGCAGCGGCGGTCGCACTGTGCTTCGCGCTTGTCGCATCTCCGGCGTATGCCGCAGGATCCTTCAATGTGAAGGCGACGCCCGGCGGATGTACTCAGACGGACTTCAAGGGGTCCAGCAGCGGTAACACCGGATACACCCAGCACGCCAATGTCATCTGCGCCACGCACCTGCTGGTGAGTGTGCAGCTCACGAAGAACGGCGCTACTGCACCGAGGCAGACGTCGACGGGCGGCTACATCTCGTCCACCCTCACCGGCTCGGGCACCATCACCGGTAAGCACCAGCTCTGCGTCTGGCAGGCCGCATCGTTCTGGTACAACTGCGACTTCACGCGGAACACGTGACTCGGAAGGCAGCAGCCGCCTTCACGGGTCTTGCGGTCGTTCTCGTCTGTCTTGTCGGTTGTACCGGCGTGGCGGACGGGGGCGACCCTTCCGCGAGTCGGGGGCCGGACGAGATCCGCGCAGAGATCCAGGGCTCGGCGGGGGTGATGGCTGATCAAGGCCGAAAGGAGCAGGCGGAAGCGTTCCGTGATGGCGTGGTCGATGAGGATGAGTACCTGCAGGCTCTGCGCAGCCTGCGCTCGTGCATCGAGGAGGGTGGATACGGCTTCAGTGAGCCAGCTTTGAGTCCGGTGACCGGGCTGAACTACGAGTTCGTCTACTACTCGAACGGACGCGACGAGGAGAAGGCCGGCAAGGACTACGCCGAGTGCGAGGCCCAGTACTGGCAGCCGCTCCAGGGCTATTACTTCTCCACCCACGCGCAGCGGATGGACGAGCAGCTGAAGAATGCCGTGCTGCAGTGCATGGATGACAAGGGGCACCCTGGCGTCGCGGACGGCACGAACCTTGTGGAAATCTCACCCATCATCGGCGACGACGAGGATGCCAGGGTTGCGGCGCGCGAGTGCGCGACCAAAGAAGCTGAACGGCTGTATCCGGAGCTGCCTTCGGTCACAGTCTTCGACTGAGTTGCGAGGGAATCAGGATGAACAAGTACCTCCGATGGGTTGCGGTAGTGGGAGGGATCGTCATCGCGCTGGTGTCCGTGGGACTTCTCATCAGCGGCTCCACGCTTGAGGCGGCGAGCGAACGCGGGACTCTGATCGATGCGTCCGGCGTTGCCCCGAGCGCGGAGATGGTGGCGGCGGTCGCGCAGCCGCGAATCGTGCTGGGGATCGCGGGTGTGGTCCAAGCAGTAGCGCTCTTGCTGCTTGTGTGGGTGAGGTCGAGGGCGATGGTGGTTATCGGAGTCATTGTCAGCGCCGCGGCGCTTGCCGCGCTCGTCGTCGTCGCGGTCATCTGGCCGTTCGAGGGGATCAACATCCCAGCGATCCTCCCCGTGGCCATCGCCGTCGTGCTCACGGTGATCGTTACTGGGAGTCGGCTACGCGCTCGACTCCCCGCGCAGCGGTAGTAGCGATGACGGATGACGCAGCGCAGAGAGGGCGCACACATCGCCACGGGTGGCGGGCCGGTGTCGTCGTGCTGGTTTCCGCCATCTGGGCCATAGTCCCCATCGGGACGGCCGCGTATCTGCTGCACCAGTCTTCCTTGGTCGAGCTTCCCAGTGAGCAGCAAGTGTGGGAACCGATTCGGCCGGCGCCGTCGTCTGTCGAGGAGCAGTCCGGGCTCGCACTTACATGGTCCCCGCCGGCCGACATCATCGCCCCGGCGTGGAGCGGAATCGTTCAGTCTGTCGGGATTGAAACGGGCGGGGCGCTCGACTCGGGGGTGACGGTCGCCAAGATCGGGGGCATCCAGCGGCTTGCGTATGCCTCGGCCGAACCTTTCAGTAGGTCGTTGTCGGTGGACGACCGCGGCACTGATGTCGCGGACTTGAACAGGCTCCTGGCTTCTCGTGAGCTCAACCATGCCGGGGGGGACTACTTCACGTGGGAAACGCGCCTCGGAGTGCAGAAGCTCGCGGAATCACTCGGAGCGGGCAGGAACGTCACGACGTTCGATCCTTCATGGGTGATCTATCTGTCGGCACCCGTGAGCATTGAAACGGTTGACCTCGTGGTGGGCGCCCCGGCGCCCACTGAGGGAACCGTCATCGCGACGGGATACCCGAGACTTTCGGCGGCTACTCTGACGACGTTCTCCGCGGCGAAGGACCTGCTCTCCGATGAGCAGGCCGCTACGCCAGAGGCAGTTCCGCTTCCCGACGACGCCGCCCTCGTTCTCGACGATCAGGAGCTCGTGTTGGCTGCGGACCGGGCGTCGGTCGCGCCCGAGTCGCTCCCGGCTGTCGAGGCGGTGGTGAGCCAGGGTGCGCGCGCAATAGTGGTGAAGACCCGGATTCCGGGCGTCGAGGGGTGGTCCGTGCCGTCGGTCGCGGTGTATGTCGATGCGGCGGGGTCATCCTGTGTGCTCGTGCGCACCGACGGTGACACGCGCGCGGTCCTCGTGACACTCGCATCGACCGGGGACCAGACAGCGATTGTGAGTGGCGCTCTCTCTCCGGGGGACGACATCGCGACGAACCCATCCTTGGACCCGCAGTCGTGTTCGTAGAGTTCGCCGGGGTGTCGAAGCGGTTCGGAGAGCGTCAGGTCCTCGATGAGGTGTCCTTTCGCGCCGTTGGGCCCGCGATGGTCGGTCTCGTGGGACCGTCCGGAGCAGGCAAGAGCACAGTGCTCGGGATGATTGCCGGAATGGAGGCCTCGGACCGCGGCCACGTTCGGACCAGTGTCGAGACTTCCGGTGGCGCACTCGGGTGGATCGTCCAGTCCTCGCCTCTCCTGACCAGGCGCACAGTGTGGGACAACGTGGCGCTGGGTGGCCGCTGTCTTGGTTTCTCACCTGACATGCAAAAAGTGACGAGCATCCTTGAGCGCCTACGCATCGACGGGCTTGCGCAGCAGAAGGTGAAACGACTGTCGAGAGGTGAGCGTCAGCGTGTGGCGGTCGCGCGTGGTCTCGTTGCTCGGGCGGAGATCCTGCTCGCGGACGAACCCACCGCGTCACTGGATGCGGTTGCGCGGGATGCAGTCACTGACGCCTTGAAGGAGGCGGGGCGGAGCTGCTTGGTGCTTGTCGCGACGCACGATCCGCGGGTCGCTGCAGCGTGCGATGTGGTGTTCAAAGTCGACGGTGGGGCGATCCTCGATGCGCGCTAGGGGGACGTTGCGTGTGCGAGATGCACTCGACGAGACGCTCGCGAACCTCCGCGCACGCTGGGCGTCGTCCCTGTTCGTGTTCCTCGCTGTTCTTGTGCTGGCCTTCGCGTCGATGGCAATGGTCGTCAATGAGGCGTCGTCGATAGCGAGCGATCAGCAGGACCTTTTCGACAGGGGCGGGACGGGCTTCATCATCTCGGACGGGGATGCGGGTGCCAGTCTTTCGGCGGTGCGCTGTGAAGAGCTGAACCATGTCGCCGGAGTGGCATCCGCGGGCGCGCGCGGATCCCTCACTCCAACTGTCGGCGGCTTCCCTGCACGGCTCGTCACCAGCGGGTACGTCCGTTCCGTGCACCCGGGCGTCGACGCCACGGCAGCTACGGTCGCTGGCGCGAGCATTGCCTCTGCCTGGCACTTCGTGGAGGGCAGCGGGATCCGGCTGAGTGACGGTGGGGTCGTGAGCCTTGACGCCGTGCCTGCGAAGTCCGACCGGGATCCTCGCGTAGACGGAGAGGTCTTGGTCGTGGCTCCTGCGTCCTCGATGCAGGCTTCGGAGTGTGTGGTCATCAGTGCGATCTCCTCCCGGGCGGGGGTGGAGGCTCTTGCGACGAACTGGTTCGCGCCGCAGGCCACGTCGGTGTCTCCGCTCGCACCGCAGTTAGGTGCGGCGTCCGGTGTGCACGACCGCTTCATGGGCCGCTCGAGCATCGCTGTTCTTTTGGCAACGGGAGGTCTTGCCGTGCTCATGCTTGTGGGAGTGTGGATCTCGCGGCGCTCCGACTTCGCGCTCTACCGGCTGCTCGGCGCGAAGCGCGGTGCGTTGACCGCCGGGTTGCTGATGGAGTGCGCGCTTCTTCTCTGGATCCCGTCTCTGGCCGGTATCGGGTTTGCCGTCGCTGCTCGACCAGAGTTCGTTTCCGGCCCGGTGTTCGAGGCAGTGACGTTGGCTGCGTTGCAGTTTGTGGTGATGGGATGTGCGGCGCTGCCGCTTGGTGTCCTGCTTTTGTTGACGAAGAACCCGTCGGGCCTCATCCGCGAAGGGGCATGACCGGGGATCCGGCCATATCGTCGGCGCATGCCTCAGACGAGCCGTCCGCCGCCTCCGAAAAAGGTCTGTAAGGATTCCGCGGGATCCGCAAGGGACTCGTTCGCCTCCGATACTGGACATTGATCGACAGCCCGGCGGTATCGCCGTCAATGAGAGCACGGTGGTGTGGCCCGAACTGGGGATGACTCTCACCACCGGGGCGACGATAGCCCGCGGCGTCGGGAACTGCGCTACGGGCACCTACTGTGCATACAGCGGAAGCGGGATGGGCGGATCGAAGCTGACGTTCTCTGTCTGCACGAACGTCAGCACGTCGGCGCTTCGGACCGTGGGGTCCATCGCGAACGGGCGTGGTTCTGGATTGGTCCGTGCCCGCAACTCCGCCGGTACCGTCCTCGGCACGGCCGGTCCGAACAGCTCGACCGATGTCGGACTGGGGACGACGAACCTCCGCTGCACTCTCTGAGCGGGCTAGCCTGAGGGCACGAGCGATGAGTGAGGCGGCTGTAGATATGCGACGGAGGTTGGGGGCGAACCCCTCAGCTGTATCCGCTGCCGCAAAGCAGTACCCACTTGTCACCATAAGCACCACCGCAGGTGCGCCATCATCGAACAAGGCAGTGGTGTTCCGGTCGTTGTTCGACGAGTACTGGCCGAAGGTACACCGGCATCTGTCGTGCTATCTCGACAACAGCGAGGAAGTCAACGAGATCGCCGCAGAGGTGTTCGTCGTGGCATGGAAGAAGTTGGATGCGGGTAAACCGATGAGCCTGCGATGGTTCATTCGCACCGCCGACAACAAGTTGCGCGACGTGGACCGAAAGGCGCATTCGCGCAGCAGGGCGATGGAAGCTCTGTCGCGGGGGTTGAGAAGCGCGGCCGACGCGATTCACCCGCTTGACGCGCTGGCATTGCAAGAGGCGTTGAGGTCGCTGAGCGCTCGCGAGCGACAAGTCGTCGTCCTCACCTACTGGGATGAGCTCAGCGCTGGCGAGATCGCCGATATCCTGCGTTCCAGCCAACCGGCCGTGTGGACGACCCTCACTCGGGCGCGAGCCAAACTGCGTGCACAGTTGGAACCGAGGGAGGGCAGATCGTGAACATCTCCGACGATGAGATTGACCGCTTGTTCCGTGCTGCCAACCCGGCTCCGGCGTCCAGCGAACGGCTGAGTGCTCACGCTATCGCTGTGCGCGAGAGCATCATCAGAGGGACACACGCTCCCGCGCAGGAGCGGCAGGGGTGGGCCTGGGGCCGCTTCGCTGTTGCGGTGGCGGCCATCGTCGCTATCGTCGTCGTCGTAACCAACGTTATCGCTCCGACGCAGCAGGCCATCGCGCTCACACCGCCTCCTCTTCAGTACACGAACCCTCAGCCGCTCTCATCAGTCGTGCAGGAGGCGAAGGATCGACTCGGATCGACGGTGCCCGTGGACCAAGAACGCCGAGTCTCCTCGCTTGTCTGGGGATGGAGCATCGATATGGCGAAAGAGAAGATCGAATCCGTCCCTCAGGTCATCATGTTCGAATGGGCGCCCGCGACCGGGTCCCGCAGCACCATCGTCGCCGGCGAGCCGTACTGGCCGGACGGGGTTCGACCGGAGGGTATCGAGGCGAGTCCGTATAAGCCGGGGGACACCATTACGGAGCTCATCACCGCGCCCGAGGACTTGAAGATCCCGGCCGACGTCGTGAACTTGAATGACGCGTCGCGCGAGTCAGTGGATAGGGCGCTCACTAGCCTTGGCGTGAGGCCCTCCTCTCCATCGGGTGAGGTCCTGGTTGGTATCGGGCGGCTACTGAGTTACTGGACTCTGACGAACGAACAGCATGCCGCCCTCATTGACCGGCTAATCGACGCCGGCGGTGTGACCGTGTTGGGAAGCTCGACGGACAGGCTCGGGCGGGACGTAATCGGGCTGCGGGTGACCGACCCTGCTACGGACTACCAGGACACCGTCCTCATCTCCCGCGATACGGGCCGGATCGTCGGTATGGAGAATGAGCTGACCGTCGCCCAGGACGTCATTCCTGCGGGTGTGGTCGGCTATACACTCTGGGACGTCGAGTAGGCGCCTCTCGAGCGAGCAGTCGTCTTCGGCGTTGCAGACCGGTGGCGCGATCCCGGCCATCGCGATCGTCACCATGGTGATCCTGCTGGTCGCCGGCCTGCTCCTAATCCTCTTCGCTCGTCGGCGGCGGGCGGATCAGGTCTTCGAGGATCGGGCGTGCGATGCGGCCCGGCCCCCGTGATCCGGGCCGCATCGGGGTAGCCGGGGCACGCAGGGGGGATCTCCGTCGACGTCTTACGTCGATCATCATGCACTTTCAGGTAGATTGCTGACCCTCTTCGCGGAAGAAAGTCGCGTAACCATAGACGAAAGCACCTCTGGTGCCCGCTTCGGCGGGCTATTATTCTCTGCGTTATCTCAGCTTGGTGGGCGGGCCGGTTGGGCGATGCACAGGAGTGCTCATGCGGTTTTCACTGCGTCCGCTGTCCGAAAACGGAACGAGGGGCCGGGGAACCAGGGGGAGGCCATCTCGGCGCGCGCCCTGGGCTGTGGCGACGATGCTCGCCCTCGTCCTCGGGTCGCTCGTCGCGCCCGTGACCCCGGCCACCGCGGCCCCCGGCGACCCGGCCCAGCTGTATCTCGGGCCGTCGTACGAGGCGACGACGATCGGCTCCAACAAGGACCTCGTCGCACCGACGGAGTGCCCGGCGAACACCGTGCTTACCGGGGTGCAGACCGAGAACCGGCAGAACGTGGATCCCACCAATGCGAATTCGATCCTGGTGCGGCTGAGCCTGCAGTGCGCCACGATCACGGTCTCCGACACCGGCGCGATCACGGGGGTGGTCAATCCCACCTGGCTGACCGGTCCGACGTGGGATCAGAGCCGTGGCAACGTGCAGACCGCGACCTGTCCGGCGAACACCTACGTGCACCGCATCACCGGCACGACCTTCGTCGGTGTGGGCACGAGCCGGTGGCCGTCCTCCGTGCAGATCACCTGCCGCCCGCTCGTGTTCACCGCGGCCGGAGAGCTGCGCGTCGACCTCTCCGCCACGCCGACGATCCTCACGGCGGGTGAGAACTTCAACACGACCGGCGGGCTGGACACACCCACCCCGCAGTGCGGGCCCGGGGGCACCTCGGGGACGAGCGACATCCTCGTCCGGGGGTACCGCGCCCAGGGCGGTGGCGAGGGCATCGACGGATTCACGCCCTCCTGCACCACGATCGCCGACGACTTCGGCGACGCGCCGGCCAGCTACGGGTCCGTCTCGCAGGAGCTGAATGCCGCGACCTACCTGGGCTGGTCGGCCGACCCCGAGACCGCGATGCAATCGAACGCCACGGCCACCGGCGATGACGCGGTCGGCGGCACCGCCCCCAACCAGACCATCGACGACGAGACCGGCGTCTCCGCGTTCGGGGAGATCATCGCGGGCGTCACCGACTCCTACTCGGTCTCGGTGCTGGCCTCGAACAAGCTCTCCGCGGTTCCGGCCACCCTCGTCGGCTGGGTGGACTTCAACCGCAACGGCGTCTTCGACGCGAACGAGGGCGCGTCCGTCGTGGTGCCGGCCGGGACGCCGGACGGGTCGTCCTTCACACTGACGTGGTCGGGGATCGCCCCGCAGACCGTCGCCGGTCCCACGTTCGCGCGCTTCCGGCTCGGTGCCGGGTCGACGCTCACGACCTCGACGCCGACCGGCACCGGCGGCCCCGGTGAGGTGGAGGACTACGCGCTCACGATCACTGCCGCGGCACCCGTGCTGGAGCTGACGAAGACGGCCACCCCGACGACCATCACCGCGGCGGGGCAGACCATCACCTACAGCTTCGCCGTCGCCAACACCGGGAACGTGGCGATCTCGGACATCGGCATCACCGAGACCTCCTTCAGCGGCACCGGCACCCTCGGCGCGGTCAGCTGCGCCGCGAGCACGCTCGACGTCGGGGAGAGCACGACATGTACCGCGACGTACGCCGCGACGCAGGCGGACGTCGATGCGGGCACCATCACGAACACCGCCGTCGCCACCGGCACCTCCGCAGCAGGTTCCGGCGTCGAGAGCAACCCGAGCGACGCCGTCGTCACGGCGACGCAGAACACCGCGCTCACCGTGCTGAAGTCGGCATCGCCGTCCGGCCCGGATGACTTCGTGGTCGGCCAGGTGATCGACTACTCCTTCGTCGTCACCAACACGGGCAACGTGACGGTGACGGACGTCTCGATCGACGAGACCGCCTTCGACGGGTCCGGCTCGCTCTCGCCCGCCGTGTGTCCGTCGACGCCGCTCGCGCCCGGGGCGCAGATGACCTGTACGGCCACCTACACCCTGACCCAGGCCGACGTGGACAACGGATCGGTCAGCAACACCGCCACCGCGACCGGCGTGCCTCCGGGGTCGCTGGTGCCGCCCGTCTCCCCGCCGTCGACCGTCCGGGTGCCGGTCGATCCGGCACCGGCGATCACGCTCGAGAAGTCGGCGGACACGACCGCCATCACCGGCGCCGGGCAGACCATCGTCTACTCGTTCCTCGTGACCAACAGCGGCAACGTCACGCTCACCGACGTCACGGTGGATGAGGGCGCGTTCTCCGGCACGGGCCCGCTCGATGTGACGTGTCCGGCCGGGGCCGCCTCGCTGAGTCCCGGCGCCCAGGTCACGTGCACGGCGACCTACACGGTCACCGCGGCGGACTACAACACGTCCGCGCTGACCAACACGGCCACCGCCACCGGCACCCCGCCCGACGGCACGCCGCCGGTGTCCCCGCCCTCGTCTGTCGAGATCCCGGTCACGCCGGCACCGGCCCTGACGGTGGTGAAGACCGCCGATCGGAGCGAGATCACCGCGGCAGGACAGACCGTCAACTACTCCTTCGTGCTCACCAACACGGGGAACGTGACGCTCACCGACGTCACGGTCAACGAGGTGTCGTTCTCCGGGACGGGTCCGGCTCCGGTGGTGACCTGCCCCGCGGGTGCCGCTTCGCTCGCTCCCGGTGACTCCGTGACCTGCACGGCGCCCTATGTGGTGACCCAGGCGGATATGGACGCCGGAGTGCTGACGAACACCGCCACCGGCACCGGCACCCCGCCGGGAGGCGGCGAGCCGCCGGTGTCGCCGCCGTCGTCGGTCGTGGTGCCGGCCATCGAATCGCCGGCCATCACGGTCGTGAAGTCCGCCGATCCCGCCACCGTGTCGACGGTCGGCACGCCCATCACGTACTCCTTCCTGGTGACCAACACGGGCAACGTCACGCTCACGGATGTCACCGTGACCGAGACGGCCTTCACCGGGACCGGGACGGCTCCGGCCATCACGTGCCCTGCCGGTGCGGCATCTCTTGCGCCCTCCGCGCAGATCACCTGCACCGCGACGTACACGACCACGCAGGCCGACATCGATGCGGGACAGATCACCAACACGGCCACCGCGACCGGGACGCCCCCGGGAGAGGGTGAGCCGCCGGTGTCCCCGCCGTCGACCGCGATCGTCACGGTCCCGCCGGCCCCGGCTCTGACCGTCGCCAAGACGGCCGACCGCACGGAGATCACCGCGGCCGGGCAGACCATCACTTACTCGTTCCTCATCACGAACACGGGCAACGTGACCCTGACCGACGTCGCCGTCACGGAGACCGCGTTCACCGGCACGGGCGCCGCGCCGGTCGCGACCTGTCCCGCCGAGGCCGCCTCGCTGGCTCCCGGAGCCACGGTGACGTGCACCGCGCCATACGTGGTGACCCAGGAGGACGTGGACGCCGGGGGTGTCACGAACACCGCCACGGTGACGGGCAACCCGCCCGGTCCCGGCACGCCGCCGGTGTCGCCACCGTCCACGGTCGTCGTGCCGTCGATCGAGTCGCCCGGGATCACGGTCGTGAAGTCGGCCTCTCCGAACACCGCGGCAGACTACGACGTGGGCCAGGAGATCACCTACTCGTTCGTGGTGACCAACACGGGCAACGTCACGTTGACCGACGTGACCGTGAACGAGACGGCGTTCTCCGGGTCGGGCGACATGTCGCCGATCACCTGTCCGGCCGATGCGGCGTCGCTCGCTCCGGGCGCACAGGTCACCTGCACCGCCACGTACACCCTCACGCAGGCGGACGTGGATGCGGGCCGGCTCACCAACACGGCCACCGCGACCGGCACGCCGCCCTCCGGCGAGCCGCCGGTGTCGCCCCCGTCGTCGGTGGAGCTGCCGGGAGACCCGCAGCCGGCGATGACGGTCGTGAAGAGCGCCGATCGCACCACGATCACGGCTGCGGGGCAGACGATCACGTATTCGTTCCTCGTGACGAACACCGGGAACGTGACGATCACGGATGCGACCGTGACCGAGACGTCGTTCTCGGGTACGGGGACGGCTCCGGTGGTGACGTGTCCGTCGGAGGCGTCGTCGCTGGCGCCGGGTGCTCAGGTGACCTGCACGGCGGAGTATGTCGTGACGCAGGCGGATGTGGATGCGGGTGGGGTGACCAATGCCGCGACGGTGACGGGGAACCCTCCGGGTGGTGGTGAGCCGCCGGTGTCCCCGCCGTCCGAGGTCGAGGTCCCGTCCGATCCCCAGCCGGCGATGACGGTCGTGAAGAGCGCCGATCGCACCACGATCACCGCCGCGGGCCAGACGATCACGTATTCGTTCCTCGTGACGAACACCGGCAACGTGACCATCACGGATGCGACCGTGACGGAGACGTCGTTCTCCGGCACGGGCACTCCGCCGGTCGTCACCTGCCCGTCCGAGGCGTCGTCACTGGCGCCCGGAGCCCAGGTCACCTGCACGGCGCCGTATGTCGTGACCCAGGCGGACATGGACGCCGGACAGCTTTTGAACACCGCGACCGTCACGGGCACCCCGCCCGGCGGCGGTGAGCCGCCGGTCTCCCCTCCGTCGACCGTGCTGGTGCCGGGTGAGCCCGCGCCCGGGCTGTCGGTGGTGAAGACGGCGGATCGCACCACGATCACCGCCGCGGGCCAGACGATCACGTACTCCTTCCTCGTGACGAACACCGGGAACGTGACCATCACCGATGCGACCGTGACGGAGACCTCGTTCTCCGGCACCGGGACTGCGCCGGTCGCCGAGTGTCCGGCGGGAGCGGCATCGCTCGCGCCGGGTGCCCAGGTGACCTGCACCGCGGAGTACGTGGTGACCCAGGCGGATGTGGACGCCGGGGGCGTGACGAACGCCGCCACGGTCACCGGCACGCCGCCGGGTGGCGGTGAGCCGCCGGTGTCGCCGCCGTCCGAGGTCGAGGTCCCGTCGGATCCGCAGCCGGCCCTCACCGTGGTGAAGACCGCCGATCGATCGACGATCACCGCCGCGGGGCAGACGATCACGTACTCCTTCCTCGTGACCAACACCGGCAACGTCACGCTCACCGATGTCGCGGTGGACGAGGGGGCGTTCACCGGGACGGGCACTCCGCCGGTCGTCACGTGTCCGGATGCGGCGTCGTCGCTCGCGCCGGGCGCCCAGGTCACCTGCACCGCTCCCTACGTGGTGACGCAGGCGGACATGGACGCGGGACAGATCACCAACGCCGCGACCGTGACGGGCACCCCGCCGGGAGGCGGCGAGCCTCCGGTGTCGCCGCCGTCGACCGTCGTGGTCCCCGGCGACCGCACACCGGCGATCACGGTGGTCAAGTCGGCCACCCCCGACAGCCCCGATGCCTACGAGGTGGGCCAGGAGGTGACCTACTCCTTCGTCGTGACGAACACGGGCAACGTCACCCTCACGGACGTCACGGTGGACGAGGGGTCGTTCTCCGGGACGGGCACGATGTCCGACATCGTCTGCCCGGCAGGCGCGGCGTCGATGGCTCCGGCAGCGCAGATCATCTGCACCGCCACGTACGAGCTCACGCAGGCCGACATCGATGCGGGTCAGGTGACCAACACCGCCACGGCGACCGGTGTGCCGCCCGGCGACCTGGTTCCGCCGGTGTCTCCGCCGTCGCAGGCGCGGGTTCCCGCGCTTCCGGCGCCGGACCTGAGCATCGTCAAGTCGGCGACGCCCGCGACGATGACCACGGTGGGCCAGACGCTCCGGTACGACTTCGTCGTCACCAACACCGGCAACGTGACGTTGACAGACGTCGCGGTCGACGAGGGCGACTTCTCGGGAACCGGCGGCCTGTCGCCGGTGGATTGCCCGGAGGAGGCGAGCAGCATGCTCCCCGGCCAGACGGTGACGTGTTCGGCGACGTACACGACCACGCAGGCCGATGTGGATTCCGGGGCTCTCACGAACACCGCCACGGCGACCGGCAACCCGCCGGGCGGCGGTGAGCCGCCGGTGTCGCCGCCGTCCACCGTGCGGGTTCCCTTCGACGGGACCAACGGGCTCGACATCGAGAAGCGGGCCACCGCGGTCGATGTGAACGGCAACGGCCGCACCGACCCGGGCGACCGGGTGGAGTGGACGATCATCGTCACGAACATCGGTGCGCAGACGGTCGACGACATCGTCGTGACCGATCCGACCGCCGGTCCCGTGACGTGTCCGGCGACGAGCCTCGCCTCGGGAGAGGAGATGACGTGCACGGTGCCCCTGCACACGGTCACCGCGGATGACGTCCGCCGCGGGGGCGTGCGCAACGTGGCGACGGCCACCGGGAACACCCCGGGCGGACCCGTCGACCCGCCGTCGTCGCAGACGTTCACCCGCGTGCTGCCTCCGCCCCCGTCCGGACTCGCGGTCACCGGCGGTGTGCTCTCGGCCGGGGGATTGCTCCTCGGCGGGCTGATGATCCTCGCGGGTCTCGGCCTCGGACTCACCCGAGGACTGCGCCGCCGCGAAGAGGATCACGAGCAGCAGTAACCGAGTCCGCCGTCCGCGACGAGTCGAAGGCACTCGTCGCGGACGGCGGCACGAGAGGAGGACCCATGTCTCGCAGAGCTCACGTCCGTCGGACGGCGGCCGCGCTGGTGCCGCTCGTGGCCATCGGGATCGCGCTCGCCGCGTGCACCTCGGCGCCCAACGACCCTCAGCCCACGCCGACCACCGCGTCCGGTGCGCCGCAGATCCCCGGAGAGGGCCCGGGCGTGGTCGCCGCCACGAGCGTCCCTGACGATGTCCCGGACAGCCCTGAGGTGCGCGCGGGAACGCAGATCACCTCCTGCGAGTCGGACGAAGGGACGGGCACGGCCACCGGTGTGGTCGGCAATCCGACGGACGACGACGCCACCTACGTCGTGACGGTGTTCTTCACGACCGACGCCGCGACCGTGGTGGGCTCCGGCCAGACCACGGTGGACGTCGCCGCGGGGGAGGAGGAGAAGTGGACGGTCACCGCCGACTTCACCGCGCCGAGCACCACCCTCTGCGCCCTCCGCGGCGTCGGCGCGGCATCGTGAGGCGCGTCAGCTGAACAGGATGAGGACGTAGACGGCGAAGGTCGCCAGGTGCGCGGCGCCGTGCATCGCGGTGACCCGCTTCGCCGCGAACGTCGTCACCGACAGGAGGAGCGTCACCGCGAGCATGAGCAGGTTCGCGGGGGACTCGGCGAGCACGACCTGCTGCCCGGTGAGCATGCCGATCAGGAGGACGGCGGGGATGGTCAGGCCGACCGTCGACACGAGGGCCCCGTGGCAGAGGTTGCTCACGCGCTGCGCCTCGCCGTTCCGGGCGGCACGGATCGCGGTGATCGACTCCGGCAGGAACACGATGCCCGCGATGAGGAGGCCCGCGAGGGCCACGGGAGCACCGAGCCGTCCGAGACCGTCGTCGAGCAGTGCCGCCATGTCATGGGAGAGCAGCACGATGGGCACGACGGTCACGACGAGGAGGACGAGGCGGGTCAGCACCTCCGTGCGATGGGTGGCGAGCACCTGCCCGATGGGGAGCCGCGGTGCGGCCGTCTCCGTCGCGGCCGCGGGGCCTCGCAGTCGTTCGTCCACCTCGGTGAAGTCCTCGGCCTGCGCACCCATCTGCCGGAACAGGAAGAACGCGTACAGCGCGAGGGTCAGCGCGATGATCGGGATCTCCTGGGGGATCGTGTACGCCCCGTCGTCACCGATGAGCCCGGGAAGCCCGAACGCCACCGCGACGAGGACCACGAGCATCGACAGGTAGGCCGACGTGCCCGTGCGGTTGTGCGCCATCCCGCGGTGGCGGAGTCCGCCGAGGAGCAGCGCCAGACCGATGATGAGGTTGAGGATGATCATCGACACGGCCATGACCGAGTCGCGCGCGATGGTGGCGTGCTCGCCCGGGCCGAGCATGACCGCGGAGATGAGGATGACCTCGATGAGCACGATCGACAGGGTCAGCACGAGGGAGCCGTACGGATCGCCGAGCCGGTGGGCGAGGGCCTCCGCCTGCTGCACCACACCGAACGCGCACACGAGGATGACGGCGACGATCGCCACCAGGGCGACCACCAGCAGGGGCCCGGCGACCGGCGGCGCGAGCAGCGGGTGCAGGACGAGCACGGCGACGAACGCCCCCCACCCCAGGGCCACGCGCAACACGTCGGCGCGGGTGATGAACGACCGGATCATGACGGACTCCTTCATGAGGCAGTCGTCGGTGGCGGGTACTGCTCCCTCGTCCGCTGCTCCGGGTGCCGGAGACCCCTCAAGGATACCGGCGCTCCCGGAACAACGGCTGAGCAGCGCGGGACCTCAGCCCTGCGGGGCGTCGTTCCAGGACCAGATGTCGTCGCCGCGCAGCACGGCGTCGGCACCGCCGTCGCAGTAGATGGTCTGGCCCGCCATGTGGGTGTTGACCGGGCTCGTCAGCCAGACGAGCAGTTCGGCGATCGACGACGCCGGCTGGTGGTAGTTCAGGGGCATCGGCACCGCGGCGTCGACCATGGCCAGGCCCTCGGGCGAGGAGAGCAGGCCGGCCGTCATCGCCGTGGTGACGGTGCCGGGGGCGACGGCGTTCAGCGGGATGCCCGCTCCCGCCCAGGCCGGGGTGATGCTCTCGCGACGGACCCAGCGCGACAGCGCCCGCTTGCTGGAGGAATAGTTGAGGAACCCGGCTTCCGGCGTCGTGGCCAGCCGGTCTCCGATCTCGATCGCGCGCGCCTCGTCGCCGGCGAGCGCGGCATCGACGAGCTCGGGCGAGACGGGCTGGAGCGAGGCCATCGACGACACCACGGCGGCGCGCGGTGCGTCCGCGAGGCTGAGGGTGGGCTGCAGCGCCGTGAGGAACTCGGTCACGCCGAAGAAGTTGATGGACATGGTCTTCGAGATCGGGGCCGAGATGCCGGCGCAGGCGATGACCGCGTCGATTCCGTCGTCGGCCGTCTCGACGGCGGTGCGCGCCGCAGCCAGGCGGCCTTCCTTGGTCGACAGGTCGCCCTCGACCTCCGCGCCGGCGAGGTCGACGCCGATGACGGTGTGGCCCTGCGAGCGGAGCAGCTCGGTGGTGGCGGCGCCGATGCCGGATGCGGATCCGGTGACGACATACGTGCGGGTCATGAGGTTTCCTCCTTGGTGGTCACGCCCGGCTCCGTGCCGGACAGTGCGGTGACGAAGCGGGTGAGCTGACGGCGGAAGCCCTCGATCTCCTGCGGCGACCAGTCGGTGAGGGCGTCGACGACCAGGCCGTGGCCGGCGGAGACGAGCCGCTCGTACGCCCGGCGGCCCGCGGGGGTGAGCCGGACCTCGACGCGACGTCCCGCGCGCACGGGATCGACGACGCCCTGGGCGGTCATCCGGGCGACGAGCTTCGATGTCGTCGGACGGGACATCGCGGCATGGGCCGCGAGTTCGCCCGAGCGGAGGGAGCCGCCGTTCCGGCCGAGCAGGTACAGCGCCCGGATGGCGGACGGGTCGAGGGCGACGTCGACCGCGTCGGCGACCTGCTGCTGCAGGTCGCTCTCGCTCCATGCCGACACCACGCGGACGAGGGCCTCGTGGATGTCGGCGACATCTCCGCCGACGGTCACGCCTTCATCGTACGCCGCAAAGTTGCCTCAGGCAACTATCCGGCCCTCAGGAGGCGAGGGCGGGACGGATGTCGCTGACGTAGCCCGCGGTGGCGGTCTCCTCCACGAGTGTGAAGAAGGGTCGGTCGCCCGTGCGCCGGGTGCGGCGCCACCGGCGCTGGTGCCCGTCGGCGTAGTCGAGCACGATCCAGGCGGGAGGCGGAGTGCCCTGCGGTCCCAGCACGAACGAGCAGGCGCCGAGCGCGGGCGACGCGAGCTCGGCGACGAAGCGGTCGCCTTCCGGGGCGAAAGGGGCGGTCGCGTACAGTTCGGCCGGTCGCAGACGCAGCACGGCTTCGGTGTGCTCCGCGACATCGGTCCGGCTCCGGCGCCTCATGCGGCACCTCCTCGGCGGTCGCAGGTGTGCGGGGCGGGCTGCGCTCCGCCGTGATCGATCCGGCGTGTCTTGTCCATGGGATTCCTCTCTCAGGGTCGGGTGGGCAGGCTCCCGCCGAGGGACCGGGGTCCCTCGCGATGCGCACGCCGAAGCGGGTGATGTCCTCGGTGGTGGCGGACCCGGTTCGCTGTCGCGTCTGGGACGATGACCGTCTGTGTGACGGGGAGCGCGCGACCCGACCGGCGGTGTGTCTCGACCATACCACGCTATTTTTAGTCATTCAAAACAAGGGTTTTCTCCCCCCGTTTTTTCCCGTTCAGAAGGCAATTTGACTTCCCTGGGCTTCCGGGTATGGTCAGGGGTTACGCCAGCCAGTCACGAAGGGGAAGCGCCATGTCAGGAAAGTCCACACCCGGTCGCGCCGGAAAGAAGGAGCCGCAGCTCTCGCTCAAGGAGAAGCGGGCCGCGAAGCGCGCGAAGAACGCCCCGGACGAGTTCCTCAAGCCTCGCAAGGGCGCGAAGAGCTGAGGACTCGAGCCGGCGGGTGCGAGGTCTTCCTCCGCGCCCGCCGGCGTCGGGGCCGCGCGATCTACCCGGAGGACACGGTGCTGTCAACGGGCCTGCCCCGCGCGCCGATGCGCCGCACGCTGGAGTCCTCACGAGAGGAGTGCGTCATGTCGAACCCCGAAGCCCGCCCGCATCCGGATGAGCCGTCGCTGCCCGAGGAGGAAGACCTCCGGGAATCCGCCGGCGAACCCTCGCGGGACGGCGTGGCGGCGCACCTCGCCGAGCGCGGCGGCGATGACCCCGCGGGGGTGCAGGACGTCCCGGCCGGTGGTGCCGGCGCTGATGCCGGAGCGGGGAGCGCGGCGCGCGTGGACCCCGCATCGGAGAACCCGCCCGAACCCGCCTACGAGTCCACCCACAACGACGAGCCGGGCGTCGGCCCCCGGCACGGCGAGGACTGAGGCTCCGGTCAGCGGAACACCCTGCTGATCCCGCTCTCGACCTGGCCGAGCTGGATGAAGACGAGCCCTCGGAGAAGCGGGCGCAGCGGGGCACGCAGCATCCGGAGGAACCAGCCGCGGGGCCGCGTCTCCCACGTCAGCGTCGCGCGCAGCTGGGTTCCGCCGGCGGCCGGCTCGAGTTCCAGGGAGAGCAGGCGCGGGTTCCCGCGGGGCACGTCCGGATGCTCGAAGCGCCAGGCGACCCGCACCGG
This sequence comes from Microbacterium sp. BLY, assembly GCF_017939615.1. Classification (NCBI taxonomy): domain Bacteria; kingdom Bacillati; phylum Actinomycetota; class Actinomycetes; order Micrococcales; family Microbacteriaceae; genus Microbacterium; species Microbacterium sp. BLY. The sequence continues at coordinate 911,961 of NZ_JAGKSR010000001.1, forward strand.
TTCCTGCCGCTCGACGCGCGTCACCCGCATGCGCGCGAGAGAGGGCTTGCGGGTGAGGGGCCGTCCGTCAGGCGCCGTTGTCGGGGCGAACGCCTCCCACGGGCCGTCGGCCGGTCCGGGATGCACACTCTCGACGCTCTGCTCCCACTCCGGAAGACGCTCCGCCGTCGACACCAGAGCCCAGACATCTGCTCCCGTGGCCGGCACGAACATCGAGCGGGTGCCGGTGATGCCGGACGCGCGGTGCGGTGGCCGTGCGGAGCCGGCCACGGCTTCGACTTCGTCCAGGTCGGCGGCGAGACCGTCCGCGGTGACGGCGAGCCGGCGGAGGATGGCGGCGATCAGGCCGCTCGGCTCGGCGAGGAGGGCCCTCAGCACCGCCGCGGAATCACCGCGACGCCCGCCGCTCGAGGCGGCCGTGAGCACGGCGAGGGCCCGGTCTGTCCAGTCGTATCCGTCGGTCTCGTGGAAGACGATGCGGCCGGGACCGAGGGAGGGGGCGTCCACGCCCACGGCCTGCAGCTGTCCGGCATGCTGCGCTTCGACCGCAGCGCGGGCGGCGTCGAGATGCACGCCGGCCCGCCGCAGCACCTGTCCGCCGAGGTCGGCATCGAGGGTCAGGGCGAGCAGCAGGTGGTCGATGTCGGCGTCCCGCACCCCGAGACGAGAGGCTTCCTCCATCGCCGCGAGCGAGAGGGTGTGCATGGTGGCGGCCGCCTGCGTGAACCGGCTCATGCGTTCCTCCGCGGCACCGGGATGGTGGGGTCGATCCGGCGGCTGTGCTTCTTGTGCACGGCCTGTCGTGTGACGCCGAGGGCGTCGGCGATGGCCTGCCAGCTCATCCCGGCGCGGAGGGCCGCCTCCACCTGACGCAGTTCCAGTGCGTCGGCCAATGTGCGCAGTGATGCCACGGCGCGCAGGCCAGTCTGGGGGTCGGCCGTGTCCGCGGCGGCGCGGGCGATGTCGAGGGACTCCATGCTGTCAACCTAGGTTGCTTCTGGGCGGTCTGTCAACTCAGGTTGCTCATGGGCCCATCGAACCGTGTGAGGCGGCCGCTCTCTACCCGGCCGTCAACCGGGTGATGGGGCAGACCCGTCCTCCGGACGCGGGCTTGGTGGGGAGGCGGCGGCGATTGACGTCGAGGCCGTCGCCGAGCACCGCGAGCTCCGGGTCGCTCAGCACGGCGACAGCGGCGGAGAGGCCCGCGATGACGAGCTTCTCCCCGGGGCAGCGATGGCCGGTGGCGACATCGCCTCCGCCCTGGGGGATGAACGTCGTGATCTGCTCGTAGTCGGTCACGTCGGTGAACCGCTCCGGGGCGAAGCGTTCCGGATGAGACCACGAGCGGGCGTCCGTGTCGGTACCGAGGATGTCGAGCACCACCCGGCCGCCCTTCGGCACCGTCACACCGTCGATCTCGACCGCGGCGGTGGTCCGCCCCGGCAGCATGGGCACGAACAGCCCCGTCCGGCGCACCTCCTGCGCGAACATCGTCGCGAGCGTCCCACCCACGAGCGATCCCCGCTCGGCGGTCTCGGCGGCGATCCGGGTGCGCCACTCGGGGTGGTCGTGCAGCTGCTTCGCGGCGAACGCCACGAATCGTGCCGCCGCGATCATCGGACGGATGCTGTTCTGCAGTTCGACCCCGGCGACCCGGGCGGGCAGCAGCTCGCCGTTCTCGTCCCGATGCGCCGCCCACAGCGCGAGCGCGGTGCCCTCGCGGGCCGGGAGCCGGCCCTCGCGAACCGCTTCGATGAGCCGTCGCGCGTGACGGTCCGAGAAGATCCGGTTCGCGAAGGCCTCGACGTAGGCGGGGGAGTACGGCGCCCCGAAGCCGTCCACGATCTGCGCGAGTCGGGCGGACCAGCGGGTCTGGGCCGCCGCCGTGCCGGGGAGCCCGGCCCAGCGCATCATCGCGCGCCCGAACGCCCCGACGGCCGCGTCGTACGCACTGCGGGTGCCGCCGGCCCGCCATGCATCGCGCTCTGCGGCCCACTCCTGCTCGAGGAAGGGCGTGAGCCGTTCGACCTGCGCGTCCTCGTACGCCGCCTCGACGAACGTGGCCTTGCGGTGCCGGTGGGCGGTGCCGTCGAGAGAGTGCACCGACCCGTGACCGAACAGGGGTTCGCGGATGAGGCCCGGCATGGCCCCGTCCCGCGCGATGCGGTTCTCGTCGTAGAACAGCTCCACCCCCTCGGCCCCGCGGACGAAGGCGGCGGGGTGGCCCAGGAGGCGCATCGGGGCGGAACGGGCGCCCGGGCGGACGCGGCGCCAGATGCGCTCGCCGAAGTCGTAGCCACGGAGGAGCAGCGACGGTGAGTCCTCGTGCAGGATCGCATCGACGCCGGCGGACAGTCGGGAAGTCAATCGCTGAGGCATGGATCGACCCTGACACGGGTCGGGACGGCGCCCCAGGGGGAGGCGTTCTCCGGCCGATTGTGCTAGCCGGGCGGTGGGGGCCGCCGATGTCAAGCACCTGTGCCCCGACCGTGCCGGTGCGGAGGATGGACGCGGAACGGAGGAACCATGGCCACCAACACCCGCGACCTGACATGCACGACCCATGACGTGTTCCGCGTGCTGGCGAACGGCTGGCTCTACCCGGCGTGGGTCGTCGGTGCCTCGCGCATGCGCGACGTCGACGATTCCTGGCCGGCGGCCGGGGCACAGCTGCATCATTCCGTCGGTACGTGGCCGGCGCTGCTCGACGACACGACCGAGCTCCTGGAATGGCATCCGCCGCATCGGGCGGTGATGCGGGCGCGCGGGTGGCCCGTGGGGGAGGCGCAGGTGACGATCCGTGCGCGCACGACGCCGACCGGGTGCCAGGTGCGCATCGACGAGGAGCCGGTCAGAGGACCGGCGACGCTGCTCCCCCGATTCCTGACCACGCCGATGCTCCGCTGGCGTAACGCCGAGACCCTGCAGCGCCTCGGCTACCTCGCCGAGGGCCGCGCGTCCTGACGCGGATACTCAGCGCGTCGGCCCCATCGCGGCCGCGACGGCCGCCTCCACATGCAGGGCGGTCGTCGGGAACACCGGCACCGACGTATCCGCCGCGGAGACGAGGAGTTCGATCTCCGTGCACCCCAGGATCACGCCGTCCGCGCCGCGGGCGACGAGCCGGTCGATGACCTCGACGAAGCGTCGACGCGATTCGTCGCGGATGATGCCGTGGACGAGCTCGTCGTAGATGACCGCGTGCACCACGCGGCGGTCGTCCGCCTCCGGCACGAGGATCTCGATGCCGTGGGCGGCGAGGCGTTCGGTGTAGAACGGCCGCTCCATCGTGAAGGCGGTGCCCAGCAGCCCGACCCGACCGAGCCCCGCGTCGGTCACCGCGGCGGCCGTCGCGTCCGCGATGTGGAGGAACGGGATGTCGACGGCGGCAGCGATGCGGTCGGCGACCAGGTGCATGGTGTTCGTGGCGAGGACGAGCAGTTCGGCGCCGGCGGTCTGAAGCGCCCGTGCGCGGGCGGCGAGCAGTCCGGCGGCGGCGTCCCAGTCGTCTCGAGCCTGCATCGCCTCGATGTCGGCGAAGTCGAGCGAGTCGAGCAGGATGCGGGCCGAGTGGTGTCCCCCGCGCAGGGCGCGGACGCGTTCGTTGGCCAGGCGGTACCACTCCAGCGACGACTCCCAGCTCATGCCGCCGAGCACGCCGATGGTCTTCATCGGGTCACGCCCCCGCCCGCATGTACTCCTCGGCGGCGCGCACCTGCTCCGCCGAGGGGCGGATGCCGGTGTAGAGGACGAACTGCTCCAGTGCCTGCCGAGTCGCGACCTCGGCTCCCGAGATCACGGTCTTGCCTGCGGCCCGCCCGGCGGCGATGAGCGGGGTCTCTGCCGGCAGCGCGACGACGTCGAACACCACCGTGGCGGCATCGATGGTCGGCGGCGGGAACGCGAGCGCGTCTGCTTCCGTTCCTCCCGCCATGCCGATCGGGGTGACGTTCACGATCACGTTCGCCGTCGCGTCCCCGACCTCCGGACGCCAGGCGAATCCGTACAGCTCTGCCAGGGCGCGACCCGCGGTCTCGTTGCGGGCGACGATCGTGACGTCGGTGAATCCGGCGTCGCGGAAGGCCGCGACCGTGGCTTTCGCCATGCCGCCCGACCCCCGCAGGAGGACCGAGGCCGCGGGATCGATGCCGGCGCCGGCCAGGAGCTGCGCGATCGCGGTGTAGTCGGTGTTGTACGCCGTGAGGACGCCGTCGTCGTTCACGATCGTGTTGACGGACTCGATCGCCCGGGCGGAGGGATCCATGCGGTCCACGAGGGCGATGACGTCCTCTTTATAGGGCATCGAGATCGCGCACCCGCGGATCGCGAGTCCGCGCACGCCGGCGATCGCCTGCGCCAGGTCCGTCGGCGCGAAGGCCTTGTAGATCCAGTTCAGGCCGAGCGCCTCGTACAGGTGGTTGTGGAAGCGCGTGCCGTTGTTGCTCGGCCGTGCCGACAGCGAGATGCACAGCGTCATGTCCTTGTTCAGCATGGTCACCGGATCAGGCTACCGCTGCCGATGTCAAGGTCCGTGGCGGGAGATCCCGTCCTCCCCTAGGGTGAAGGTGCATGCAAGGGGATCGATCGTCTACGCCTCTCCCCAGGAGGCGGAGGCCCTCCCCACGGGCCGGACGATCCGTGCATGCGATTGGGCCCTCTCGAGTAGTTCAGTCCCCAATGGACTCCTCGAGAGGGCCGCTCTCTCTTCGATGGTCCCGAGGTTTTTCAGATTTGTCCCCCAAAAGGGGGACAAGAACGCCGCGGAGGGGTTAGGCTGTTCCTGACGCACCCTCCGGTCGTCTTCGGCCCTCATCGCTCCCCCCGCGGTGAGGGCCACACCATTTTCCGGGCACTTCCGCTCGTGCAACATTTGGATTACCTTCTCGTGACGTCTATTCCGCGAGGGGTCCCCTCCACTAGCGTTAGCGATGTCGGTGCACCCCTGCGTCGGCTTCTACATCAGCAGAACAGGCAGTACATGAGCACCCAGGGCACGGTCAAGTGGTTCAACTCGGAGAAGGGCTTCGGCTTCATCTCCCCCGACGACGGAGGCGCTGACGTCTTCGCGCACTACTCCGCCATCCAGTCATCCGGCTACCGCTCTCTCGAAGAGAACCAGCGGGTCGAGTTCGATGTGGCGCAGGGCCCCAAGGGCCTGCAGGCAGAGAACATCCGCCCCGTCTGAGGCGGACGGAACACCGGGAACTCCCCGTCGGATTCACGCGCAGGCGCTGATCCGGCGGGGAGTTTCGTCTTCCTGAGGGCCGCTCGGGCCGGTCAGGGCAGGAGGAGTGCGCGCAGTTCGGCCACGGACGTCACGCGGAATGCCGCGTCGTCGCCCTCGTGCGGGTCGCTGAAACCCCAGCCGACGAAGATCACCGGCACGCCGTTCGCGCGTCCGCCCTCGACGTCGTGGTGCCGGTCGCCGACGAGCACCGGACGCGATGTGTCGGCCCCGAGTTCCCGGAGCCGGCGGAGGGCCTCGGCGACGATGTCGGTCTTGGATGCGAGCGTCGCCTCGTCCGGCGTGGCCCCCACGGTCGTGAGGAACGACGGCCGGAGCCCGAAGTGGTCGACGAGGGCGTCGACCTGGTTCTCCGGCTTCGAGCTCGCCGTCGCCTGGGGCACGCCCGCCGCGTGCAGGTCATGGATCAGCTCGGCGACCCCCGGATACGTCTGCACGTCGGTCGTGTACCCGTCCGCCTTGCCGAGGGTGCGGTAGAACGCCACGGCCTCGGTCGACTGCTCCGGCGTCATCCCCGCCTGGTCCTGGAAGGACTGGAACATGGGAGGGCCGATCCAGTGCACGAGCTCCTCGCGCGTCGGCGCCGGGTGGCCGAAGTGCGTCAGGGCGATGTTCAGGCGACGCAGGATCCCGACCGAGGCGTCGACGATGGTCCCGTCGACGTCCCAGAGCACACACGAGTATGGCGAAGAGGGCATGCCTCCAGCCTAGGGTCCCGCGAACGGGTGCCCGCCCATCCTGCACAGGTGTGCACGAAGCGGGTCCATCCACCGAACGCGGTAACGCCCTTCACGCCGATCTAGAGTCGTGACAGCGGCGGGATCACGGGTGAGAATGGGGGCATGTACGTGTCGGTGGAAGTCATCACGATGCTGGCGACGGCCGCGACGACTCTCGTCGCGATCATCAGCGGATTCGGCTGGATGATCGGTCGGATGGACACGCGGTTCGCCGCGATGGAGACGAAGGTCGACGCGAGGTTCGCGATCCAGGACGCGAAGTTCGACCGGATCGAGCACGAGCTCACCGAGGTGAAGATCGCGATCGCGCGGCTGGAGGGGCCGCAGCGTCGCCTGGTCTCAACGCGCTGAGGTCAGAAGAGGCGGGGGATGCCCGACTCGATGCCCTTCATGTCGTCGTAGTCGAGCACGAGGCAGCGGATCCCGCGATCCTCGGCGAGGACGCGGGCCTGCGGCTTGATCTCCTGGGCGGCGAACACGCCCTGCACCGGGGCGAGGTGGGGGTCGCGACCCAGGAGCTCGAGGTAGCGGGTGAGCTGCTCGACGCCGTCGATGTCGCCGCGGCGCTTGACCTCGACCGCGATCGCCACGCCGTTCGCATCGCGGACGAGCAGGTCGACCGGTCCGATGGCCGTGGGGTACTCACGACGGACGAGCGTGGCCCCGTCGGAGATGCGCTCCACCTGCTCCGCCAGGAGACGCTGCAGGTCGGCTTCGACGCCGTCCTTCTGCAGGCCGGGGTCGATGCCGAGTTCGTGGCTGGAGTCGTGGATGACCTCGTAGATCTGGACGCGCAGGGCGTCGCCGGTCTTCTTGTGGGTCACGCGCCACACCTCGACGACGCCGGCTCCGGCCTCCTCCTCGCCGGGCTCCTCGGTCGAGAGGGCGCACGGCGGGCTCATCCAGTTCAGCGGCTTGTAGCTGCCGCCGTCGGAGTGCACGAGCAGGCTCCCGTCACCCTTGTGCACGAGCAGGCGGGTGGCGAGCGGAAGATGGGCGTTGAGTCGGCCGGTGTAGTCGACCGAGCAGCGGGCGATGACGAGACGCACCCGACGAGCCTACTTCGTCGGCGGCCGTGCGCAGGTCAGAGGAACGCGTCGAAGAGCCCGAGTTCGGTCGCGGCGGAGCGCGCGATGAGGAACCCGATGATGCCGATGATCCACGCGGTGTTCTCGGCTCCCGTCCGTTCCATCCAGGCCGCGAAACGCTCGAGCGGCCGCTGCACGAGCGGTGCCGCCACCAGTCGCAGCACGAGCAGGACGACGGCCGGCGCGATCATGAGCGCGCAGTATCCGGCCAGGGACAGCACCCGGAACGGGGTGTCGACGCCGGCGTCCGCGAGCATCGTCATGGCCACGAGATAGGGCAGCATCGTCGCGAGTTCGACGAGCCCCGCGGCGATGGCGACAGCCATCACCGCGAACCCGCGGGTCGTCGGGTCCAGCAGGCGCGCGCGCCACCGGGTGATCCGGCCGGGCCGGGCGACCGGCGGCGCGGGGGAGGCCGGCGGAAGCGGGACAGACGCCTCCGGCGTCGCCGCCTGCCCGCCGCCCGCCGCCATCCCCGTCGATGCCGCAGGGACGGCGCTCGCCGTCTCGGCCGGCGTCGTCGGCATCACGAACGCGGCGACGAGCAGGGCCACGCCCACGAGCAGGCGGACGATCATGCCCGTGGGCGAGCCCAGGAAGTCGGAGGCGACATCCACGAGGTTGACCATGCCCCAGAGGAAGAGGAGCCCGACCGCGAGGTAGAAGGCCGCGATCGTACCCAGGTAGAGGAGGATCCGCCCTGCCCGCACCCGCCCGGGGTGCAGCAGGAGGAAGACGGGGATGAGCAGGGTGCCGACGCTCAGGCCGTCGATGAGGGCCAGCACGGCGAGGGACAGGGGCAGCGGCAGCCCGCCGAAGAGTTCCATGGCCTCCACGATCCCGGCGCGGCCGCCTCGGCGGATCGGGCGAAAGTCGCGGCCGTGCGCCCCTCCTCATCCTTTGGTCGGATGCGACGCCGCCGGGAGCGTGGTTGCATGAGGTCATGCACGATCCGGCCGACGGAGGGACCGCCGCCTGGTACCGGCGGCACCGGTGGTGGGTCGACCCGGCCGGCATGGCCTTGCTCGCGACCCTCATGGCGGCGCTCGGCTTCCACGGCATCTGGGGGCCGTTCTCGCTCCTGCCGGACGGCGTCTCGCCGTGGTGGGCGCTGGCGCTGGCGCTCCCGGCCTGCGCACTCGCCCTCGGCAAGCGCCGCCACCCGTGGACCGTGCTCGCGGCGGTGGCCGCGCTCTTCGTCGCAGACCTCTTCACCGTGGGCGGGGTGGGCACGCTGGTGGTCCTGCTGGACGTGCTGTGGACCGCGGCCTTCCTCGCCGGCCCTCGGGGCCGCCGGGTGCTGCTCGCCCTGCTCGGTGCCGCCACCGTCGCCCTGTTCCTCGGGGCGCTGTTCGCCTCGGAGGCGACACCCCCGGTCGCGGTCTTCTTCGCGGTGCAGTTCGGGGCGATCTTCGGCACCGACTATTGGTGGGCGGTGGCGGTGTCGCAGGCGCACGAGCTCGCGGAGCTGCATCGGCAGCGCGCGGAGGATGCCGCGGCCACCGCCGCCCGCGACCGCGCCGAGGCCGTGCAGCGCGAGCGGGAGACGATGGCGAGGGAGCTGCACGACGTGGTGGCGGGGCATGTGATGGCCATGGCGATCCGGGCCGAGGCGGCGCTCGCTGCCCCGCCGGATCGGGCCGACGACCGCGCCGCCCTGCAGGCGGTGCGGGATGCGGGACTCGACGCGCACGGCGCGCTGCGCACCATGATCGGGGTGCTGCGCCGGGGGGACGGGGCGCTGGCCCCGACGCCGGGGTGGGCCGATCTCGACCGTCTCGTCGCGGAGGCCCGGCGCTCCGGACTCGACGTCCGCTTCACCGCCGACGACCCGGGTGCGCTCGGCGGCGGGCGGGAGCAGGCGGTCGTGCGAGTGGTGCGGGAGGCGCTCGGCAACTGCGTCCGGCACGCGAACGGCGCCGCCGTCGACGTGACGATCGGCGCGCTCGACGGCGCGGCACGGGTCGTGGTGCGATCGCGCGGTGGTGCGCCCACCGCGACGGCCGGGCAGGGCGGCGACGGCTGGGGGCTGCAGATGCTGCGGGAACGCGTCACGGCTCTCGGCGGCACGTTCCGGGCCGGACCGGAGGCCGACGGCTGGCTCGTCGAAGCCCGCCTCCCGGCAGAGGTACGGGCATGACGGCGCCCACCGTCCTGCTCGCCGATGACCACGGGGCGATCAGGGCCGGCCTGCGCATCATGCTCGAGACGCACGACATCATCGTGGTCGGGGAGGCCGCAGACGGGGAGGTGGCGGTGCGCAATGCGGCCGCGCTCCGCCCCGACGTGGTCCTCATGGACCTGCGCATGCCGGGGCGTGACGGCGTCTCGGCCACCCGCGAGATCGTCGAGCGCGGACTCGGCGACGTCCTGGTGCTGACGAGCTTCGACGAAGACGATCTCGTGCTCGCGGCCATCCGGGCCGGGGCCGTCGGATTCCTCCTGAAGACCGTCGATGCTCCTACGCTCGTGCAGGCAGTGCGTGCGGTGGCGGCCGGTGACGGCGCCCTCGACCCCCGGGTCACGCGCCGCGCGCTCGCCGCGGTCGCCGGTGCGCCGACGGATCCCCCGCCGTCCACGGGCTTCGTGCTGCCGGAGCTGACGCCCCGCGAACGCGACGTGCTCGACGGAATCCTCCAGGGATGGTCGAACGCGCAGCTCGCCACGCGCCTGCACATCTCGGTGCCGACGGTGAAGACCCACGTGTCGAACGTGCTCACCAAGCTCGGGGCCCGCAGCCGGTCGCACGCCGCCGCGCTGGTGCGCGGCGGCGAGGACTGACGATCAGCCGTCGACCGCGCCGGCGACGGGCGTCTTCTCGTCCGCGCGGAGCGGCCGGGCGGCACCGGAGAAGAGCCCGGAGAGCACCACGAGCCCGACCAGGATGAAGAGCGTGTTGAGCAGCCCGATGTGCTCGCTGATGACGCCGAGCACGGGAGGTCCGCCGAGGAACGCCACGTAGCCGATGGTTGCCGCGGCGCTGACGCGGGCGGCGGCCTTGACCGGATCGTCCGCCGCCGCCGACATGCCGAGCGGGAAGCCGAGCGAGGCGCCGATGCCCCACAGGGCGGCGCCGACGAGGACGAGTGGCAGGGACGGCGCGAGGATGAAGAGCAGGATCCCGGCGGCGGCGGTCGCGGCGAGGACCCGCAGCACCGGGACGCGGCCGAAGCGGTCGACGAGCGGTCCGCCGAAGAGCCGCACCACGGTCATGCCCACGGAGAACACCGCCAGCGCGACGGCACCCGATCCCTCCGTGAAGCCGTGGCCCTGCTCGGTGCCCAGGGCGATCCAGTCGTTGGCGCCGCCCTCCGCGAACGACATGCCGAGCATGACCGTGCCGAGGAGGTACGTGCGCGGCTCTCGCCAGGCTTCGAGCGCCGTGTGCATGCGCTCGCGGAACGGCGGCTTCTCGTGGTTCTCCGGGTCGAGCGCGGCCTCCCGCACGGGCACCTGGAAGAAGCAGACGACGGCGATCACCGCGATCAGCACGCCCATCGCCACGGCGTGGGTACCCACATCGATCCGGAGGGCCGCCGCGAGGGCGCCGATCCCCGCACCGAGCACGGTGCCGAAGCTGAAGAACGCATGGAAGACGGGCAGGATCGTGCGCCCCATCTGCTGCTCGATCGCCGTCGCCTCGACGTTCATCATCACGTCGACACAGCCGTTGCCGAAGCCGAACAGCACCATGCCGATGAGCACCACCGGCACCGATCCGAACACCGTCGCGCCGAGCCCGACGAGGGCGATGCCGGTGGCGAAGGTGAGCATTGCGAGGAGCATGCCGCGCCGCGCCCCGGTGCGCGCCATGACGGCGGGGCTCGTGGAGATGCCGAGGATGGACGCGACGCCCATGCCCAGGAGGATCAGCCCGACCTGGGCGTTGTCGAGGTCGAGAGCGGTCTTGATGCCCGGCACGCGGGAGGCCCAGGTCGCGATCGAGAGACCGCTGGCGAGGAAGATGGCGAAGATCGCGGTGCGCCAGCGCACGAACTGCGAGCGGGTGAGGGCGGTGTCCATGGCGGACAGCCTATCGAATCGATTCGACCTCAGGGAACCGAACCGGGCTATCCTCGGAGTATGAGCAGCAGGGAGACCCCGCGCCGACCCACGATCGCGGATGTCGCGCGCGAGGCCGGTGTCGCCACGTCGACGGCGTCCGTGGTCTTCAGTGGCAAGGCCAAGGTCGCCCCCGCCACCCGCGACCGCGTGCTCGCTGCGGCGACCGCGCTCGGCTACACCGGACCGGACCCGCGTGCCGCCTCGCTGCGCCGCGGCCGCAGCGGGATCGTCGCCGTGGTCCTGGAAGGGCACCTCCGCGCCGCCTTCCTCGATCCGGTCACCACCGCGATGATGGACGGCCTCACTGACGGGCTGGCGGAGCTGAGCGCCGGAATCCTCCTGATGCGCGACGAGCCCGGCGAAGACGGCGCCGCCATCGCGAGCGCCCCCGTGGACGCGGTGGTGCTCATCGGCTGCTCCGCGCGCACGCGCACCTCCCTGGAGATCGTGCGCGGACGCGGCCTGCCGGTGGTCGTCATCGAGGGCGACGCCGGGTTGGACGTGCCGCGCATCACCTTGGACAACGTCGCGGCCTCGGCCGACATCGCCCGCCACGTGCGCGACCTCGGCCACCGCGACGTGGCGCTGGTCACGCTCGCCCTGGACGCGGAGCGCGAGCGCGCGCTCATCACCCCGGAACGCCTGGCTCACGCCACCGTCGACGTCACCGTCGATCGTCTGGCCGGCGTGCGGGAGGTGTTCCCGGACGCTCCGGCGATCTCGGCGGCGGGAAGTCTCATCGACGAGGGCATCCTCGTCGGACGCCTGCTCCTGAGCGACCCCGACACCCGCCCGACCGCCGTGCTCGCGCAGAGCGACCTGCTGGCGGTCGGCGTCATCCGCGCGGCGGAGGAGCTCGGCCTCCGCGTGCCCGAAGACCTCTCGGTCGCGGGGTTCGACGGGATCCCCCTCGACGGGCTGGGCGACCTCACCCTCACCACGAGCGTGCAGCCCGCGGTCGAGAAGGGCAGGGCGGCGGGGGAGGAAGTCGCCCGGATGCTCCGCGGCGAGCCCGGGCGCACGCAGGACCTGCACTGCGTCTTCCGCGCTGGCACCACCACCGCGCCGCCACCGGTGCGCTGAACGGTCGGTCCGCGCTCAGGAGTGCGCGGGCCCGAGCGGGAGCGTCTCCGGTGCGTAATCGAGGATGCGGTACCGCCCGCACTCGATGACCGCCGCAGGCTCCCCGGCGGTCGGAAGGTGCCAGGGGACGGTCTGCGCGTCCTCGACGAGGAACGACACCGTACCGACCGCGAAGTCCCGCCGATCCACGAGCCATGCGTACCCGCGGAGCTCATGGTCGACCTGGACGAGCCGGGCCGCGTCGGCCGCATGCAGCTTCGGCAGCCGCACGGTCCAGAACTGGCCAGCGCCGGTGCGTCCCGAGGCGTCCACCCAGTCCGTCACGCAGGCGAGGTCGGGGTCGGGCGTCGTCGCCGCCTGGACGATCCGCGGTGCGGCGACGGCTCCGGCGACGAGGAGCACGACGCCGACGCCGGCGGCCACGGCGCGGGCGAGCGCTGGTCGCAGCGTCACGGCGCGCGGGACGGCCACGAGGGCGAGGACGGGCGCGAAGGCGAGCGGCTGCAGGTAGCGGGCGGCGTGCGTCCCCGCCGCGATGCCACCCACGACCACGACGAGGGGGAGGACCCACGCGGCGGCGGACACGAGGCGGCCGCCGGCGTCCGCGGTCCGCACGGTCCGCACGACGGCGAGCCCGAGGAGGGCCAGCACGAGCACGGCCGCGAGCACCCCGGCGGGCGTCGACAGCCGCGCGGCGGCCAGCCCGCCGTAGTAGCCGGCCGCGTGCATCCACTCCGCCGGCTGCACGTAACCGTCGCCTGTGTTGGCGATCCATGCCGCGAACGGAATACGAGCGACGAAGCCGAGAACGGTGCCGCCGACGAGGGGAGCGACCAGCACGAGCGCGCGGCGGCGGTCGGCGCGGCGGAGCACGGCGAGACCGGCGAGCACCAGGGCGAGCGGCACCGTGGCCCAGGCGGCGAAGAGGGGGTTGCTCAGCGTCGACACGGCCGCCGTGGCCGCGAGGGCGACGGGTAGGGCCGCACCGCGGCCCGCATGGTCGAGGGACCGTCTCGACAGCCCGACGGCCAGCACCACCCCCACGACCGTGGCGGAGTAATAGGTCGTGGTGAGCAGGAGGGACGCGAGCTCGAGCGCATCGCGGGACGGCGATGTCTCCGTCAGCACGAGGAGGCCGAAGACCGCGAGAGCGGCGACGGACCAGGCCACCGGCGCGGCCCCCGCCCGCCGCCGGCCCGCGGCGAGGCGGATCGCGCCGTACAGGGCGAGGAGATTCGCGACGGCGTTCGCGGCGAGCACCCCGTCCACCGGCAGGGGGAGCACGAGGTCGAGGCCCGCGAACACGGCGATCTCGGGGAGGAAGAGGACACTGGACATCGCCCAGTCGCCCCCGCCTCCGTCGGCGAGTGAACGCGCCACCAGCGCGACGATCAGGGAGTCGCCGTCGTCGAAGAGCAGGGCGGATCGCGGCGACGAGGCGAGCGCCGCCACCACCACGAGCGCCAGGCCCAGAGCGGCGGCCCAGCCCGCCAGCTCGCGTCTCCAGACCCGCCGCATGCGACCACTCTGGCACGCATCTCGCACCCCGCGGCGCCGACAGGCCTCTCGGCCCGGTAAACTGGACGGACACCGCCCGCCTGAGCCGCAAGGCCGACGAGCCCCCGAGGAGCCGCGTATATGCTGATGCTCCTCGCAGTGTTCCTCCTCGGGTCGCTCTTGATGCCCGTTCTGGTGCGCTGGCTGGGAGCTCAGGCCTTCGCCGTCGCGGCCCTCGTCCCGGCCGCCGCGTTCGTCCACGCGCTGGTGCTCACCCCGCAGGTGCTCGACGGGCCCGTCCCGTTCGTCTCCGTGCCGTGGATCCCGCAGCTCGGACTGAACCTGTCGATGAACATGGACGTCCTCGGCTGGGTGCTCACCCTCATCGTCACCGGCGTCGGGGCGCTCGTGCTCCTCTACTGCCGCTGGTACTTCCACGACGAGGCCGCCGGGATCGGGCAGTTCGCGGGCGTGCTCCTCGCCTTCGCCGGCGCGATGTACGGGCTCGTCCTCACCGACGACCTCGTGATGCTCGTGATGTTCTGGGAGGCGACGAGCATCCTCTCCTACCTCCTCATCGGGCACTACCGCCGTCGTGCCGCGAGCCGTCGCGCCGCCCTGCAGGCTCTCCTCGTCACCACGCTGGGCGGACTGGTGATGTTCGTCGGCGTCGTGCTGCTGGTCGTCGACACCGGGACGTCGAGCATCCGCGAGATCCTCGCGCTCGCCCCGACGGGCCCGATCGTCGACGCCGCGATCGTGATGCTCCTGATCGGGGCGATCAGCAAGTCCGCCCTGTTCCCGTTCCACTTCTGGCTCCCCGGGGCGATGGCGGCGCCGACCCCGGTCAGCGCCTATCTGCACGCCGCGGCGATGGTGAAGGCGGGCATCTACCTCATCGCGCGCTTCGCGCCCGTCTTCGCGTTCAGCCCGACGTGGCGGCCGATCATTCTCACCCTCGGCATCCTCACCATGCTGCTCGGCGGCATCCAGGCGCTGCGCGAGACCGACCTCAAGCGCGTGCTCGCCTTCGGCACGGTCAGTCAGCTGGGGTTCTTCGCGGTCGTCGTCGGCTACGGCACGCAGGCCGCCGCCCTCGCCGGTGTCGCGCTCGTGATCGGGCACGCGCTGTTCAAGTCGGCGCTCTTCCTCATCGTCGGCGTCATCGACCGGCAGCTCTCCACGCGTGACGTCACCGAGCTCTCGGGCGTCGGCCGTCAGGCGCCGGTGATGGCCACGGCCGCGTTCATCGCCGTGGCCTCGATGGCCGGCGTCGCTCCGACGATCGGATTCGTCGCCAAGGAGTCGACGCTCACGGCCCTCCTGGACGACGCCCTCGGCGGCTCGGTCTGGGGGCTCGTGGCGCTGATCGGCGTCACCCTGGGTTCCATGCTCACCGCGGCATACGGCGTCCGCTTCCTCTGGGGGGCCTTCTGGACCAAGCGGGATGCGGACGGTGAGCGCCAGCCCGACACGGTCTGGCCGGACCCGCCGGTCGGCTTCCTCTCCGCCCCGATCATCCTCGCCGGGGTCACGCTCGCCGCCGGGATCGGCGCCCCCGCCCTCGACATCGCGCTGCAGCCGTACGCGCTCACGGCGACACCGGGGCTGGACCACGAGGGTGCCGCCGTCGAAGGGCCGGGGCACCTGGCGCTCTGGCACGGCTTCGAGCCCGCGCTCGGCATCTCGATCCTGTCGATCCTGCTCGGCATCGGGCTCTTCCTGCTCACGCGCCGCACCGGGTGGGACCGGCGCCCGCGCCTGCTGCCGTTCACCGCCGCCGACGTCTACTACGCCGTGATGCGCGGCGTCGACCGCCTCTCCGTCCTCAGCACGACGATCACCCAGCGGGGCTCGCTCCCGGTCTACGTGGGGACGATCTTCGTCGTCTTCGTCGCCGCGGAGGTCACCGCCCTGGTCGCCAGTGACATCGACCGGTATCAGCTCTCGCTCTGGCACACGCCGGCCCAGCTCGCCGTCGCGCCGATCATGGCCGTCGCCGGCGTCGTGGCGGTCCGGGCCCGCAAGCGCTACACCGGCGTCGTGCTCGCCTCGGTCACCGGCCTGGGCATGGTCGTGCTCTTCGCCACCAGCGGGGCACCGGATCTCGCGCTCACGCAGATCCTCGTGGAGACGGTGACGATGGTGACGTTCGCCCTCGTCCTCCGCCGTCTGCCGGCGCGGATGGGCGAGCACAACGAATCCGTCAGCCGGATCCCCCGGGCGCTGCTCGGCATCGGCGTCGGTCTGACCATGGCGTTCGTCGCGGTGGTCGCGACCCAGTCCCGGGTCGCCGACCCGATCTCCGCGATCTTCCCCGAGATCGCGTACGAGATCGGCCACGGCAAGAACGTCGTGAACGTGGCGCTGGTCGACCTCCGCGGGTGGGACACGATGGGCGAGCTCTCGGTGCTCGTGCTCGCCGCCACCGGTGTCGCCTCGCTCGTGTTCGTCACGCACCGCGCCGACCTCCTCGCGGCCACGAAGACCCTGCCGCGCTCTGTGCGCAAGTCCGCCCGCAGCCGCCCGCTCGTCGAGACCACCGACGGCGTGCGCTTCCAGACCGCCGAGAATCGCTCGGCTCCGCGGGCCTGGCTCGTCGGCGGCCAGAAGATGAAGCCGGAGAACCGGTCCATCCTCCTCGAGGTGATCGTCCGCATCCTGTTCCACACGATCATCGTGGTGTCGATCTTCCTGCTCTTCGCCGGGCACAACCTCCCCGGCGGCGGCTTCGCGGGCGGGCTTGTCGCGGGCATGGCCCTCGTCATGCGCTACATCGCGGGCGGACGCTGGGAGCTGGGAGCTGCGGCGCCGACCGACGCCGGCCGCCTCCTCGGCACCGGACTCATCCTCGCCGTCGGCACCGCCGTCGTCCCCTTGTTCTTCGGCATGGCTCCGCTCACCAGCACCTTCTGGGAGTGGGAGATCCCCGGTATCGGGCACATGGAGTTCGTCACCTCGACGATCTTCGACATCGGCGTCTACCTCGTCGTGATCGGCCTCGTTCTCGACGTGCTCCGCAGCCTCGGCGCGGAGGTCGACCGGCAGGCGGCCCTCCGCCCCGGTGAGAGCACCGCGGTCGACTTCTCCTCGCGGACCGGGGGGAACGGCTGATGGACGTCTCGCTCGCCCTCATCGCGATCATGGCCGTGCTCTTCGCCTGCGGCGTGTACGCGATGCTGGAGCGCAGCCTCACCCGCGTGCTCATCGGCTTCCTCCTGCTCGGCAACGCGACGAACCTGCTGCTGCTCATCGTGATGGGCGTGCCGGGCAACGCCCCGTTCTTCGGCACGGAGGGGGAGCTCAGCGATCCGCTGCCGCAGGCGCTGACCCTCACCGCCATCGTCATCACGTTCGCGGTCTCGGCCTTCCTGCTCGCGCTCATCTACCGGTCGTGGCAGCTCGGCCAGGCGGACACGGTCGAGGACGACGAGGCCGACATCGCGCTGCGCGAGCGCACCGACGAAGACGAAGACCTCATGGACGACGAGTCCGAGACGGACGACGACGAGGCCACGACCGACTTCGTGGGCGTGCAGACCGCGCCCATCACCGTCCTCCACATGCGCGACAACCCGGCGATCCAGGACGACGCCCCCTACGACGCGCCCGCCGTGCCGCAGCCGGAGCCTGAACCCGACGGCGAGGACGACGCCGCGGACCAGGACGACCAGACGACAGACGGGGAGGGCAGGTCATGACCACGCTCGTCCCGCTCCTCGTCGCCCTGCCCCTCCTCGGTGCCGCGATCACCCTCGTCTTCGGCCGCAACGCGCGCCTGCAGGTCTTCGTCACCGTCGCCACGCTCGCGGTCGTGTCCGTCATCGCGGCCGTCCTGCTCGTCGTCGTCGACGCGGGCTCCCCACTCGCGGTGTCGGTCGGCGGATGGCCGGTGCCGTTCGGCATCGTCCTCTACGTCGACCGCCTCGCCGCGCTGCTGGTGCTCGTCTCCAGCGTCGTGCTGCTCGCGGTCCTCCTCTTCTCGATCGGTCAGGGTGTGGCCGACGGACCGGACGAGACCCCGATCTCGATCTTCAACCCCTCGTACCTGATCCTCGCCGCCGGCATCTTCAACGCCTTCATCGCCGGCGACCTCTTCAACCTGTACGTCGGGTTCGAGATCCTCCTGGTGGCCTCGTACGTGCTCATCACCCTGGGCAGCACCGAATCGCGCATCCGCACCGGCGCGGTCTACATCGTCGTCTCGCTCGTCTCGTCGATCCTCTTCCTCGCCTCGATCGCGATGATCTACGGCGCGCTGGGCACGGTGAACATGGCGCAGATCGCCGAGCGCATGTCGGAGCTGCCGCAGGACACGCAGCTCGTGCTGCACCTCATGCTCGTGGTCGCCTTCGGCATCAAGGCCGCGATCTTCCCGGTGTCGTTCTGGCTGCCGGACTCCTATCCGACCGCACCCGCGCCCGTCACGGCCGTGTTCGCCGGCCTGCTGACCAAGGTCGGCGTGTACGCGCTGATCCGCACCGAGACGCAGCTCTTCGCCTCGAACAGCATCGACACGCTGCTGCTCATCATCGCGCTCGCGACCATGGTCGTCGGCGTCCTCGGCGCCGTCGCGCAGGCAGAGCTCAAACGGATCCTGTCGTTCACGCTCGTCAGCCACGTCGGCTACATGATCTTCGGTCTCGCGATCGCGACCCCGGCCGCCATCGGCGCGACGGTGTACTACATCGTCCACCACATCGTCGTGCAGACCACCCTGTTCCTCGCCGTGGGGCTCATCGAACGCCGGGCGGGCAGCACGTCCATCCTCCGGGTCAAGGGGCTGCTGAAGATCGCCCCGGTGATCGCGCTGCTGTACTTCATCCCCGCGATCAACCTCGGCGGTCTGCCCCCGTTCTCCGGGTTCATCGGCAAGTTCGCGCTGTTCGAGGCGGCCGCCTCGGTCGGCACTCCGCTGATGATCGTGCTCATCTTCGGCGGCATCATCACCTCGCTGCTCACCCTGTACGCGCTCATGCGGGCCTGGAACCTCGCGTTCTGGCGCGAGGAGGAGGACTCGACCGAGACCGAGGGGCGCATCTCCTACCTCACCGGGGCGCCCGCCGCGGATGAGCAGCAGGAGCGCCGGCACATCCCGAAGATCATGACCGTCGCCACCGCCGGCATGGTCACGGTGACGGTGGCCCTGACGATCTTCGCCGGACCGCTGTACGCTCTGTGCGACCGTATCGGGGCGGGCCTGCTGCAGCCGGTCAACCTCGTCCAGCTGGAAGACGAGGTGGAGGGATGAGTCCGGACACCAAGCGCGTCTGGCGGGACATCGGCATGCAGCTGCCGTTCCTCGCCTGGCTGATCGTGCTGTGGATGCTGCTGTGGGCGCAGTTCACGGTGCTCTCGTTCCTCACGGGACTCGTGGTGGCGATCTTCGTGACCCGCGTGTTCCGCCTGCCGACGGTCGAGCTCTCCGGGCGCATCAACCTCTGGTACGGCGCGCTGTTCGTGGCCCAGTTCCTGTTCGCGATCCTCCGCGGCGCGCTCTCGGTGACCGCCCAGGTGTTCGACTTCCGCCGGCAGCCCGGCACCGCCATCGTCGCGGTGAACCTGCGGTACGCGGACGACCTCGTGATGACGCACGTCGCGGTGGTGTCGTCCCTCATCCCGGGGTCGCTCGTGGTCGAGGCCGATCGCGACCGCGGCATCCTGTACCTGCACGTGATCGGGGTGCGCAGCAAGGAGGACGTCGAGATGCAGCGACAGGGCGTCCTCGGCTGGGAGAAGCGCATCGTGCGTGCGCTCGGCAGCCCGGCCCAGTACCGGGCCCTCAAGGCCGACGAGAAGGCCGGTCGGATCGACCCGGCGACGATCGGCGGTGCCCGATGAACACGCTGCTCCTCATCATCCTCGCCGTGTTCGCCGTCGCCGCGATCCTCGCGGTCGTCCGCATCGTGCGCGGCCCGTCGATCCTCGATCGCGCCGTCGCGGCCGACGTCCTCCTGACCGAGGTGATGTGCGTGCTCGGCGCCGAGATGGCCATCAACGGTCACACCCGCAACATCCCGGTGCTCCTCATCATCGCGGCGGTCGGCGTGTTCGGGTCGATCGCGGTCGCCCGCTTCGTCGCGAGAAGGGACAACACGACACCATGAACGTGTTCGGTCTGATGATCCCTGATCCCGTCGTCGACGTGGCGGTGCTCGTCCTCATCCTGCTCGGGGCGATCCTCTGCCTCTCCGCAGCGGTCGGCCTGCTGCACTTCCGTGACGTCCCCACGCGTCTGCACGCGGCGACGAAGCCGCAGGTGCTCGGCCTGCTGCTCATCTGCCTGGCGATCGCCCTGTCACAGCGCTCGATCGGCGGATTCCTCTTCGGACTGGTGCTCGTCGCGCCGGTGGTGCTCATGCAGTTCGCGACCGCGCCGCTCTCGGCGCACATGGTCGGTCGTCAGGCGTACCGCAACGGCACGATCGAGCAGCGGGGTCTCGTCGTCGACGAACTCGCCGAGTCGAAGCAGACCCCTCCCGCCGCCGGCTGACCGCTCCTCTGCCCCGCCGGCTGACCGCTCCTCTGCCCCGCCGCCCGTTCACAACTCAGGAGAACCGCGCGGCCATCGCGCTGCGCGTGCGCCCGCGGCGGATATCGGACCGAAACTCCTGAATTGTGAACGACGGGCGCCGCCTTCTCGTCTCCTCCACCGTCGGAGGATCGGGGGCAGCGAGTCCACATCCGGCCCGACGCCCGGTCCTGCCGTGCCGCGCCGGGCATCCTCCGGGATGTGAAGACGGACTCCGCACATCCGCGCGCCGCCGAGGTGTTCGCCTCGACGGTGTTCACTCGAGCGGAGCTCCGCGCCTCGGGGCTGAGAGGGCGCGAGCTGACGGCCCTGGTGAGGAGTGGGCGGCTGCTGCGACTGCGCCGAGACCGATACGCCCGTCCGGACGTGGACCCCGTCGTCGCGGAGGCCGTCCGGATCGGTGGTCGCGTCACCTGCGTCTCCCTCCTCCGGCTGCTCGGGGTGTTCGTGCTCGAGGCGCAGGGGGTGCACGTGCAGGTCGAGCCCCATCGCTCGCGTCTGGGGTGTCGCGATGCGGCGGCACACAGGGTGCATTGGGCTGAGGATGTCGCGGCGAGTGCGCTGCACGTCACCTCCCTGGATGCGGCGGTACGCCATGCCGTGCGCTGCCAGTCCCCTCGCGCGTCGGTGGCCACCATGGACAGCCTGCTCCATCAGCGTCTCCTCACGATGGACGAGCTGCGCGCGATCTTCGCCGGGCTGCCGCAGCGGTTCGGCGCCGTGCTCGCGCTCGTCGACGCATCAGCCGAATCCGGACCGGAGACCTTCGTCCGGCTCCTCCTCCGGTCGCTGGGGGTCTCCTTCGAGACGCAGGTCTCGCTGGCCGGCGTGGGTCGCGTCGACTTCGTCGTCGACGGATGGCTGATCGTGGAGTGCGACAGTCGTGCCTTTCACGAGGGATGGGCGAAGCAGCAGCGAGATCGTGCGCGGGACATCGCGGCCGCCCGCCTCGGCTACGTCACGATCCGTCCACTCGCCGCCGACATCCTCTCCGACCCGGCAGGCACGCGCGACGCGCTGCGGGAGGTGCTGGAGGTGCTCGGCCCCCGGTTCGTCGGCGCTCGACGTTCACAACTCAGGAAAACGGGCGGCCGCAGCCTCCTTCCGCCACCGAATCGCGCGAACGCGCGGCGATCTCCTGAGTTGTGAACGGCGACGCGGGGTCAGGTGCGGGCGGCGAAGGCCTCGATGAGGCGGGCGGCGGGCTCGGAGTCGCTGATGAGCGTGCCGTGCCCGTGGTCGGGGATGACGGCGAGCTCGGCCCCCGGGATCGCGTCGAGGATGTCCTGGCACCAGCTCATCGGTGCCAGCGGGTCGTCCTCGCCCCGGAGCACGAGCACCGGGCAGGCGATGCGGACGAACGCCTTCTCCGGCTTGTGGACGATGGTGGCCCGCATCTTGCGGATCAGGTGCGGTCCGCCGCGGAGGTACTCGCGGGCGCCGCGCCAGATGACGAGGGGACGCTCGCCCACGAGGTCCTGGAGGAGGTAGCGGGCCTGGGCGCCGATGTTGCGTTCGGCCTTGTCGACGGTGGGGCCCGCGAGCACGACGCCGGCCACGAGGGACGGGTGCCGGGCGGCGAGCTCGGCGGCGATCTGGCTGCCCATCGAGTGCCCGATGACCACGACGGGGTCGGCGTCCACGTGGCGGAGGTAGGCGGCGACGAGGTCGGCATGCCGCTGCATCGTCAGGGTGCGCGTGGGTTCGGGTGCCTCACCGAAGCCGGGGAGGTCGAGGGCGATCACCCGCCCCTGCAGCCGCTGGGTGAGGTCGAGGTAGACGCTGCGTCCCATGCCGATGCCGTGCAGCAGGAGGTAGGTGGGCGGTCCGTCGCCGAAGGTCTCGGCGATCAGGGTCGCTCCGGCGTGCTCGAACTCGAGGAGGGTGGCCGGCGTCCCCTTCGGGGCGAGGTAGCTGGTGGGCACCCGTCCACGCTAGCCGAGCACCCTCCACGCGCCTCTCAGCCGGCGGGGGTGAGCGTGAGGGTGTCGACGGCGGCCGCCGTCACGGCCTTCGCGCTGAACGCCCAGGGGCGCTGCACCCCGGTGGACCAGTCCGTCGTCTGATCGACGTAGTGCTCGTGGAAGGCGTGACCGGAGGCGCCGGTGAGGTGGATCCAGGTGGAGTCGTCGAAGTCGGCGAGGTCGACGACCATCCGCATGGAGGGGACCGTCGTGGTCGCGTAGGACTCGCCGAGCTGCCAGCCGGTCGCGTCGACCACCGATGCGCCGCCGCCGACCGGGTACGGGCCGCGGTTGAACAGCGCCTCGATGGGGGCGATGCCGGAGGAGCCGAACGTGTCGCTCGTGAGGGTGAGGGCGTGCAGGTCGCCCCAGTTCCAGCGCGCGACGTCCGTGCCCTGGAGGGCGGACAGTTCGTCGTACGCCTGTTCGGCGGACAGCGCGAGCATCTCGTCCCTGCCGTCGACGTCGATCTCCTGGTTGGTCCAGAGGGGGTCGGCGGGGTCGTCCAGCAGGGCGCCGACCACCGTGAAAAGCCGGCCCTGACCGCCGATGGGCAGCGGCTGCTCGCGTTCGGAGAAGAGGTTCTGGACGAGGTGCGACCACAGCACGTTCGCGTAGGCGGCAGCGGCCGAGGAAGCGCTGTTCTGCGCATCCCAGCCGCGCAGGAGCTCGACGGCCTGCTGCGGACCGGCGCCCTCGACCTCGACGTCGGTGAGCGCGGTGACGAGCTGCTTGCCGATCCACATCTCGCCGTCCATCTGGATCTCGCGCATGTCGTCGGCCGTCAGCGGCCCGGCGGCGGCCCGGCGTTCGATGAGGTGGGCGATGCGCGCGGCGCGGTAGCCCTGATCCCAGTCCCGGGAGAGGAAGTGCTCGTAGTCGTCGGTGACGATGGCGTTGTTCGCGGTGACGATGTAGCCGGAGCTCGGGTTGTAGGCCACGGGGAGGTCTTCGAACGGGATGTACCCGGTCCAGTCGTAGCTGCTGTCCCAGCCGGGCTGCGGCATCCAGCCGTCGCCGGCGCCGCGGATCGGGAGGCGCCCGGGTGTCTGGTACCCGATGTTGCCGTCGACGTCGGCGTAGATGAGGTTCTGCGCGGGGACATCGAAGAGGGAGGCGGCGCGGCGGAAGTCCTCGAAGTCCTGTGCCGTGGACAGCGCGAAGATCGCGGTCGCCGCGGTGCCGGGGTCGAGCGCCGTCCACCGCAGGCTGACGGCGTACTCGGCGGGGTCGGGCCCGGGTGCGGTCGGAGCGGTGCCCTCGGCGGTGAGCCCGGGGACGGGGTCGTCCGCGATCCCGGTGAAGTCGTCGGTGAGGCCGGAGATGATCGGGCCGTGCACGGTGGAGCGGATCGTGAGCTCGATGTCGTCCCCGCCGGCGACCTTGATGGTCTCGGTGCTCTCCTCGAGCGGGACGAGCGCGCCGTCGCGCCAGTAGGAGTCGCCCTCGACGCGTTCGATGTACAGGTCGGTGACGTCGGTGGTGAGGTTGGTGAAGCCCCAGGCGACGCGCTGGTTGTGCCCGATGACGATTCCCGGGAGGCCGGAGAAGGAGAAGCCGCCGACGTCGAACGGGCAGTCCTCGTCGACCGTGGAGCACCGGAGCTGCACCTGGTACCAGACGGACGGGAGCGCGGCGCCGAGGTGCGGGTCGTTGGCCAGCAGCGGCATCCCGGATTCGGTGAGGTCTCCGGAGACGACCCAGGAGTTGGATCCGATGCCCTCGCCGGCGTCTCCGACGAGCACGCTGGCCGCTTCGATGACCGACGACGTCTCCTGCCATTCGACCGTGGTGATCGCCGCCTGTGCGCCGCCGTCGTCTTCGGGGACGGGGAAGGCCGCGGGCTCGGCGCTGGTCTCCAGCGGCGGGACGGTGGAGATCTTGGGAACGATGACCGGGTTCCGGTCGAAGGGGTAGGCCGGGTACAGGGTCGCGAGGAGGCCGTCGACGTCCGCCTCGGGGTCGTCGGCGAGCTGCGCGGCCAGGAGTGCCCGCTCGGTCTCGTCCTCGACGTTGGTGCGGAGGTCCCATGCCATGGCCTTCAGCCACGCGACGGAGTCGGCGGGCTCCCACGGCTCCGGCTCGTAGTCGGGGTTCTGCAGTCCGAGGACCGCGTATTCGAGGGAGAGCTCGGCGCCGGAGCGCGAGGACAGGTAGGCGTTGACGCCGTCCGCGTAGGCCTCGTAGTAGCTGCGGGTGACGTCGTCCATCGCCTCGACCTCCGCCTCGGCGGTCTTGCGCCAGCCGAGGGTGCGCAGGAACGCGTCGGTGCCGGCCTGGGAGGCGCCGAACAGCTCGGCGACGCGGCCGGAGGTGACGTGGCGGCGGAAGTCCATCTCGAAGAAGCGGTCCTGGGCGTGCACGAACCCTTCGGCGAAGAACAGGTCCTCCGAGGAGTCGGCGGTGATGGTGGGCACGCCGCTGGCGTCGCGCTGCACCGTGACGTCGGCCTTCAGGCCCGCGAGCGCCGTCGACCCCGACGTCTGCGGGAAGGAGCGCTGGATGGTCCACGTCACGAAGAACGCGGCGGCGACGGCCAGCACGACGACGGCGGCCACCACGAGGAACGCGATGCGGCCGATACGGGCGCCCAGCGGGAGGCGCGGGGGAGTGGCGGACGCCGGCGAATCGGTCATCATCGTCGAGAACTCTTTCGGGTAGACAGGTGGGACTCAGTCCCACAGAGCCCCAGTGCGCGTTTCACGGGTGCGCGCCTTCGCATCATAGCCGCACCGCGCTCGCCGCGGGATGCCCCACGGCGAGCAGCGGCGTTCAGCCGATGAGACTGGGCTGGAGATCGCGCAGCGTGCGGCGGTGCGTCATACGGGTCACCCCGATCATCGCCAGCACGAGCGCCACGGCCAGCCAGCCCCCGAGCACGACCACGTCCCAGCCGGCGCGGGCGTAGTCGCCGCCGTACATGAGCTGTCGCATGGCGTCGACGACGTAGCCGAGCGGCAGGACGTGATGCAGCGCGGCGAGCGGTGTCGGAAGGGTCTGCCACGGGAAGGTGCCGCCCGCGGTGACGAGTTGCAGCACCATGAGGACGAGTCCGAGGAACTGCCCCACCGAGCCGAGCCAGATGTTGAGCGCGAGGATGATCGCGGCGAACGTCGCCGACGCGAACATCAGCACCCCGAGCGTGCCGAGTGGGTGGTCGAAGGTGAAGCCGAGCGTGAGGGCGAGGATGCCCATCAGCCCGAGCATCTGCACGCCGCCGAGCGCGGCGGGGGTCAGCCACCCCGCCAGGGTGACCCGGATCGGGGAGTGCAGCGCGGTGACGGCGCGGCGGGAGATCGGCTTCACGATGAGGAACAACGCGTAGATGCCGATCCAGGCGGAGAGCGCGGCGAAGAAGGGGGCCAGACCGGCACCGTAGTCCTGGGCGGCGGCCACCTTGTCGCTGGACACCTTCACCGGGTCGGCGATCGTGTCGGCCTGCCGGGTGCGCAGTTCGGGGGTCGAGGCGGGGATGGCCTGCACGCCGTCCGCGAGTCCGTCGCGCAGTTCCGCGGTGCCGGACGACAGGGTCTGGAGGCCGTCGCGGAGCTGGGTGGCTCCCGTATTGGCCGCGGCGGCCCCGGACGCGAGGGTGCCGGCGCCGCCGGCCAGCTCGTTCGCCCCGGAGGCCACGGAGGCGGCGCCGGCGGCGAGCTCATCGATCTTGCCGACCGCGTTCTGCACCTGGGCGTTGCCCTCCTGGATCTGCGTGCCCAGCGGGTCGAGGCGCGTGAGCACGTCGTCGATCTCGTCCGGCGTGAGCCCCTGCTGCGACAGGACGTCGGCGATGTCCGTCCGCACCTGGGGGAGCGCATCGGTGGCCTGCTGCACGACCGCACCCGCCTGGTCGGCGATGTCGGCGAGCTGGCGGTTTCCCGCACTGACCTGCTGCGCGCCGTCGGCGAGCGTCCGCGCCCCGGAGGCCAGTTCGGCGGAGCCGGAGGCGAGCTGGGCGGTCCCGTCGGCGAGCGTCGCACTGCCGGAGGCGGCGGTGCTCGCCCCGTCGGCGAGCTGCGTCGCGCCGTCGGTGGCGGTGATGAGCTTGTCCCGCACCTCGCTGAGGCCGGTGAGCAGGCGTTCCGCGGCTTCGCTGCCGACCATCTGGGCGACCGAACTGCGGATCCTCTCGACCGCCTGCGACCCCATCGAGGAGGCGAGGTAGTTGTTCGCGTCGTTGGTCTCCAGGTCGATCCGGGCCTGCTGCGGGTCGTCGCCGCCGGCGGAGGTGAGCGCGGCGGAGAAGTCGGCGGGGATCGTCACGGTGAAGTCGACCACGCCGTGGCGGAGGGCCTCCGTCGCCTCGTCCTCGGTCATCCTCCGCCAGTCGAAGGCATTGCCCTTGAGAAGGTTGTCCGCCACGTCCTCGCCGTAGTTGACGGTCTCGCCGGACGCCGCGTCGGTGCCGGTGGTGGGCGCGGGAGCGCCCTCGTCATCGACCACCAGGGCCACCGGCACCTCGGAGAACTTGCCGTACGGGTCTTGATTCGCCCAGAGGTAGAGGCCTCCGTAGAGGATGGGGACGCACAGCAGCGCCACCAGCGCGAGGATGCCCATGCGGGTCGCGGTCAGGCGGCGGAGTTCGGCGGCGATCATCGCGGGGATCTTCATCGCGCTTCTCCTTGCTCGGTCGAGGCGTCTTCGTGTCCGAGGTCGTCGTCCTCGTCCGCGGCCGGCTGCCCGTCATCGAGGTCCTCCGCCGCCTCCGCGGGGGCGTCGGGACGTTCGAGGACGAGGGGCTCGATGGGACCGGAGGCGTTGACCGCGTCGAGCTCGTGCATGCGCTCGAGCGCGACCGCGGCCGACCCTCCGACGATCACGAGCATGGCGTAGCCGCGGTCGGCGAACTCGGCGGCGATGCGCCACCAGCCGTCGGGGCTGCCGCCGTGACGATCCGGTGAGACGAGGACGACGCCGTCCACGCCTTCGCGGAGCACCGCGAGTTCGCACTGGATGCGGACGCGGGCCGCCGGGTCGACCGAGCCGACGGGAACGGAGGCGAGGTCTTCGAAGCCCATCCGCCGCAGCCAGCGCCGGGCGTGGAGCGGGGTGGCTCCGCGCCCGGCGAACATGAGCTCTTCGCCCACCATCCCGGCGAGCGTGATGTCGGGATGCGGGTCGCTGACATCGGGGGCGTCCACGAGGGCGACCCGCCGCCGCAGCTCCTTCGGGCTCGCGGCGGCGTCGATCGTCACGCGACCGGTGTCCGGGCGCATCCGCCCGCTCGCGATGAGACCGAGCACGGTGGGCCGCTGTTCGGTCTCGGCGAGGGCGTAGCGGACGGCTCCGGAGTGGAACTCGAGGCTCATGGTCGGGAGCGCCTGACCGGCGCGGCCCTTGCTGACGTCGTGCAGTGCGATCCTCATACGCGGACCTCCTGGTCGTCGGCGACGATGTCCGGATGGGTGGCGAGGAGCTCGTCCGCTTCTCGCCAGGAGAGCCCGGCGATGCTGAGGACGGCGCGGACGGCGAGGCTGCCGGCGCCGCTGCTGTGTGCGTCGGTGCGGGAGACGACGGTGCGGGCGATCTCCTCGATCAGCCGCGCGAGCGCGGGCGCGGTCAGATCGGTGCGGAAGCCGCCGTCCTCCTGGCCTCGCTGCACCAGGGCGGCGACGCGCTGCCGCAGCGGGGCGAGCGCGACGGCGGTGTGCTCGACGTGGGCTTCGTCGAGGGCGAGCGCGGCGGCGACCTGGATGTGCGCGGCTTCCTCCCACAGGCGGGAGACCAGGCGGGCGAGCGCCAGGCGGGGGTCCGGATCGTCGATCGTGGCGGCGATGGCGTTGAAGCGTTGGGCCCCCGTGGAGACGAGCTCGCGGATCAGGGCGTCCCGATCCTCGAAGTGGCCGTAGAGCGTGCGGCGGGAGAGGCCCGCGGCCCGGGCGATCGCGTCGACGGAGGCATGCGGGTCGGCGGCGAGGGCGGCACGGGCCGCGGCGAGGATGCCGGCGCGGTTCTCCACCGCGTCGCGACGAAGAGCGCGAGTGGTCATCCCCCCATGCTAATAACGTGCACAGACATGTGCAAGATCATTCGGGGTGAGGGCATGAAGGTTTCTCGGGGCTGCGGTGTGTTATGTTACGCGTCGCGCTACGGCGCATCACTCAGAGCAGAGACCGGTCCGGACCGGCGGCTCCGGCGGGCCGGTCCGGGGATCGGCGGGGGGCGCCATGATCGAGAAGGACTTCACGTTCGCGGACAGCGCGACACCGGGGGCGACGCGCTGCGGGCTGCAGGATCGGCTGACGGAGGCGATCCTGTCCGGGACCCTGCCGGCCGGGATGGTGTTGGACGACGCGCGGCTCGCCGCCGCGTTCGGTGCGGGGGTCGGAGACATCCGCCGCGCTGTGGATGCGCTCACCGCCGCCGGACTGGTCGCGGTGCGCCGCGACGGCAGGCGCCGGGTGACGACGTTCGACGGTGACCGCGCGCGCGACGTCGTGGCGCTGTTCGGCGATGTCTGGATCGGGTCCATCCGGCACACCATGACGATGATCCATGAGGATGACGTCGTCTATCTGGCGGAGCTCGTCGACGATGTGGATCTGGCGGTGCGGGCACGGGACGTCGCGGCCTTCACCGCGGGGGTGCGCGCCCTCGCGATCGCGTTCGCACGGATCGAGGGCAACACGGACCGGGCGGAGCTGCTGGCGAGCCTGGGCGCGCTCCTCGGATGCTTCGCACGCCGGGTGGGCGGCGCGTTCGACTGGTCGGACGTGCGCGCCGCCGTCGCCGGGATCGCCCGTGTGCTGCCCGCCCGCGACGCCTGTGCGATGCGGGCCGCGGTCATCACCCTGTTCGACGACGTGCTGCCGGGGGTCGTCGACCGTGCGGTGTCGCAGGCGCGCCCGCTCGCCGCGGCATCCTGACCGCCCGAGCCGGACGGCGGAGCGCCCGGTGAGACCGGGGCGCCGCCGACCGGCTCAGTCGGTGCCGGAGTCGAAGGCCGCCCGCTCGGAGGCCGTGTCGACGGCATCGGCGAGGGTCTCGTCCGCCTCGGAGATCGAGCCGTGCACCGACTCGGTGATCTCGGCGGACTCGCCTGCGGTCACCCGGCCGAGGAGCTCGCCGGTCGCGCCGCCGACGAGGCCGAGGCCCGCGTACTGCTCCAGGCGAGCCCGGGAGTCGGCGATGTCGAGGTTGCGCATCGTGAGTTGACCGATCCGGTCCACCGGGCCGAACGCGGCGTCGCCGACGCGCTCCATCGACAGCTTCTCCGGGCCGTACGACAGGTTCGGGGAGACCGTGTCGAGGATCGTCCAGTCGTCGCCGCGGCGCAGCCGGATGGTCACGGTGCCCGAGATCGTCGAGCCGACCCAGCGCTGGATGGACTCGCGGAGCATGAGCGACTGCGGCTCGAGCCAGCGGCCCTCGTACATGAGGCGGCCGAGGCGGCGCCCCTGCTCGTGGTACGTCGCCAGGGTGTCCTCGTTGAGGATGCCGTTGACGAGGCGCTCGTAGGCGACGAACAGCAGCGCCATGGCCGGAGCCTCGTAGATGCCGCGCGACTTCGCCTCGATGATGCGGTTCTCGATCTGGTCGCTCATGCCGAGGCCGTGGCGTCCGCCGATCGCGTTCGCCTCCTGCACCAGCGCGACCGGGTCGCCGAACTCGACGCCGTTGATCGCGACGGGGCGGCCGCCCTCGAAGGTGACCGAGACATCCTCGGTCTCGATCGAGACCGACGGGTCCCAGAACTTGACGCCCATGATCGGGTCTACGGTCTCCAGCGAGACGTCCAGGTGCTCGAGCGTCTTCGCCTCGTGGGTCGCACCCCAGATGTTCGCGTCCGTCGAGTACGCCTTCTCGGCGGAGTCGCGGTACGGGAAGCCGTGCGCGACGAGCCACTCGCTCATCTCCTGGCGGCCGCCGAGCTCGGTGACGAAGTCGGCGTCGAGCCAGGGCTTGTAGATGCGCAGACGGGGGTTGGCGAGCAGGCCGTAGCGGTAGAACCGCTCGATGTCGTTGCCCTTGTAGGTCGAGCCGTCGCCCCAGATGTCGACGCCGTCCTCGCGCATCGCGCGCACGAGCAGCGTGCCGGTGACCGCGCGGCCGAGCGGGGTGGTGTTGAAGTACGTCTTGCCGCCGGAGCGGATGTGGAACGCGCCGCAGGCGAGGGCGACGAAGCCCTCCTCGACCAGCGCCGTCTTGCAGTCGATGAGCCGCGAGGCCTCGGCACCGTACTCCAGCGCCCGGCCGGGGATCGACGCGATGTCGTCCTCGTCGTACTGTCCGAGGTCTCCCGTGTAGGTGAACGGCACGGCGCCCTTGTCGCGCATCCACGCGACGGCGACGGAGGTGTCGAGTCCTCCGGAGAAGGCGATGCCGACGCGCTCGCCGACGGGCAGGGACTGGAGGACCTTGGACATGGCTCCCAGTCTATCGGCGCGCGACCCACCCCTTTTCGTGTGTTCCGGCCCCTTTCGGACGCACGCAGAGGGGTGGCTCGCGCAGAAAGGGGTGGGTCGGCGGGAAGATGGGCGCATGGGTGGAGCGATTCTGTGGGGAGCCGTCGCGGCGGCACCCCTGTTCGTCGGCGCCGTGCTCGCGATGCTCCGCACGTGGCCGCCGCGATGGCTGGGCATCGTGCTCGGGTTCGGTGCCGGCGCGCTGATGGCCTCCATCGCCTTCGAGCTGTGGGAGGAGGGGCTCGACCGCGGCGGCCCCATCCCCCTCGTCACCGGCGTCGCGCTCGGCGCCCTCAGCTACTACACCGCCGCGCGGATCCTCGATGCCAGGGCCGCGAGGAAGAAGGGCGACGCCGGCGGCGGACAGCTCGCGGTGGGCGCCCTCCTCGACGGCATCCCGGAACAGCTCGTCCTCGGCATCGGACTCGCTTCGGGGGAGCCGGTCAGCATCGCCCTCGTCGTGGCCATCCTCGTGTCGAACCTCCCGGAGTCCATCGGCTCCGCCGCGGACCTCCTCGACGGAGGCATGCGGCGGCCGCGGGTACTGCTGCTGTGGGGCGGCGTCGCGGTACTCTGCGCGGCGGCGACCGTCGCCGGCTTCGCGCTCGCCAGCGTCACCGACGAGGTCTTCCGCGCGGGCGCGAGCGGTTTCGCGGCCGGCGCCCTGCTCGTCATGCTCGTCGACTCGATGGTGCCCGAGGCGCAGTCGAAGGCGAAGGAGTCCACCGGCCTGGCGACGGTCCTCGGGTTCGCGCTCGCCGCCGGCCTCGCCTTCGCGTCCTGATCCCGGGTCGGGAGCGCGGTGGTCAGACGCCCCCGTCGCGCGCGTCGCGCCGGACGCTGCGCCCGGACAGGCTCTCGATGCGGAAGGACAGCGGGAGGTCGCGGTCGTCGCCGGCCCACGGGTTGACCCGCGCGGCCGCTGCGGCCGCCTCGTCCTCCGGCACCCGCGCGAGCGTCCCGTGCATGAGCACGCTCCAGCCGCGGCCGCCGATCGGATCGTGGTAGTCCACCTCGAACGCGACCGCCACCGGTTCGGCCGACAACGCCGCCAGGCGGCCGTGCGGGGCGGTGCGCAGGAGCAGCTCGTGACCGGACACGGCGAAGTTCACCGGATGGATCTGCACCCGTCCGTCGGCGACGAATCCGACCCGGCCCACGGTCGTGGTCGCCAGCAACTCGTACGACTGCTGCTCATCGAGTTCGTGGATCATGCGGACTCCCTTCGTGTGGCACCAGCGTAGTTCGCGGGTGGCGAAGGATCGAGGGCTCAGTTCAACGCGGAGGTAAGCCGGAACACGCCGTCGAGGAACGTGGACCGGGCGGGTTCCCGCAGCCACTCGTCGAGCGTCAGCTCGCGCCCCGCGTCCCGGTGCTTCTGCTCGACGGTCCGCATCTGCGTCACGAACGACTCCCCGCGGACCAGGAGGGACATCTCCGCGTTGAGGCTGAACGAGCGGATGTCCATGTTGCTCGATCCGATCACGGCGATGTCGTCGTCGACGGACAGGTGCTTGGCGTGCAGGATGTACGGGGCCGGGTAGAGGAAGATCCGCACGCCGGCGCGGAGCAGCGTCTCGTAGTAGGACCGCTGCGCGTGGTAGACCATGCCCTGATCGCCGAGTTCGGACACGAAGAGCTGCACGTCCAGTCCTCGCTGGCAGGCCGTCGTGATCGCGTACACCATGGCCTCGTCGGGGACGAAGTACGGGCTGGTGATGATCACCCTGTCCTGCGCGCCGTGGATGAGGGACAGGAACAGGCGGAGGTTGTTCTCGGTGCTGTACGCCGGACCGCTGGGCACCAGCTGGCACTGGAGGTCCCCGGAGCGCGCGCCGATGCCGCCCTCGGCGACGGGCGCGTCGCCGAGGTCTTCCCCGGTCTCCGCGAGCCAGTCCATCCGGAACACGGTGTCGATCTGGCCGACGACGGGCCCCTCCACACGCGCCACGAGCTCCTGCCACTGGAGCCCGCGGCGGATGTTCTTCTCGGCGTCGTAGTCGCGGGAGATCAGATTCTGGGAGCCGACGAAGCCGACGTCGCCGTCCACGACGACGAGCTTGCGATGGTTGCGGAGGTCCGGGCGCTGGAACCTCCCGCGGAGCGGCTCCACCGGCAGCATCCACGACCAGGACACGCCCATGCGGTCGAGCGCGGCGAAGGTCTGCTTCCACCCCGGGATCCGTCGGGACGCGACGTGATCGGCCAGGAAGCGCACCCGGACACCGCGCGCCACCGCGGCCTCCAGCGCGCGGAAGAACCCGGAGGTGGTCTCATCCAGGGCGGCGATGTAGAACGCGACGTGGACGTACCGTTCCGCGGCGTCGACGGCCGCCGCCATGGCGTCGATCGACTCCTGGTACCCGTCCAGGAGCGTCGCACTCGAGCCGGACACGACCGGCAGCCCCGTCAGCGCACGGTTCTGATGCGCGACGCGCTGCAGCCAGCGGGGCGCATCGCCGTCCGGTTCGACGACGGGGCGGGCCGCGATCCGCGCGGTGATCTCCCGCTGCTGCGCGCGCCGGTGCGCGGGAAGGCGGGTGCTGCCGATGAGCAGGTAGACGGCGAATCCGGCGAACGGCACGAGGAAGATCAGCAGCAGCCAGGCCATCGCTGCGGTGGGCTTGCGGCCTCGCGGGACGATGATGAGGGCGACGATGTTGAGGGCGAGGACGAGGAGCGCGGCCATCGTCCAGATCAGGTTGGCGGAGGCCAGAGCGTTCATGCGTGATCCTTTGCGCGAAAAGCTCATCCTCCGCGCTCGCCGGTCGTCCGTCGAGCCGCCCTCGCCCGCCCGGGGTGGGGCCCGGTCACTCGAATCCGGGGTACTCCTGGAGCCGCTGCTCGAACTCGGCGCGGTCGTCCTCGCTGAGCACCTTGCCGGCGATGACTACGAGCTGCAGCCCCTCCAGCGGTTCGCCGGTGCGCGCCGTCTGCGCCTCCCGCGAGGCGCGGAACCCGCCGTCCGCGTCGTTCGACAGGTCGTAGATGTTCGCATAGAAGCGCAGCGGGTCGGGGTAGTTCTCGGTGTAGTACTCCCACGTCGTCTGCGTGCGCGGGTCGTCGCTGCCGTAGAGCTTCGCGATCATCGACGGGTCGATGCCGGAGTTCGTCGGGTCGTTGAACGAGTACAGGTTCCACAGTCCGTGCGCGGCGACGACCTCGTCGATCGCCGCCATGACCTCGAGCTTGTACGCATAGCCCTGCACCGGCTGCTCGGTCGCCCAGGCCGAGGAGGTGTACTCCGACAGCATCGACTCGCCGCCGTAGCCGTTGCGCTCCGGCCGCACGTCCTCCTCGCCCACCTGCACCCACGTGAATCCGAAGTCGGCGGTGAGCCGTTCGCGGATGTCGGCGAAGAGCGCGTCGGCCTCCGCGCGCACCTCCTCCATCGACTGCTGGGTGAGTGCCTCCTGCGGATCGGTGCCCTTGATCCCGGGATACGCCTCCGCGTGGCGCTGTTCGGCGGTCTTGGCGCCGTCGTAGTTGCCGGACGCGGAAGTGCGCAACGCGCTGAGCGCCCCCACGGTGGCCACGTTGAACAGGACCGTGAGGATGAGGGCGATGATGCCCAGCCGCCGCCCTCCGGGAGTGCACAGCGCGGCGACGATGACGCCGAGCACCACCAGCTGCACGGTGATCATCGTCACCCCGTACAGCAGATCGGTGCCGCCCACGACGAGCGTGCCGAACAGGATCAGGACCCAGAGGATGGCGGCGACCAGTGCGATCCAGCCGATCGGGCGGGCCGGTGCCTTCGTCTCCTCGACGGGCGGGAGCGGAAGCGCGGGCGGAGTCAGGTCGAGCTGCTGCTGCCGTCGGGCGCCCCGATAGCCGCCGGGGGGAGGGACGGGCGGTGCTCCCTCGGTACCTCCGACGTAGCGGGCCCGCTGCCGCTCCTGGTCGCTCACCACGGCTTGTCCGTCCCGGTGCCGCCGGGCTCGTCGCCCTGCTGCTGGTCGCGCTCCTGCGTCCCCTGCTCGAGCTTGTCCTGGAGGTCCTGCAGCTTGTCCTCCGACGGCTGCGGCTTCTCCTCCTCGTCCTGCGGCTCCTGCGGCTGCTGCTCCTGGTCCTGCTCCTGCTGCTTCTGCTTCAGGCGGTCCTCGGTGTTGTCCAGTGTGTCGGACATGTCGCGCTCGGGATCGGGAGACTGCTGCTGGGCCTCGTCGCTGTGGCACTCCTCCGGCGTCTCCACCGTGACGGTGAGCGCTTCGCCGTAGAGGGCGGTCGCGGCGGTCCCGTCGCCGTCCGCGCGGGCGGCGTCGCCCATGCGCTCGATCACGAGGGCGAGGTTGACCCGGACGGCGCACACCTCGAGGCCGTGGGCCAGGTCGAGCGCGCGCTCCAGCTCGGCGCGGGAGTCGGGGAGCTGCTCGGCGCCCGCGAGCGCGGTGCCGATGTTGTACGGCGCCTTGTACGGCTCGAACCAGTTCAGGACGTCCTGACCGCGAGCGGACGCCTCGGAGCCGGCGAAGTCGTCGACGACGTAGGCGGTGATGGCCTGATGCGCGAAGGCGTACATGCTGAGCAGCTTGCCGACGAAGAGCAGGGCGGCCAGCGTGAGCGGGAGGGTGCCGATCAGCACCCAGCGGCGGACGAGACGGCGGCGACGGTTCGACTGGAGGAGGGCTGCGGCGGCGTCCTGCGCAGGCGTCACGACGGTCCTCCCTCCCCTGTCGTCGGCGTCTGAACATCCTATCCGCGGTGCGGGAACGACGCGGTCCACGACGAACGCCGGCCTCGGAGGACCGAGACCGGCGTTCGTGCGGGCGCGTCGTCCGGACTATTCGGCCGGGGTGACGCGGAACGTGTCGAACGACACCGCGAGCGGAGTGGTCGCGCTCGCCGAACGGCTGCCGCTCAGTCCCACGCCTCCCGCCGGCAGTGGTGTCGCGTCGGTCGCCCGCAGCTGCCAGTCGGACGGCTCGGTCGTGCCGGCGGCCCAGAGCTTCGCCGTCAGCGATGCCTGGTCGGTGCCCGTCACCGCCACCTTGAGCGTGTACGGGCTGCCCGGGGTGACCGGGACGCCGCTGAGCACGCGGGTCGCGAGGAGCGTGCCGTCGCGATGCGCCACCAGCCAGATCGTCCCGTCGGGGCGGAGCCAGGCGCGGACGAGGTACCGCCCCGCAGCCGAGTCCCGGGCGATGACGCCGACGTACGCGCCGCCGGTCGTCGAGGCCTGGTCGATCCGGAAGGTCGTCTCCAGCGCCGGGCTCGCCACCGTCGGCGTGTTCAGGGTCGCGTGCCGCGTCTCCCCGGCGCCCAGCTTCAGCGTTCCGGAGCCGTCGGCGACGGTGGCCGCCGCCGCGGAACCGCCCGCGATCTTCCAGGTGCCGCCGATGAGGGCGTCGCCCCAGCCCGGCCCGGCCGTCCGGTCGAACTCGTCGTTCGCGAGCGGTGCGGGCTCCGTCAGGACGGCCTCCTGCGTGGTCGTCGCCGTGCCGCCGACGTCGTCCGTCACCGTGAGGGTGACCGTCCGCGTCCCAGCCGTCGCGTACGTGTGCGTCGCCGACGCGCCTTCGCCCGTCGTGCCGTCACCCCAGTCCCAGCGGTAGCTGCTGATGCTGCCGTCGGCGTCGGTCGATGCGGAGGCGTCGACCGATGCCGTCAGCTCCGCCGCGGAGAGCGTGAACGAGGCGGTGGGCAGCGTGTTCGGCCCCTGCACGAGGACCGGCTTGGTGACCGACCCGACCAGGTTCTGGTTGTCGGTGACCGTGAGCTTGACCGGATAGGTCCCGGGCTTCGCGTAGGTGTGCGTCGGGGTCTTGCCCGTGCCCGTCGTCCCGTCACCGAAGTCCCACCGGTAGGCCGAGATCGTGTTGGCTCCCGGCGGCACCGAGGTGCTCGCGTCGAACGCCACGTCGAACCCGGACGCGCTGGCGGTGAAGGCGGCGACGGGGGCGGTGGAGCCCCTGCCCACCCAGTAGTGCGTCTTGACCTGCGGGGCGCTCAGCCCGTACGGGTAGACGGCGAACTCATCGATGTTTCCCGTGAGGAACGTCGAGGTCGGCACATTCGGCCAGTTCGCCAGGTTCCCGCCGCCGATCCGCCAGTACCCGTCGAACTGCGGGCCGCTGGTGACGGTGGTGAGCTGGGTGTTCAGCGTCCCGTCGACGAAGAGCTTCATCCCCGCGGGACTCAACGAGGCGACGACGTGGTGCCAGCGGT
The DNA here is from genome assembly GCF_017939615.1 of Microbacterium sp. BLY. Classification (NCBI taxonomy): domain Bacteria; kingdom Bacillati; phylum Actinomycetota; class Actinomycetes; order Micrococcales; family Microbacteriaceae; genus Microbacterium; species Microbacterium sp. BLY. Next base: position 948,745 of record NZ_JAGKSR010000001.1, read on the forward strand.
TGTCGTTGTACGCCGCCGACGTCGTGATGACCTTCGTGCCGCCGTTGTAGACGCCGAAGTTCAGGCGGCCGTCATTCGTCATGTAGACGTTGCGGTTGTAGCGCGTGGCATAGCCGGCGGCCGAACTCTCGAAGTCGAACAGCAGACCGCCCTGCGTCGTCGACGTCTGGAACCAGATCTCGACGGAGTGGGAGGCGGGCGCCGGGATCTTCGTGGTGGTGTCGATCCGTCCGGTCTTCGAGCCGTCGAGCGCCGTCGCGCCCGTCACGCTCTTCGGGATGCCCGTCGAGAGCGGCTTCGTCCCGGAGCGGAAGATGGGGCTGTTCGTGCCCGCCACGTCCTGCTCGGTGGTTCCCAACGGGTAGTACAGCGCGGGCTCGTCGGCCAGCACCGCGTTGGAGTACGGCGGCGTCGATCCGGCCACGGTGACCGTCGCCGTGCTGCTCGAGACCGTGTGACCATCGCCGTCCGTGGCAGTGAACGTGTACTCCTGCTGCGAGCCGACGGGGGCCGTCGTGTCGTCGAACGTGACGGCGGGCCGGTTCCACCAGGTGGCGTCCATCGTGGTGGTGAACAGTGGCGTGGCCGAGTCGCCGCGGCGCAGCTCGTAGGTGAGCGTGAGGTCGTCGCGGTCCCAGTTGGCGGGGATCGTGACCTTCACGTGGCCGGAGGTGAGGGACGTCGCGGTCGGAGCCCACTTGTCCCCCGACAGCCGGGGTCCGTCCTTCGGGCCGCCCGGAGGGGCGGTCGAGAAGCGGACGAGCCCTTCGAACTGCCCGTTGTTGACGGAGCGGAACTCGCCACCGATCGAGATCATGTCGCCCGTTCCGGTGATGGAGAGGCCGGCCTGACCCAGACCCGTCGTCACTCCGACGCCCCAGTCCGGGGTCCAGTTGTAGGCCGACGGGGCGGGCGTGCCCACCCAGTTCTTGCGGATGTCCAAGCGCTCCTGCGAGCCCAGCACGCCGCGGGCGTCTGCGGTGTAGGCCTCGGAGTAGCGGTGGATGCGCGGGCTCTGCTCGGGGTGGAGACCCGCGGTGTCGCAGGCGTGCGTGTGGCTCGTCGTGTAGACGACCTTCCCTGTGGAGTAGACGCCGTAGTGGTCGCCGAGGCAGTCGGCGATCCAGCGGACCTTGCCGGTGCCGGCCTCGGCGGCGAACGTGCCCTCCAGGCTGGACGTCGCGACGTCCGCGAAGCCCCAGGCGGTGCCGTACACCCCGGTGGCGTCGACGGCGAGTCCGAACGTCCCGGCCTTGCCGGCGTAGGTGCCGGAGCCGGCGCCGTTCTTGACCGTCTTCACCAGCTCCCACTCGGTGTTCAGCTCTCCGGTGATCTTGTCGACCGACGCGCTGCCGCGCATCTCGGTGTTGCCGTTGACCTGCGAGAAGCGTCCGCCGATGATCGTGTCCTCACCGGCCGGATCCATGACCATGGCGTCGACCTGCAGATCCGTCTTCGGCGCCCACGGCAGGAGCGCGCCGGACTTCGCGTCGAACGCGGACAGATTGTTCCGCGCGGTGCCGTTGGCCTGCGTGAAGAGCCCGCCGGCATACACGGTCGTGCCCGACGTGGCCAGCGCGTAGACGCCGGAGCCGCCGATGGACGGGACGAAGCCCGGGACCAGTTCGCCGGTCTTCGCGTCGAGCGCCGCGATGTTCCAGCGGTCCTTGCCGTTGACCTTGCTGAAGGTGCCGCCGATGTAGATGCGGGATCCGTCGGGCGATGCCGCGACCGCCTTGATGACGCCGTTGACCGTGGGCGCGAACGGGAGCAGGGCGCCGGTCTCGATGTCGTAGGCCAGCACGTTGGAGCGTGCCGTCAGGGCCGTGCCCGGTTCGGCCTTCGGCTCGCGGGCGTTGTCGAACTTGCCCACCGCGTACACCGTCGTGCCGATCGTGGTCTGCGCCCAGACGTACCCGTTGTCGATCTGGACGGTCGGAATCGGATCGGAGGTGACGACGTCGTCGTCGCGTTGCAACAGCGGCGGCACCGTGTCCGGCGGCTCCGCCGCGGCGGCCGCACCCCCTCCGAGCGAGACGAGTCCGGCGGCGACGATCACCCCCACGACCACTCCGGCCACGCCCGTTCGGGCGCGCTGAAAGACAGCTCTTTTCCCCATGTTTTTCCCCAGTCTTTTTCGATGACCGACCCCACGTCGGTCTTCCACGCCGGACGACGGACCGCCAGAGCTCCCCCAGGATGCTCGGACCACGGCGGCTCGTACCGGCGAGCCCCCGTCGGCGGCATGAGAGCCGCCGACGGGTAACATGATACCACCGCGACGGTGTGAGAACACGCCGTCCACAGCCCGATGCGGGCGCGTCAGCGTCCGTCGGAGCGGACCGCGCGACCGGGCGCGGGCGCGCGAAGGCCGCGAAGCCGAGCGATCAGCGTCGTCGCCCTGGCGAGCTCGACGCCCAGCGCGGCGAGGACCACCAGCGCCGCGATCCAGTACAGCTCGGTCACGTTGCCGACCTCTCCGGCATCCGCGTAGGCCGTGGTGCTCGCCGGAGCCTCCGGCAGCGTGGGGGCCACGTCGGCTTCACGGTGCTCGTACTCGACGCCCAGCTGCTCGGCGATCGTCTGGAGGTTCGTCTCGTCGATCGTGGAGAGCGCGTCCGCGCCCTGGTACTGGATGTACTCCGATCCGCCGTCACCGAGACCCCCGGTCGTCACGCGCATCGGGCCGCCCTCCGCGGTCCCGTAGCCGAAGACGGCGCCCGCATCGGTGTACCGCGCGCTGTCGGCGAACGACTCCGGCGTCGAGCCGGTCGTCTGCTCGCCGTCGCCGAAGTAGAACACCATGCGCGACCGGTCCGGCGACGACTCGGCGGCCGACGCGAGCGTCTCGCGGAGCAGCGGCGCCGCCACCCCGATCGAGCTGCCGCGCGACTGGCTGGTCACCTCGGGACGCAGGACGTCGAGGGAGCCGATGAGCGCGGTCGTATCGGTCGTCAGCGGCATCCGCAGCTCCGCCGCCGCATCGGACGTGATGAGGGCGAAACGGGCTCCGGGGTACTCCTCCACGAGGGCGCGCACGTCGGCGCGCACGCCGTCCAGGCGGGGAGCGCCGTCGGCCCAGTCCTCGGCCACGATGCTCGCCGTGGTGTCCACGACGAGCACGATGTCCGTGTCGGTCGCCAGCGTCTGCGTCGATCCGCCCGGCACACCGGGCCGCAGCAGCATCACGGCACAGGCGAGGATCATCACGAGCCGCAGCGCCCACAGCGACCGATGGGCGGCGAGGGCGCGGCGGTCGGTGACGGCCGCCCCGGACACCCGCGGTGCCCGCACGAGCATCCAGACGGCGACGGCGGCCACTCCCGCGCACAGGAGCACGATGAGGAAGACGGGGAGGACGGGCTGGAAGATCACAGGCGCACCCTCCACACCAGGATGACGAAGCCGAGAGCGAGGACCGCGAGCACCGCGATCCACAGGTTGGGGGTGTCGGTCCAGACCACCTGGGCCTCGCCGCGCAGCGCCGTGGCCTCCTGCTCCTGCACCTCGTCGATGATGTCGCCGACGGTGGTCGTGTCGCGCAGGCCGTAGGCCGCGCCCCCGGTGGCCTCGGCCGCCGCCGCGAGCTCGGCGCTCACCTCGGTGTCCTTGCCCTCGACGGGGTTGATCGCGAACACCCGCACGTTCTTCGAGGCGGCGTAGGCGGCGGCCTCCTCGAGCGTCACGATGGAGGCGCCGTTGATCTCGTTGTCGGTGGCGAAGATGACCGACCGCGACCGGTCGTCGTCCGGGTGGTCGAAGCCCATGGTGCACGCGGCCAGGCCGTCACCGATCAGGGAGGCCCCGTCGCCGTTGAGCGTGCCCCGCCAGTGCTCCGGGATCTCGTCGACGTAGTCGAAGCTCTTCATCATGCTCGCGAGGTGTTCGCGGATGAAGTCGTAGTCGTCGGTGAGGGGGAAGATCTGCACGGGGGAGCTGTTGAAGATCGTCAGACCGATGCGTTCGCCCTCGAAGCCGTCGAGCAGCTCATCGAACACGGACAGCACCTCGACATCCACCTCCGACATGGAACCGGACACGTCGAGGCACAGCATGATGTCGCGGCTCGTGTTCACGGGCTGGACGGTCTGGGCCGACATCGGCCGGGCGGCGACGACGCCCGCGACGAGCGCGGCGGCCGCACCCAGGGCGACGAGTCCGGTCAGCGCCACGACGCGACGGGACAGCGCCTGCCGGAACGAGGGCAGCGCCCGCAGCCGCTCGGCCCGGGCGATGCGGGCCGTGTCGCCCGTGCGCGGATCGCGATGACGGCGCAGCCCCACCACGAGCCCGGCCACGACCGCGACGACGATCACGCCCGCCGCGGCGAGCAGCATCCACACGTTCGCTAGTGCCATGCGCGCACCACCGTCCGGGCGGCCGCGGCGCCGGCGACCGGGTCGATCACGGGCCCCTGCCGGAAGATGCTCGGGTAGTAGTGGCGTCCCATCGCGTCGATGAGGGCGGGGTGCACGCCACGGGCGACGAGGTCGTCCAGGGCGAGCACCGGCGCTTCCAGGCCGCTGTACTCGTTGACGAAGGTGCGCACGACGCGGCTGAGCTCGAGGTTGGCCTGGCGCGCCGACAGTCGACGTTCGCGGTAGTCGTGCTCGACGCGATCGATGCGGTCGAGGTACTCGGAACGCAGCGCGGACAGCACATCGAGCGTGGACGGGCGGTCCACGTCCGCGGGGGTGCCCGTTCCGGCCGGGCGCGGCCGGGTGAGGTGGAACAGCAGCCACACACCGAGGATGAGCAGCGCCAGGATGCCGAGCGCGAGCAGCATCCATCCCCATCCGTACTGCGCCGGGGGGTAGAGGTCGTCAGAACCGGGCATCGGACCTCCGGTTCAGCAGGTGCAGCAGCTGCGGGACGGCGTCGTCCTGGCCGTCGAGGGCGGCGTGGCTGATCTCCATCCGCGTCAGCAGGTCGGCGAGGCGGGCGGCGTCGGCGTCGCGGTGCGCCGTGAGCTCCTGCACGATGGCGCGGTCGCCCTGCACGAAGTCCGGCACCTCCCAGCGGCTGTCGACGTCCGCGCGCCGACGACCGGAGCGATGATCGAGCACCGGCTCCGCGTCGCGGAGCGTCAGCCACAGCACGTCGTGCTGCACCCGCAGGCGGCGCAGCAGCCGCTCGGTCTCCGTTGTCACCGGCGCCTCGTCGGTGACGACGACCACGATCATCCGGCGCGCGATGGTCCGGGTGACGAACGACAGCAGGGCGTCGCGGTCGCTCGGCGCCGCCGCGTCGTCGACCGCGCGGTCGATCGTACGGAGGGCGTGCTCGAGCGCACCCTCGCTGCGCCCCGGCGCGAGGCGGCGGACGCGCGACGAATCGCCGTAGACGACGGTGAAGTCGTCGCCGTGGCGCAGGGTGAGCACGCCGAGCGCCCCGGTCGCCAGGATGGTGAGCTCCTTCTTCGAGCGTTCGTCGGCGGCGAGGGCGCTCATGGAACGGCCCGTGTCCACGACGAACATCACGGTGTGCATCCGCGTCGCGCGCGATCGCTTGACCAGCGGCGTCCCGAGGCGGGCGGTCGCGCGCCAGTCGATATCGCGCACCTGGTCGCCGTACTCGTACTTCCGCAGGTCCTCGAAGTCGAGGCTCCGCCCGTGCAGGAGCGATGCGTACGCGCCGTCGAGCGCGTGCAGCGACTTGCGGTTCGAGTGGATGAAGAGCTTGCTCTTCACCTGCGTGATCAGGCTGGGCATCTGGCGGAGGGTCCCTGAGGGGGTCGAGGTCAGGGGGTGGGCACGGCGGCGAAGATCTGGTCGATGATCTCCTCGCTGCGGATGCCCTCGGCGTCGGCCTCGAACGTCAGCAGCACGCGGTGCCGGAGCACGAGGTGACGTAGGGCGCGGATGTCCTCCGGCAGCACGTGGCTCCGGCCGCTGAGGAGCGCGAGGGCGCGGGAGGCCTGCAGGAAGGCGATGCTCGCGCGCGGGCTCGCCCCGTACTTGATGTAGCGGGCGCGCTCCTCGCCGATGTACGGGGCCGGGTTCCGCGTCACGTACGCGATCGACACGATGTAGTTGCGGATCGCGGGGTCGACGTAGATGCAGCTCGCGACGTCCTGCAGCAGGTGCACGTCGTCGAGCGTCACCGCGCTGTGCACGTGCCGGTCCGGGTCGAGCACCCCGGAGTCGATGCGGCTGAGGATCTCGAACTCCTCCGCCGGGCTCGGGTACTCCACGATCTCCTTGAGCAGGAAGCGGTCCATCTGCGCCTCGGGCAGCTCGTACGTGCCCTCCTGCTCGATGGGGTTCTGCGTCGCGATCACGAGGAACGGCTTCGGCAGCGGGTGGATCTCGCCGCCGATGGTGGTCTGGTGCTCCTGCATCGCCTCGAGCATCGCGCTCTGGGTCTTCGCGCTGGAGCGGTTGATCTCGTCGAGCAGCACGAAGTTGGCGTGGACGGGGCCGAGGACGGTGCGGAAGCTGCCCGTCGCGGCATCGTAGATCTGGTTGCCCGTGATGTCGCTCGGCAGCAGGTCGGGCGTGCACTGGATGCGCTTGAACTTCGCCTTCACCGTGTCGGCGAGGGTGCTGGCGGCCGTGGTCTTGGCGAGGCCGGGCACGCTCTCCAGGAGGATGTGGCCGCCGGCGATGAGGGCGACGAGCAGGCTGGTGCGCAGGCGCTCCTGGCCGACCATCTTGGCGGAGTACGCGTCGGAGATCGTCCGCAGCACGGCGGCGGCACGCGCCATCTCGGCCTCGGTCGGCGCGGGCTGCGCGGCGGCCGGAGCCGGTGCGGCGGTGGCCGTCGGAGCGGGAGGCGTGGCGGGGGCAGGGGGCGGCGGGGGCGCGGAGATCGTCGGCGGGGTCTGCGCGTCGGCGTCGGTCATCGGTCTTCGTCTCCCTCGGTCACCGCGGGCCCGCACGGCGCGCCCCTCCGCCGACCAGCGTAATCGCATCCGCGCGACGCCGGCGCGGCGCGGCCGGGAGCACGGCTAGCGCGGCCGGCTCCCGCGCATCCGCGTGATGAGGACGCCGAGCAGGCACAGAGCGCCGCCGACGAACATGAGCGGGGTCGGCACCTCCCCGAGGATCATCCACGACAGCAGGATCGCGAGGGCCGGGACCACGTAGGTCGTCGCCGAGGTCTTCCCCGCGGTGCTGCGCTGCAGCACGTACGCCCAGGTCGTGAAGGCGATGGCCGTCGGGAACACGCCCAGGTAGACCACCCACAGGGTCGCGTCGAGGGGAGCGGAGCGCACATCGGCGATCAGCGGACCGAGCCACGGCAGCAGCGCGACCGTGCCGGCGGCCGCACCCAGCCACGTCAGGGTGGTCGCGTCGGCCCCGTCGCTCAGCAGGTGCTTCTGCAGCAGCGTGCACCCCGCGTACATCACCGCCGCGAGCAGGGCCAGCAGCAGCCCGGTGATGTCCGGTCCGCCGGCGCCGGTGGAGTTCATGCCGATGAGCACGACACCGAGGAAGGCGATCGGCGCACCGATGATGAGCGGCCGCGGGAATCCCTCGCGTAGGAACAGCCCGCTGAAGACGACGACCATGAGCGGGGCCAGGTTGACGACCATCGCCGCGGTGCCCGCGTCGAGCGTGCGCTCGGCACTGTTGAGGGCGAGGTTGTAGACGCAGAACCACCCGACTCCCCACAGCACCACGAGCGGCCACTGCCGCCGGGTCGGGAAGCGGAGGCCGTGACGCAGCGCGATCGCGGTGAGCACGAGGGTGCCGACGGCCATCCGCAGCAGCGCCAGAGCACCGGGATCGTAGTGCGGTCCCGCGCCGCGGATGCCGATGAACGCCGACGCCCAGAGCACCACCGTCACGGCTGCCGCGAGCAGCACCAGGGCGCCGGGCGCCCGGGTCGGCGCGCTCTGCGGGTCGCCCACCGGCATCGCCCTGTCGTCCTGTCGCACCGTCCGATCCTGGCACCGCCCACCGACATCGGCGAGGCGCGGAGGCGAATCACCCGGGCGATTGCCCTCGAACGGCGTCCGCAGGCCCCCGAAGAGCGACGATGTCGCCCTACGATCGGTGCTCATGACAGCACGGAACAGGCACCAGGATGACGGGGTCGAACGACACAGCGGCGTCCTCAGCGGAGGCGGAAGCCCCACCCTCTGGGGGGCGTTGATCGGGCTCATCGTGTTCGTCTTCGTCGCCGTGCCGATCAGTGCGGCGGTGCGCTTCGCGACCCACCCGCTGTCGCAACAGCTGTTCGGGGGTCGGCTCTCGGAGGCCACGACGGCGGGTTATCAGGCGTTCTGGTGGATCGTGGCCCTGATGCTCCTCGCCCTGCCGTTCCTGGTGGGGTGGGCGGTCGCCCGCCTCTCCGCTCGCACCCTCGCCATCATCGGGGCGATCTTCGTCGTCTTCTTCATCCTCACGCTGATCCTCGGTCAGCTGTACGTGTTCTGACGCGGAGTCCCGCGGTGCGGGATCACAACCGTGCCGCCGGAGACCCGCGGAGGAACGTTCTCCGTCCCGTATCGATGGCAGCCCCGCCGGCGCCGCGGAGCCGCACTGCTAACGTCGAAGGACAGCCACTGTCCGGGCGGGTCGAGCGTTCCGCTCCCACCGGGGAAGAACTGTCCTCCTCTCCCGGATACGGCTGCGCCCGATACATGACGGAAGAGTATGAGGACGATACGTGACGAACAGTGAACGAGTAGCGATCATCGGTGCTGGCCCCTCGGGGATGGCGCAGCTGCGGGCCTTCGAGTCCGCGGCCCGTGCGGGGGCGGAGATCCCCGAACTGGTCTGCTTCGAGAAGCAGGCCGACTGGGGCGGCCAGTGGAACTACACCTGGCGCACCGGGCTGGACGAGTACGGCGAGCCCGTGCACTCCAGCATGTACCGCAACCTGTGGTCGAACGGTCCGAAGGAGGCCCTGGAGTTCGCCGACTACACCTTCGACGAGCACTTCGGCCGGCCGATCTCGTCGTACCCGCCGCGTCCGGTGCTGTGGGACTACATCGCCGGGCGTCTCGCGAAGACGCGGGTGCGCGACCTCATCCGCTTCCAGACGGCGGTGCGCTGGGTGGAGTTCGACGCAGACCGTGAGGTGTTCCGCCTCACCAGCGAGCACCTGCCCACCGGGCGCACGACCACGGAGGAGTTCGACCGCGTGGTCGTGGCCAGCGGGCACTTCTCCTTCCCGAACGTGCCGCACTTCGACGGCATCGAGACCTTCCCCGGATCGGTCGCCCACGCGCACGACTTCCGGGGTGCCGAGGCGCTCGCCGGGCGGGACGTGCTGGTGATCGGATCGAGCTACTCGGCGGAGGACATCGGCAGCCAGGCCTTCAAGATGGGTGCCCGCTCGGTCACCGCGAGCTACCGGACCGCGCCGATGGGCTACGACTGGCCGGAGGGCTTCGAGGAGCGCCCGTGCGTCGAGCGCTTCGAGGGCCGTACCGTGCACTTCGCCGACGGCACCTCGAAGGAGGTCGACGCCGTCATCCTCTGCACCGGCTACCTGCACAAGTACCCGTTCCTGCCCGCGGAGCTCGCCCTGTCCTCGCCGAACAACGTCTACCCCGACGGGCTGTACCGGGGTGTGCTCTGGCAGGGCAACCCGCGCCTGGCATACCTCGGCGCGCAGGATCAGTGGTTCACGTTCAACATGTTCGACGCACAGGCCTGGTTCGTGCGCGACGTCATCCTCGGCCGGATCGCCCTGCCCGATGAGGCGGAGCGCGCCGCGTCGATCGCGGCGTGGCGGGAGCGGTTCGCGCGGATCGACTCGGCCGCGGCGGAGATCCGTTTCCAGGCCGACTACATCCGCGACCTGCTGGAGTGCACCGATTACCCGGCGTTCGACATCGATCGAGTCGTGGAGATCTTCCTCGCGTGGAAGCGCGACAAGAAGGCCGACATCATGGGCTACCGCGACCGCGTGTACCCCTCCGTCATGACCGGGACGCTCGCGGCCGCACATCACACCCCGTGGCTGGAGGAGCTCGACGACTCCCTCGAGCGCTACCTCGAGGCCGACGCTCTCCTCGTCTGATCGCCGACCCACCCCCTTCCGGCCGCCCCACCCCTTTTCGTACGTGCGCAAGGGGGTGGGGCGCACGGAAAGGGGTGGGTCACGGCCGGGCCCGACGCCGGCCGATCCCCACGACCAGCGCGGCAGTGGCGAGGATGATCGCGGCGATGAGGAGCACCCAGAGCGCGACGCCGCCGTAGCCGCCGTTCAGCGCGGGATCGAGGAAGGGGTACGGGTACCACCACGGGTTCCCGGTGGCGGGAGCGGTCACGAGGTTCGCGCGGAGCAGCGTGTAGACCACCCACACGATCGGGAAGATCGCGGCGATCCCCACGGTGCCCCAGCCGAGGGCACGACGACGCGGCGCGAACAGCACGTCGGCGAGCAGGACGAGCGGGATGACGACGTGCAGCACCTCGTTCGACCACGCGACCGTGGTCCCCTGCGGCAGCGCGATCCCGCGGAGCAGCGTGTTGTAGACGACGCCCGTCACGATCATGTAGGTGCTCGCGCACACGAGGAGCGTCGCCAGCCACCGCGGCTCGACCCGGGCGTCTCGGTGGGTCAGCCCCCAGATCCCGCCGACGGCCAGCACCACCGCTGCCAGCACGTTGGAGAGGATCGTGAAGAAGCTGAAGAAGTTCGCGACCACGGTGGGTAGGTGCGCGCCCCACGCGGTGTCCGCGGCGAGGGCGATCTCCAGGGTCCGCACGAGCTGGGCGACGATCGCCGCCACCGCGAGCGCCGCCGCCGAGAGCCGGACGTAGGGCCACCACCGCGTCATCGCCACCTCCGTCGCCACTGTAGCGGGCGACCCGGCATCCCTCCCGGCGCGGTGCGGGATCGAGAACGTGCCGCCGCCGCCCGGGGGAGGAGCGTATTCCGTCCCGTATCGCGCCTCGGGAGGCTGTCGGAGGCCTGCCGATAGGATGGGAGAGCCCGCAGAGGGCCAGCTCATCGGCCGGTGCAAACCCGGCGAAAGCCAAGGGGTTACCCATGCCAGGAATCGTTATCGTCGGCGTGCAGTGGGGCGACGAAGGAAAGGGCAAGGCCACCGATCTGCTCGGTGAGCGCACCGACTGGGTGGTGAAGTTCAACGGCGGCAACAACGCCGGGCACACCGTCGTCGTCGGCGACGAGAAGTACGCCCTGCACCTGCTGCCCTCCGGCATCCTGTCGCCCGGTGTGAACCCGGTCATCGGCAACGGCGTGGTCATCGACCTCGAGGTGCTCTTCTCCGAGCTGGAGGCCCTGTCCGCGCGCGGCATCGACGTCTCGCGGCTCAAGGTCAGCGCCAACGCGCACATCATCACCCAGTACCACCGCACGCTCGACAAGGTCACCGAGCGCTTCCTCGGCAAGCGCAACATCGGCACCACGGGTCGAGGCATCGGTCCGGCCTACGCCGACAAGATCAACCGCGTCGGCATCCGCGTGCAGGACCTCTTCGACGAGAACATCCTGCGGCAGAAGGTCGAGGGCGCCCTCGACCAGAAGAACCACCTCCTGGTGAAGGTCTTCAACCGTCGTGCCGTCACCTGCGACGAGATCGTGGAGGACCTGCTCTCCTACGCCGAGCGGCTGCGGCCGATGGTCGCCGACACCGGCTACCTCATCGATCAGGCCCTGAGCCGCGGCGAGGTCGTCGTGTTCGAGGGGGGCCAGGCCACGATGCTCGACATCGATCACGGCACCTACCCGTTCGTCACGTCGTCCTCGGCCACGGCCGGCGGCGCCTCGACCGGCTCCGGGGTCGGCCCCGGCGCACTCGACCGCATCGTCGGCATCGTCAAGGCGTATACGACCCGCGTCGGGTCCGGGCCGTTCCCGACCGAGCTGTTCGACGAGCAGGGCGAGTGGCTGCGCAAGCAGGGCTTCGAGTTCGGCACCACCACCGGGCGTCCGCGCCGGGTGGGCTGGTACGACGCGCCCATCACCCGTTACGCCACGCGCATCAACGGCATCACCGACCTGGTGCTCACCAAGCTCGACATCCTCACCGGGCTCGAGAAGATCCCGGTGTGCGTGGCCTACGACGTCGACGGTGAGCGGTTCGACGAGGTGCCGGTGAACCAGACCGACTTCCACCACGCGAAGCCGATCCTGGAGTACTTCCCAGGCTGGAGCGAGGACATCTCGACCGCGCGGACCTTCGAGGACCTTCCGCAGACGGCGCAGGACTACGTGCTCGCGCTGGAGGAGATGAGCAACACGCGCATCTCGGTCATCGGCGTCGGTCCGGAGCGCGATCAGGTGATCGTGCGCCACGACCTGCTCGACTGAACGGAGCGAGCATGACGCGCTTCTGGCTCGGGGGCTACGGCCCGGCGATGGAGGGCTCTGCCGAGGGGATCGGCGCGCTGGCGGGAGACGAGGGTCGTGAGGCGACGACGCTCGCCTACCGCGGGCCGGTGACGCAGACGCCGTCGCCGTCGTGGCTCGCGGCACACCCATCCCTCGACGTCGTGTATGCGGCGCTGGAGGGCGACGCCGCGGTGCAGGCGTTCGCGCGCACCGGGGAGCTGGCGCTCACGCCGCTCGGCGATCCGGTGGCGACCGGGGACGGCGTCTGCCATCTCGCGGTGTCGCCGAACGGTCAGACGCTCGTCGCCAGCTGCTACGGCGACGGGCGAGTCGTCCGCTTCGGGCTCGCGGCCGACGGTCGGCTCGTTCCGGCGAAGGAGGATGCGGCCGCAGCCCTGCGTGCCGCCCTGTTCGGCGACGGCGACCCGGACGCGGCTCCGAAGACTCCCGCCGGTGACGGCATCGCCGCGGTCGATCCGTATGACGCCGCGGACCGCGCGTCGCACGCGCACGCCGCCGCCTTCCTGCCGGACGGGCGCGTGGTCACGACCGATCTCGGCTTCGATCTCGTCCGGTTCTGGCGTCTGCAGGGCAACGGTCTCGTCCTCGACCAGGAGGTCGTGCTGCCGCGCGGCACCGGCCCGCGACACATGGTCGTGCATCCGAGTGGTCACCTGCACGTCGTGACCGAGTACTCGTGCGAGGTCTTCACCCTTGCGGCCGCCGCCGACGGCACGTGGAGCGTTGTCTCCTCGGCCCCGGCCAGCCCCATCGCGCAGGTCGGCGCGGACTTCCCCGCCGAGCTCGCCCGCTCGAAGGACGGCCGGTTCCTCTACACCGCCCTCCGCGGCAGCAACACGATCGCGGCGCTGCGGGTGCGCGGCAGCGGGGAGGGGCTGGAGCCCGTCGCGCTCGCCGATTCCGGGGTCGACTGGCCGCGCCACCACCTCGTCTACCAGGGCAAGCTCCTCGTCGCCGGTCAGCGCTCCGACACCGTGACGCTGCTCGACCTCGACGACCGCACCGGGGCCCCGCTCGGGGTCCGGCACGAGGCGCAGGCCCCGGCGCCGACGAGCATCCTCCCGCTCCACTGAGCCCGCTCCGGAGCCTCGGCCGTTCCCGACTTGACCTCAACCATTCTTGAGGTTCTAGCGTCGTCCTCATGACGACCGAGACCGGGCGCCCCGCGCCGTCCCTGCCCGCCCCGCCGCGCATCCTCGGCGGCGAGTACGTCTGGATCACGATCGGCGCGTGCGCCCTCGTGTTCCTCGGCGCCTTCGAATCGCTGGCGGTCACCACGGTGATGCCGGCGGTGAGCGCCGACCTCGACGGCGAGCGGCTGTACGCGCTGGCCTTCGCCGGACCGCTCGCGACGAGCGTGATCGGCATGGTCCTGGCTGGCAACTGGTCGGACCGGCGGGGCCCGGTGGCGCCGCTGTACACGTCCGTCGGCCAGTTCACGGTTGGCCTGCTCGTCGCGGGGCTCGCGCCGACCATGGAGATCCTCGTCGCGGGACGCTTCGCGCAGGGCCTCGGCAACGGCGGGCTCATGGTGGCTCTCTACGTCGTGGTCGCCCGGGTGTATCCGACCTCCCTGCATCCGGCGATCTTCGCCGGGTTCGCCGCCGCCTGGGTGATCCCCTCCCTCATCGGTCCGACGATCGCGGGCGCGGTCACGGAGGTGTGGAGCTGGCATTGGGTGTTCCTCGGCGTTGTGGTGCTCGTCGTGCTCGCGCTGATGATGGTCGTGCCGGCCCTCCGCGGCCTCACACGCAGCGGAGATGCGAGCGTGCCCTGGGCGCTCGGACGGCTGGGATGGTCGGTGCTCGCCGCCGTCGCGGTGCTCGCACTCGACCTCGTGGGCGATGTCCCTGTCGCCGGGCCGTTCCTCTCGGCGGCCGCGGTGATCGTCGCGATCGCAGCGGTGCGCTCCCTCCTCCCGCGCGGCGCGCTCCTCGCCCGACGGGGGCTGCCGTCGGTGATCCTCGTGCGCGGGCTCGGCGCGGCGGCGTTCTTCGGGGCGCAGATCTACCTGCCGTACCTGCTGACCGACCGCTACCTGCTGTCGCCGACCCTCGCGGGGCTCGCGCTGACCGGGGGTGCGCTCGCCTGGTCGGCGGCGGCGACCGTCCAGGGTCGGATGGGCGAGCGCCTGTCGAGCGTGACGGCGGTGCGGGTGGGAACGGTCCTCGTGGTCATCGGAATCACGCTCGTCCTGGTGATCACCGTGATGCAGGCGTCGGCGCTGCTCGCCGCCCTCGCCTGGGTCGTCGCCGGCGCCGGGATGGGGCTGATGAGTCCCCGGACCAGCGCCCTCGTGCTGGCCATGTCGTCTCCCGCGGAGCAGGGGTTCAACAGCGGGGCGATGACCGTCGCCGACTCGTTCGGCAGTGCGCTCGCCCTTGCGGTCACGGGCGCGCTCTTCGCCGCACTCGGGGCGACGACGGCTGATCCGTTCGTCGGGGTGTTCGCGCTCGCCGCGGTGGTGGGCGCCGGAGCGGCCGTCCTGGCTCCGCGAACGCGCGCGGGAACCTGATTTGCGACGGGAGGGCGGCTTCCCTACTGTGATGAACGGTGTTCAGGTGAACACCGTTCAGGAAGGACACAGCCGATGGCACCCACTCCCCGCGACACCTCGGCCATGCTCGGCCGGGTGGCCGTCTTCGCCGCTCTCATCATCGTGCTCGGCACGGTCGTCGTCCCGCTCCCCGGCGGCGTGCCCATCACAGGCCAGACCCTCGCCGTCATGCTGGCCGGTCTCGTGCTCGGGCCGCGGGTCGCACCGTGGTCGGTCGCCCTGGTCCTGCTGCTGGCGGCGCTCGGCCTCCCGGTCCTCGCCGGCGGGCGCGGAGGGCTCGGGGTCTTCGTCGGGCCGACGGCCGGATACCTGCTCGGGTGGATCGCCGGTGTCGTGGTGATCGGGCTCCTGATGCGCACCGGCCGACCGACCTGGTGGCGCGCCGCGATCGCCGCGTTCGTCGGGGGTGTGCTCGTCGTCTACGCCTTCGGCATCCCCGTGCAGGCTCTCGTCACCGGGGTCCCGCTCGACCTCACCGCCCTCTCCACGCTGGCCTTCCTGCCCGGTGACCTCATCAAGGTGACCGCAGCCACCCTCCTCGTCGTCGCCCTCCGCCGCGCCTACCCCCGGGCCTTCGCCGACCACCGTCCCCTCCGCCCCGCCCTCGCCTGACGCCCCCGGCGGGCCCGGCCCGGCCCGGTCCCGTCGTTCGTCCCCCGACCGTCCCCCGACCGTCCTCCGACCGTCCCCCGGTATCCGCGCCGCCGATCCCGTTCCGGATGCACGACAGGGGCACGTCTGCGGGCCGGTAGTCCCATCCCGGTCGTGCATCCGTCTTCGGGTCGTGCAGACGGGGCGGGATCCATGCCCCGTCCGGGTCGTGCATCCGTCTTCGGGTCGTGCAGACGGGGCAGGATCCATGCCCGGTCCGGGTCGTGCAGGTGTCGCGGGGTCGTGCAGGCGTCCGCGGGGCGGGCAGCGGGGACTCGGGGCCGACGACAGATGGACCCGTATATCGGTGGCCGGGAACAACTCACCCGTGACTCGACGTTCGTCATGAGCGAGACTGGGCCACGGACCGCCGCGGCCACGAGAGGGGCGAGCATGAGTGCTGCCGAGAAGACCGACGAATACGACCTCATCGTCCTGGGCGGTGGCCCGGTCGGGGAGAATGTGGCCGACCGCGCCGTGCAGGGGGGCCTCACGGCGATCATCGTGGAGAGCGAGCTCGTGGGCGGCGAGTGCTCGTACTGGGCCTGCATGCCCTCGAAGGCGTTGCTCCGCTCCGCCCAGGCGCTCCGGGCCGCACAGCATGTCCCGGGCGCCGCGGAGGCGGTGACCGGGGGGCTGGACGTGCGCGCTGTGTTCGCACGCCGTGACTCCTTCACGAGCAACTGGTCCGACGACGGACAGGTGAAGTGGCTCGAGTCGGCTCACATCGACCTCGCCCGCGGCCACGGCCGGCTGACGGGGGAGCGCGAGGTGACGGTGACCGACCCGGACGGCGGCACGCGGGTCCTGCGTGCGCGTCACGCGGTCGCGATCAGCACCGGCTCGGATGCCGTCATCCCGCCCATCGAGGGTCTGCGGGAGGCGGCGCCGTGGACGAGCCGCGAGGCGACCAGCGCCGAAGAGGTCCCCGAGAGCCTCGCGGTGATCGGCGGCGGTGTCGTCGCGGTCGAGATGGCCACCGCGTACGCCGCGCTCGGCTCGTCGGTCACGCTGCTCGCGCGCAGCGGGCTGCTCGGAGGGATGGAGCCCTTCGCCGGAGAGCGCGTCGCCGACGGGCTCCGGGAACTCGGCGTCGACGTCCGCACCGACACCGGGACGACCGCGGTGCACCGCGACGGCGGACGGGTGACGATCACGCTCGACGACGGGGAGACCGTGACGGCGGCGGAGGTGCTCGTCGCGACCGGCCGCTCACCGCGCAGCGCGGACATCGGGCTCGACGTCGTCGGGCTCGAGCCGGGCCGCTGGATCGAAACGGACGACACCCTGCGCGTCCCGGGGCACGACTGGCTCTACGCCGTGGGCGACGTCAACGGGCGCGTGCTGCTGACACACCAGGGCAAATACCAGGCGCGGGCGGCGGGCGATGTCATCGCCGCGCGGGCGAAGGGCGAGGCGGTCGACGACGCCCCCTGGGGCCGTCACGTCGCCACGGCCGATCACTCCGCTGTGCCGCAGGTCACGTTCTCGATGCCCGAGGTCGGATCGGTCGGGCTCACCGAGGCCGCGGCCCGCGAGGCCGGCACCGCAGTCCACGTCGTCGACTACGACCTCGGCTGGGTGGCGGGCGCGAGCCTCTATGAGGACGGCTTCGCCGGGCAGGCGCGGCTGGTCGTCGACACCGACCGCGACGTCGTGATCGGTGCGACCTTCGTCGGACCAGAGGTCGCCGAGCTGGTGCAGGCGGCGACCATCGCGATCGTCGGCGAGGTCCCGATCGCCCGGCTCTGGCACGCCGTGCCCTCGTATCCCACGATCAGCGAGATCTGGTTGCGGCTGCTGGAGGGGTACGGACGCGACTCGGCCTGACCCCGCCAATCCGTTTCCGGGCCCGTCACGAACAGAACGCGCAATGTGTCCCAGATTGACGACCCCGCGCGCAACCCGGTGCCGGATGTCGTACCCGTCTTATACGCTCGAACCCACATCCGAGGAGGCAGGACCATGAAGGCTGTACTCGCAGGAAACGTCATCGCCGAGGCCGACCAGGACGACCTCATCCGCATCGAGGGGAACTGGTACTTCCCGCCGGCATCCGTCGCGCCCGACGCGCTCGTCGAGAGCCCCACCCCCTACACCTGTCCGTGGAAGGGCGAGTGCCAGTACTACTCCGTCCAGGTCGACGGAGAGCTGCACAAGGATCTCGCGTGGTCGTACCCGCATCCGTACCCGTCGGCGTTCGACCGCGTCGGCAAGGACTTTTCCGGCTACGTCGCCTTCGCCCCGGGCGTCGAGGTCTCGGCCTAGTCCCGCACGACGAACGACCGCACGCCCGCACGACCGTCGGAGAAGACCCCCTCATGATCGAGTTCCGCAACGTCACGAAGCGCTTCCCCGACGGGACGCTCGCCGTGGACGACTTCAGCCTCGTGCTGCCTTCCCGCAAGACGACCGTGTTCGTCGGATCATCCGGCTGCGGCAAGACCACGTTGCTGCGCATGATCAACCGCATGGTCGAGCCGACCTCGGGGGAGGTCGAGATCGACGGCGAGAGCGTGCTGTCGGGTGACCCGGTCGCGCTGCGCCGCCGCATCGGCTATGTCATGCAGAACTCCGGGCTCATGCCGCACTTCACCGTCATCGACAACGTCGCCACGGTGCTGCGGCTGAACGGGGTGAAGCGCAAGCAGGCGCATGAGCGGGCGCGCGAGCTGCTCACGACGGTCGGCCTCGACCAGGCGCTCGCCGAGCGCTACCCGAGCCAGTTGTCGGGTGGGCAGCAGCAGCGCGTCGGGGTGGCTCGCGGGCTCGCCGCCGACCCGAACATCCTCCTCATGGACGAGCCGTTCGGTGCGGTCGACCCGATCGTCCGCGCCGACCTGCAGCAGGAGACCCTGCGTCTGCAGCACGAGCTCGACAAGACGGTCGTCTTCGTCACGCACGACATCGACGAGGCGTTCCTTCTCGGCGACCAGGTCGTCATCCTCGACAAGGGCGCCCGGATCGTGCAGGTGGGCAGCCCGAGCGAGATCATCGAGAACCCGGCCGACGACTTCGTCTCCTCCTTCATCGGAGCCGACCGCGGCCGCCGTGCGCTGCACCTCAAGCAGACGCCGCGCGGCATCGTGGTCGTGGACTCCGAGGGCCGTACGCAGGGGGCGATCGTCGATGCGCCGGAGGGCGTCGCCGACGGAGCCGACACGGTGAAGGCGGCCCCGTGAACTGGGTCGGCGACAACCTCGGGCTGATCCTCGAGCTCACCGCCGTGCATCTGCAGCAGAGTGCGATCGCCATCGTGCTCGGCTTCGTGCTGGCACTGCCGCTGGGATGGGTGGCCTGGCGCTATCAGCTCGTCAAGGGACCGGTCATCGTGCTGACCGGTCTGCTGTACACGATCCCGTCCCTGGCGCTCCTCATCCTGCTGCCGTCGGTGGCGGGCTACCCGGCTCGGAGCCCGGCCAACCTCGTCATCGGCCTCACCATCTACGCGGTCGCGATCCTCGTGCGCGCCGTGTCCGACGGCCTGGACTCGGTCGACCCCGCCATTCGGCAGTCGGCGGTCGCCATGGGGTACGGCGGGTTCCGCCGCTTCTGGACGGTGGATTTCCCGCTTGCCGGACCGGTCATTCTCGCGGGCCTGCGGGTGGCCGCCGTGAGCACGATCTCGCTGGCGACAGTCGGGATCCTCGTCGGCGTCACGAACCTGGGCTACCTGTTCACGAATGGTCTCCAGCGCCGCATCCTCGCCGAGGTGTTCACGGGCATCGTGGCCGTCGTCGTCATCGCCCTCGTCATCGACCTGCTGCTGGTGCTTCTCGGCCGTGCCCTCATGCCGTGGACCCGGGCGGCAGCCACCCCCGCCGCGGCGCGCCGGACGATCGCTCTGAGGACGGCCGCATGAACGTCTTCACTGAGGCCTTCGCGTGGCTCTTCTCCCCCGACCGCTGGGTCGGCTCCTACTCGCTTCCGGTGCTGTTCGGCCAGCATGTGTTCTACACGATCGTCTCGGTACTGATCGCCGCCGTCATCGCGGTCCCGCTGGGGTGGCTCATCGGACACACGGGCAAGGGGCGGGAGGTCGCGGTCGCCGTCTCCGGAGCAGCACGTGCGATCCCGTCGTTCGGCCTGATGGTCCTGCTGGTACTCCTGCTGGGGGTGCTACGCACACCGCTGGCGGCGATCATCACGTTCGTCATTCTGGCGATCCCCTCCCTCCTCGCCGGCGCGTACACCGGACTGGAGGCAGTCGATCGTCGCACCATCGACGCGGCGCGGGCGATGGGGATGACCGGCTGGCAGGTGTTCTGGAAGGTGGAGGTGCCGCTCGGGATGCCTCTCCTCGTCGGCGGACTCCGGTCGGCGCTCCTTCAGGTCATCGCCACGGTCACCATCGCCGCGTACGTGAACCTCGGCGGCCTCGGCTGGCCCATCATCCAGGGCATCCCGCTCCGTCGTTTCGACCAGGTGCTCGGTGGCGCGATCCTCGTCGCGGTGCTCGCGCTCCTCGTCGACCTCCTGCTCGCCCTCGCCCAGCACGCTTCCGTCCCGCGGGGCGTGCGCACGCGTCCGCAACGCCGTCGATCCCGGTCGGCAGCGCCCACGGCCGCGACCGCCTGACCCACAGCATCGTCCCCCAGAGAAGAGGAAGTCCCATGTTCACCGCACGAAAGTCCCGCCTCGCCCTTGCCGGCGGCGTCGCACTCGCCGCCGCGCTCGCGCTCTCCGGCTGCGCCAACAGCAACCCGCTGGACGCACCTACCGACGACGCCGGAGACGGGGGTGGCAGCGACACCATCGTCATCGGCTCGCAGGCGTACTACTCGAACGAGATCATCGCCGAGATCTACGCGCAGGCGCTCGAGGCCGCGGACTTCGACGTCGATCGTCAGTTCAGCATCGGTCAGCGCGACGCCTACATGCCGGACGTCGAGTCCGGGGCGATCGACCTGTTCCCGGAGTACACGGGCAACCTGCTCGAGTACCTGGACAAGGATGCGACCGCCACGAGCCCGGACGACGTCTACGCCGCCCTGCAGGATGCGCTCCCCGAAGGTCTCACGGCGCTCGACTACGCCGAGGCGTCCGACCAGGACACCTACACGGTACTCAAGAGCTTCGCCGAGGAGAACGACCTCACCTCGATCGCCGACCTCGCGGACGTGACCACCCCGGTCACCATCGGCGCGGCCCCGGAGTTCGAGCAGCGTCCGTACGGGCCGGCCGCGGCCAAGGAGGTCTACGGCGTCGACCTGGCATTCTCGGCCACCGGCCCGACCACGCTGGAGTCGCTGCTCGCCGGTGAGATCCAGGTCGCGGACATCTACTCCGCCGACCCGGCGTTCCAGACCGAGGACATCGTGGCCCTGGAGGACCCGGAGAACATCATCCTCGCCTCGAACGTCGTCCCGATCGCGTCCAGCGACGTGGCCGACGAGATCGCCGACGTCATCAACGGCATCAGCGCCAAGCTGACCGCCGAGGAGCTCGTCGCCCTCAACGTGCAGAGCACGGTCGACCAGAAGTCGGCGGAGGACATCGCGAAGAAGTGGCTCACGGACAACGACCTCATCTGAGTCGTCTTCCCGCGGAGCGCCCGGCCCTCAGGGGTCGGGCGCTCCGTCGTTCTCACCCGCCCCGTGCACAACTCCGGAGCTCTCGCCCGACACGCCGCCGAACGCCCCCGGACGGCGGGGTGTCGCCCCGGATCTCCGCCGTTGTGCGCGGGGAAGGCGGCTGAGTCAGGTACGGGCGTCCTGCTTGGGCACGACCACCTGCTTGATGATGATGAGGATCGAGGCGGTCACGGGGACGGCCACGAGAGCGCCGAGGAGGCCGAGGAGCGTGCCCCCGGCGAGGGCACCGATGACAACGAGCGAGCCCGGCACCGCGACGGCCTTGTTCATGACCCGCGGGGTGAGCACGTACGCCTCGATCTGCATGTAGACGAGGTAGACGCCGGCGAACACCAGGGCGGCGATCGGGTTCGTGAACAGGGCGAGGATGGTGCCGATCATCCAGAACAGCACCGAGCCGACGAGCGGGATGAGCGTGACGCAGAAGGCGATCGCGGCCATGAGCGGCGGGAACGGCAGGCCCAGCACCGAGTACAGGATCAGCGCGAGGGTCGCGTTGCAGAACGCGAGGACGACCATGCCCATGACGTACCCACCGACCGACTCCGTGATCTGCTGCGAGATGTCGCCGGCCTGCTCGCGGTCGCGGGCCGGGACGAGGCGCAGCAGGCCCTGCCGCATGACGGGCAGCGTCGCGAGGAAGTACAGCGTCAGCACGAGGACGATGATCGCGCCGGAGATGCCGCTGGCGATGGACGCCCCGACCTGCAGGGCGCCGCCGCCGATCGTCGCCAGGTTGCCGAAGTCGGAGAGGAACTTCTGCACCTCCGACACGAGGTCCTGGAACTGATCGCCGAACTGGTTGTTGAGGGTGCCGTAGAGGTCGGTCTTGGTGAAGTCCTGGACCATGCCCGGGACGGACTTCACGAAGCTCGCGATCTGATCCACGACGATCGGCACGATCATCCACAGGACGAGGGCGACGACGATGATGAGCGCGAGGATGGTCGTCACGACGGCCAGGGCACGGGACAGGCCACGGCGTTCCAGGAAACGCACCGCCGGGTCGAGGCCGAGGGATGCGAACAGGGCGAGCGCGATGTAGATGAGCACGGTGGAGAGGTTCGACAGCGCCATGCCGATGACGATCGCTCCGAGGCCGCCGAGCGTCACGAGGAAACCGAACACGAACGGGCGGTCGATCCGCGTCCAGAACGAGCGGCTCGGCGTGGTCGGCTCGATCACCACGGGCCTGGTCGGCCCGGCCGGCGTCGTGAGGGCTCCGGGCGCCTCCTCGGCGACGCCCGCGAGCGCTGCGTCGACGGGAGCGGGGCCACCGTCGACGGCGGGGACGCCGCGGTCGTCGTGCGGAGCGGGGGACGGCGACTCGTCGTTGCTCATGACCACACGATAGCGGTGACCCTCGGCGGAGGGAGGGCGATCCGCGGCTCTAGAGTAGGGGGCATGACTGCCGCAGAGGACCCGAAGGCCGAACTGCTGCGCCTGCGCGCGAGCATCGACAACATCGACGCGGCGCTGATCTTCCTGCTCGCCGAGCGCTTCCGCGCCACCCAGCAGGTCGGCCAGCTCAAGGCCGAGCACGCGATGCCGCCGTCGGACCCGAATCGGGAGGAGCAGCAGGTCGCGCGGCTCCGCGCCCTCGCCGAGGACGCCCACCTCGACCCCGAGTTCGCGGAGAAGTGGTTCAACTTCGTCGTCGCGGAGGTCATCCGCCACCACACCGAGGCCGCCGAGGGCCGCTGAGCCGTCGCGCTCAGGCGCCGCGCGCGGCGAGCAGCCTGTCCCGCACCTCGCGGCGCAGCACCTTGCCGATGAGCGACCGGGGGAGGTCGTCGACGGCGGTGATGCGACGCGGCACCTTGTAGGCGGTCAGGTGGGTGCGGCAGAAGTCGCGGAGTCCGTCCATGTCGGCCGCGGCGCCCTCGCGGAGGACGACGGCGGCGGCGACCTCCTCCCCGCCGCTCGACCGGGGCAGCCCGACGACCGCGGCCGCCACGACGTCCGGGTGCGCTTCGAGCGCGTTCTCCACCTCGCTGGGCGAGACGTTGAAGCCCCCGGTGATGATGAGCTCCTTGCGGCGGTCGACGATGGTCACGAAACCGTCCGGCGAGACCTCGGCGATGTCGCCCGTGCGTAGCCAGCCGTCCGGGAGCAGGGTCTCGGCCGTCTCCCCTGGCCGCCCCCAGTACCCCTGGAACACCTGCGGGCCACGGAGGAGGAGCTCACCCGGCTCGCCCGTCGGCACGTCCACCTCGGGGTCATCCGGGTCGACGATGCGGATCTCGGTGCTCGGGAACGGCACGCCCACGGTACCGGGCCGTCGGGTCGGTCCCATCGGGTTGCCGAGCGCCACCGGGGAGGCCTCGGTCATCCCGTAGCCCTCGACGAGGAGGCCGCCGGTCGCCTCCTCCCACCGCCGCACCGTCGCCACCGGAAGGCTCATCGCGCCGGAGATCGCGAAGCGGATCGTGGAGAGATCCACGGTCCCTCGTGTGGCGGCGCGCGCCAGCTGGTCGTAGATGGGTGGCACGGCGGGGAGGAAGGTGGGCGGGCTCGTGCGGGCGGCATCGGTGACCAGACCTAGGTCGAACGTCGGGAAGAGGACCACTTTCGCCCCGATGCTCAACGCGAAGGTGAGGCACAGGGTCAGCCCGTAGGCGTGGAACAGCGGGAGGACGGCGTAGAAGGTCTCTTCGCCATCCCGGAGGCCGGGTACCCAGGCGCGGCCCTGCATCGCGTTGGCCCGGAGGTTCGCGTGCGTGAGGATCGCCCCCTTGGGGACTCCCGTCGTGCCGCTGGTGTACTGCAGGACGGCGGTGTCGCCCAGCGAGGGCGCGGGCGTGCGACGGGGGAGCCGGCGATGCGCGATAAGTTTCTTCCACGGCAGGAGATGGCGGGCCCGCGGAGTGGCCGTCAGCTTCGCCCGCGACGCGCGGGCCTTCGGCAGCGGAAGCCGCAGCAGGAAGCGCTTCGACAGCGGCATCGCGGTCGTCAGGTCGATGCTCACGATGTGCTCGACGCGCAGGTCGTCCGGGAAGCCCGCGACCGTGTCGGCGACCTTGTCCCAGACGATCGCGACGCGCGCGCCGTGGTCCTCGAACTGGTGCCGCAGCTCGCGTGCCGTGTAGAGCGGGTTGTGCTCGACGACGATCGCGCCGAGACGGAGGACCGCGTAGAACGCGACGACGTGCTGCGGGCAGTTGGGCAGCACCAGCGCCACACGGTCGCCCTTCGTGACGCCCAGGTGGCGCAGGCCCTCCGCGGCGCGATCGATCTGCTCGCCGAGGTCGCGGTACGTCGTGACCGCGCCGAAGAACTCGAGGGCGGGACGGCGGGCGTACTTCCGGATGCTCGCCGACAGCATCTCGGGCAGCGTCTGCGTCGGCTCGTCGATGTCGGCGGGCACGCCGTCGGCGTACGAGCGCAGCCAGGGGCGGGAAGACAGAGGCGAGTCGGTCATCTCTCCATCCTGCGTCACGGACCTGTGCCCCGCCTCCCCCTTGCGCTCACTCGGGTTCGGTGTGCACCCGTCCGTCCGCGAGGGCACCCATCACGATCGCGTCGACCCAGTCGCCCTGCCACCGCAGGGCATGGCGGCGCCGCCCCTCGACCACGAATCCGGCCTTCTCGTATGCGCGCTGCGCCCGCGGGTTGAAGGCGAACACCTCGAGCTCCACCCGATGCAGACCGACCGTGTCGAACGCATGCCGGAGCACCGCGCGCGTCGCCTCGGTCCCGTATCCGGCGCCGAACCACTGCGGGCCCGCGAGAGCGATGCGGAAGCCGGCCGAGAGGTTCTCCTCGTCCAGGTCGCTGAGGACCACCTCGCCGATGTGCGCGCCGTCTTCGCGGCGGAGGATCGCCCAGTCCGCCCGGTCGTCCCGGTCGGCGAGCGATCGGAGCCAGGTCTCGACGCCCTCGCGGGTGAACCGGTCGTGCGTCCCGGTCAGGCGCAGCACCTCGGGTTCCTGCAGCGCGGCCCAGGTGCCGTCGAGGTGCTCGGGGCCGAGCGGGACGAGCTCCAGACGCGCGGTCGACAGCACGGGGACGGGGGTGAGGGTGGGCAGGTCCATCAGACCGTGAGCACCCGTCCCGTCACGACCCCTTCGATGGCTCGGACGTACGCCCGCCCGACCTCCTCGTCCGTCACCGGCCGGTGGCCGGGGAACGTCGAGAAGTAGCCGGGGGAGTTGGCGAGCACGTCGGGCGAGACGGCGTTGATGCGGATGCCGCGCGGTGCTTCGGCGGCCGCCGTCACCACGAACGACTCCAGTGCGCCGTTGGCCATCGCCGCCGCCGCACCGGTCGCGATCGGTTCGCGCGCGAGCACGCCGCTGGTGAGGGTCACGGAGCCGCCGTCGGTCACGTGGTCCAGGGCGACGCGCACGACGTCGAGCTGCGCGAGCGTCTTCCCGGTGAACGCCGCGAGGTAGTCGTCGCGATCCAGGTCGAGGAGCGGCCGGAAGGGCACCGAACCGACGGCGACGACGACCGCGTCGACCGGGCCGACCCGCTCGAAGAGACTGCGGATGGAGGCGGGGTCGGTGACGTCCACGCTCTGCTCGCCGGAGCGGGACGCCCGCACCACCTCGTGTCCCCGGACGTCGAGGGTCGCGGCGACCACGCCGCCGATGCTGCCGGTCGCGCCGATCACGAGTGCTTTCATGCGGATTCCTCTCCAGGCCGGATCGGGGCGACGGACCGGTCGCCCCGCGCGAACGAGTCTCCCATCCCGGGCGGGCTCGGGGCCGCGGATGACGGGTGGGTCGTCAGCGCGGGCTGAACTCGGCGGCGACCACGCGGGTCGCAGCACCCCGCAGGACGGCGTCGTCGAGCGTGCTCGCCGCCACCGCGGGGCCCAGGGACGGGTGGGAGGCGGCGCGGACGGCGGCGGCCGTCGCGTCCACGAGATCGGGCGTCACGATGTCCGCCGGACCGCTCAGCAGGATCGTCGGCAGGTCGACGGCGGCGGCGATCACGGAAAGGGACGTGCCGAGGCGGGCGCCGGCGGCGGCGAGCACCGCGCTGCGGTCCGCGCCGGCCTCCTCCAGGCGCCGAGCGAGGGCGGGAGCCGCGGCCCACGCATGGACGCAGCCCTCCCGTCCGCACAGGCACGGATCACCCGGGTCGCCGCCCGCCCGGACATGGGCGAGCTCGCGGGCACCGATGGAGCGCTCCACCGGGGCGCCGTCATCGCCCACGACGCGGATGGCGGTGCCGATGCGCGTCCCGATGCGGACGAGGAGGAAGTCGGTGCCGACGGTGCCGAACCGCTGCGCGGCGTCGGCCACGAGGTCGGCGTCGTCGAAGAGGTGCACGGGGGCGTCGAGGAGTTCCGCCAGGCGTGGTCCGAGGCCGAGGAGTGCGGACGAGCCGGTGGGTGCGCCGATGCCGATGCCGAGCGCGGGACCGTCGGCGAGGGCGCGCAGCTCGGCGACGAGGCCGACGATGCCGTCCGCGGCGTCGGGGGTGCGGGGGCGCTGGAGGCGGTGCGTCAGGCGACCGTCCGGAGAGGCGAGCGCCCCGACGAGGTGTTCGGGGTCGGAGAGATCCAGGGAGATCACCTGCACCGCGCGCCGGTCGAACTCCAGCATCACGGCGGGCTTGCCCGGCCGGGTCTCCTGGCTGGGGCCGCCCTCCCGGATCACGCCGTCCGCGAGCAGGTCGCGCACGACCTCCGAGACGGTGGGGCGGGCGAGGCCGGTGAGGCGGGAGAGGTCGGCGCGGCTGAGAGGCGCCTGTTCCATGAGCGTGCGCAGGAGGAGGGCCCTGTTCCGCTCGCGGATGCCGCGGGAATGGCCGTTGGTCGCCGCCGAGACTCGTGCCCGGTCGGCGGGGCGCTCTAGGATCTGGGGGTAGCGCACGATGCTCCTCCGGATCGGGTGCGGGCAGACTTCGTTCAATGAATAAACTAACCGACCGAGCGCGTCGAGCGATACCCGCGCCCCTTCCGATGCGCCCCGTTCCGCGAGAAGGAAACCCGCAGATGTTCACCCACGACGACGCGCTGGACACCCAGGCGGCGGTTCGGCGCGCGAACCTGCGGAGAGCGCTCCAACTGGTGTTCCAGGGCTCGGGCACGCAGACCCGCGCCGGGATCGCGCGCGCCACGGGACTGACCGCGGCGACCGCCTCGTCGTTGGTCGCGGAGCTCATCGAGAACCGCCTCGTCGCGGAGGGCGAGCAGGCGGTGAGCACGGGCGGCAAACGCGCCACGACGCTCAGCATCGACGCCGATCACCACCTGATCCTGGTCCTCGTCGTCCAACCGACCAGCGCCCACCTCGCGCTCGTCGCCCTCGACGGCTCGGAGGTGGCCCGGCGCAGCCTCTCCTATACGACAGAGACCCGCGACCGGGTGCTCGACGAGACCGTCGCGACCGTCGCGGCCACGCACGGAGAGCGACTGCTCGCGGTCGGCGTGCAGGTGCCGGGGACGACCGACGGCCGCACGGTCCTCGAGAGCGTGCAGCTGGAGTGGCGCGACGTGCCGCTCGCCGAACGCCTCGAACGCATCGCCGGTGTGCCGGTGCTCCTCATCAACGACGTCGACGCCGAGGCCATCGCGGAGGCCGGACTGGACGAGACGCCCTCCGGGTACCGCCTCTTCATCCACAGCGGCGGGGGCATCGGCGCCGCGGTCACCCTCGACGGCGAGCTCGCTCCGGGGCCCCGCGACCGGGCGGGGGAGATCGGTCACGTGCAGGTGGTGTTCGGCGACGCCGCACGACCCTGCCGGTGCGGTCGTCGCGGGTGCCTCGAGTCGGCGGCGGCGATGGGGCCGATGCTCGGCGAGGAGTTCTCCGACGCGCTGGACGTCGCCGCGGTCCGCGCTCTCGTGGCGCGTGCGGATCAGGCCCTCATCGACGACGGCGCACGGGCCCTCGCCCGCGCCATCAAGCTCATCGGCGCCCTGCTCGACCCCATCGAGGTGGTCATCGGGGGGCCGGCGACCGAACTCGGCCCGCGGTTCCTCGAGCGGGTCCGGGCCGAGAGCGGCTATCCCGCCCGCGGCACCGCCGACATCCCCATCCGGTACGCCGACCCGCGCGTCGCCGTCTCCGCGGGCGCCGCGCAGGCCGCCCTCACCGCCGTCCTCGGCGTCCGGTGGAGCCCCGAACAGCTCCGCGCCGGCAGCCCGCGCGCCTGACCTCGTCCCCGTCGAGGTTCCGGGTGTACGACCGGAGTGCGGGTGCACGACGGGATCCGCCCGGGGCCCCGGCACGCGCGCCGCGGTCGTGCAGGCGTGCGGGGAACCGGGACGGGCTACTTCACGCTGCCGGCGGTGAGGCCGCCCACCAGACGCTTCTCGATGAGCATGAAGAGGATGATGACGGGCAGGATCGCGACGATCGAGACGCCGAACACGTACTGCCAGCTCGTCTCGTACTGGCCGACGAACTTCGTGAGCGCGACCGACAGCGGCTGGTTCTTGTCGGTCGACAGGATCACCAGCGAGGCGGCGAACTCGTTCCAGCAGGCCACGAACGTGAAGACGATCGCGGTGACGATGCCCGGCCAGACGAGCGGGAGGTTGATCCGGAACAGCACCGTGAGGCGCCCGGCGCCGTCGATCTGCGCCGCCTCGTCGACCTCCTTCGGGATGCCGGCGAAGAACGAGTGCATGATCCACACGGCGAACGAGAGGTTGAAGGCCGCGTTGATGAAGATCATGGCGGTCCAGGTGTCGCCGAGGCCGAGGACGGTGAACTGCCGGAACAGGCCGGACGTGAGCACGGCCGGCTGCAGCATCTGCGTCACGATCACGAGGAACAGGAACACCATGCGGCCGGGGAAGCGGAACCGGGCCGTGTAGTACGCCGCGGGAAGCGACACGAGCAGCACCAGGAGCGTCGCGAACACGGAGATGACGATGGTCGAGACGAGGTTGTACGGCAGCGGCGTCTCGGGCGTCGACCACATCGTGAGGTAGTTCTCCCAGTGCCACTCCACCGGGAGGTAGGTCGGGTCGACCGAGCGGATCTGCGCCTTCGTCTTCACCGACCCGAAGAACATGATGAGGTACGGGAGCACGAAGATCGCGAGGACGAGGAACCCGGCCGCGGTGCGGAGGATCACCCGTGGCAGCGTCACCTGGTCGGCGGTGTAGCGGCGCCGGCGGCCGGGGATCGGCGGGGTGCGCCGTCCACGGGAATCGGCGGTGGTCACGAGGGCGGTCTCGGTCACGGTCATGATCAGACCTCCTTCATGGGCTTGACGATCTTCACGTAGGCCGCGACGATCGCGATGACGATGAGGAAGGCGACGACGGAGAGCGCGCTCGCCACGTCCACCTTCTTCTGCAGCTCGATGTACTTGAAGATGAGCGTCATGATCGTGTCGGCACCGTAGCCGGGGATCGACCCGGTCATCACCTTCAGGATCGGCAGCGAGTTGAAGACGTTGATGATGTTGATGAGGATCGCCACCGCCAGCGCGCCGCGCAGCTGCGGCAGCACGATGGACCAGTACGTGCGGGTGGCCCCGGCGCCGTCCATCTTCGCCGCCTCGATCGCGTCGGCCGGGACCGCTTGGAGCCCGGCGAGGATCGTGTAGGTGGTGAACGGGAGCGACACGAACACGGCGATGACGATGGACCACACGAAGGCCGTGGTCGGGTTCTTCGTCCAGCCGTAGCCCACCGCGTCGTCGGAGAGCCCGATGTCGTAGAGGAACTTGTTGAAGACCCCGAAGTACGGCTCGAGGCTGTAGTAGAAGACCATCGTGGTCATCACCACGGACGCGGCCCACGGGACGATGACCGCCATCCGCACGAGCTGACGACCCGGGAACGCCTTGTTGAGGATCTGCGCGAGGCCGAGCGAGATGACGACGGTGAACAGCACCACCGACACGACCCAGACGATCGTGCGGATGAAGATGGGCCAGAACTCCGGGAACGTGAACACGGTCACGTAGTTGTCGAGGCCGACCGAGCCCTTGTCCAGGCCCGAGAGCGAGATGTCACGGGTGGAGTTGAAGAACATGACACCGGCGGGGAACAGCACCACGCCGATGATGAGCACCAGCGCGGGGGCGATCCACGGCAGTGCCTGGAGGAGGTCCCGTCCGCCGGGGCGACCGCGCGCGGCCGTCCCGGCGTCCGGGGTGCGGGGGCGACCGGTGGCCGCCCCCGCGAGGTTCGAGGATTCTGTCGTCTGGCTCATGGGGGATTCCCGAACCTCTCCGTTCCGCGGGTCAGCCCGCGTCCACCTGGTCCTGGATCTGCTTCAGCACGTCGGCCGCCGGCTGGTCCTGGATCTGTCCGAACAGCGACTTGAAGGCGCCGTCCGCGGCCGACCACTTCGGGTTCGTGGACGGGTAGAACTGCGCGTCGGGCAGCACGTCGAGGAACGGCTTGAGGGCCTCCTCGCCGGACAGCTCCTCGGCGCCGGACTTCGTGACGGGGAGGAAGCCCTCCGCCTGCACCCACGGCACGTAGACCTCGGGCGAGTAGAAGTAGTCGAGGAACTTCGTGATCGCCTCCTGCTTGTCGCCGTCGTTCTCGAACGCCATCAGCTGGTCCATGACTCCGAGCGTGAACGGCGAGCCGTCCTTCGTCGGGATCGGCACGATGGAGTAGTCGAGCTCGGGGTTGTTGTCGGCGATCTGGCCGACCGTCGGCGGCAGGCCGACCTGCATGCCGATCTTGCCCTGGATGAAGATGTCCATGAGCGGGGAGCGCTGCGTCGAACCGGGGTCCGCCTGGGTCGCCCCGGCGTCGATCATCTTCTTGATCTGCTCGGCGCCGACGAGGTTCTCCGGGGTGTCGATGGTGATCTCGGAGGCGTCGCCGAAGGATCCGCCGCCGCCCCAGAGCCACACGGCGGCCTCGGCCTGCGCCTCCTCGGAGCCGAGGGGCATGCCGTAGCCCGCGACACCGCCGCCGAGCCCGGACACCTTGGTCGCGGCGTCGAGCAGGGAGTCCCAATCGGTCGGCGCCTCGACGCCGGCCTCGGCGAGGAGGGCGTTGTTGACGAAGAGGGCGCGCGCCGACGCGATCATCGGCAGGGCGTAGGCGGTGCCGTCGACCTCGGCGTTCGCGAGGAAGGAGTCCTGGAAGTCGGAGTAGACGTCGTCGGACACGACCTCCTCGACCGGGTAGAGCAGCTCGTCCTCGACGAAGCCCGCGAAGGGGCCGCCGTTGTAGATGTCCGGTGCCTCGCCCGCCTGGACCTTGGTGGAGATGACCTTCTCGAGGTTGTCCCACGACTGCACCTCGAGGTTGACCTTGATGTCGGGGTTCTTCTCGGTGAACCCGTCGATGACGTCCTCCCAGAGGCCCTTCGTGGCGTCGGAGTAGCTGGGGACGAGGAGGTCGAGGGTGTCGGCATCGCCGCCGCCGCTGTCTCCTCCCGATCCACCGAAACCGCAGGATGCGAGCGACAGCGTGGCGAGGGCCGCGACCGCTGCGGCCCCGTATCGCCGTGACTTGTTCATGGGCATTGCATTCCTCACTGTGGGTGCTGCTCCAGCGGGCGGGGGTCCGCTCTCCGGAGAGGGGGGTGGTGCACAGTCGCAGAACACTCCACGCGACGGTGCGTGCTGATCACGCCGCCGAGGTGGTCGCGATCGTCCGAGCGGGGGCTCGTGGAACTGGTCCCGATTATTTGTCAGGCAAACAAACAAATCAAGATGTTGCTCTCTTGGAACGAAATACTATGATCGGATCACGCCCGAAACAATCACAAGTACGCAACATCTCGTCCGAAAGGCCTTCTCATGACCGATTCGCTGCCCGGCGCGCACATGCGCGAAGAGCTCCGCTCCCAGCCGCAGATGTGGGCCACCGCGGCCGAGCTGTCCGCCGAGCAGGCCCTGCTGCCCGCCCGCGGCGCGCGCGTCGCGGTCGTCGGCTGCGGCACCTCGTGGTTCATGGCCCAGTCGTACGCCGCACTGCGCGAATCGTCCGGTCAGGGCGAGACCGACGCGTTCGCCGCGTCGGAGGCCTTCGTCGACCGCGGCTACGACGCCGTCGTCGCCCTCACCCGCTCCGGCACCACGACCGAGGTGCTCGAGCTCGTCGACCGCATCAAGGGTCGCACCCGCACGATCGGCGTGATCGGCGACCCCGACTCGCCACTTGTCTCGCTCGTCGACGATGCCGTGCTGCTGCCGTTCGCCGACGAGCAGTCCGTGGTCCAGACGCGCTTCGCGACCACGGCGCTCGCGCTCTTCCGGGCGTCGCTGGGTGAGGACCTCTCCGGAGCCATCGCCGACGCGACGGCCGTGCTCGCCGAAGAAGGGGACGACACCGAGCTGCGCGACGCCGAGCAGTACACGTTCCTCGGGCGGGGCTGGACCATCGGGCTCGCCCACGAGGCCGCGCTGAAGCTGCGCGAGTCGTCGCAGTCCTGGACCGAGGCGTACCCGTCGATGGACTACCGCCACGGTCCGATCGCCATCGCCGCCCCGGGCCGGGTGACCTGGCAGTTCGGAGAGGCACCGGACGGACTGGCCGCCGAGGTGCGCGCCACCGGGGCACGGTTCGAGCACCGCGCGATCGACCCCCTCGCCGACCTCGTGCGCCTGCACCGCACCGCCCTCGATCGTGCCGTCGCCCGCGGTCTCGACCCGGACCAGCCGCGCAACCTCACGCGATCCGTCATCCTGGATGCATGACGCCAGCGAACCCCGGAGCCGAGCGATGACCCCGACCGACGCGGCGGACGCGATCCCCGACGTCGCCAGGGACGACACCGGCGAGACGCTCGCCGCGGTGCGCACGCTCGGCGCCGGGGCGCCCGTCCTCGCGTTCGACGTCGGCGGGACCGACATCAAGTCCGCGCTGTTCGACGCGGAAGGACGAGCGCGCGGACTCCGCCGCACCCCCACCCCGACGGCGGACGGCGACCGCACCCCCGCTCTGCTCGAGCGCCTGGAGGTGCTGGCCGCCCAGCTCCGCGCGGAGCATCCGGACGTGGTGCCGCGCGCCGCCGGGCTCGTGGTGCCCGGCATCGTCGACGCCGAGGCCGGGATCGGCGTGTTCGCGAGCAACATGGGCTGGCGGGACGCCCCCCTGCGCGACCTCACGGCGCAGCGCCTCGGCCTTCCCGTCGCGTTCGACCACGACGTGCGGGCGGCGAGCTGGGCGGAGCACGAGCTCGGCGGCGCCCGCGCCTACGACGACGCGGTGATCCTCGTGATCGGCACCGGCATCGCCGGCGCCCTCCTCATCGGCGGACGCCCGTACACCGCTGGCGGGTATGCGGGAGAGATCGGGCACTCCCCGATCGCCGACGGCCCGGTCTGCCCGTGCGGGGCGCGCGGCTGCCTGGAGGCGGTCGCCTCGGCCGGCGCGATCGCGCGACGCTATCGGGACGCCACCGGCGCCACCCCCGACGGGGCGAAGGACGTCATCGCCCGCGCCGTCGCCGGGGACGAGGTCGCCGCGGACATCTGGGACTCGGCGCTCGACGCCCTGACGCTCTCCCTCGCGCAGCTCACGGCAGTGGTCGCCCCCGAGGCGGTCGTGATCGGCGGCGGGCTCTCGCGCGCGGGAGGCGCGCTGTTCGACGAGCTGCGCACCCGTCTCGCCGCCCGGCTCAGCTTCCATCGCCTTCCCGCCCTCGTCCCCGCCGAGCTCTCCGGCAACGCCGGACTGATCGGCGCCGCCCTCCGCGCCAGGGAGATCGCATGATCCTCACCGTCACCCCCAACCCCGCTCTGGACCTGACCTGGCGGGTCGACCGGCTCGTCGCGGGCGGGACCCACCGGGCCGACACCGGAGCGGCGCGCGCCGGCGGGAAGGGACTCAACGTCGCCCGGGTCGCGAACGCCGAGGGGGCGTCCGTGCTGGCGCTGACCACGGCGGGTGGCCGGATCGGCGCCGAGTTCGCCGCGGAGCTCACCGTCAGCGGCGTGCCCGCCGTGCTCGTCCCCGTCGCCGCCGAGACCCGGCGCAGCATCGCGCTCGTCGATGACTCCGCCGGGGACACGACGGTCGTGAACGAGCGGGGGGAGAACCCGACCGACGCGGAGTGGGGCGGACTCCTCGCCGAGATCGTCGATCGGCTCCCCGGCGTCAGCGTCCTGGTGATCTCCGGCAGCATCCCACCCGGGGCACCCGAATCGCTCGTCCCGATGCTCGTCGCGGTCGGCGCCGACGCCGGCGTTCCCGTGATCGTCGACACCTCCGGCCCCGATCTTCTCCGCGCCGCCGACGCCGGAGCCACCGTGCTCAAGCCCAACGCCGCCGAACTCGTCGAGGCCACCGGCATCGACGACCCCGTCGAAGGGGCGCGGTCGCTGCTGGCTCGCGGGGCCGAACTCGTGCTGCTGTCGCTCGGCGCCGAGGGGATGCTCGCCGTCACCGCCACCGACCTCCTCCACGCGCGGCTCGACGAGCCGCTCGCCGGGAACCCCACCGGTGCCGGAGACGCGGCCGTGGCGGCCTGCGCCGTCCGGTACGCGGACGGCGAGCGCGATCCCGAGCTGATCCTCCGGCGCGCGACCGCATGGTCGGCCGCGGCCGTCCTCATGCCGCTCGCCGGCGACATCTCCCCGCGCTGGATCGCGCTCGAGCAGCAGCTCCGCATCTCGCGTCCCGATCCCGCCTCCTTCCGGAAGGACCCTTCGTGACCCTCGTCTCCGCTCGCGAGCTCGTCTCCGCCGCGGCCGCCGCCAGCACCGGCATCGGCGCCTTCAACGTGATCCACCTGGAGACCGCGGAAGGCCTCGTGCGTGCCTCCGCCCTCGCCCAGCTCCCCGTGATCCTGCAGATCTCGCAGAACTGCGCCGACTACCATGGCGGTCTCGAGCCCATCGCGCTGGCCACCCTCGCGGCGGCACGACGCGCAGAGACCCCGGTGGCCGTCCACCTCGACCACGCGGAGCGACCGGAACTCGTCGACGAGGCCGTGGCCCTCGGCTTCGGCTCGGTCATGTTCGACGGCGGCGCGCTGCCCTACGACGAGAACGTGGCGCTGACGGCCGAGGTGGCCGCGCGCGCCGGGGCGGCCGGCGTCTTCGTGGAAGGCGAGCTCGGCGAGGTGGGCGGGAAGGACGGCGCCCACGCTCCCGGGGTGCGCACAGACCCCGACGAGGCGCGGGCGTTCGTCGCCGCGACCGGGGTGGACGCGCTCGCCGTCGCCGTGGGGTCGTCGCACGCCATGACCGACCGCACCGCCGCCCTCGACCTCGACCTCGTCGCCCGCCTGCGTGCGGCGCTGCGGGGTGCCGCGGCGGACGGCACCGACGTGCCCCTCGTGCTGCACGGGTCGTCGGGCGTGGCCGATTCCGTCATCGCCGACGCGGTGCGGGCGGGGATGACGAAGATCAACGTCTCCACCCACCTCAACGGCTTCTTCACCCGCGCGGTCCGCGAGGTGCTGGACGCGGACGAGCGTCTCGTCGACTCCCGCAAGTACCTCGCCCCGGCGCGCGCCGCCCTCGCGGACGAGGCCGCCCGGATGCTGCGGCTGTTCGCCCTCCAGCCCTCGACACGGGACGACGACCGGTGAAGCGGGCGGCCCGGCTGCACGCGATCCTCGACCTCCTCGCCGCCGACGGCGAGGTCACGGTCGAGGAGCTCGTGGACCGGTTCGGCGCGTCGCCGGCCACCACGCGTCGTGACCTCGACTCCCTCGCCGAGCAGCGCCTGCTCACCCGCACGCACGGCGGTGCGGTGGCGCAGACGGTCGCCTACGAGCTCCCCCTCCGCTACAAGAGCCATCTCCGCACCCATGAGAAGGAGAGCATCGCGCAGGCCGCGGCGGCGCTCGTCACCCCCGGCACCGTGGTCGGGCTCTCCGGAGGGACCACGACGACGGCCATCGCGGCCGCGCTCGCCGCCCGGGACGACCTGGCGGCGGAGGGAGGCATCACGGTGGTGACGAACGCCGTGAACATCGCCGCCCAGCTGGCGACGCGACCCGAGATCAAGGTCGTCGTCACCGGCGGGGTCATCCACTCGCGCACCTACGAGCTCGTCGGTCCGTTCGTGGAGCAGCTGCTCCGCGGGGTCCGGCTGGACATCGCCTTCATCGGCGTGAACGGCATGGATGCGGTGGCCGGGGCCACGACGCAGGACGAGCGCGAGGCGGCGGTGAACCGCATGATGGCGGAGCGGGCGCGGCGTGCCGTGGTCGTCACCGATGCCAGCAAGCTCGGAGCGGAGGCTTTCTCCGCGGTCGGCGGTCCGGAGCTGTTCGGCACCGTCATCACCGATCGCGGGGCCGAGCCCTCGGCCGTGGAGGCACTGCGCGGCGCCGGGTACACGGTGCTCCTCGCCTGACGATCTCGCGGGCGGCGGCCGGGCGCTCCGAGGGCCTCGGCGTCCCCAGATCGCCGAGGCCCTGCCGGAGCGTCACGGTTGCAGACCGCGACCTCCCGGAGCAGATGGTGTCATCTTCGTCGTCCCGCTCCCCAGCGGTGCTTCCCCAGATCCGACGGCGCCTCCCTCGCGCCTCTCCCTTCGAGGCCTTCGCTCGACACCTTCCGAAGAACAGGAGAGGGTGCCCCCGATTCTGATACCTCGCGGCGAGAAAAATAACTCGTCCGCTCAACCCCGCTCGCAGCGGGCATCGAGTTCCAAGCCGAGCAACAGACCTTTCGCTGCTGGGTCTGGGGCAACGCCATCCAACTCGACGACACCTGACACCAACGGCAGCGACTCGAGCACACCCCCCGACGGTCAACATCGCTACACGACCAGAAACCAGCCCGAGCCACCGTCATCAACGGATCACCGCTCCTGCGCCACGGGGATTTCCAGCCCACTCATCTACCAGCAGCCCCGGCAAGTTGCGACCCGTAAAACCCCAGATCAGAACCGATATATAGCCTGGTTGAATCGGGTGCATTTCGGGCAGAATTGAAGCACGGAAAGACATACAGAACTAGGGAGAAATCATGGCCGCGATCACCGTCTACACCAAGCCCAGCTGCGTCCAGTGCCACCTACTGGGCACTGGACGCCAAAGGCCTCGCCTACGAGATCCGCGACCTGAGCGAAGACCCCGCCGCCCTCGAGTACGTCAAGAGCCTCGGCCACCTGCAGGCACCCGTCGTTGTCACCGACGAAGACCACTGGGCCGGCTTCCGCCCCGACAAGATCAACGAGCTGGGGGAGCGTGCAGCATGACCACCCCGACCCCCATCATCGAACGCCACCACGTCTCCTGGGAGACCTACAACTTCATGCGCCAGGAGCTCGCCCGCCTCGAGGCGGAGAAAGCCCAGCTCGAGAAGGACGTCGCGTACTGGGGATGGCAGACCAACTACTGGTACATGAAAGCCAACTACACCGACCGCGAACTCCAGGCCATGTACCTCCGGCGTTCCCGCGCAGCAGGCGAGCTCACGGCAGAGTGGACGGCCACGCACGAGAGCAGCGCCGCATGAAACGCCTACGCGGGGGAGCGGCTCTTCTCGTGGCCGCTACCCTCACCGCATGCGCACCGGATGCCGCGCAGACCCCGGCGCCTGTCCCGGCGAACGTCGTCGCCGTCGTCGACGGCGACACCATCGACGTCGCCATCGACAGCCGCACCGTCCGAGTACGCCTGATCGGGATCGACAGCCCAGAGATCGGACGCGGGGGAGAGGCCAGCGAATGCTACGCCGACCAAGCCCGCGACTTCCTCGACGACCTGCTCTACGGGACCACGGTCCAACTCATCAGCGATCCCAGCCAGGGCGACCAGGACAGATACGGACGCCTCCTGCGACACGTCTTCATCGACGGTAAGGATGCAGCAGAACTCGCCATCCGCGACGGCTACGGAACCGAATACACCCACGACACCCCCTACCTCACCCAGGAGAGCCACCAAGTCGCCCAACGTGCGGCGGCCGCAGCGAGGGCCGGACTCTGGAACGAATGTTGACTCACGCGGGGGCACACCTTGATCTTCTCCGAGGGTGGAGCGACCTAGCTGCCGCTGCCTGATGGGGCGGTTGCTGGGTCGTCGGCGCTCTCAGCTGCTGCGTGCTTGGCTGCGCGGCTGGCACGGATCTTGTGTACGGCGATCGAGACCGCGAAGGAGATCGCGGGATCATTCGATCGTGGTGGCGCAGAAGGACTTGATCTCGGGCCCAACGTCCGTGATGGCGTACTCGAAGTCGGCTTCTGACCGTATTGAGGTGGCGTCGAGTTCGGTCGCGGCTTCTTCGGATTCGGCTAGGGAGCCGGGGAAGACGCTCTCGTATGAGTCGGCCATATCCGGATCGGGCGTCTCAAAGATGATGTTCCGAACGATGCTCACGACTCCGACCGTGCAGGCGCGTAGGGCCTCTTGCTGTCGAGTGAGCGGGACTGGTGATGGCACCGCGGTGCCATGCGCCGCTGGAAGCTCAAGTAGTCGCTCAATCTCCGCGAGGTGCTGTGGCGAGCCGAGCGCGAACCAGTTCTTCCCCACGAGCGCGTTGAAGTCGTCGTCGAGCTGCGATTGCCAATCCTGGAGTACCTGACCCACCGAGCTTTCGTCCTGATAAGCGCGCACAGCGGTCCAGCTGCCGTCTTGCTCTGTGCAGTCGAATCCGACCATCGAATCGTAATGGTAAACGTCGTCGTTGAGCTCGCGCACTTCATGGCATGACAACTCATCTGCGAGTGATATCACCATCGCATTTGTCAGTGTGTGGTCTATGGGCGCGGGAGATGGTGTGGAGGGCGCGCACCCGCTGGTCACCAGAGCAATTGCTCCGATGACCAGCGGGATCGCGCACGTTATGCGCGAACGACTCACCCGAAGTCGCCCGCCCAACCAATGGGAACGGACGTGACATAGCCGCGCATCTGCAGGTTCCCGGCGACATTACCCCAGGGGACCGTCCCGGACCCGGAGGAGTTGCACCCGAGGCCTCGCCAGGTCTGCACGTACTTCGTTCCGGACTTCACGAAGCCCTTGCCCTCGGCGCAGATTCGGCCGGAGGAGTTGAAGTTGGCCTGCCAGTCGTATGTCCACTTCGCCGTGGAGTCCCAACCGATCACTGAGCAGCCCTGGACCGATGTGTACTTCGAGCCGGTACCCGGCACGACCCATCCGGTGCGGCAGAGGCTTCCCGAGCGGCCTGTCACCCGGGCCTCGTCGGGTGCGCCCGCGATCTGAACGCCACGACTGGTGTCAAACCCAGGCATCACCTCGGCCTGATACTCAACGCCATCTACTTCGACGGTGTTGCTGACCGGGTGGGTGATCTCGTCCGCAACAGCTGCACCCGGAAGGAGTGCTGCGCCCGCGAGTGCTACGGCGGCCGTGAGAACGGAATACGTTGTTCGTTTCAATTTCCTACCTTTCGTTACCTCCCCTGTTAGTCACATGCTTACGGAATCCTCTGCGTTTGTCTGTCCCCCATATTGCCGACTAGCGGAACCGCAAAAATCTGCTCTACGCCAAAATCACCGCCCTGAGCGTGGGCAGATTGAGTTGGTCAGCGGCATAAGGTGGAGGCATGAGACGTGTCACTGCTGCTTTCGGACTCGCCAGTCTCTTGCTGTTGGCTGGATGCGCGAGCGGACCTGACCTGCTGCAGTGCCAGGCCGTCGCGGAACTCGACACGGAACTAGAAGCGTTCTTCGATGCCGACAACGCCGAAGCTGGTACTGGCGGCGCTGAGGAACAGCTTCAGCAGTTGGGTGAACTCGCGGACGCGTACTCTGAGGTCGAAGTTGACGGGGATTTGAAGGAGGCGACGTCGTCTGTGGGCGACAAGCTGAACGAGCTGCTCGCCTACCGGATCGCTGTACAAGACGGTGACGCACCGGACCCGGCGCGCGAGAAGGAACTTCGTCGCGAAGCCATCGACGCGTTCGTCAACATGCAGACGATATGCATCGAAGCGAACGCCAGCTAGCTCGGTTGCTGTAGTCGAACGGGTCCCGGAGATGCGGGCGCAAACCAGGCCCGACGCGCCAGCGGTCGCAGAGACACGGACGTCCCAGCGTGCGGACTGAGCCCTTGAGAACGGATCATCCAACTATGCAGGACACGCCGAGCGAAGGGCAAGGTAGGCGCTTTTGCGGCATTCCGCGCGCGTTGCCCCTCGGTTCGGGAGTGGTCTGCGCGCGAGGGGAGAGGGCCTGCGTCAACCTAAGTTGACATAATAACCATTATCGGTTCTTCTTTCCTTACCGAAACATGTACATGTTTACGTGCGCAACTGGTACCATGAATGCATGGTCACCACGTCATCGCTTCCCATGCTCACGGTGCTTCCTACGACAGAGGCTCGACTCGAGCTCGGTGAGACACTTCGTCGATTCAGGGCCCAGGGCGCGGCCGCCGCGCCTGTTGTGTTTGGCTCTCAGCGTCGCCCGGAAGGTGTGATCCTGCCGTTCGAGCTCTACTCCGAGCTCATTCCTCTCATCGAGGATCTGGAGGTTGCGCGGCTCGTGCGCGAGCGTTCGAGTGCGGGTGCGTCGGTTCCTTTGGGTGACGTCGCCGCGTCTATCGGACTTGATCCGGCGGACTACGCCTGATGCCGGCGCCGCTGCCCCTGAAAGCCCTGCCCGGCTTCCAGCAGGACATCGACGCGCTTCCCGACCAGCAGACCAAGAAGATGGCACTCGACATGCTCGTCCTTGTCCGCGCCGGCAAGATCAAGGGCGTGAAGCTGGACTCTCATGTCGATACAGGAGATCTCGGAGACTGCTACAAGCTGTACTTCGACCCCGACGGGTCCGGCAAGCCCCGGTACCGGCTCGTCTACCGGTACACGCCCATTGAGATCTCCGCTGTCGCGCTGGAGGCCGTCGCCGTAGGCCGCCGCGACGGCCTGGACGCATACACCCGCGCGATCGCCAACCTCGGACGCTAAGGAGCTACCGTGGATCTGGATGTCATCGCACTTATCGTCGCCGGACTCTCCCTCTGCGTCTCGTTCGTGGGGACGATCCTTTCCAATCGACGGTCGAAGGATGCGCTCGCGCTGGCACAGCGGGCCGCGATCGACGCGCGGTGGTCCGCGCTGCAGGAAGCGGTGCAACGTCTGATCGGCTTCGACCCGACGGCAGATCCGATCGAGGAACGTCTGATCAACCTGCGGATCGCGATGGTCGCGCTCGTCGACGAGCTACCGGACTGGGATGGCCTCGACACGTGGCTGGATGCGGAAAGAGCCCTCGGCGCCACATTCGGGCGGCAAGTCATGACCGCAGCGCGACCTGGGGATGACGTGGAGCAGCGGGTGCGAAACCTCGAGCCGCTCATGACGTGGGCGCAAGCACTGAGTTCTAATCTGCGCTTCCTGCGATCCAAGGGCTACGTCCCGAAAACTCTCCAGCAGCTCACTGATCACGTCACTGCTCTCATCCGCGAGGTACACGAGAAGAACGGATGGGACCTGCCGCCCAGTGTGAATCCGCGCATCGGGAAGCTCGAGTAGTCACGTGGGACCTTTTCCCGTACGCCATAGCGTGCGAACCGACAGCCGCCTGCAGCGGTGAGTTCAACCGTAGAGCGCCAAAGGCTACCGGCGCCTCCTCCGCGCGCGACGAAGGGGCTCAGAGCATGGATAGGCGCTGTTGTATCGAGAGAGTTGCTGCTTCCGCCGCTGCGCAGGCGAGCTGTAGGTGGTTTGATTGGCGAGGGTGACGAACAGGCGACGGTACATCGGCATATCCGCCGCTTCGGCTGGACTTCTGCTCGGAGCGTGGTTTCTTCCTGACAGCGACGATCGTGCGACCCCTCCATAGCCGGATGGAGATTCATGAGCTGCGAGGACCGCGCGGGGACGAATCGTCCAACCGCAGCATGTTCCGCACCGCCACCGGCAGGTCTATCCGCCCTACATGGGTGGATGCACAGGAGGGACAGCCTGGCTGGACATGAGATGAACGCGAGCGCATGATCCATCGGAGGTGGGGAGCCGTCGCCGATGCCCTGGGCGAGGTTTCGCCCCCCGTAAAGCCCGCAGAGGAGGATCGCGAGCAGCGACGCGAAGATCAGCGGCCGTCGGGTCGGGGAGGACGATCCGAACGCCGCCAAGATGACGGCCGCGACGAGTAGTGCAATCGCAACCGCGGCGTCGACGGATACGAACGATGAAGCTACAGGCCACGAGCGAAGTGGCGTATAGGTCCCTGATCCACTGCAGATGCATCTGCCAGGTGTCTGCGCTCGTTATGCCCGGTTGCTGAAGATGAACGCCGACGATTACTGGGGTATCAGCCGACACAGTTTCTGGGCGCAGCACCACCCCGGCCCACGGAGGCGCGTCACTGTCGATCGTGTAGCCGCCGCTGTCGCTCAGTGCCGTGCTGAGTATCACAGACGTTGTCGCAGACTCCGGGGCAAACGTCTTGTTGGGGAATCCACTCGACGAGAGCAGATCACCGACCCGCTCGCCAGTTACCCAACCAACCTCCGGAAGCACAACGATGTCGGCATCCAGATCACGAACCATCGGGGAGATCTGATCAGCCACGGAATCGGTGTCGACTTCACCGGAATGCACTCGTCGCCCTCGGCATTCTGACATCGCAGGTCGCACTGCTCGGACGTGCTGTAGTGCATCTCGATCGTGACGCGCCCGTCGCGGATCGCGATCGCTTCCGCGACCTCGGTAAGGTGCTCGCGCGAGATCGTCCAATATCCCTGTGTGAAGGAGACGAGTACATCGTCATCATCGGAGACTTCAACACGACCATCAACAGCATGGGTGGCAGCACCCTTGGTTCCTGTACTGACGTGGCAAGCATGCACGGAGCGGGTGCGGGTGCAACCTGGCCCACGATTTTGCCGCCGATCATGGGGGTCGCAATCGACCGCTTTCTTGTCGGTCGTGCGTACTCACCAGCCGAGGCCACCATGCACATCCAGCGCAGTGTCACAGGCTCCGACCACTGGGCGATCACCGGCAGCATCCCCGCACTCTCGGACTAGATAGGTTGGCGACGGCTCCCCCGCTGCGTTCTCTTTGGTTTCGCACCGCCCA
Source organism: Microbacterium sp. BLY (assembly GCF_017939615.1). Classification (NCBI taxonomy): domain Bacteria; kingdom Bacillati; phylum Actinomycetota; class Actinomycetes; order Micrococcales; family Microbacteriaceae; genus Microbacterium; species Microbacterium sp. BLY. The sequence continues at coordinate 991,669 of NZ_JAGKSR010000001.1, forward strand.
CCCCAACCAAGGAAACACAGGCCATGACCACGGACGCTGACTCCCTCGACCGCCAGTTCCTCTGAGAGCTCGGGGCCGGGCTGGGCGCCCGGCCCCGAGTCGCTATGCGGGCCAGTCGAAGAGCGTTGGCTGGTCGGCGCCGGCGCCGGCGATCACTGCGGCGATCGCCTCCCGGTTCCACCCCATGGTGAGCACGAGGTCGCGCAGTGTGCGCGAGCGTGTGGCGAGCTGGCGGCGAGACAGCCCACGCATCCCCACTTGGTGTCGGCCGGCACGTCCCTTCCGTTCACGGTCACGCATGTTCGCGCCATGGTCGTCAGCGAGGAGATGAGTGTCTGCGTCGGCGGTCACTCGAACACAGATCGGCACATCGCACGTGTGGAGGAGCTCGACGTCGCGCGTGAGCTCCCGGCCGGTGACGTGCTCGAAGAGAAGACGCTGCGGGCGCACCATTCGCTCTCGACCCTCGCGACGAAGAGAGAACCTCCTGTACCCGTCGTCCGCGATCGCCCCGACCCACAGCCAGCAGTCATCCTCACGCGGCCCCGACACCACCTTGGCCATGAAGCGTTCGTACTCGCGAGCGTTCACGGGCGATCACGCGGCGACGCCGGAGGCTGGCTGCTGCTCCTGCTCGTCGACCGCAGGCATGGCGCCGCCGATCTCGTCACCATCAGCTGTTCGCTCTGCTCGTGTGCGCGGCGCGGGCGACTCTTCCAGCTTGGACAGCCGGGTCACCTCAGTGGATGGAACACCGACGACATCTGCGATCGCCGTGACCGTTTCCAGCTCCCGCAACGCCCTGATGGCACGACCTTGGTCCCGCTCGAGCAGCGCGTGCTTTGCCACGAATTCCTCCAGCACTCGCTCGCGTTCCGCGGCGAGACGATCGATCCGGTCCGCGTTGACGAAGAAAGCCGTGGCCGCGTCCTCGATCCGCTGCTCTCGCATCCGCTGCTCTTCAAGCTGCGCCGCGCGAGCTGCGCGAACCCGCTCACGAATAGCCGTCTGCGATGTGCGTGTCGTCTTCGATTTCGACATAGGGGTACTCCGCGGAAGAACGTGCCGTGGACAACGCCGACCGAGCGCACCTGACCACCTGTGGACAGCACGAGCTAACGCCCGGGCTCATCCTGCCCACAGGATGGACAGCTGCGCTGAACTGACACCACCCTCCGGGCGGAGCAGCACTATGTCCTCCGGACGGGTAAGGGGCACCTTGCGGTGCCCCTGCGAGGGTCCCCCCTCGCGCTCCGGACAGCGCCAAGGCTACAGACGCACCCCGACCCGACACCCGCCCCCTCCCACAGACACCTAACGGTCACCGAGCTCCGCTACCCCCGCGGGCTCAGGATCTTCCGAGTTAAATGTCAGAATCCGTTGCCGTGGCACTGGAACGGGGCGGAAACCCCCGTCTCCGAGGCGGCTCGTGCCAGCGCCTCCGCGGGGCGCACGCCCGCGGCGAGCTCCCCGTGCACGGCCGTGAGGAGCTCGCAGGCGTCGTCGTCCGGCACGATGACGGGAGCGGCGATCACGCAGTCCGTGCCGGCGTGCAGCCAGACGCGTGTCATTCCCAGGGCCTCCTCGCCCCAGCGCACCGAGGAGCGGCCCAGCTCGCACGCCGAGAGGATCACCGTGCCCGGAACCCGGGGGATGAGGTCGACGTCGTAGCCGAACAGGACCCCGTCGGCGAGCTCGAACCCCGAGAACAGGGGGTTGTCGACGGCGTGGCGGCCGTGGGCGGCGATGTGCAGGACGTCGACGGTGCCGGCGAGCTCGGTCGTGCTCGTGACCGTCGCCTCCGCGTCCTGCAGCGTGCGCGTCGTCCCCCGTCCCGCCCATGATCCCGCCGCACGCCGGACCTCTTCGACCGCGCGCGGGACCCGGGGTCCCGCCGCGAAGCCCACGGTGGGAGCCGCGCGCGCAGGCGCGGGGGCGTCGAGCCACCGGGAGACCGAGGTCGCGATCGTGAACGGCACCCCGTGCATGCCGGGGAGCATCCCCCACGGCACCCCGCCGAGGATTCCCGGCACCGTGAGGAGGAGGCGGCGTGCCCCCGCCGCGGCGTGTCGCATCGGGCGGAGCAGTTCGTCGTCGAGGACCGCGAGGCGGGCCGCGAGGCTCCGCGCGGTCACGGGGCCCATCCCCCCGCCGCGCGTGAGGGCGGCCATGTCGAGGTCGGCGCGGAGGCCGTCGAGGGCGTCGCGCACCCGCGGCCAGGAGAGGTCGAGCACGGTCGCACCCGCGCCCTCCACCACGACACCGTGGAGCCCGCTCCCGGTGTACACGTAGGCCAGGACGGCCGTGTCCGCGGGGAGGAGCGCGGACACCTCCTCCCGTGTGCGGCGTTCCCTCGTCGCGCCGGAGCCGGTCGCGGCCCACTGGCGCTCCCGCACGCGGTCGCGGAGGGCGCGGACGGTCGGGTCGGTCGTCCAGTCGGCCCCCGCGAGATCGGCGCGCAGCATGCGCAGCTCCGCCAGGTCGGCGGCGAGGGCGTCGTCGTGCGGCGGACGGACCGGGGCGACCTGCTGACTGAGGTGACGGGCGCGCTCCGACCACTCGAACACGGTGTCGGGGTCGCGACGACGGACGGCGGCGGTGAGCCCCGCGAACACGAGGTCGCTCGCATGCATCGCGACCGAGGCCTGGAGGTCGAGCGCCCCGAACGACCGCTGCCAGGCCGACAGCAGATCGAGTCCCGTGGCAGCAGCCCGCAGCACCTCCCGGTCGCGCCCCCGCCCGGCGGCGCGCGCGGCGCGGACCTCCTGCGCCCGGATGCGCAGCGGCGTCGGGGCGGAGGCCGGGATGCGCGGGAGGCGGCCGGTGCCGTCGCGGCGGGCGCTCAACCGCAGCCCGGTGGCCTCCGTGCGGAAACCGCTCCGGTCGAGTTCCTGCGCGACGTGCTCGAACGCGGCCGCATCCGCCGGACGGTCGGGGCGGGTCCGCTGCCGGGCCTCGAGTTGCACGGCGGTGGCGCGCGCCGCCCAGCCGCTGCTGCCGAGCGCGGTGAAGCGGCGGGCGGCCGTCCGGGCCGTGCGCTCCGCCGCCCGCGGGTCGTGCCGGACGAGCGAGCGGGCGAGGTGGAACTCCGCCTCCCCGCGGGCCTGCCGCATGCGCTGCGCCCCGAACTGCACGGCGACGCGGCCGAGCAGCGCCTCCGCCTCGGTCGTCAGCCCGGCGTCACGGAGCACCTCGGCGCGGTCGAGATCGCTGATCGCGGTGGCCAGGGGACTGGTGGCTGCGAAGGTCGGCCGCGACGCGGCCATGAGGCGCAGCGCCGACACGAGGTCTCCGCCGAGGAGGGCGGCGTAGCCGAGGTTGTGCGTGGCCTCGGCGAGGGAGTCCCGCTCGTCGTGCGCCTCGTAGATCGCAATCGCCCGGCGGAGGTCCGCCATGCAGCTGTCCAGCCGGTGGCGCTGCATGCGCACGACCGAGCGGTTCATCAGGCAGTTGGCGAGCGCCGTGGTCTCGTCGCCGGTGGCGGAGAGGGCATCGATCGCCGTGGTGAGGCTCGCCTCCGCCTCCTCCATCCGGCCGCCGTGCATGAGGAGGGCGCCGAGCTGCCCGCCCAGCAGAGCGACGGTCTCGGCCTGCAGGCCGCCGCGCGCCAACGCCTCCCGGCACAGCGCCTCCGCCGCCGCCGGTTCGCCGGTCTGCACGAGGACGTAGGCGGTGGTGCCGTCGATGCGGGCGCGGAGATCGGCGTCGGTGGTCCGCGCGGCAGCCTGCTCGAGGGCCCGGCGTGCGCGCGGGAACCGTCGGGAGTTCGCCGCCTCGACGCCGCGTCGGTGCAGCTCGCTCGCGGACAGGGGCATCCGTCCAGGATGCCGTGCGACGACGCTCCCGGGGAAGAGGACGAAGGCTCAGCGGCGGTCGTGCGGCGTCGGCAGCGCGGCGAGCACGGCATCGACGGCCTTCGTGGCGACGGCGGGCTCCACCCCCTCGGTCGGGACCGGCCCGAGCTGCGCGGCGATCCGGCCGGCGATGTAGGGGGCCGCGAACGACGTGCCGCTCCACACCGCGAAGCCGCCCCGGTAGTCGTCCGGGTCGAGGGTCTCGCGGGGCAGCCCGTCGACGTCCGCGCGGGTCGCCGCCTGCGCGCCGCCGACGAAGGCCGGCGACGTGCTGACCACTGCGGCACCCGGGGCGTAAACCTGCACCCACGGGCCCACGTTGGAGAAGAGGGCGACCGAGTGGGCCGACGGGTTGAGTGCGCCGACGGACACGTGCGGGGCGCCGTCGTCGGACGGCAGCCCGTTGTCGGAGCCGGGCCAGGGCCACAGCGAGGCGGGGAAGGAGGGGCGATCGATCGCGTCGTTGCCGGCGGAGCAGACGACCACACAGCCGAGTTCCCTGGCCTTCCCGAGGAGGTCGAACAGCGTCCTGCTGAACAGGCCGTCGGTCGGGGTCTCGTGGTAGTAGCTGAGGGACAGGTTGAGGACGTCGATGGGGAAGCCCGTCGACGGGTCATCGCGGTGCCGCCGCAGCAGCTCCACGACCTGCGCGATGGTCTCCAGCAGGGTGCTCTCGTCGATCACCCCGAGTGCTCCGGCGACGCGGATCGAGAGGATGTCGGCGTCCGGGGCGGCTTGGCGCACCAATCCCGCGATGAACGTGCCGTGTCCGGCCACCGCGTCGATCTCGCCGTCGAGCTGCCCGTACAGGTCGGGGTAGCGCTCCGGGTCGGCATCGTCGGTGAGGCCGACGGGGACGCCGTCCAGCTCGACGTGCCGGGTGACGACGTCGGAGGGCAGCCAGGAATGCTCGCCGCAGCCCGTGTCCAGGATCGCGACGACGGGACGGCGGCCCTGTTCCGGAGCGGGCGCGCGGGTCGGGGCCGGGCCGAGCCAGGTGACCGGCTGCCGGGCGCCCCGTCCGGGCTCCAGGTAGTCGTCGCTGCCGCCTCCGCCGGGGGCGGCGCCACGGACCGGGTTGGTCCGGGTGAAGGGGTTGGTCCGGGTGAACGGGTTGGTCCGGGTGAAGGGGTTCAGCCCGACCGGATCGATCGAGAGGACGTGTTCGAGGCTCGTCCGGGGCATGGTCGAGCGGGACAGGCGGCGCGCCCGCTGCAGGACGCGCCAGGCGTCCGGGGCCACGGGCGACTCGCCGCGGGTCGGCTCATCGGGTGTCGCGAGGCGCGCCCGCACGAATCCCGCGACGCCGGGGACCAGCTCGCCGTCGTCGGTGCCGATCCTGCGCCCTCGATCCTCGATCTCCAGCCGCCAGCCGAACGAGTCGGCCGCGTCCCGCAGGGCACGCAGCTCGCGGTCGTAGGCCTCCTGCTCGCCGAGGGCGCGAGTGATCAGCAGGCGCTCGCGCAGGTAGGCGGTGGGGAACGCGCGGATCCCGTCCACCGGCTCGGTGCTCGGGTCGAGGGCGGTGCCGCGCCGGATCGATCCCTCCGCGCGGTCCTGCCAGGTCCATCCCTGGGGCTGCTCCATCGGTCATCCTCTCCGTGGGGACGTCGGCCGCATCGCCGGCGTCGAGGTCACAACTCGAACTGCGGTGTCTCGAGGGTGCGGGTCTCGTCGCCGACGGTCGCGGTCAGGCGCACGCGGCTCAGGCCCGGAGTCACTTCGTCGAACACGAACCGACCGGTCTCCGCCGGGGTCGTGGTGCGCTCGCGCTCGCCTTGCCGCAGCACGATCTCCGCCGCGGCGGTGTCCACCCAGCCGTCGATCCGTCGTCGCCCGGAGGCGGTGGTGGTGACGTGCAGGAGGATGCTCGTGGTGCCGTCGCTGAACTGCAGGGTGAGGGCGTCCGTCTCCCCGCGCACCGCTCCGAGCTGTCCTTCGACGAGGGTCAGCAGGGCGTACTCGCGGTTGAGGCCGTCCGCGGCGACCGCGGCGACCATCCGATCGATCAGTCCCGCGGGCACGGGGTCGATCTCTCCCCAGAGGCGGCGCAGGCGGGCGAAGAGCTGCGCGTCGTCTTCGTCGCTCACGGTCGTCCCTCCGTCCGGGAGGCCGGGGCGTCGAGGAGGTCGCGGAGCTTCGCGAGGCACCGTCGACGCGTCGGGCCGATGCTGCCGACCGGCATCGACAGGTCCTGGGCGAGGCGCGCGTAGTCCGGGCGGTCCTCGAACGCGATGACGCGCAGGAGGCGCTGGCACCGTTCGGCGAGGCGGCGGACGGCTGCCCAGAGCCGCCGGTTCTCGTCCTCGAGTGTGGCGTGCTCCTCGGCGGAGGCCTGCTCCGGCAGCAGCGCGTCGAGGTCGTCGGATTCGGCGGTGTCGATGCGTCCGTGCGCCTTGCCGACCTTCCAGGCCTCCCGCCGGGCGGTCGTGGTCAGCCAGGCGGAGACCGCGCGGGGGTCGGCGATCGATCCGTGGCCGCGCACGAGCTGGAGCCAGGTGGTCTGCACCACGTCTTCCGCGAGCGCGTGTCCGAGACCGTAAGCGCGCACGACATGCCAGAGCACGGGCGTCATCAGACGCACGAGCTCGTCCATCGCACGGCTGTCGCCCTCGCGCCACGCACCGAAGAGGTCGGCGGCACGTTCCCATCGCGCGCGGCCGTCGTCGGATGCCGGATCGAAGGCGGCGCCGGGAGCACCGTCGATCATGAAGCCCATTGTGATCACACCTACCAGGAGCGCGGCAAGGCCTCGGTGATACATGCGGCGTCCCGGATGCTCGGTAGCGTGGAGGGGTGATCGCTGTCGTCGTCGTTCTGTTCCTCAATGCGGGCTTCAACGTGCTCGTCTGGCCGCGCTTCTACAAGCGCGTCGCGGACGACCCGCGGGCGCGCGACGAGAACGGCAAGGCGACGCCGTTCCTCCGTGTGCACGTCATCCTCATCGCGATCGCACTGGTGCTCGCCGTCGCATCCGCGGTGGCGGGGGTCACGCTCCTCGCCATCGAGCCGTAGCCCAGCGCCCCGCACGCGCCGCGTCGTGCCCTCAGTCCGTCCCGAACTGGCGGGCATGCGCGGCCCACTGCGCTTCGACCGGGAGGCTGCGCAGGGCGTGGTTCCCGATCGCGAGGGCGGCAGCCACCACGCACAGTGCCGCGCAGAGGAGGAGCGTGCCCTGGCGCCCGACCCACGCCAGGCCGAAGCCGGCGATGAGCGGAGCGAGCGGCATCGCGCCCATCGCGAGGATTCCGATGGCGCTGTTCGCGCGTCCCAGCAGGCGTGACGGCGTGGCCACCATGAAGTAGCCCATCATCCCCGCGTTCAGCGCCGGGACGAGGAAGACGGAGGCGCCGAGGGCGACGGCGACCGCCCACGGGGCCGACACGAACGACAGCACGATAGCGCCCATCGCGACGACCGCGAGGCCGCCGATGGTGAGCAACCCGGCCGGGATCCGCGGCACGAGGAGCGGGGCGACGACCGCGCCCACGAGCATCACGGCGCCGATCGCGGCGCTGATGGTGCCGATGAGCAGCTCGGAGTGCCCCGCCTGCTGCAGCGCGTAGACGACCGTGGTGATCGCGGCGTTGAATCCGAGGTTGATGATCGTCATGATGAGCATCACGCCGCCGAGGTCGGGGCGGGAGAGCAGCCAGGTGAAGCCTTCCCGGAGTTCGCGTCCGGCGTGCGGGCGGACGGCGGGTGCGTCGTCGTCCGCGTCGTCCGCGGCGCCGGTGTCGGCGACGCCCGCGCGCCGGGCCTGACGCCCGAGCAGCCCGGCGGTCACAGCGGCGACGAGGTGGGCGAGGGTCATGACCGCGCCGACGAGCCAGCCGCCCACGCCCAGCAGCAGACCGCCGAGCGGCCCGCCCGCGAGCTGGAGGGCGGCGTCGCGCCCCTGGTTCGCGGCCTGCGCTCGCCCCATCGCGTCGTCCGGGACGATCTCCTTGAGTGCGCTCTCGCCCGCGACGTCGAAGAGGCCGCTGCGTGCGGCCAGCAGCACGTCGATCACGAGGAGGGTGGCGAAGGTGAGCGCGCCGGAGAGGGCGAGGAGGGTGAACGCTCCGGCCAGCGCCACCCCGAGGAGCGAGCCGACGAGCATGAGCACGATGCGCCGGTGCCGGTCGGCGAGGATGCCCCCGACGAGGGTCAGCAGCAGGCGGGCGATCATCCCGGCGCCGGCGATGATGCCGGCCTGGGCCGGATCGTTCGTGACGATGAGCGCCAGGAGGGGCACCGCGAACCCGAACAGGGCGGAGGCCAGTCCCTTGCTCGTGTCGCTCACGAGCCAGGTGACGTAGCGCGTGTTGCGCCACAGGCGGTGGGGCATCGTCGGCGTCGTGGTCATGGCACGAGAATAGTTGCGCAAGAACTATTGCGCAACTATTCGTGCGCAATTGCGTGACTAGGATCGGGGAATGGCCGAGGACGCGGACGCGACTGCGCTGGAGGACGCCGCCTTCATGACGACGGCCATGCTCAAGGCCTACTCGCATCCCTTGCGTCGACAGATCCTCCGCCTCATCGCCCGCCGCGGGTTCCTGCGTGCCGCCGACATCGCGGGAGAGCTCGACGTGCCCGCGAACAGCGCCAGCTTCCACCTGCGGGTGCTCGCCGAGGCGGGTCTCATCGAGGAGGCGCCGGAGAAGGCCAGGGACCGGCGCGACCGGGTCTGGACGGGCCGCAAGGGCGCGCTCAACGTCGGCGGGCCCGGCAACCCCGTCCCGGACGAGGCGCTCGGCGGAACCGTCGTCGCCGCGCTCGCCGAGGATCATCAGGACCTGGTGCGCCGGGTCATCGCCTGGACGCCGGAGTACGTCTCCGGCCGCACCACCGAGGTGCACGCGTCGTTCGTGCAGCGCACGATCCGACTGACCGAGGCCGAGTTCGATGACGCGATGCGGAGGATCAACGATGTGCTCACCGCCGCCGACACCGCGCACGACGACACCGACCCCGAGGGACGCTACTGGCAGATGGACATCGTCGTCGCCGACGACACCATCTGACTCACTCCTCCGCCGGGCGCTCGCCGCTGAGGATGAGGATGCGGCGGAGGTGCATCGCCATCAGAACACCGGGTCCCATCGAGCTGCGCACGTCGAACGTGCGATCGTCGACCCGCTCCAGCAGCACGCGGATCGCCCGTGCCGCTTCCGCACGGCGGCGGTGCGCCGCGTTCGAGGAGGGGTCGTCCTCGGCGATGACGTCGGCGACGGCATGGCAGGCCGCCGACAACGGCTCGGGCAGAGCCGGGTCCAGGGACATGGCGGCCGGACGCTCCCAGATCGTGTCGGCCGTCGCGTCGGCGATGTCCCGGATGAGATGCGCGATGCGGTCGAGCGAGGAGAGCTGCTCGTGGATGTGGGCGGTGCCCGCATGCCGGCGTCGCGCCCGCGGGTTGTAGCGGACGCTCTCGTCGGCCTCGGCCAGGGCCGCACGGAGGTCGGCGGTGGTCTCGGCGAGCGCTGCGGCATCGTCCGCCCACTGCGCGGTCTCCGGGGGCCAGGACTCCGAGACCGCGGAGCCGATGTCGTGCAGGTGCCCCGCGAGCTGTCGTCGGAACTCCTCCACCCGCGCCTCGGCCGATCCGATGAGCGGCGCGGGGGCGAAGAGGAGGTTCACCACCAGACCGATCACGATCCCGATCCCCATCTGCGCCAGGTAGCCGAGGGAGTAGTCGTCCGCGTTCTGACCGCCGATGATGAGCACGAACAGTGCCGCCATCGGGACGTACTCCTTGCCGACGCCGAACCAGCCGGTGCCCGAGACGAGCACGCCCAGCCCCACCACGAGCGGGATCGTCCACCACGTCGGCCCGACCGTGAGCACGATCACCGCCGCCAGGCCGATGCCGGTGGCCAGACCGAACAGGGTCTGCAGGCTCGACCGCATGGACCCCATGAGCGTCGGGTACATGCTCACGAGTGCGCCCAGCGGTGCGTAGTACGGGAACTCGTCGGTGACCCCCGGCATGTGCGGCGCGATCGTCCACGCGAGCCCGACGGCGAGCGCCGTCTTGACCACGAGGAGCAGGCGCGCGGGGCGGACGGCCTCGCGGACGGTGCGGGCGAGGTACGAGCGGCGTTCGCGGACGCGCAGGCGCGAGAGATCGGGCGTCACGTCATCCTCTCCTCGCGGCGGTCGGGTGGTCCTGTCCGGCGAGGATAGGGCGGCGCGCGGCGTGCGGCCACCGGGTTGCCCCGGCTACGGTCGCCGGGTAGAGGGGGGAGACATGGATGCCGCGACCGCGCGAGGTGCGCAGCCGCGGCATCCGCGGGTTCCGGTCTCTGCCGGTCAGGGGGTGGCGCGCCGGAAGGCGAGGAACGAGACGCCACTGAGGATCGCCACGACCACGAGGCCCCACAGAGCGAGCCCGACCGCCCCGAGGTCGAGGATCCCGAGCCACACGTCGCCCCACAGTTCCAGACGCGTCACGAGGAACACGAGCCCGACGAGGAGCAGCGCCAGGGCGACGCCCACGATGGTGAGGACCATCGGACCCCAGCTCTTGTAGATCGTCGCACCGGTGAAGCCGATCACGAAGAAGAACAGAGCGAGCGTGAAGTAGACGATGAAGGCGCCGAGCGGCCCCGCCTCCCACAGCCACGGCAGGTGGAACACCCACCCGTTCACGCCGTACCCGTTCGTGGCGAGCTCGATCGCCCCGCCGAGGAGGAACAGCACTCCCAGGAGCGCACTGCCGAGCATCGCCGTGAGGAGCGTCCCGACGAAGAACTCGCGGCGGGTGACGCTCATCGCCTGCGAGAACGGGAAGGTCAGCGTCATGGCCGACAGCCCGATCGCGAAGAAGTACCACAGCGGGGCCTGGCCGCCTCCGCCGTACTTGGGGGCGTCGCCGGGGATCATCGCGTAGATGAGGACCGAGATCACCACGGCCGAGGCGAGGATGATCAGCGGCACCCAGACGAAGGTCTGCCGGTTGATGAGCTGCAGGCGGATGACGTTGAGTGTGCGTCGCATCAGCGGACTCCTTCCGTGGTGGCGTCGGCTCTGGTGCCGGAGCGGGTCTCGGCCTTCTGGGTGAGGCGGACGATGAGCTGCTGCAGCGAGACGGGGGCGAGGTCGAGGCCGGCGGCCCGCACCTCCGCGCGATCGTCGGCGGTGAGGGCGCCGAGCACGGTGACGGAGGCGACGCGACCGAGCTCGTCCCGGTGCAGCACCTCGCGATCGCCGACCCAGGCGTCGACCTTCGCGGCATCCCCGACGACGGTCACGGCGCGGTCGCGGACGGCATCCGTGTCCTCGTTGAGGAGGATCTGGCCGTTGTCGATCACGATGACCTTCTCGATGAGGTTCGCGACCTCGTCGATCAGGTGCGAGGAGAGGATGATCGTGCGCGGGTGCTCCGCGTAGTCCTCCACGAGACGGTCGTAGAAGATCTGCCGGGCGACGGCGTCGAGTCCCAGATAGGGTTCGTCGAAGAAGGTGATCTCGGCGCGGGAGGCCAGGCCGATGATGACGCCGACCGCGGAGAGCTGCCCCCGGGAGAGCTTCTTGATGGTCTGCTCCATCGGGAGCTGGAACTCGGCGATGAGCTCGTCGGCGAGCTCCTGGTCCCAGTGCGGGAAGAACAGGCGTGCGGCGCGGAAGGCATGCCGCGGGGTCGCGTCGTCGGGGTACTTCTGGCTCTCCCGGACGAAGCAGATCCGGCCGAGCACGTGGGCGTTCTCGTACGGGTGCTCGCCGAACACCTTCACGGTGCCGGACGACTCGAAGTTCTGGGCCGTGAGGATCGACATGAGTGTCGTCTTGCCGGCGCCGTTGCGGCCGAGGAGCCCGTAGATCGAGCCTCCCTCGAGCGAGAGCGATACGTTGTCGAGCGCCCTCTTGTCCTTATAGCGCTTGGTGAGGTTCTGCACCTCGATGACGGCGGTCATGCGGGGGTCTTCCCTTCTGGGGTGGGGGCGGAGGCGGCGCGCTGCCGGAGCAGGTCCGCGAGGTCTTCCGCGCCGAGGCCCAGCGTGCGGGCCTCCGCGAGGAGCGGGTCGATGTAGCGGTCGGCGAAGGCCGCGCGGCGTTCGCCGAGGAGCAGCTCCCTGGCGCCTTCCGAGACGAACATGCCGATGCCTCGGCGCTTGTGGAGCACTCCCTTGTCGGTGAGCATGGCGACTCCCTTCGCGGCGGTGGCGGGGTTGATGCGGTAGAACGCGGCGAGCTCGTTCGTCGAAGGGGCCTGAGCCTCCTCGGCCAGCGAGCCGTCGAGGATGGAGTCCTCGATCTGCTCGGCGATCTGGAGGAAGAGCGGCTTGCCTTCTTCGATCACGAGTCCTCCGTGGTTGCTGGGTTACTTACTTGACTAAGTAACCACGGAACCAGGGTTCCTGTCAACCCCGTGCCGCGGGGGGGGGGTGGACGGGCCGCGTACAGTGGGCTGGTGCCGGAGTTCCCCTACAGTCGTCTGCGTCGCTGGCCCGACGTCGAAGCGGACAACCTCCAGGCGTACGATGCGACCGACCTGCTGCTCGTGGAACGGGCGCTCGCGCTCGACGTGCCAGGGTCCGAGACGGTCGTGATCGGGGACGAGTACGGTGCCATCACGCTGGCTCTCACGGCTGCCGGGCGGAACGGGATCCGGGTGCATCAGGACCTCGCGACCGGTCAGCGGGCTCTGCAGCGCAATGCGGACGAGCTCGGGCTCGACGGCTTCCGCCCTCACGACCTGGAGGAGAGCCTGCTCCGGGGTGCGCGCCTCGTGCTGCTGCAGCTGCCGAAGGCCCTCGCCGAACTGGAGGAGATCGCGGATGCGGTCGCCCGGTGGGCGGCCCCCGACGTCGTGCTCATCGCCGGAGGGCGGGTGAAGCACATGACCCTCGCTCAGAACGAGGTGCTGGGGCGGCGCTTCGCGCGGGTGCAGGCCCAGCGCGCCGAGCGGAAGTCGCGACTGCTCGTCGCCACCGAGGCCCTCCCCGTACCCGAGTCCCCGCCGTTTCCGGTCTCCGCGCGGCACGGCAGCCTCGTCCTCGTCGCCCACGGCGGCGCGTTCGCCGGGCCCCGTCTCGACATCGGCACCCGAGTTCTGCTCGAGGTGCTCGACCTCGACGGTTCACAACTCAGGAGAACACAGACGACACCGGCCGAAAACGCGCCGAACGGCGGCGAGGGCGCCCGGTTTTCCGGAGTTGTGAACAGCTCCGGGCGCCGCGTCCTCGACCTCGGGTGCGGAACCGGAGCGCTCGCCGTGTCCTGGGCGCTCGCTCATCCGGACGATCGGGTCGCCGGCACCGACCGCTCGGCCGCCGCCGTCGCCTCCGCGCGGGCGACGGCGCTCGCGAACGGCGTGGCCGACCGGGTCGGCATCACACACGATGACGCGGGCTCGCAGCTCCCGGACGCATCGTTCGACGTCGTGCTCCTGAACCCGCCGTTCCACCTCGGTGCCAGCGTACACACCCGGGCCGCGACCCGCCTGTTCGAGGCCGCCGCCCGGCTGCTCCGACCCGGCGGAGAACTGTTCACGGTGTACAACTCGAGCCTCGGTTATCGGACAGAGCTGACCCGTCTGATCGGGCCCACCGAACAGCTCCGGCGCACCTCGAAGTTCACCGTGACGCGCACCGTCCGACGGCCGTGAGCACGGCGCGCCGGGATTGCTAGACGGTCGTACTATCCCCCGGTCAGCGCCGGAAACCCGGGCTCGCCTCGGAGGCAGGATTTGCCGCTGACCGGCCATTTCGTTACGTTGGAGGGCGGGCCTGACGGCCCGAAGACCAGTCCGCGGTCACGTCCTTCCTTCGATGAGCTGTGCGGCGAAGAGGCGTGGGCGTATGGTCGATCCCCTCTGCGACGGATCCGAAATCCGCCGCCTGTGCCGCCACAGCGAAGATGTCGAACGGCCTCGTGAGGATCACCCGGGCGTGACCGAAGCAGGCTCAGCCGCCCGAGGCCGAGCCGCAGGGGAAACGTGTCCGAAACAGCACTCGAAGCGCGCCATCTTTACAAGGTGTTCGGAAGGAATCCGAGCGCCGCCGTCCGCCGGCTGAAGGCGGGGGAGAGCCGGACGGCCGTCGCCGACGCGGGGACCGCCGCCGTCATCGACGCCAGCTTCACCGTCAACCGCGGTGAGATCTTCGTCATCATGGGCCTGTCCGGATCGGGCAAATCCACCATCATCCGCATGCTCAACGGGCTGCACGACATCACGGACGGCACCGTCACCGTCGGCGGCGACCCCATCACGGGGATCCCGGCCGGGCGTCTGCGCGAGATCCGCCGCGACCGCATCTCGATGGTGTTCCAGCACTTCGCGCTGCTGCCGCATCGCACGGTCGCCGCGAACGTCGCCTACCCGCTCGAGCTCAAGGGCGTCGGCAAGGCCGAGCGTCAGGCGAAGGCCGAGGAGATCCTCGCTCTCGTCGGGCTCGAGGGCCAGGGCGACAAGCTCCCCTCCGAGCTCTCCGGCGGCATGCAGCAGCGCGTCGGCATCGCCCGCGCCCTCGCGGCTGACAGCGACATCCTGCTCATGGACGAGGCGTTCAGCGCGCTCGACCCGCTGATCCGCCGCGAGATGCAGGAGCAGCTCCTGGAGCTGCAGCAGAAGCTCCAGAAGACCATCGTCTTCATCACGCACGACCTCAACGAGGCCATGTTCCTCGGCGACCGCATCGCGGTCATGCGCGATGGTCGCATCGTGCAGATCGGCACACCCGAGGACATCCTCATGGACCCGGCGAACGACTACGTCGAGCAGTTCGTGCAGGACGTCGACCGCGCCCGCGTGCTCACCGCCGCGAACGTCATGGAGCGCCCGCGACCCGTGGTCGCCGAGTCGGCGGGCCCCCGCACGGCGCTCCGTCAGATGCGCGACGCGTACATGTCGGCGACCTACGTCGTCGGCAAGGACCGCCAGCTCGTCGGCGTGGTCACCGACCGCGACGCCGTCAAGCTCGTCCGGCAGGGTGCCACGCGCCTCGACTCGATCATCAAGCCGGTGCCGCAGAGCGTCCGCGAGGACGACGTCCTCATGAACCTGTTCGTGCCCGCCGTCGAGTCGCCGCTGCCCCTCGCGGTGGTCGACGCCGACGGCCGCCTCGCGGGCGTGATCCCGCGCGTCACCCTGCTCGCGGCGCTCGGCCCCGGGCCCGGAGCGACCGAGGAGATCCTGCTGCCGATGACCCCCATGCCCCAGGCTGAGATCGACGCCGTGCTCGACGACGGGTGGACGGCCGAGCCGAGCCCTTCGACGAGCTCAGGGGCCCAGGGTGGCTCAGGGACCCAGGGGGAGTTCGGCTCAGGGGCCCGGGTTGAGACGGAGGAGGTGCGCTGATGGACGGTTTCCGTATTCCTGTGGGCGACTGGGTCGCCGCCGGCGTCGACTGGATCACCGCCAACCTCGACGGCCTGCTCGACGCGGTGTCGTTCGTCGTGAGCTTCCTCGTCGACGGGCTCACCCGCCTGCTCCTCACGCCCCACTTCGCCGTCATCATCGTGATCGCGGCGCTGATCGCCTGGCTGGTGCGCTCGTGGCAGCTCGCGATCGGCACCATCCTGTCGTTCGGGTTGATCGTCGCCATGGACCTCTGGGTCCCCGCGATGCAGACGCTCGCGCTCGTCCTCGTCGCGGCCGTCGTGGCCGTGCTGATCGCGGTGCCGCTCGGCATCTGGTCGGCGCGCAACGCGACGGTGCGCGCGACGCTGAAGCCGGTGCTCGACTTCATGCAGACGATGCCGGCGTTCGTGTACCTGATCCCGGCGATCGTGTTCTTCGGCATCGGCGTGGTTCCGGGTCTCGTCGCCACGGTGATCTTCGCGCTGCCTCCGGGTGTGCGCCTGACCGAGCTGGGCATCCGCGGTGTCGACGCGGAGACGGTCGAGGCCGGGCACGCGTTCGGGGCGACCCCGGGCCAGATCCTCCGCGGGATCCAGCTGCCGCTCGCGATGCCGACCATCATGGCGGGCGTCAACCAGGTCATCATGCTCGCCCTGTCGATGGCGGTCATCGCCGGCATGGCGGGCGCCGACGGACTCGGGAAGATGGTGGTCGAGGCGATCTCGACGATCAACATCCCGAAGGGCGTCGAGGCCGGACTGGGCGTCGTGTTGATCGCCGTGTTCCTCGACCGGGTGACCGCGGCTCTGGGCGCGCCCGGTGAGAACCGCTCGTCGCTCCTCGGCATGCGGAAGCGACGCGGTTCGTCCCAGCCCTCCGCCCCCGTGGCGTCGGAGCCCGCAGCCGCCGCGCCCGCCGAGCCGGCGCCGGCCGAGTCCGAGCTTACCCGCGCCTGAGGTCCCCGTCCCGCGCCCCACCCCCTTTCGTGCGGGTGCGGGACGGAAAAGGGGCGTCGGGGCCGGGACTCCGGCACGGTTTCGATCCCGGCACAGCTGTCCTGCGGCTCGTCCGCACCTCCTGAATCACATACGGAACGCAAGAGAGAGAGTCACATGAAGAAGAAGATCCTGACCATCACCGCCCTCGGAGCCGCCGCAGCCCTCACCCTCGCCGGGTGCAGCGCAGACGGCGCCGGCGGGACCAGCGGCGGCGGCGACGGCGCGGAGGACAAGGGCACCATCACCCTCGGCTTCCTGCCCTCCTGGACCGACGGCCTCAGCACCGCCTACCTCCTGCAGGACCAGCTCGAGAAGATCGGCTACACGGTCGAGATGAAGACGCTCACCGAGGCCGGCCCCCTCTACACCGGGCTCGCGCAGGGCGATGTCGACATCTACCCGTCGGCGTGGCCGGAACTCACCCACGCCTCCTACATGGACAAGTACGGCGACGACATCGAAGACCTCGGCAAGTACTACGAGAACGCCAAGCTGACCCTCGCGGTGCCGGAGTACTCCGACCTCACCTCCATCGAGGACCTCGCGGGCAAGGGCGCCGACTTCGACGGCAAGATCTACGGCATCGAGCCGGGTGCCGGCCTCACCGCCCAGACCCAGAAGATGATGCCCGAGTACGGTCTCGACGGCGAGTACGAGCTCGTCACCTCGTCGACCGCGGCGATGCTCACCGAGCTGAAGACCGCGACCGACAAGCAGGAGGACATCGTCGTCACGCTGTGGCGTCCGTTCTGGGCCAACGACGCCTTCCCCGTGAAGGACCTCGAAGACCCGAAGGGCGCGATGGGCAAGGCCGAGGGCCTGCACTTCCTGGGCACCAAGGGCTTCGCCGAGGAGTTCCCCGAGGCCGCGGAGCTGATCGAGAAGATCAAGCTCGACGACGAGCAGTACGGCGCTCTGGAAGACCTCGTGGTCAACGAGTACGGCGAGGGCAAGGAAGCCGACGCGGTCGACGAGTGGCTGAAGAAGTACGGCGACCAGTTCGACTGGACCGTCACCAGCTGACGTCCGCCGCACCCCCGGAAGGAGGGTCTCCCCGTGCGGGAGGCCCTCCTTCGTCGTTCCGACCCCTCTTTCATTCGCGCAGGGAAAGTGGAAGCATGGCGCGAAACCGGCGGGTCGACCGGCCCGCGGATGGGGGGATACGACCATGTGCACAGGACTGAGCTTCACGACGGCCGACCACTACTTCGGGAGGAATCTCGATCTGGAGTTCTCGTACAACGAGACCGTGACCGTCACACCGCGGAACTTCCCGTTCCCGTTCCACCGGCTGCCGTCGCTGCCGACGCACCATGCGATCATCGGGATCGCGACGATCGCGGACGGCTACCCGCTCTACTACGACGCGGTCAACGAGAAGGGGCTCGGCATGGCCGGGCTCAACTTCCCGGACAACGCGCACTACCCGGCGCCGGGGTCGGGGGACACCGAGGTCACGCCGTTCGAGTTCATCCCGTGGGTCCTCGGACAGTTCGAGACCGTGGCGCAGGTGAAGGACGCCCTGCGTTCGGTGAGCCTCGTCGACATCAATTTCAGCCCGGAGTTCCCGCTGTCGCCGCTGCACTGGATCATCGCCGACAAGACGGCGTCGATCACGGTGGAGAGCGTGCGCGGCGGCCTCAAGGTGTACGACAACCCGTGGGGCGTGCTCACGAACAACCCCACGTTCGACATCCAGAGCTTCCGGCTCAACGACTTCCAGCACCTGTCGAAGCGGCAGCCGGAGAACACGTTCGCGCCGGATGTGCCGATGGACCTGTACAGCCGTGGCATGGGCGGGATCGGGCTGCCGGGCGATCTGTCGTCGTCGTCGCGGTTCGTGAAGGCCGTGTTCACGCGGATGAACTCGGTGTGCGGCACCTCGGAGTCGGAGTCGATCAGCCAGTTCTTCCAGATCCTCGGCTCGGTCGCCCAGCAGCGCGGCTGCGTGCAGGTCGGCGACGAGGAGAAGTACGAGATCACCATCTACTCGTCGTGCGCCAACACCGCCACGGGCGTGTACTACTACACGACCTACGAGAACAGCCAGATCACCGGCGTCGACATGCACAAGGAGGATCTCGACGGGGCCGAGCTCGCGGCGTATCCGCTGGTGAAGGGTCAGCAGATCGCGATGCAGAACTGACCTGCCGCCCGCGCAACCCCCTGATCGGGCGCGCGCCGGCGGCGTAGCCTGTGGCCGTGGACGGGTTCGCAGCGGTCGACTTCGGGTTCGCCCGTGAGGTCCTGCAGCGGGGCATCGCGGCGCTGTACTTCGTCGCGTTCCTGTCGACGCTGAACCAGTTCCGTCCGCTCCTCGGCGAGCACGGGCTCCTGCCCGCGCCCGCGCTGCTGGACTGGGTGGCGCAGAAGCGCGAGCGCCGGAAGCTGCTGCACCCCACCCTCTTCACCCGCGTCCGCTACACCGACCGGCGCCTCGTCGTGCTGTGCGGGGCGGGGATGGCGCTCGCCGCCCTGCTCGTCGTCGGGGTGCCGCAGCTCGGGCCGCCCTGGGTGCCGATGGTGGCCTTCCTCGCCCTGTGGTTCGGCTACATGTCGGTGGTGAGCATCGGGCAGACATTCTTCTCATTCGGGTGGGAGATGCTGCTGCTGGAGGCGGGGTTCCTTGCGGCCTTCCTCGGTTCGAACGACCAGCCGCCGCCGACGGTGGTGATCGTGCTGTTCTGGTGGCTGCTGTTCCGGCTGGAGTTCGGCGCGGGCATGATCAAGATCCGCGGCGGACGGGAGTGGCGCGACCTGACCGCGATGACCTTCCATCACGAGACCCAGCCGATGCCCGGGCCGCTGAGCCGCCAGGCGCATCTGCTGCCGCGGTGGTTCCACAAGCTCGAGGTCGTCGGCAACCATGTCGCGCAGCTCCTCGTCCCGTTCTTCCTCTTCGCCCCGCTGCTGTCGCTGTGGATGCCCGGTCCGGTGCCGCAGATCGTCGGTGCCGTCGTCGGCGGGATCGTGATCGCGACGCAGCTGTGGCTCGTGCTCACCGGGAACTTCGCGTGGCTGAACTGGGCGACGATCGTGCTGGCGTTCTCCGCGGTCGGCCTCCCCGGCATCGGGACTCCGGAGCGGAGGCCGGAGACCTCAATGCCGTGGACGGTCTCCGGCATGCCGTTGTGGTGGGTCGTGGTGACCTCGGCGGTCGGGGTGCTGTTCGTCGTGCTGAGCGTGCCCGCCGTGCGCAACCTCTTCGCGCGACGGCAGCTCATGAACGCGAGTTTCCACCGCTGGCAGCTCGCCAACGCCTACGGAGCCTTCGGCACGGTCACGCGGGAGCGGATCGAGATCGTCGTGGAGGGGTCGGACGACGAGGAGGGCCAGCACTGGCGCGAGTACGAGTTCCGCGGCAAGCCGGGGGACGTCCGGCGGATCCCGCGGCAGTTCGCGCCGTATCACCTGCGGCTGGACTGGCTGATGTGGTTCCTGCCTCTGGGGCATTCCCTGGACGACTGGTTCTCCGTATTCCTCGTGCGGCTTCTGGAGGCCGACCCTCCGACGCTGCGGATGCTGCGTGTCGACCCGTTCCACGGCGAGCGGCCGCGGTGGGTGCGTGCCGTGTCGTATCGCTACCGCTTCACGACCCGCGCCGAGCACCGCGTCGACGGCGCCGTCTGGGTGCGGACCGGCCGCCGTGTGGTGCTCGGTCCGGTCGGCCTCCGCTGATTCGAGCCGCCCGCTCCACGGCAACTCCGGGCCGGATGGAGCCCCTGGCGCGACTTGAACGGCCGCCGGATACGATCGCGAGGTGACGAACATCGGCTCCCGGAACATGATCCACAGGCTCCGACGGACGCTTGCACGGGCGGGGAGCCTCAAGCCCCACCTCGGTCGCCTTCACGTCGCTCTCGACGCGGCGGAACAGGAGGCGAAAGCGGGCGTCGCCATCGAATGCCTCGTCGAGGCGTGTGCGGAGCGGCCCATCGAATCGCACGTGATCCCCGATGCCTTCCTCAAGAGCGTGGCGGGGTCCGGCCGTCCGATCGCTCCCCACCTGGAGGGTGGGGAGAAGGCAGGCTTCGCTCCTCTGTCGGCGAGAACCACGCCGGTCTTCTCCGGCTACTGCAGCACCCACGACACCGGCCTCTTTCCGTGGGAGACGAAGAAGGACCTCTCGGCGCCCCTCGTGGCGGAGTCCCAGCTCATGCGCGTCGCGGATGCGATGTGGTTCGAGTTCCGGCTGCGTGCACGGATACTCGACAGGACGGCGGCGGCCATCTCGCAGGAGGCGACCGAGGCCTGGGGTGTGTCGATCGGTACCGAGGCGCGGAGCGCCTTGGAGATGTGGCACGACAGCTGGCGGGCGTCGAGTGAGGAGTTGCGCCGCAGCGTCGACGACATGGACGGACTGCGCCTGTCCCTGCGGCGCAATCTGGGGATGGTGGAGGACGGTGGGCCGAGGGCGGTGGTCGGAAGCGTGAGCATTCCTGCCGTGCCCCGCGTCCCTCTTCAGATCGCCGATGGTGGGTGGATCCCGGACTGGCACCCCATCGACGGCGCGTCCCGGCGACCCGCCCCCTTCGTCATCTCTGTGCTCCGCAATGAGCACGGCGCCCGGTTGATGGTGGCCTCGACGCCGGCGGCGGCGACCGTGGTGCAGCGGATGGAGGCCGAGTTCGCGACGGACGCGCAGGCCGCGACGGCGTACGCGATCCACTGGATGAGGCACGGCAACTTCTCCTGGTACCTGGACCCGGAGGCGTGGGACCTCGTGGACGACCAGACCAGAGCGAGACTCGCGGTCGAGCTCGAGCGGAGCCCTTTCGTGGCTGCCGCCATGCATGGCGGGTCACGCCTCGAGTCCCATCCGATTCTCCGATGGGGGAACGGCTGGTCCTAGAGCCGGCCGCCGAGCGCGGCGAAACGCCCCGGCCGGGGGTGAGCCCCCGGTCGGAGCGTTCCGTCTCGCTGGACGTCGATCAGCTGACCTTCTTGCGGTACGAGATGATCGCGAACACGTACGCGACCACGAGGATTCCGACGCACCACGCGAGGGCCACCCAGATATCGGACCCGACCGGCTCCCCCGCGAACAACGCCTGGATCGTGGTGACGATCGACGTGACCGGCTGGTTGTCGGCGAACCACTGCACCGGGGCCGGCATGGTGTCGGTCGGTACGAACGCCGAACTGATGAACGGGAGGAAGATCAGCGGGTACGAGAACGCACTCGCACCGTCGACGGTCTTCGCGTTCAGGCCCGCGATGATCGCCAGCCAGGTGAGCGCCAGGGTGAACAGCATCAGGATGCCGATGACCGCGAGCCAGGCCCCGACGCTCGCCCCGGTGCGGAAGCCCATCAGGAACCCGACCCCGAAGATGATCGCGAGGGTGATCGCGTTCGCCGTGAGGGACGTGAGCACATGGGCCCACAGCACGCTCGATCGGGCGATCGGCATGGAGTGGAAGCGCTCGAAGATGCCGCTCTGCATATCGGTGAACAGCCGGAACGCCGTGTAGGCGATGCCCGACGCGATCGCGATGAGCAGGATGCCGGGGAGTAGGTAGTCCACGTAGTTCTCGGCGCCGGTGCTCTGCTGGAGCGCCCCGCCGAAGACGTACACGAACAGGAGCATCAGCGCGATCGGGGTGACCGCGGTGGTGATGATCGTGTCGGGACTGCGGAAGATGTGCCGCAGGGAGCGGCCGGTGAGAGTCGCCGTGTCGGCGGCGAAGTGCGTGGTCATGCGGCATCTCCTTTCTGAACGTGGGTCCCTGAGCCCGCGTGGGTCACTGAGCCTGTCGAAGGGCCCGAAGGGCCGATGAGGGCGAGGAAGATCTCCTCGAGGGTGGGCTGCTTCTCGACGTACTCGACCGTCGCGGGCGGGAGCAGTCGCTTGAGCCCGGCGAGGGTGTCGTCGGCGATGATGCGGCCCTCGTGCAGGATCGCGATCCGGTCGGCCAGCTGCTCGGCCTCGTCGAGGTACTGCGTGGTGAGCAGCACGGTCGTGCCGCCGCTCGCGAGTTCCTTCACGACGTCCCACACTTCGATGCGGGATTCCGGGTCGAGGCCCGTGGTCGGCTCGTCGAGGTAGATGACCTCGGGGTCGCCGACCAGGCTCATCGCGATGTCGAGTCGCCGTCGCATCCCTCCGGAGTACGTGCCGACCTTGCGGCCCCCGGCATCGGTGAGCCGGAAGCGCGCGAGGAGCCGGTCGGCCACGGTGCCCGGGTCGGGCAGGTGCCGCAGCTTCGCGACGAGCACGAGGTTCTCGCGGCCGGTGAGGATCTCGTCGACCGCGGCGAACTGTCCGGTGAGGCTGATCCGCTCGCGCACGCCGAGCGGGTCCGCCGCGACATCGATGCCCTGCACCGTCGCGGCACCCGCGTCGGCCCGCAGCAGCGTGGAGAGGATGCGCACCATCGTGGTCTTGCCCGCGCCGTTCGACCCGAGGAGGGCGAAGATCGATCCCCGCTCCACCTCGAAGTCGACGCCGCGCAGCACGGGCAGATCCGTGTACGACTTCTCGATGCCGCGCACCGAGAGAGCGGGCGTCGTCATGACTCGTCCTCCTTCTTCTTCGCGTCGGCGACCGCCTTCTTCAGCCGCGCGCGCTCCTTGTCGACCCACTGCGTGCCGCCGTAGGCCTCGGCGTAGTTCTCGGCGAACTCCACGGGGTCGTCGCCGATGATGTCGTCGATCGGGGTGCCGTCGATCGCGGCGCGTTCCCACAGGTCGGCGAGGTCGAGGAAGATCTGCACGAGCGTGTCCCCGTCGGTGATCCCCCCGTAGTACATGGTGTAGCGGTGCTGGGCGTGGGCGACCGTGCGGTACGGCTCCGGCAGAGCCTCGATCCGCGCCTTCGCCTGCTTGTACTGCTTCTTCTGCTCGAGCGATCCGGTGAGCGCTTCGATCCACTTGGCGGCCATGTCAGTTCTCCTTGTTCGTGGTGGTCGTGGGGTGCAGTCGTTCGATGTGCGTGCGGAGGAAGTCCCAGGTCGTCCAGAACTCCTGCAGTTCCTGCCTGCCCTGCGCGTTGAGGGTGTAGACCTTGCGGGGCGGCCCCTTCTCGCTGGGGACCTTCTCGACGTCGACGAGCTTCTTCTGCTCGATCCGCACGAGCAGCGCGTAGACGGTGCCCTCGGCGGTGTCGGTGAAGCCGTGCTCGCGCAGGCGGGTGGTGATCTCGTATCCGTAGGCCGGCTGCTCGGCGAGGAGGGCCAGCACGATGCCCTCCAGGGTGCCTTTGAGCATCTCGGTCATCTGTCTGCCCATGCGGGCTCCCTTCTCTCCCGGCGATCCGGTCCGGTACTCAGTAATGCTGGGTACCGGTACAAAGTAACACTGAGTACCGGTACCTAGCAACACCGAATACCGAATCGGGGCGCGGGGTGAAAAGGCGGGGTGAAGTTCTCGGGAACGGACGGGAACGGGCGCGGCGAGCGGGCAGGCTGGCGGAGGCCCGGACCGAGTCCACCTCTCCCGAGGGTGCTCGGCGGTCGCCTGAGGGGGCGGGGCTTCCGTGTGCGCGTGTGCGTGCCGGAACGCGATGAATGGGGAGAGACTCATGGGATTCCGTGTTGCCCGCAGGGACCACACACCCGATGCGCTTCCGCCGGAGCGGCGCAGCCGCTGGCGGGGCCGGACGAGGAAGCTGATCGGCGGTGCCGTCAGCACGGCCCTCGTCGCCTCGTCGATGATCGTCATCGGCGGCACGCTGACCGCGGCCCCGGCCGCCGCGGCGGAGCCGTTCCTCTGCACGCCCGGCGCGGTGTACGTGCAGAGCGCCACCGAGGTGCGCGAGTTCGCCGTCAACGAACAGGGCGGAGGCCCCGGCAACGGCGGCACCCTCAGCTCCATCAACCTCGGCGCCGACCACTCCAACAACGCGCTCGGCCTCTCGTCGAACGGCCGCTACGCCTACACGGTCACCAACGCCGCCGGCACGAAGGCGCTCGCCAAGCACGACCGCGTCACCGACACCACCACGCGCACGAGCTTCAACCTGAACTCGTCGGTGCTGCGCGGTGCGGTCCACCCCGTCACCGGCGTCTACTACTTCGCCAGCGGCACGGTCAACGGCGCCATCAACCTGTACGCGTGGAACGAGAACGTCACCCCGCAGACCTACGTCCAGGTCGGCACCATGCGCCCCACCTCCGGCAGCAGTGCCTTCGGCGCCAACGGCGACATGGCCTTCAGCGCCTCGGGTCAGCTCGTGCTCGTCGCCGACAACTTCATCTACTCGTCCGATCTGCCGACCACCCTCGAGCCCAGCACGGCGACGATCGACGCCAAGCAGGTGCACGACATGGGCGCCGGCATCCAGGGCAACGGCATCGCGTTCGGAAACCTGGGCCACATCTTCGTCTCGGTCTCCGGTGGCGGCAACCGCATCATCGAGGTGGATCTGCCCCGCGGCCAGACCGTCAACACGACGATGCTCGGGAACTTCTCGCCGACCGACATGGCGAGCTGCACCTTCCCGAACACCCTCACGCTGAAGAAGGACCTCCCCGAGGGGCGTCACGCCGCGACCGACCAGTTCGGGCTCCGCGTGCAGTCGCCGACCGGCTACCAGGTCCCCCGGACCGACGCCGTCACCCGCGGTGACCGTCCCGGTCTGCAGCCCGACTACGCCGGACCGGTCTTCACCAACCAGGGCGACACCTTCGTCCTCTCCGAGTCGGCGGCCGGCACGACCGACCGCACGAAGTACGACGAGTCGCTCGTCTGCCTCCAGGTGAACGCCGACGGCTCGACAACCCCGGTGAGCGTGACCGCCGCCGGTCAGGTCACCCAGCCGGCGGGGCCGCTCGGCACCGACGTCACGTGCACGTTCACGAACGTCCGCCTCGCGCCCGACCTCGCTCTCCGCAAGACGTCCGACCCCGCCGCCAGCACCGCCGTGCACGCGGGTCAGCGCCTCACGTACACGGTCGAGGCCGAGAACACCGGCAACACGCGTCTCGACCCGGTCACCGTGACCGACGACCTGTCCGGCGTGCTCGCCCACGCCGAGTACCAGGGTGACGTGGCGACGGCCATCGACGGCGACCCGGTGTCCTCCGGCGCCGCGACCGTCACCGGCGACGACCTCGCCTGGACCGGTGCGCTGGAGCCCGGCCAGGTGCTCACGATCACGTATTCCGTCGTCGTCGACGAGGGCGTGGAGGGCGAGAGCATCGCCAACCGGGTCACCGCGTCGGGCACCCCGCCCGGAGGCCTGCCCCCGACGGTTCCCCCGGCCGTGACCACCGAGAACCCCGTCGCCGGCTTCGAGGTCACGAAGACCTCCGCGCCCGCCGCCGGCACCGTGGTGGAGCCCGGTCAGACCATCGAGTACACCGTCACCGGCACCAACACCGGAGCGACGATCCTGAACCCGGCCTCGATCGCGGACGACCTCTCGGGCGTGCTCGCGAACGCCTCCTTCAACGACGACCTCGTCACCGCCATCGACGGCACCCCGGTCACCACCGGCGGCGCCACCCTCAGCGGCGACGACCTCACCTGGACCGGGAGCCTCCAGCCCGGGCAGAGCGTCACGATCACCTACTCGGTGACCGTGGGCGCCGAGACTTCGGGTGAGATCCTGCGCAACAGCGTGACCGGATCGGGGACGCCGACCACCCCGAACCCCAACGACCCGGACGGGCCCCCGGTCCCGGGTGACCCCATCGTCCCGCCGACCGTCTCCACCGAGCACCCCGTCATCGGCTCCGGCTTCACCATCTCGAAGTCCGCCGACCCCGCCTCGGGCACGGCCGTGTCCGCCGGCGACACGATCACCTACACGATCACCGGCACCAACACGGGTGACACCGACCTCTCGCCGGTGGAGATCACCGACGACCTGTCCGGCGTGCTCGGTTCCGCCTCCTTCAACGACGACGTCACGTCCGACCGCGGCTCCGCCCGCGTCTCGGGCACCACGCTCACGTGGACCGGCGACCTCCCGCGCGGCTCCTCGGTCACCATCAGCTACACGGTGACCGTGGACGCCGGTGTCGAGAAGGCGCTGCTGCACAACGTCGTCACCGGGTCCGCCACGCCGCAGATCCCGGCCGACCCCGCCGACCCGACCGGCCCGACGACGCCGGGGACGCCCATCGTCCCGCCGTCCGCGGAGACCGAGCACCCGGTCGTCGACACCGGCTTCGAGGTGTCGAAGTCGGCCGACCCGGCATCCGGCACCGCCGTCCGTGCGGGCGACACCCTGACCTACACGGTCTCGGGCGTCAACACCGGCAACACGGTCCTCGACCCCGCGACCATCGTCGACGACCTCTCGGCCGTCCTCGCGAACGCGGAGTACGGCGACGACGTGCAGGCCTCGACCGGCTCCGTCGTCCTGTCCGGCACGACGCTCACCTGGACCGGCACGCTGGCGCCGGGCGAGCGCGTGGACATCACCTACACCGTGACGGTGGACGAGGACGCGACCGGCGTGCTGCTCCGCAACACGGTGACCGGTGAGGGCACGCCCCTGATCCCGGCCGACCCGACCGACCCGGAGAGCCCGACCACCCCGGGCACCCCCGTCGAGACGCCGCCCGCCGACACGGAGCACCCCGTGGCCACCCCCGGGTTCACCGTCACCAAGACGGCCGACCCGGCGTCGGGCACGCGCGTCGATCCCGGCAGCGTGATCACCTACACCGTGACCGGACGCAACACGGGTGACACCGTGCTCGACCCGGTGACGATCGGCGACGACCTGCGGGCCGCGCTGGCCCATGCGTCCTACAACGACGACGTGTCCGCGACCCGGGGCGACGTCCGCGTGGCCGACGGCGCCCTCTCGTGGAGCGGCGTGCTGCAGCCCGGCCAGGACGTGGTGATCACCTACTCGGTGACCGTCGACGCCACCGCCGGCGGCGAGACCATCGCGAACACGGCGACCGGAGAGGCGACCCCGCTGATCCCCGCCGACCCGAGCGACCCCGAGAGCCCGACGACGCCCGGCACGCCGATCACGCCGCCGCCGTCGAGCACGGAGCACCCCGTGAACGAGCCCGGCTTCACGTTCGCGAAGACCGTCGACCCCGCCGCCGGTACCGCGGTGGACGCCGGTGACGTGCTCACCTACACGCTGACCGCGGTCAACACGGGCCAGACGGTCCTCGACCCGGTCGTGATCACGGACGACCTGTCCGGTGTGCTGCCGTACGCGACCTTCAACGCGGACGCCGTGGCGACCGTCGCCGGGGCCTCTGCCGGCGCCGCGACCCTCGATGGCACGGAGCTGTCGTGGACCGGGGCGCTCGCGGTCGGTCAGACCGTCACCGTCACGTACTCCGTGACGGTGAGCGCGGACGGCGTGGGCACGGTGATCGAGAACGCGGCGACCGCCACGGCGACACCACCCGGCGGGTCGACGATCACGCCGCCTCCCGGCACCACCATCAACCCCGTCAACGAGCCCGGATTCTCGGTCTCGAAGAGCGTCGACCCGGCGGCGGGCACGGCGGTCGACCCGGGCAGCGTCCTCACCTACACGGTGACCGGTGTCAACACGGGTGAGACGGCTCTCGACCCGGTCGTGATCGCCGACGACCTGTCCGGCGTCCTCGCGCACGCCGAGTACAACGACGACGCGATCGCGACGATCGGCGGTGCGGCGGCGTCCGCGCCGACGGTCGCCGAGGGACGGCTGTCCTGGACCGGTGCGCTGCAGGTCGGCGAGACCGTGACGATCACGTACTCCGTGACCGTGCGGGCGGACGCGGGCGGCACCGTCCTCGAGAACTCGGCCTCCGGCTCGGCGACCCCGCCGGGTGGGGTGCCGCCGATCGAGACGCCGCCGACGACGACCGAGAACCCCGTCAACAAGCCCGGCTTCGAGCTGCGCAAGTCGGCCGACCCGGCCACCGGCACCCGTGTCGACCCGGGCAGCGTCATCACCTACACGGTGACGGGTGTGAACACCGGCGAGACGGCTCTGGCTCCGGTCAGCATTCGCGACGACCTCTCGGGTGTGCTCGCCCACGCCACGTACAACGGCGATGCGACGGCGACCGTGCCCGACGGCTCGGCCCCGGCGCCCGTGGTCGACGGCGACGAGCTCACCTGGAAGGGTGACCTCGCGGTCGGTCAGCGCGTCACGATCACCTATTCGGTGACCGTCGACGGCGATGCCGGCGGAGCGACGATCGCGAACTCCGTGCAGGGCACCGCGACGCCTCCGGGCGGCGCCGAGCTCACGCCGCCGCCGGTAACGACGGAGAACCCCGTCGGCACCCCGGGCTTCACGTTCGTGAAGACGTCGGACCCGGGTTCGGGCACCGCGGTCGCCACGGGCAGTGTCGTGACGTATACGCTCACCGGTACCAACACCGGGGAGACCGGACTGGACGAGGTCGTCGTCTCCGACGACCTGACCGGAGTGCTGCGGCATGCGGAGATGCGCGGCACGGCGACCGCCACGGTGGGTGACCGTGCGGTGGCTGCGCCGACGATCGACGGCATGTCGCTGCGCTGGACCGGTAGCCTCGCCGAGGGCGAGAGCGTCGTGATCACGTACGCCGTGACCGTGCACGCCGATGCGGCGGGCACGACGCTGCGGAACGTGGCCACCGCGACCGCGACGCCTCCCGGTGGGGAGACGATCACGCCGCCGACGAGCGTGACCGAGAACGGTGTCCTGACGCCGCTCGCCCTCACCGGCGGACAGCTGGCGCCGTGGGTGCTGGGTCTCGCGATCGCGCTGCTGATCGGTGGTGCCGTGCTCCTGATGGTGCGCCGACGCCGTCTGCAGGACTAGCCGATCCGGCGAGAGGCCCCGCCCGTCACCTCTGACGGGCGGGGCCTCTCTGCGTCCTATTCGGGGAGGAGCCCGTGCCGGGCGGCCTGCTCCAGGGCTTCCGTGCGGTTGGCGGCGTCGAGCTTGCGGTAGATGCTGCGCAGCTGGGTCTTCAGCGTGTTGAGCGACACCCGGAGGTCCGCCGCGATCTCGGGCAGGGGTGCCCCGGTCGTGAGTGCGTGGAGGACCACCTGCTCCCGGGACGACAGCCGTGGCCGGGTCGCGAGCGACGGCAGAGCGGCGCGGGTGGGCAGCGGCGCGCCCCCGACGGGCGCGAGGTCGGCGCGCACCGCGGCGAAGTCCTCGGCGCTGAGCAGCGCGAGCGGCGTGCGCAGCTCGCGATCGGCGAGCTGCGCGCTCAGTGCGTCCGTCGCCCGTTGCGCGGCCGCGGGCGTCACGCGGTGCAGCGCAGCGCTCTGCACCGCAGCGGCCTCCGCCCGCTCGCGGGACGTCGACGGCTCCAGCCGCGTCTGGGTGAGCAGGCGGACCGCGTCCGGGGCGCGTCCGTCGAGGAGCGCGAGGCGCGCCCGTTCCAGGATCGTGCTGAAGCGGTCGGAGGGCGCGTCGCGCTGCTTCGTGCTGCGCGCGGTGCTCACGTCGCCGAGGGCCAGGTGGAGCAGGGCTCGCGGGCGGAACAGCGCCTGTCGGGCGTGCGTGGTGCCGGCTTCGCGGCCCCGCATGCGCGCGAACGACTCGAGCCGCTCCAGGCCGCCCGCGGCATCGCCGTCGTGCAGGGCGATCCACGCCTCGACCGTCGCCATCGTCGTCCAGTGCTCGCTGGTCGCCCGGTGCGGGAGGAAGGCGCGCACGTGCTGCTTGGCGGCGGCGAGGTCGCCGTCCTCGACCGCGAGCATCGCCTCCGCGACCCGGTAGAAGGTGCCGCGGTAGCCGTCGAGCAGGGCGGGGTCCCACGAACCGGAGCGGATCAGTTCCACGTGGTGGCGGGCTTCCGGGATGTCGCCGTTCAGGGCGTGGATGCCGCTGAGGAGGCTGATGGCATGGAACGCGTTGCCGGTGCCCTGCGACGCGGCGAGGGCGGCGGCTTCGTCGAAGAGGCGCAGGGCCTGATCGCGTCGGCCGCCGTAGTAGAGGGAGATCCCGAGGTGCGCGCACAGCAGCGGCATCTCGGTGGCGTACTGCTGCCACTGGGCTTCCGGGGTCTCGGTGAACAGGGCCAGGGCCCGGGCGGCGACCTGCCCGGCACGGTCCGGCATGCCGATCACGCGCAGAGCGGCGCTCTCCGCGGTCCAGATGAAGATGCGCTCGGTGGGGGAGAGCGTGCTGCGGCGCGCGTTCGCGGCGGACACCGCCATCCGCAGCAGCTGGAGGCCCCGGATGCGACGGAGGCGGTTGGCGTTGAGGCAGATTCCGAGGAGCATCGCGACGAGCGGCTCCTGCTTGAGGCGCGCCAGGGGCAGGTCGCCGAGGAGCGCGACCACGGCACGCCCGTCGTGGTCGAGGAGGTGGCTCCAGCCGGACATGATGACGTGGGCGGCGAGGGGGAGGTCATCCTCTTCCATCGCCAGGCGCAGGCCTTCGAACGGGGCGTCGCGGCGGAGTGCGCCCTCGATCGCGAGGCGACGGAGCATCCGGATCTCGGCGGGGTACCGCCGCGCGAGCTCCTTCCGCAGCAGGGCGCGGGCGGAGGGTGCGATCGTGAAGATCCGTTCGCCGCCGTCGGCCGACCACCGTCCGAACCCGAAGGTCTCGGCTTCGTCGAGGGCGGCGGCGATGTGCGGGTCGCTGCTCAGTGCCTGTGCCAGCGGCAGGTCGACGCTGTCGGCGATGCTGATCCGGACGAGAGCTTCGAGGACCCCCTCGCCGAAGTCGCTCCTCTCGATGCGGCCGCGGAAGTAGGCCTCGACCGCGGTGACCGCGTCCTCCAGGATCGGGCTGCCCGCGGGATGGTCTCCGCGGAGGGCGATGGCCCGCACGACAGCGGCGAAGCCCCCGGTGGCCTCGCGGACCGCGATCGCGGTCTCCTCGTCGACGTCGAGGGCGCGGCGGATCTCGGTGGTGTCGAACGCGAGATCGGCGGGGGAGATCACGGTGGTGTCGATCACGAGGTCGAGTCCGTCGCTGTCGAACGGGCTGGGCCGGTTCGTCGCGACGACGAGACGGACCTCCGGGGGTGTCACGATCGTGCGGCACAGGGCGAACACGGCGTCCCGTTCCAGTCCGGCGGCGTCGTCGAGCACGATGACGAGCGGCTCCCGGCTCTCGCAGAGGCGCGCGGCGACGGCGGCCCACGCCTCGTCCGCGGAGGGGCCGGCCTCGGAGGGCGCGGTCTCGTCGGCGGAGGCGAGCGCGCGCAGCAGGGCGGTGGCCAGGCCGGTGCGCGTCGTCATCGCGGAGCTCACGGTCAGCCACACGACGCGGGCGGAACAGGTGAACGCCCAGCCGACCAGGGCGGTGGTCTTGCCCGAGCCGGAGGCGCCGCGGATCAGGGTCAGCGGAGCGCCCTCGTCCAGCAGTGCATTCAGCCGCGGTCGTCCGATGACGTGCGCGGACACCCGCGGCAACCTCTTGTCCCCATGCGCGCCGGAAGTCGGCATCGTCCCTCCCCAGGTCCGCATCCCCTCTCCCATACGATATTCCGAAATGCCTGAACCCGGGGACGGTGACGTCGTCCGTGTCGGCGCGGATCTATGCTCGGACGAGTGAGTGGTCCCTCATCGCCTGCAGCCCGTCGCGTGCCGACGAGCGCGCTGCTGATCGGCGCCGCGCTAGGGGCCGTGCAGGCCCTCGTCTTCCTGGCCGTCGTGCCCGCGACGAGCGTGCTGGCAGCCGTCTCGCCTCCGGTGTACGCGCTCGTCGCCGCCGTGCACACGGCGCTGCCCTTCCTCGCACGGGTCGTCACCCGCGTCCCCGGCACGGCAGCGCTCGCCGCATTCGTGACCGGGGTGCTGACCGTCGCGGTGTCGCCGATCGGGCTGCTCGGTGTGGTGCCGCTCGTCCTCGGCGGCGTCGTGCTGGATCTCGCGCTGCCCCTCCGGCGCGACGCCCCCGTCTCGGCGGCCCGGATCCTCGCGGCCGGAGCGGTGACCGGCGTGGTGCTGTTCTTCGTCGCGCTGCCGGTCTTCTCCCCGGAGCACCTGACCCCGCCGATCCTCCTCGCCACCCTGCTGGGACGCGTGGCGGGCGAGCTCGGCATCGCGGGGATCGTGGTCGCCGTGCGGCGTCTGCTGCGCCGGGCCGGCGTCGCGCGCTGACTCTTCCCGAATACCCCCAGGGGGTAAGGTGGGGGCATGGCCGGCCGACGCATGCTCCAGGGGGCGCTGCTCGCGGTCGTCCTCGTGGGCGGCGTCCTGCTCGGGCTCCTGGGCATGCACGCCCTGGACACGCACGGCACCGGCGGGCACGCGACGGGCGGTCACGGAGTGTCGACATCCGTCTCTGTGCCCGCGCCCTCCCCGGTCGCCCATCCGGCCGTCGCCCATCCGCAGGCGGGCGCCGACGCGGCCTCCGTCGCCCCCGCCGACCCGACGGACGGGGGAGGGGCCGCCTGCGTCCTCGCGCTGCTCGGCGGCCTGCTCCTCCTCCTGCGGCACCCCGGCTCCGTCGTCTTCGACCCGGTGGGCCGCCGGCGCCGCTCGCCCCGCGCCGCCGCGACGGCGCCTCCCCGTCCTCCCTCCCTCCACGTCCTCTGCATCAGTCGCACCTGACAGCGTGCCCGCGCGCCCGGGCGCCGCGACCGCGGCCGCCCTCCCGACTGACAGAGAAGAGACAGAGATGAAGAACCGAACCACTGCGCTGGCCGCGCTCGCGCTCGCCGGCACCCTCGCGCTCGCCGGATGCAGCGGCGCCGAACCGGCTGGCCCCGCCGACCACTCCGGCATGGACCACTCCTCCTCGGACGCTCCGCTGGCCGGAGCGAACGAGGCCGACGTCATGTTCGCGTCGATGATGATCGTGCACCACGAGCAGGCCGTCGAGATGTCGGACATCGTGCTCGCGAAGGAGGGTGTCGACCCACGGGTCGCCGATCTCGCCGAGCGGATCACCGCCGCGCAGGGCCCCGAGATCGAGCAGCTCCAGGGCTGGCTCGAGGAGTGGGGTGCGGAGCCGGGCGACTCCGGCGCGATGGACCACGGCGACGGCATGATGAGCGACGACGATCTCGCCGCGCTCGAGGCCGCGGCGGGGCCGGAGGCGTCGCGGCTGTTCCTGGAGCAGATGATCGTGCACCACGAGGGCGCGGTCGAGATGGCCGAAGCGCAGATCGCGGACGGCGAGAACGCCGACGCCGTGGCGCTCGCACAGGACATCGTCGATGCCCAGACGGCCGAGATCGCGGAGATGACGGACATCCTCGCCACGCTCTGACCGGAGACCGGACCCCGCGTCGCCTCCGCGGCGCGGGGTCCGTGCCTCCCTGCCGGGACGGGGTCCTGACCGTCCTCGTCGTGAGGCGGACCGCTAGCGCCGGCGCAGGCGGCGCAGGGGCGCGGAGAGGCGCTGCCAGAGCGTCGGCGCGGGCTCGGCGTCCGCGGCGGGTGGCGGGGCGACGACGAACTGGACGATCTCCTCCGCGCCGTGGTGCACCACGCGGTAGAGGGCGGTGCCGATGAGCACCCCGAGGGCGATCGACATGACGGACACCAGGGCGGTGGTGAAGTCCGCGAGGCCGTTGCCGGTCGCGAAGGCCTCGGTCAGCCCGACCAGTCCTGCGGCTCCCGGCACCAGCAGCCAGAAGGCCGGGAGGAACGTGAGCTGCGAGGGCGGGCCGTGCCGCAGTCCGGCCACCCAGAACACGACCGGGGTGACGGAGACCGCACCGATGAAGCCGCCGACCGTCGGGTCGATGAACTTCGCCCCCGCCCACTGGCCGACGTAGGCGACGACCAGCGCGAGCAGCACCCAGCCGAAGGTGGACGGGGGCGCGGAGAAGTGCAGGTAGTTGCCGAGCGCGAAGACGAGGATCCCGAGCAGCGCGACCCACCACGGCAGGAACGACGACGCGTCGAGGGGCTGGTACGAGCGGGACGAGACGCCCACGACGGCGCCGGCGGCGAGGATGCCGAACGCGAGGAGCGCCAGCTGGACGAAGCCGTAGATGAGGCGGGAGGCGCCGGAGATCATCTGCCCGGCGGCGAGCTCGACGGTCGCGGTGGTGAGCACACCGCCGGGCAGGAAGGTGGCGAGCGGGGCGATGAGCAGCCGGATGGGGTCGCCGATCTCGACCACCTCCGCGAGGAGGAACACGGCCGTGGCGCACACGAAGGCCGCGGCGATCGGCATGATGAGCTGCAGGGTGGGCGACCGGACGAGTTTGAGCAGACCGATCCCGAAGCCGAGGCCGAACGCGATGAGCGCCCCCTGCCAGGTGGGGGCGAGCAGCAGTGCGAGTCCGGTGGTGAGGATGGCGTGGCCGAGCGTGCGGGTGAACCAGCCGAGCCGTGGACGCATCGCGCCGATCTCGTTGAGCCGCCGGATGCCGTCGAGCGGGTCCACGGTGCCGGTGCGGGCCTGCGCGATGAGGTCGTAGAGCGCGGCGATCTGGTCGAAGCGGAACGAGGCCGTCGTCACAGATCGGAAGGCGACCCGTTCCTCCTCCCCGTCCCCGGTCTCCACGATGATGATGGTCGGCAGGACGACGAAGTCGATGTCGGCGCCGTCGTAGGCGGCCGCGATCTCGGCGATCGTCTCGCCGATGCGGTCCACGGATTCCGCCGAGGCGTTCATGCCCTGGGCCAGTCCCAGCAGGAACTGCCGCAGCGCTGACCGGTCGACGGCGTCGGTCATGTCACGAGAACAGGAACGAGAGCGTCACCCCGACCACGATGGCGGTGCCCACATAGAGGAGGTTCGGCAGCTGGAACGAGTGGTCGATGACGAACCGGCCCATCTTCGTCGTCCCGGTCTGATCGAACGCGACGGTCGCCACCTGGCTGCCGTTGGCGGGCAGCGTGTAGATGCCCATCGCCGCGGGCCACAGCCCGACGAGCAGGGGTGCGGGGAGGCCGATCGTGATGCCGATCGGAACGATGGCGTTCGTGGCACTCGATTGGCTGGTGGTGAGCATGGCGACCGCGAACAGGGCGAGCGCAAACAGCAGCGCGCCGAGGAACGCGGACGACCCGGAGACCACGGAGCCGAGCCCGTCGACGATGAGGGTCTGGTTGGCGGCGACGAACGTGTTGGCGAGCCAGGCGATGCCGAACAGGGCGATGGCGCCGACGATGCCGGCGGGGAAGGTCGACTGCTTCGGCACGTCGGCGGCCTTCACCTTGCAGAACACGAAGATCAGCGCGGCGATGATGCCCATGACGACCTCGATGATCACCGTGACGCTGAGGCGCAGCGGGTCGCCGTCGTCGTCGGTGCCGATCACCGGACGGAGGTTCTCGAACAGGCCGAAGAGGACGATCACCGCGACGCCGGCGAGGAACAGCGAGGCGGAGAGCACGGCGGTCGGCGGGAGCTTGTTCTCGTGCGCGTCGACGACCGGCGGCTTGATCTGTCCCTCCGCCAGACGCTTCTGGTACTCGGGGTCGTCGTCGAGGTCCTTGCCGTGGCGCATCATCACCAGCGCCGCGACGAGGAGACCGGCGATCGAGGCCGGCCACATGATGAGGAGCAGACCGCCGAGGTCCACGCCCTGCGGGGCGAGCAGCACCACCATCGAGGCGGTGGCCGCGGAGACCGGCGAGCAGAGGATGCCGACCTGCGAGGCGACGGCGGAGACCGAGAGCGCCCGCTCGGGCCGGATCTTCTGCTGGTAGGAGACGTCGTAGATCACCGGCAGCAGCGGATAGAAGATGTTGCCCGTCCCCGCGCCGACCGTGAAGAGGAACGACATGGCCGGTGCGAGGAACACCACCGACTTCGGCCGTCTGCGGATGACCTTCGCCGCCACCGACACCATCCAGTCGATACCGCCCGCGGCCTGCATGGTCGAGGCCGCGGTGATGACGGTGATGACGATGAACACGGCGTCGACGGGAGCGTTGCCCGGGGCTTCCCCGAAGACGAAGACGAGCACCGCGACGCCGACGAGACCCCACACGCCGAGGCCGATCCCGCTCGTGCGGGTGCCCATGAAGATCGCCAGGACGACGACGATGAGCTCGGCGACGAGGATCCAGACGCTGTCGTTCACGACGACGGTCCCGGCACGATCGGCGCGGATCCGGTGAGGACCTGTACGGGCAGCTCGGTCTCGACGATCTTCCCGTCGACCGCCTCGACGCGGAGGGCCAGCGGGTCTTCCACCGGACTGATCGCGGTGACGAACTCGCCGTTCTCGAAGTGCAGCGACTGCAAGTTGCCGACCGCGTAGCCGGTCGAGAGCTCGCCGCTGAGGAGCGCGGAGTGGAAGAGGGGCCGGCGCTGATCCTCGGCGTCGTAGTGGGGGCAGAAGCTGCCGTGCAGGAAGCCGAGGCCCTCCGGCAGCACCTGCAGCGTCGGGCCGTAGCTGTCGGTCGTGCCACCGTCGAACCAGCAGATGCCGCCGGCGCTGCCGCCCGTGAACACGACGTTCGATGAGGGGTCCTCCCACATCTCGCGCATGATCTCGTCGAGGCCCTGACGCTTCCAGACGTCGAGCATGTTGGCGGTGTTGCCGCCGCCGACGTGGATCACGTCGAAGCCCTGCACGAACCCGGCGAGGTCGTCCACCGCCCGGTGGAAGAGCGGCAGATGATGCGGGGCGCAGCGGTCAGAGTCGTAGGTGGCGTAGAAGCTGACGATGTACGCCGGATCGTCACCGGTCGCGGTGCCGACGAACAGGACCCGAGGGCGTTCCTTGCCGGTGAGCCGCAGGATGTACTCGTGCGTCGGGTCGTTCCGACGTTCCATCATGGCCTTGCCGGCCCCGGTTGCGACGACGTGTGACATGCCCCCACCTCACTGTCGGTATGCGAATGCGCTCAACCTACTGCGCGGTCGTCACGTCGTCCAGGGGGGGCGCCCGCGGGGTCGTCGGGCGCGGACGGCTCAGCCGAACACGCGCGCCGTGCCCACGATGCCCTCGAGGAGGGGGATCGTGCGGGCGCGCGGTCCTTCCGGCGCGATGCCGAGCACGCGGGCGAGCTCGACAGCGAGGGCGGCGTGCCCGGCCGCGCTGGGATGGAAGGGGTCGTTCATGAGGCCCCACGGCACGCCACCGTTGCCGAGCTCCGCGAAGTGCGCGTGCTGGTCGACGAGGATCACGTCGTCTTCGCCCGCGACCCGGCGGACGGCCTCCGCGAAGGCGTCGATCCGTGCCCGCTCTGGCGCATTGCGCACGTCGATGGCGGGTGGCGTCTGCAGCACGGGGATCGCCCCCTGCGCACGCACCCGGCGCACGAAGTCGTGCAGCGAGGCGGCGTAGTCGTCCGGTGAGATGACCGGGCGCGGGCCGCCGTCGGAGGCGTCGTTGGTGCCGATCATCAGCGTCACGACGTCCGGCTGCCAGGCGCCGACGCGGCGCTCCCAGTCGTCCAGGATGTCGACGATGCGGTTGCCGCTGATCGCCGTGTTGACGACGATGTCGCGCACCCGCTCGAGCTCGCCGCGGATCAGCTCGTGGAGGTGCTCCGGGTAGCTGCGCCCGCCCTGCGTATGCACGAGGCCGTGCGTGATCGAGTCGCCGGTGATGACCCAGGTCAGGGGCGCGGAGGTGCGCAGGGCGTCGGCGAGGCGGCGCAGGTCGTCGGCAGCGGTGGCGGGGGAGGCGGAGGGAGCGATCGGCACGCCTCCGAGCCTATCCGGCGGGCGGCGCGATGTTCCTGACCCTCGGCGCGTAATGCCCGGGGCGCCACCCCGTCCTGTTCCCGAGGGTCGAGGCCGGGTACGAGAGTGCGCACGGTCTCCGCGATCTCGGCGTCGGCGGGACCCCTCCCCGATGACGCCGGGGAATCGATCCCCTCGTGCGGCGGGCTGCTCCCCCGGCCCGCCGCACTCACTCGCTGCCCTCTCTCGCCGCGGTGAGAACCCATTCCGGTACGCCGATATACACGTGGCCCGGAACGGGAGTGATCGCGCGGACCCCGGGTACTGTCGCTGACCGCGGCCGTCGCGTCCTCGCTCGGAGACAGGAGCAGGGGCGGTGTCGACGGCCCGCGAATCCTGCGCTGCTCGCGTAGTGCACGGTGCGTTTTCGCGTCTCATCTTCGCCCGTGCCCTGACGCGTGCACGCCTGTCACCGGAGGAACACATCATGACCCACACCGCACCCGGCCGACCCCCGGAAGGGCGGAGCGCCCGACTCTCCCGCCGGCTCGCCGCCGCCGCCGTGATCGTCGGAGGACTGATCGGCGCCCTGCTCACCCCGCTGACGGCCGCCGCCGCCCCGCCCTATGCCACGACCGCGACCGTCGAGTCCCTCGCCTTCACGCAGAAGGCGGTCGCGAGCGGGACGAAGACGGAGCTGACCGGGACGTGGTCGCTGCCCGACAATCCGGCCGTGCCCGCCGGGTTCGTCGTCGATCTCCCCGACGGGCTCCGTGGTCTGCCGGACGCGTTCCCGCTCCTGGACACCGCCGGCGCCGAGGTCGGACGATGCGTGACGACGGCGACGCAGCTCGTGTGCGACCTCGACAGCACGTATCTCCAGGAGCACCCGCTCGGTCTGTCCGGCGACTTCTCGTTCTGGGCGACCGTGACGACCGAGGTGACCGAGACCACGACGGTGACGTACGACTTCGGTGACGTCACGGCCTCCGTCGACGTCAAGCCCGACCCCTTCATCTGCACGACCGACTGCGCGTTCAAGGGGAGGAACGACTACAAGAGCGGGGAGTACCAGAACACCTCCGACACCATCGCCTGGGATGTCGCCGTCGGGGCCGGCGCGACGGGCATGGCCGCCGGCCAGGAGGTCGTCGTCACCGACACGATCGGGCCGGACCAGGAGCTCCTCCGCGAGTCCGCGACGGGGGAGCGCTACCCGTCCCTCTGGGTGGCGAACGGCCTGCAGACGCTTCCCAGCGGCCTGGTGGTCCCCGGACCCGTCGTCGAGGTACCCGCCACCGACTACACGGTCTCCGCCGACGGGACCACGGTCAGCTTCACCGCGCGGGAGGGCTCCTTCTACAACGTCCACTACCTCTCCCGCGTGACCGACGGCGGGGCCGCCGGCACGTATCGCAATGCCGCGGAGATCCGGGTGGGCACCGCGACGTCTTCGACCGTCGCCGCGGAGGTCACCCGACACGGGGGCTCCGGCTCCGGCACAGGCACGCGCGTGGGGACCTTCAGCATCACGAAGGCCGTTCGGGGCGACGTCACCGGGCTCGACGACCTCACCTATCGGGGAGGCTACGTCGTCTCCACGCCCGGCCGCGATGACACGACCGGCACGTTCGAGGTGCAGGCGGGTGAGACCTGGACGAGCCCGGAGATCCCTGCGGGAAGCACCGTCGCGCTGACCGAATCGCTCGCCGGGCTCCCGGAGAACATCGACTGGGCCGCCCCCGAGTTCTCGCCGTCGACGCTCGTCATCGTCGGCGGAGCCCGCACCGAGGTCACGCTCACGAACACCGCCACCGTGCGCACGCGTCCGTTCACCGCGCTCAAGACCCTCACCGGACCGGCCGCCGCGGTCGATCGGGTGCCGGACGACACGCGATACGTGCTGGAGTACTCGTACCCGGCCGGCCCCGGCTTCGCCGCCGGTTCCGGTGAGCTCACCCTCCGGGCCGGCGCGCCCGTGACGAGCCCGGCGCTTCCCGTCGGCGCCGAGGTCACGGTCAGGGAGCGGCGGCCGGAGCCCGTCGAGGGTGTCACCTGGGGCGACCCGGAGATCAGCCCGGAGCGGTTCACCGTCGGCGACGAGACCGTCACCGTCGCCGTGAGGAATCCGGTGTCGGTCACGCCGCCGCCCCCGGCTCCGCACACGCCCGAGAAGCCCGGCACGCCGGTCGCCTCCGGCGGGTCGCTGGCCACGACGGGTGGCGAGCCGGCATCGGCGGCGCTGCTCGCCGGGGCGCTGCTGCTGGGGGCGGGAGGAGCACTCGCAGCCACGCGACGCGCGCGTCGCGTGAACCGCTGATCGGGAGCCGTATGAGTGACGAGGGCAGAGACGAGGAGCGGGCCCGCGATGCGGACCTTCTCGGCCGTGTGCGAGAGGGCGACCAGCAGGCCTACGCGGAGCTGTGGGAGCGGTACGCCCCGGCGGCGATCGCGGTCGCCCGCACCTACTGGTGGTCCACGGATGCGGACGACCTGGTGGCGGAGGCCTTCACCCGGATATTCCAGGCCATCCAGGCCGGTAAGGGACCGACCGCGGCCTTCAAGCCGTACCTCTTCGCCACCATGCGCAACCTCGCGGTCAGCTGGGGGCGGTCGCGCCGCGAGGTGCCGATCGAGTACATCGAGGCGGTGGAGGATCCCTCCACCACGGACGCCGCTGCGGACGCCGACTTCGACGCCTCCCTCGTCTCCCAGGCCATCCTCGCCCTGCCGGAGCGGTGGCAGGACGTGCTCTGGTTCGGGGAGGTCGAGCACCTCTCGATGCACGAGATCGGTCAGCGGCTCGACATCAGCGAGCGCGCGGCCGCGGTGCTCGCGTTCCGGGCCAGGGAGGGTCTGCGGCAGGCGTGGATCACCGCGCACGTCGCGGCGCGTCCCCCGGCCTCACGGGAGTGTCAGTGGACTCTCGGGAAGCTGGGGGCGCACGCGCGCCGCCGCCTGACACCGCGCGACACCGCTCGCATCCACGCCCACCTCGACGAGTGCGCGGAGTGCCGCGCGAAGGCCGCCGAAGCGCGCCACGCCGGTTCGCGCATGCTCTCCGTCCTCTTTCCCGCCGGGATCACAGTGGGGGCCGGCGCGCAGGTGTGGCAGTCGTTCACGACCGCCGGGCTCGTCGCGAGCGCGACCCCGGTGCCGCCCGCGGTCGGCGCTCCCGTGGCGGGCCTCGCCGCAGCCAAGGGGGCTCTGGGGCTCGCCGCCGGCGTCGCGGCCACGACCCTCGCCGCGGCGCTCACGGTGACGGTGGTGGGAGCCCCCGCCGTGGTCGCGCCGCCCGCGGCGGCGCAGGTCGTGACGTGGACGACGCCGACCCCGACGGCATCGCCGTCGGCCCCGCCCGCCCCACCCGTGACCCCCGCTCCGGCCGCGCCCTCCGCGCCGCCGGCCGCCCCCGCCCCTGCGCCGTCGCCACCGCCGGCGCCCGAACCGGCACCCGCGCCGGCCGTGCCCAGCCCGCCGGTCCTCCTCGACATCCCCGCGCAGGTCTCCCGCACGCAGCTGGCCTCGGCCACCGTGGGCTGCGAACCGGGCGCCGACCTAGCCGTCTCCGCCTTCGGCGTCACGCTCGCCGCCGGCGTCTGCGGCAGCGACGGGCGATGGTGGACGAGCTTCCCCGTCGCCGCGTTCCCGGTCCCCCCGGGAACGTCCGTGACGCTGAGCTTCGCGCAGTCCAACGGTGCCGGAACATCCGGACAGTCCTCCGCCCAGGTGCTCATCCTGGATTGATCTGGAGGCCGCGCGTAATCATCCGGTCACGCCCCCGTCCTGTTCGCGTCCGCCATCGTCACGGATGCCACGGATGTCGAGATCGAGATTGGAAAGCACACGCCATGAGGAAACGATCGGGCGCCTTCATGCTCGGACTGCTGCTCGCCCTGGGGGTCGCCGCGACGGGGTCTCCCGCCGCCGCCGCGCAGGGAGAAGCCACCATCGTCGACCCGCACACCGGGACGTTCACCCTTGCGGACGGCACGATCGCGACCGCGACGCTCTCCGGCGGCGAGCGCATCTTCGGAGAACAGGGAAAGTCGCTCGGCGACTGGAGCGGGACCGATGCGATGTACGCCGACGGCGTCTCGGCGAAAGATCTCCCGACGCTGATCGTGCACTCGACTCCGGACTGCGGGTCCGCGCCGCGCTGCGGCGAGGGGCAGCTCACGATCACGTTCGACCGTCCCGTCGACGACCCGGCGATCCACCTCGCCGAGTTCGGGGCTGGGACAGGGAGGTCGGACACCGGATGGGCCTCCGCCGACGGCATCCGCTTCGCCTCGGCCGACGAC
The DNA here is from genome assembly GCF_017939615.1 of Microbacterium sp. BLY. Classification (NCBI taxonomy): domain Bacteria; kingdom Bacillati; phylum Actinomycetota; class Actinomycetes; order Micrococcales; family Microbacteriaceae; genus Microbacterium; species Microbacterium sp. BLY. The sequence continues at coordinate 1,033,528 of NZ_JAGKSR010000001.1, forward strand.
GGCGCCACCCGCGCCGTCGTCTCGGACGGCGCGACCTTCACGGACGGCGGCGACGGCTACATGCGCGGTGACGTGCGCATCTCCTGCTCCGCGGCAACGAATCCGGGCGGATGCGGCAGCCTCACCGTGCCCGGCACGGGGATCACGCGGATCGTGTTCGACATGGCTCGTTTCGCGCTGTCCGCGGAGCAGACGAACGGACTGGACGGCTACGCCCTCGGGGTGACGGCCACCGCTACGGAGACCCCCGCGCCTCCAGCACCCCCGGCCCCGGCACCCCCGGCCCCGGAGCCCGTCGCCACGATGCCGGCATTGACCCTGTCGAAGAGTGTCGATCGGCCGGTCGCCGGTCATGACGAGCCGCTGTCGTACACGGTGGTCGTCGGTAACGCCGGCACCGCCGCCGCGAAGGACGTCCCCGTCGCCGACCTGCTCCCGGCTGGCCTGACCGGCGTCGCAGCAGATCAGGGCGGCGTCGTCGCGGACGGGCAGGTGCGCTGGATGCTTCCCGAGGTCCCCGCCGGCGGCGAGGTCGTCCTCCATGTGACGGGGAGGACGCCCGCAGGGCTGGCCGAGGCGCAGCTCGTGAACCGTGCGACCGTGCAGAATCCCGCCGACGCGCCCACCGGGACCCCGGCCCCGACCGTGGCCACGCCCTGCCCGGACGACCCCCAGCAGGCGTGCGCCCTGACCGCGGTCGGCGCTGTCGCCTCGCTCGAGATCGACAAGACCGTGGCGCAGACGACCGCGTCCGCCGGGGCGATCCTCGATTACACGATCACCGTGTCGAACGACGGCCCGGGGACGGCGATGCTGATCCCGGTCGTCGACGACCTGCCGGACGGTGCGCGGTTCATCGCCGCCTCGGCCGGAGGCGTCGCGGTGAAGGATCGCGTCGGCTGGATCGTCCCGGAGATCCTCCCCGGGCAGTCGGCCACGCTGACCCTCCGTGCGCAGGTGCCGCCGGACGCCGAGGGCACGGTCGTCAACCGCGCGACCGTCGCGTACGACGAGACGATGGCCGCGGGCCTGAAGGCTGCCGCGGTGCAGGCGGGGATCGCCGTCCCGGCCGACCTGTCGGCCCTCCCCGCGCTCCCGCCGCTGACGGCCGCCCATGTCTGCGCCGACGACGCGCAGTGGTCCTGTGCGGCGACGGTCGTCCGGGCACCCGCCGCGGGCCTCGCGCAGACCGGCGGCACGCCGGTCGCCGTCCTTCCGGCGCTCGCGCTGCTGGCGGGTGGGGCTGTGCTCCTCCTCGTCTCCGCGCGCCGTTCCTCCCACCGATAACCACTGATCGCGTCAGCCACGGGGGAGCATTCTCCGGGGGCTGATCGGAGTACCCAGAAATGCACCTCTCGCCGTCTGCATCGTCCGTGTCCCTGCCGAAGGGCGCCGTCATGATCGTCTTCGGGACCCGTCCCGAGATCATCAAGCTCGCGCCGCTGGTCCGCGAACTCGGGGACGCCGCCTTCGTCGTCCACACCGGCCAGCACTACGACCCGGGAATGTCGCGGGTGTTCCTCCGCTCGTGCGGAATCGAGCGGGTCGATCTCCAGCTCCACGTCGGCGGGCTCCCGCGTGCCGCCCAAATCGGTCGGGCGGCCGAGCAGATCGCGGAGGCCATCGGCCGCTTCGAACCCCGCTACGTCGTAGTGCAGGGAGACACGAACGCGACGTTCGCGGCCGCGCTCGCGGCGAACGCGGCGGGGGTGCGGCTCGGGCACGTCGAGGCCGGACTGCGAGCGAACGACCGCCGGATGCCGGAGGAGCACAACAGGGTGATGGTCGACCACATCGCCGACGACCTGTTCGCGGCCACGGAGGCGAACAGGGCGAACCTGCTCGCGGAGGGGATCGAGGACGACCGCATCGTCGTCACCGGCAACCCCGTGGTGGAGGCCGTGCGGGCGCAGCGTGAGGACGCGTCGGGCGATGCCGACGAGCTCGCCCGGCTCGGCCTCGTCCCGTCCGGGTACGTGCTCGCGACGCTCCATCGCCAGGAGAACGTCGACGACCCGGAGAACCTGCTCGCGACCCTGCGGGCTTTCGCCGCGATCGCGGAGTCCGGATGGCCCGTCGTGTTCCCCGTGCACCCGCGCACGAGGGCGATGCTCACCGCGCTCGACGCGACCGACCTCCTCGACGGCCTGATCGCCGAGGAGCCGCTTCCCTACGAGCGCTTCCTCGCGCTGGCGGCGCAGGCGGCGCTCCTCGTCTCGGACTCCGGGGGCATCCAGGAGGAGGCCACCGTCATCGGCCGGCCGGTCCTGGTGGTCCGGGACTCGACGGAGCGCCCCGAAGCCCTGGGAACGTTCACCGCGCTCGTCTCGCCGCAGGAGCTCGCCACGGCGGCCTCCGCCCAGCTCCGCGTCATCGAGCCCACGCTCGCCCATCTGGCCACGGTGCCGTCGCCCTTCGGAGACGGCCGGGCCACCGCACGAATCGCAGCGCACATCCGCGCCTGCGTCGCCGAACCCCGCACGGAGGAGTCCTGATGTACGGCCACACGCTCTCGACCCCGCTCGCCACGGTGGGCGCCCTCGCGGTCACCGGTCCGACGTCCATGACCACCTGGGTCCTGGGTGCCGGGATCGCCCTGGCCGTGGGCGCCGGGCTCCTCGTCCGGACCCGGATGCTGCGCAGAGCCGAGCCGGTCCCTGGTCCGCTGCGCCGGTCGGCCGTGCCGGAGGACGAACAGGACCCCGGACGGACGCCCTGATGTTCCCGCTCCTCAACGCCTTCACCGTCCTGCTCGGCGTCGCCTTCGTCACCTACGTCATCCTCATCCTCGTCCCCTTCCTCCGCTACCCGAAGACGACACCGGGGGATCCGGCGGCCTTCGAATGGCACTTCTTCATCCCGTGCCGGGACGAGGAGGCGGTGATCGACACCACGATCTCGCGGGCCCGCAGGGACTTCCCCGGCGCGCACGTCTGGGTGATCGACGACGACAGCGAAGACGCCACGGCCGCTATCGTCAGCCGGTGGGCCGAGGGCGACGGACGCGTGCACCTGGTGCAGCGGCGCCGCCCCCAAGCCCGGACCGGCAAGGGCGACGCGCTCAACGCCGCCTACCATCAGCTCCTCGAGTGGCTCCCCGCGGACGCCGACCACGACCGCGTCGTGATCGTCGTGATCGACGCGGACGGCGAGATGGAGCCCAACGCGCTGGAGATCTGCTCGGCCGACGACATCTTCGGCGACGACAGCGTGGGGGCCGCGCAGATCGCCGTCTGGATGAAGAACCGCGACGATCCCCGCCCCGTCCCGCACGGCGGGCGCTTCGCGAACCGCTTCGCGCGCTATCTGCTGCGCATGCAGGACCTCGAGTTCCGCACCACCATCGCCGCGATGCAGTCGCTGCGGGCGAAGACGGGGACCGTCGGCCTCGGCGGCAACGGCCAGTTCACCCGGCTCTCCGTCCTCGACGCGATCGGCGACACGTTCGGCGAACCCTGGCACGGCGCGCTGCTGGAGGATTACGAGCTCGGCGTCCATGTCGTGCTCGCGGGCTTCCAGGTCCGCCATGTCTACGACACGCACGTCAACCAGGAAGCCCTGCCCTCGATCCGTCGCCTGCTCACGCAGCGCACGCGCTGGGCGCAGGGGAACATCCAGTGCGTCAAGTACATCCGCGAGGTGGTGAAGTCGCCGTACGTCGACAACGCCGGGGTCATCGAGACCGTGTACTACCTCGTGCTCCCCTTCCTCCAGATGCTCGGCGGGCTCGCCTTCCTGATCCTGTTCGGAGCGCAGGTGGGGTACTGGCTGGAGGAGCCCGAGCTGTTCCAGGTCGCGGTCGGCGACCTCCTCGGGGTCATCGGCCTGCTGTTCGCCTTCTCCGTCGCCCCGTTCGCCATCTGGGGATTCGTCTACAAGACGCGCTGTGAACCCCAGGTGAGCTGGCTGACCGCGCTCGGATGGGGCCTCGGGGTCTGGCTCTACGTCTATTACATGTACATCTGCATCGCGCGGGCATTCCTGCGCATCGTCCGGGGGAAGAACGGGTGGGCCAAGACGCGACGCAACGCGGAGGCCCACATCGTCGTCAACGGATCCGTCGCCGTGGAGGTCTGATGAGCGCTGTCACCGAGAACCTGATCCCGTCCGCCCTGCGGGCACGCCGGCTGCCGCGCATCTCGCTCCCCCACCGGGTGGCCCGCGTCGCCGTGGCGCTGCTGATGCTCGCGGCGGGTGCCGCCCTGCTCCAGGTCAACGCCGCCTTCCGCGCGTTCGAGGCCGTCGTGACGACGTGGCTGCTGTCCCCGTTCGTGTCGGGGCAGCGCGCCGCCATCGGCGAGCACTACCTCGTCTGGACCCCGACCGACGATCTGATCGCGCTGCAGGTGACCGTCGAGTGCACGGCCCTGCTGGTCGGGCTGCCGCTCACGGTCGTGGCCGCGGTGATCCTCGCGTTCACCGCCGTGCCCTGGGAACGGCTGTTCGCGGGACTCGCGGCCATGTGGGGCATCGTCTTCGCCGTCAACATCATCCGTCTCGTCCTCATCGGCTGGGCCACGCAGACCTGGGGCCTGGACCCCGGCTACAAGGTGAGCCACGTGTTCGTGGGGTCGGTGGTCGGCGTGCTCGGCTACGTCGTGGGGCTCATCGTGATGCTCCTGATTATCGGCGTGCGCGCGCCCCAGCGCCGGAATATCCGTCGGGACCGCGCGTAATCGGCCAGCACTCCTCCCGTCTCATCCGCGGCGAAGCACCCTGCTCGTCGTGTCCACATCAAGAAAGAGGCTCAAGATGAAGAGCATCGTCAAGACCGCCTGCGCCACCGGTGTCGGCCTGCTGATCGCCGGGGCATCGCTCCTCGGCGCCCAAGGCGCGACGGCCGCCGAAGAGCCGGTCACGCCGGACTCCCCCTCGTCGACCAGCGGGCTGTCGTCGGTCCAGACCACGGAGGGCACCGACGGGGCCGTCTCGGTCCGGGGCTACCTCGGCCGCGCCACCCAGACGGCTGCCACGGGCGTGACCCCGGGCTCGGAGATCAAGGAGGGTGCGATCGTCCAGCTCGTGAACGACGAGCAGATCGACGGCGTCTACAAGGTGATCCTTCCCGTGCCGGAGCACACCACGTTCACCTCAGCGACCTACGGCGGCCAGCTCATCGGCGGGAACGTCGTCTGGACCTTCAACGTCGCCCACGACGGTGGCACCAGCATCGTGACGCCGATGGCGAGCTTCACCGTCGACGACGGGTACTGGGGTCCGGAGATCACCAACAGCGCCAAGGTGGTCTACACCGGCGGCGTCTTCACCGACGACCTCCGCTACACCTACAACTACAGCCACACCTTCGCCGAGCAGGCTCCGGTGCCCGCGGTCGACCCGACCGTCGGACTCGCGAGCGCCGGTGTCATCGCCGCCGGCGGGGCCGGAGCCCTGCTGGTCCGGCGCCGGTCGGTCCAGAACTGATCGTCGGACGACGTAGGAGCGATCACGTGAAGAAGAGATCCATTCTCCGAGGCACACTGACGGGAGGGTTGCTCGCCGCCATGGCGGTGGGCGCCCTCGCGGCAGCCCCGGCGGCCTCGGCCGTCGACATCAACGGCTGGTCCGGGTCGGGAGACACCCGGACGGCCGCGGCGGCGGGCGGCACCGCCCGCATCACCACCACCGACAAGATCCAGGTCAAGAGCTCGGGCGACGTCGTGAACCTCGCCACCGTCCGCGACGGCGGCGAGGCGGGCCTGAACGTGATCGGGCTGAACGAGGGATACCCCTGCAAGAACGGGTACGAGTGCGTCCGCGGGAGCGTCATCGTCGACTTCGGTCAGCAGGTCAAGAACCCGAAGATCAAGCTCGCCAACCTCGGTGGCGACGTCTACTCGCTCGGCGGCATCGTGCGGAGCTCGGCGAAGTACACGCTGAACACCGCGGGGGTGAGCCTCAGTGCCGTGTCGGGCAACCTCAAGGTCACCGGGACCACCATCACGTCGACCGACTTCGCCGCGCGCAGCGGGAGTGTCCAGGTCAACGGCACGGTCTCCAAGGTCGAGTTCCGGGTCACGATGCGCTCCCAGGGCGCGTTCGTCGGACTGGTGCCGCTGTGGACCAAGGTGCCCAGCGATCTGCACAGCATCGACATCGACGTGGACAAGCCGACCAAGCCCGTGCTGGCCGTCGACAAGAACGACCACCGGGATGCGGCCGTGATCGGCGACCAGCTGTCGTACGACATCGTGGTGCGCAACACGGGTGACGCGACGGCGAACAACGTCGTCGTGAGCGATGACCTGCCCGCCGGCCTCACCGGCGCCACCGCGTCGTACACGGCCGGCGCGACCGGACAGGTGTCGGTCACCGGACAGCGGGTGCAGGGCACGATCCCGTCGCTCGCTCCCGGTGCGTCCTCGACGATCACCGTGAAGGCGACGGTCGGCTCCGCCACCCCGATCGGGAACCTGCACAACAACGCCTGCGCCGTCGGCACCTCGACCAACCAGGCGTGTGACTGGGACGACACGACGATCTCCAAGAAGACGGCGCCCGTGCTGACCATCAGCAAGGACGACGGTCAGGGCGACGTCTCGCTCGGACAGAACCTGACGTACGACATCGTCGTGAAGAACACCGGTGACGGTGCGGCCACGAACGTCGTCGTCAGCGATCCGCTTCCGGCCGGTCTCGACTTCGTCTCCGGCAGCGGTCCGTCCGGTGTGACGGTGAGCGCCGCCGGGCGCTCGGTGACCGCCGAGGTCGGCACGCTCGACCCGGGTCAGTCGGTCACGCTGAAGGTGAACGCCAAGGTCAACCAGTCGGCCCCGCCGGGTGCGCTGACCAACCAGGCGTGCGCGGTCGCCGGCAACGCGGCGAACGTCTGCGCCACCGACGTCGACACCGTCAAGCGCGAGTTCTTCCAGTACACGTTCAACTCGAACCCGACCGACCCGCAGCCGGGTCAGGCCGTGACGTACCGGATGGAGTACGGCAACAACGGCAACATCGACTCGGCGAACGCGGAGATCGCGTACGCGCTGGCCGGTGTGCTCGACGACTCCAGCTGGGATCCGTCGAGCGTGACCGCCGACCGCGGCACCGTCACGGTGAGTGGCGACAGCATCGACTGGAAGGGACCCCTCGCCTCCGGTGAGACGGTCGTGATCACCTTCACCGGTGTCTGGAACGGGAACGGCGACGGCTTCGCCTTCCCGGATGTCACCTACTACGGCAGCGCCCGCTAGCCGGTAGTCCGGCGAACGCGCGGGTGCAGGCTGATTCCGCTGGGGATGCCTGCACCCGCGCGTTCGTCTGTGCGCGCGGGGTCAGTCGCGGTCGGCGCGGCTGATGAGATCCAGGAGTTCGTCGAGCGTGTCGACGTCGATGACCTCGGTGCCGTCGGGCTCCCGCACCTCGATGCCGTCGACCTCCAGCTCCTCGTCGAGCTGCACGAGGATGCGCGACTCCGGGAACTGCTTGGGCGCGACGAACGCGAGCAGCACGGCGTCGGCGAACACGACCACGGACGTCGCCTCCAGGTCGTCCCGCAGGTCGATCTGCTCGACCACGGGCTCGTCGTCCACCGCGTCCTCGATGTCGAGCGCCACCTCCTCGACGATCGCCCGCCAGCGCTTCTCGCTCATCGAGAGCACCCGCGCGATCGCGGCCACGAGGGCCTCCGGATCCACGTCCTCCTCGCTCTCGTCGCCCTCGAGCTCGGGGTCGACGTTCACGTTCACGACGGTGCCGGCGGCGTCCAGGCTCGCACGTCCGTAGACCAGGCCGTTCTCCGCGACGGGGTCTTCGAGCAGACCGCTCTCGACGATGCGGGACAGGAGGAGTTCGAGCGCCATGCTTCCAGTCTCCCGCATCCCGCCGCGAACGGAACCGTCGATCTGCGCGCGTAATCGATCGCGCTCTGCGCGCTCCTCTTCTTCGGACCCCGATTCGACGGCCCTGGGCCGTCCGCGAAAGGCAGGCTGCTGTGATCCGTCGTTCCCTCTCCCGCGGCATCGGCGTCGCGCTCGCCATCGGCGCGGCGCTCGGCGTGGCCGTCCCATCGGCCGTCATCCCCTCCGCGGCCGTCGGCGCGGCGCTCGGCGTGGCCGTCCCATCGGCCGTCATCCCCTCCGCGGCCGTCGCCGCCGAGGCGCCCGCGCTGAACTGGGTGATCAACACCGCTCCCGACGGCCCGAGCGAGGAGACGCTCCGCCCGACCATCGCGGAGGCCGGCGGCACGCTGCTGATCTCGTACCCGGAGATCGGGGTCACCGTCGCCCGCGCCCCCGAGCAGGGCTTCGCGGCCGCGCTCCGCGCCGTCCCCGGAGTGCAGTCGGTCGGGCCCACCCGCACCTCCACCGCGCCCGACCGCCTGCCGGAGCCCGCCGTCTCCGCCGCCGGGGTCACGGACGAACCGGCATCGATGCCGGCCGAGGGGACCGCGTGGGACATGGTGGCGCTCGGTGCCACCACCGCGGGCGGAGCCGGTGTCGTCGTGGGTGTCGCGGACAACGGTGTCGACGCCGGCCACCCGGATCTCGTCGACCGCATCGACCCGGCGCTCTCGGCGGGCTGCGGCGTCAACGGCGTCCCGGACACGCGCCCCGCGGCCTGGCACCCGGGTGCCGGGTTCGCGGGAGCGCACGGCACCCACGTCGCCGGCAGCGTCGCCGGCGCGGCCGACGGCACGGGCATCCGCGGCGTGGCCCCGGACGCCCGCATCGCCGCCATCAAGGTCGACAACCAGGCCGGGCACATCTACCCGGAGGCCAGCATCTGCGCCACGATGTGGGCGGTGCGGCACCACATCCCGGTGGTCAACCACAGTTACTACGTCGACCCCTGGTACGTGTGGTGCGCCGACGCCGACACGCAGTCCGCCGCCCTCGAAGCCCTCCGCCGCGCCTACGCCTACTCGCACGCGCAGGGCGTCGTGAACGTCGCCGCCGTGGGCAACGAGAACCAGGATCTGGCGACGATGACCTCCGACGTCCTCAGCCCCGACGACGGGGCCCCGGAGCCGCGGCCGGTCGACGCCTCGTGCCGGAAGGTGCCGGCCGGTCTGCCGGACGTGATCTCGGTCGCGGCCGCCGATCAGGACGAGACGAGCGGTGCCGTGGTCCGTGCCGGGTTCTCCAACTACGGCGCCGGCATGGTGACCGTCACCGCCCCCGGCATCGCATGGTCCTCGACGACGCGTCAGGGCGACGGGGCGATCTACACGTCACTGCCCGGCACCTCCATGGCCTCCCCGCACGTCGCCGGACTCGCCGCCAGGCTGCTCGCCGCAGACCCGATGCTCACCCCCGACCAGGTGACGCGCCGCATCCGGGCCACGGCCGACGCGGTCTCGGACGAGGGCCCGGACCGGGTCGGCGCCGGGCTCATGGACGCCCAGATCGGCACCGCCGTCCCCGCCGTCGGGGTCTACTCCCGGATCGCGTTCACCGGACAGCCGTTCCGGGTGACCGGGAGCGGGCACCCGGCCCGGAGCACCGTGGAGCTGCGCGTGGGGGCGGCGACCACCGAGGTGCGGACCGATGCGCAGGGCCGCTTCGCGACCGTGTTCCCGATCCCGGCGAATGCGGCGCCCGGGGCCGCCACCCTCACCGCCGGCGCCGCCCGGGCGCCGATCGTCATCCGCACGTCCCCGCCCGCGCCGATCATCCTCACCCCGAGGGCGGGCTCGACGGTCGCCGCCACGACGACCACGATCTCGGGCACCGGCGTCCCGGGCTCCCGGGTGCGCGTGCAGGTCCGCGACGGGGAGCTGACCCCGTTCCTCCGGTTCGTGACCGTGCGGGACGACGGGACCTGGAGTGTCGGCGCCCCGCTGACCCAGGGAAGCTACGAGGTGGTGGCGCGGACCGTCCTCGACGGGGAGGTCTCCGCGATCACCGCGCCGGTGGGCTTCTCCGTCCGCACGAAGTCCGCGATCGGCTACTCCGTGCAGCTGTCGCCGCAGCCCGGGGTCGAGGACGACACCCTCGTCGTCCTTGACGTCGTCAACGCCGGTGCGACCGCCGGCCGGGCCGTGGTCGACATCGATCTGACCGCGTTCGCGGACGTCGGGATGCCGGTGCCGCCGGTGGGGGAGATCGAGCGCACGGCGCGCGGCCTCCGGTGGACGCTCCCGCTCGACTCCGCCGAGACGGCGCAACTGCAGATCCCGGTGCGCACGACCTCCGACGACCCCGCGTTCCCCGTCATCAGGGTGCGTTGAGGCAGGCGGCCGCGCCGGTTCAGGCTTCTTGCGTGCGCTGGGGCCTGAACTCGCGCGGCCGCCTGCGTGTCAGAGCCACTTCTTGTACTTGAACACCCCGTACAGTCCGACCGCGAAGGCCGCCATCGCGCCGATCGCCATCGGATACCCGAACGCCCAGTGCAGCTCCGGCATCACGTCGAAGTTCATCCCGTAGACGGTGCCGACCAGGGTGGGCGCGAAGATGATCGCCGCCCACGACGAGATCTTCTTGATCTCGTCGTTCTGCGCGAGACCCGCCTCCGAGTGCCGGCGTGCGACGAGCGCCGACTGCACGGTCAGGGCGTTCTCGAGGATCGCGCGGAACGAGTCCACGCGCTCGTTCACGCGAATCGTGTGGTCGAGCACATCCCGGAGCGAGCGCTGCAGCTCCTCGTCGATCCGGTACTTCTCGGATCCGCGACGCAGCCACTCCAGCATTCCGCTGAGCGGATGGACGGCGCGCTGAAAGTTGATGACCTCGCGGGACAGCTCGTAGATGCGGCGGGAGAGGGCGTCGTCGTCGCTGTCGCCGAAGAGCTGATCCTCGATCTCGTCGATGTCGTTCTCGAGGCCGGCGACGACGGGCTCGTACTCGTCCACGACCTCATCGAGGATCGCGTAGAACACCGCCTCCGGACCCATCGCGAGCAGCTCCGGGTTCGCCTCCATCCGCCGGCGGACCGCGGCGAGGTTCGGGGACTCGGCATGCCGGATCGTCACGACGAAGTCCGGGCCGATGAACAGATGCAGCTCGCCGAACTCGATCGACTCCTCCTTGTCGCGGTACCGGGCCGGGCGCAGCACGGCGAAGAGGGTGTCGCCGTAGCGCTCCACCTTGGAGCGCTGATGCCCGGACAGCGCATCCTCGACGGCGAGGGGATGCAGGTCGAACTCGCGGGCGACGGAGGCGACCTCTTCCGGACTCGGTCGGTACAGGCCGATCCACGCGATCCCGCCGGCGGCATCCAGCATCCGGTAGGTCTCGTCCAGGTTCTTCGGGGTCTCCACGCGACGTCCGTGGACGTACACGCCGTTGTCGATGAGCGCCATGATGCGACTCCGTTCTCGCAGGCGCACGGACGCGGCGGTCCGTGCGGGTTCGTCAGGGGGCGGGAGACGCCGCCGATGACTGCGAGGCGGGACGCACGGGCGCGGAGCGGAGGCTCAACGCGCGCGTGCGGGGAAGCGCGACGCAGCGAAGGCGGCGTCGTTACTATCGTCGGACATCGCCATCACCGCCTTTCCGTGCTCCTCCGGGGCCACTGGGCCCGACGAGCCAGCATACTCTCGTCCACCTTCGAATCGCCCGAACGGTTCCATCCGGGTCGGAGATGGAGCACAGTGCGCGATTCGAAATGTCAGGGGACGATCGCGTCGATGTAACCGCCGTCGACCCGGACGGCGGCACCGGTCGTCGCCGAGGCGAGGGGAGACGCGAGGTAGGCGACCATGTTCGCGATCTCCTCCGGCTCGATCAGCCGCTGCAGCAGCGACTGCGGACGGTGCACGCGCATGAACTCACGCTGCGCTTCCTCCCACGGCAGCTCCGGATCCACGAGCGAGTACACGAAGTCCTCCACGCCGCCGGTGTGGGTCGGCCCCGCGAGCACGGAGTTCACCGTCACGCCGGTGCCGGCCGCTTCCTTCGCGAAGCCCCGGGACACGGCGAGCAACGCGGTCTTCGACATCCCGTAGTGGATCATCTCCGCGGGGATCACCACCGCGGAGTCGCTGGCGATGTCGAGCACCCGTCCCCAGCCGCGGGCCATCATTCCGGGCAGGGTCGCGCGGATGAGCCGGACGGCGGCGAGCACGTTCACCTCGAAGTACCGCCGCCACTCGTCGTCGGAGATCTCGAGAGCCGGGGTGGCCCCGAAGATGCCGAGGTTGTTGACGAGGACGTCCACATCTCCGACGGCGGCGAGGACCGCCGCGGCGCCGTCCTCCGTGGTGACGTCGCCGGGGGCGGGGACGAGGTTCCGCTCCGGATTCTCGTCCTGCAGCGCGGCGATGACCGACGACACGGTCTCGGGGTTCCTGCCGTTGATGGCCACCCGCGCGCCGGCGTCGGCCAGGGTCGTCGCGACGGCGAGCCCGATGCCCTGGGTGGAACCCGTGACGAGGGCGGTCTTTCCGTCGAGGTCGATGCGCATGCTCTCTCCTCCGTGTCGCAGCGGCATCCGGTGCAACACCCGCCGCGCCGGTTTCATGCCCACCCCTTCGCTCCGGGACGGGAGGGGCTGGGACTCCGGCATGCGCGCACCGTCCCGTGCGGGACGGGAAACGTTCCTGACGAGGCGGAGCGGGGAGCGTTTTCGATCCCGCGAGGTGGGAACTCGGGGCGCGGAGAAGGGTGCGGGACGGGAAACGTGCCGGGGGAAGCCGGAAGGGGAGCGTTATTGATCCCGCACCGTGGAGGGGGGGACGGGGGTTAGAGGGGGATGGGGGTGCCGGCGCGGGAGGCGGAAAGCTGGGCGGCCTTCACGATCTCGACGGTGCGGATGCCGACGCCGGCGTCCGGCTGGGGCTGACGGCCCGCGCGGACGGCCTGCACGAACTCCTGGAGGAGCAGCGCATCGAGGTCGGCGCCGACCGGGGCCCAGGTCTCGCCGTGGGCATCGTGCCCGGCCACGCCCTTCGCGAAGGGGCTCACGGTCACGGTCCCGCGCTCGGCCACGACCTCGAGGGTCAGGCCGCCCCAGGTCGGCGAGCTCATCGGCCAGCTCCAGGAGCAGTCGATCGTGGCGATCACGCCGCTCGGATACTGGATCGTGACGAGGCCGCCGGTCTCGACGGCGAGGTCGCGGTCGCCGTGCAGGATGCTGTTCGACACGGCGCGGACGGACTGCGCCCGCTCCCCGAGGAGTTCGTCGAGGAGGTCGGCGCAGTGCACGACGTGGTCGACCAGGGCACCGCCGCCGGCCAGCGCGGGGTCGGTGAACCACGCCCGGTCCTGCGGGAGCTTGCCGTTGTTGATGCCGGTGACGCCGAGGATCGCCCCGAGACGTCCGCTGCGCAGCTCGGCGATCGCCTCGCGCACCGCGGGGGAGAAACGCACCGGGTACGCCACCATGAGCAGCACGCCCGTACGGTCGCAGGCGTCGCGCATCGCGATCGCGTCCTCGACGGTCGTCGCCAGCGGCTTCTCGCACAGCACGTGCACGCCCGCGGCGGCGGCCTGCTCGACGAGCACCCGGTGGCGGGAGTTCTCGGCGGCGATGACCACCGCGTCCGGCCCCCAGGCGAAGGCGTCCTCGTAGGTGTCGACGTATGCGACGCCGAGCTCCGCGGCGAGGGCGGCGCCGCGCGGGGCGTCATCGGGGGCGGAGGCGCCGTCGGGATCGGCGGCGATCAGTTCGACGTCGGGCATCTGCTGCAGCGCGTGCACGTAGCTGAGGGCGTGCGTGTGCGCGAACGACAGCACGGCGATCCGCAGCGGGCGGGGAGCGGTCATCGGGTGGCCTCCTCGGCGACGGCGGCGGATGATGCGGGGAGCGCGACCGGGGCTCCGGACGCGATCGAGGCGTAGGCGGCCTCGGCGACCGCCACCGCCTGGATCCCGTCCTCCGGAGACACCCGGGCGTCGCGCCCTTCGGCGATCGCGCCGACGAAGTCGGCGATCTCCGCGTAGTACGGGCTCTCCTCCGGCGACATCGGCGGCAGGTAGTCGCTCGCGCCCTCGACGAGCACGGCGTCGGTGCGCAGCGTGTGGTCTTCGGCGCTGTCGTAGCGCAGCCGTCCCTCCGAACCCGCGACCTCGACGCTCGTGCGGAACGGCATGCCGGGCTGCACCCAGCTCGCGTGCACGTGGCTGATGACCCCGCTGCGGTGGGTGAGCACGACATGCGCCGTGACCGGGGCCGGCACGCGGTCGTCGACCGTGGGCGGGTTCTGCACGGCGGAGACGCTGTCGACCGGACCGGCGAACCACAGCGCCTGGTCGATGTCGTGGATCATGAGGTCGCGGATGACGCCGCCGCCCGCGCGCTCCGAGAAGAACCAGGGCGCCTGGGGGGCCGAGCCGAGGCGGCGGAAGCGCTGCACGGCGGGGGTGCCGATCTGGCCGGCGTCGATGCCGGCCTTGATCCGGGCGTACTCCCCCATGTAGCGGACGACGTGCGCGGGGAACAGCCGCACACCCGCGGCCGCGGCGGCGGCGGTCACCTCGGCGGCGGCCTCCGCGGTCGCGGCGAGCGGCTTCTCGCAGATCACGTCGAGCCCGCGGGCGATGGCGCGCAGGGCGAAGTCGGCGTGGGTGCTGCTGGGGGTGACGATGTCGACGAGGTCGACCTTCGCGAGGAGCGCATCGACGTCGGGCACGACCTCGAACCCGTACTCGGCGGCGATCTCCTCCGCGCCCTCCTTCGAGGTGACGAAGCCCTGCACCCCGAGCGCCCGCCAGGCGTCGGCGTGCACACGGGAGATGCCGCCCGCGCCGATGAGTCCGACCTTCAACGTGCTCACTGCTTCTCCTCGGTGTCGTCGCCGGCCGCGGGGTCGTGCGGCAAGGGGGTGATGGGCGGGGCCGGCATGTCTTCGATGCCGTAGATGTCGCCGGGGTGCCGTTGGAACGCGTGCACGACGGCGCCGTGGGCGGCGGCCTCCGCGCCCAGCCGTGCCTCCGCGAGCGGCACCTGGAACGGCAGTCCGAGGTGCCCGGGGAGGGCGGCGCGCAGGGGATCGAGCAGCTGTTCGTGCGCGGCCGAGAGCCCGCCGCCGATCACGACCATCGCGGGATCGACCGTCATGATGAGGGTCGCGATCCCGTGGGCGAGCTCGTCGATGAAGCCGTCGAGCTCCTCGCGGGCGGCCTGCTCTCCGCTGCGCGCCCGGGCGAACACCTCGGCGGCGGTCGGAGCGGTGCGCCACGAGATCTGCCCGGTCTCGGTGTTGAGGCCGCGGAACGCGAGACGGCCGATGTCGCCGGCGGCGTTGTGGATGCCGCGGCGCGGCCGGCCCCCGAGGATCAGGCCCATGGCGATGCGGTTGCCGACCGACAGGTAGATGACGTCGTCGACGAGCTGCGCGACGCCGAGGTGGTGCTCGGCGACGGCGGCGAGCCGCACGCCGTTGTCGACGGCCACGGGGCAGCCGAACGCCTGGCGCAGCTGCGAGCCGATGTCGATGCCGGACCACTCCGGGATCACGACCGAGGTGGTGACGCGCCCGTCGTCGTCGACGATGCCGGGGAGCGAGACGCCGATCGCCCGCAGACCGGTCCGTGGCAGCGGGATCCGGGCGAGCGTGCGGCGGACGTCATCGATCACGGCGGCGAGCTTGGCCGGGCCGTCGGCATGATCCGCGACTCCGAGGAAGGTGCGCTGGGCGATGACCACGCCGGCGAGGTCGGCGACGACGACGCGCACACTGGCGACGCCGATGTCCACGCCCACCACCACGCCGGCGGCGGCGTGGAACGAGTAGCGGCGGGCGGGCCGACCGGCGCCTCCGCCGATCTGCGCGGGGGCGTCGACGAGCAGGCCGGAGTCGGAGAGCACCGCCACGGCGTTCTCGACGGAGGTGCGGGAGACCTCGAGCGACCGCGAGAGGTCGCTGACGGTCGCCGGTCCGGCGTCGCGCAGCCGGAGTGCGGACCGCGCCACGATCGAGAGCGGACTGGTCGCGCCCATCGGGTCCCTCCTTCGTCTCCGCCGTTGGTGCGATCAAATTAGCACACCCGATTCTCAGATCGAGGATTGGTGTTCACGGCCGGGAAACACGGTGGAAACATGCCTCTGAGAACTTGTGCTTGACGAATTATCCAAAGCCAATGTCATAATGAACCGTACTCAGCACGGTTTACGCAAAGGAGCACCATGCGCGTCAGCAAGATCACCGGCGTCGTCGCGGGAGTCGCGGCCGCCACCCTGTTGGCCGGATGTTCGGCCGGCGGAGGCAACACCGCAGAGGGCGAGCAGGACATCACGGTCTGGCTCTACCCGGTCATCGCCGACGAGGCGGTGCACAAGGACTTCTGGGACTCGACCATCGAGGCGTTCGAGAAGGAGAACGAGAACGTCAACGTGAAGTACGAGATCTTCCCGTGGGCGAACCGTGACGAGGCTCTGCAGACGGCGATCGCCGCCGGCAAGGGCCCCGACGTCGTCTACCTCATCCCCGACCAGCTCGCGGCGTACCAGAAGTCGATCGCCCCGCTCAACGACCTGCTCAGCGAGGAGCGCCAGGGCGACCTGCTCCCCAACGTCAAGGAGTCGGTCACGCTCGGCGGCGACCTCCTCGGCGCCCCGATCCTCACCAGCGCGCAGCCGCTCATCTGCAACGCCGCCGCCTTCGAGGCGGCCGGCGTGACCGAGTACCCGGAGACCTGGGACGACATCGTCGAGATGGCTCCCGCCTTCGTCGACAAGGGCATGTACGCCCTGAACTACCCGGCCTCCGCCGAGAACACCCTCAACCTCACCTACTACCCGCTGCTGTGGCAGGCGGGCGGCGAGGTCTACACCGAGGACGGCGAGGTCGGCTTCGACAGCAAGGCCGGCGAGAAGGCCCTCACGTTCCTCAGCGACCTGGCCGAGGAGGGTGCGCTCGACCCGGAGGCCCTCACGACCAACGTCCCGCTCGAGCAGACCGCCATCGCCCAGGGCAAGGTGGCCTGCACCTGGAACAACGCCGTGACCGAGGTCGCGCCGTTCTGGGGCGAGGAGAACGTCAAGGTGCTCGCGCCGCTGACCGAGAAGGAGTCCGTGGCCTACGGCACCGTCGGCTCGCTCTCCGTGCTCAAGGGCTCGAAGGCCCCCGAGGCCGCCGCCGCGTTCGCCGAGTTCGCGACGGGCGCCGACGTCGTCGAGCCGTACCTGAAGGCCGCCGGCTTCTTCTCGGCGCTCAGCACGACCGAGCCGCTCTACGCCGACGACCCGCTCCTCGGCGAGGTCGAGAAGTACGTGCCCGACACCACGGTGGGCGAGCTCGACGCCAGCTCCCGCGCGCTCATGGGTGTGCTCTCCCCGGAGATCCAGGCCGCCCTGCTCGGCCAGAAATCCCCGGCCGACGCCCTCAAGGACGCCGCGGCCGCCGCAGCCCCGCTGCTGCAGAAGTGACACCCGGGGGCGTGCGGGTACCCGCCGCACGCCCCCTTCCCGCCCCCCACGTGAGGAATCGACAATGACGACGGCCACCACGGCGCCGAAGCCCGCAGGGCGCGTCGCCCGGGTGCTCGCCCGACGGGAAGCGCGCGTCGCGTTCCTGTTCGTGCTCCCCGCCTTCCTGCTGTTCATCGCCTTCCGCTTCGGCCCGAGCATCGCGGGTGTGGCGCTGAGCTTCTTCGACTACGACATCTCCGGCGAGATCGCCTGGCGCGGCCTCGACCACTTCCAGCGCCTCGTCGCCGATCCGCTGTTCTGGCGGGCGTTGGGGACCACGCTCATCTACACGGTCTTCGCCGTGCCGATCGCGCTGGTGCTGTCGACGATCATGGCCCTCGGCGTGCGGCGGGCCTTCCGCGGGGCCCGGTTCTTCCGCTCCATCTTCTTCCTCCCCGTCATCACCTCCCTCGTGCTGGCCGGCTCGATCTTCGTGTGGATCTTCTCGGCGAACGGCCCCTGGTCGGCGCTGATGGAGCCGCTCGGACTCGGCGGCTCCTGGCTCGGGAGCACCGTGCTCGTCATCCCCGCGATCGTCGTCGTCGGCGTCTGGTCGCGGTTCGGCTACGGGATGATGATCCTCATCGCCGCGCTGCAGGACGTGCCGCGTGAGCTGGAGGAAGCGGCGCTCGTCGACGGCGCGAACGCCTGGCAGCGCTTCCGGTGGATCATCCTGCCGCACCTGCGCCCCACGTTCTTCTTCCTCGCGGTGATCGAGACGACGGCCGCCTTCCAGGTCTTCGACGTCATCTACGTGATGACCCAGGGCGGGCCGGCGAACGCCAGCTACTCGCTCGTCTACATGCTGTACGACCAGGGCTTCCGCTACTTCGACTACGGCTACGCGGCCGCCGTCGGCGTCGCCCTGTTCGTCATGACCCTCGTGGTCGCCCTCATCCAGCGCCTCGTGATCGGAAAGCAGAAATGACCGCCCTCCTGCAGCCGCCGACGCAGACGACGCCGCCCGCGACCCGTCCCACCGCGCGGAAGCGCCGCTCGTTCCGCGCGCTCGAGCCGACCGGCTGGGGCATCGCCGTCCGCTGGATCTGGCTGAGCCTCGCCGGCATCCTCAGCTTCTTCCCCTTCTACGCGATGGTCGTGCTGAGCCTGAAGCCGGGCATGCTCGTCGAGCTCCCCGGCTCGCTGCTCCCCTGGAACGACATCTCCTTCGATGCGTACGAGCAGGTGCTCGGCGGGCAGAACATCATCGTCTGGCTGTTCAACACGCTCGTCTACTCGCTCGTGTCGGTCGTGGCCGTGCTGTTCCTCTCCGCGCTCGCCGGGTACGCCTTCGCCAAGAAGCGCTTCCGCGGCAAGGAGGTCATGTTCTGGTCGTTCCTGGCGATGGTCATGGTGCCGTTCCACGTGACGCTGATCCCGACGTTCATCCTGATGGCGAACCTCGGCGGCATCGACACCTATTGGGGCCTCATCCTGCCCACGCTCGCGAACGCGCAGGCCGTCTTCCTCATGCGCCAGTTCATCCAGGGTCTTCCCGATGAGCTCTTCGAGGCCGCCCGCATCGACGGTGCCGGCGAGTTCCGCATCTTCCTGCGGATCGTGCTGCCGCTGTGCAAGCCGATCCTCGCGACGCTCGGGATCTTCGTCTTCCTGTGGCACTGGAACGACTTCCTCTGGCCGCTCATCATCGCCAAGTCCAACTCGATGTTCACCCTCACCGTGGGCATCTCGTCGCTGCAGCAGCAGGATGTGCCGCTCAGCACCATGCTCGCCGGCTCCGTCGTGGCGTTGCTGCCGATCTTCCTCGCGTACCTCATCGCTCAGCGGTACGTGCAGGAGGGCGTCACCGGCACCGGGATCAAGGGCTGAGAAGAAGGGAACCGCACGACAATGACGCAGTACGCATTCGCCTCCGAGGCCGAGCTCGAGGAGGCGCTGGCCACCCCGAGCGACGGGCTCGTGGCCGACCTCGCCCAGGGCTCCGGAGACCTCGTGATCCTCGGCGCCGGCGGCAAGATGGGACCGACCCTGGCGATGCTCGCCCGACGCGGTCTGGACGCCGCGGGTCGCACCGGCGACGCCGTGTACGCGGTGTCCCGCTTCGGCGACGCCGCCATCCGCGAGCGCCTGGAGGCGGCGGGTGTGCGCGTCGTGCCCTTCGACCTCATCGAGAACGACGACCTCTCCGGCCTCCCCGACGCGCCGAACGTGGCGTTCATGGTGGGCGCGAAGTTCGGTGCCGCGACCAACGCCTCCTGGGCCTGGGAGGTCAACGCGGCTCTTCCCGACCGCATCGCCCGACGCTACCGGGACAGCGCGATCTCGGTGCTCTCCACCGGGAACGTCTACCCGTTCGTCCCCGCCTCGTCCGGGGGCGCCGCCGAGGAGACCGCGCCCGCGCCGATCGGCGAGTACGCGCAGTCCTGCCTCGGCCGGGAGCGCGTGTTCGAGTTCGGGGCGCAGGAGCGCGGCACGAAGGTCGCGATCATCCGCCTGAACTACGCCGTCGACCTCCGCTACGGGGTGCTCGCCGACATCGGCAGCGCCGTGCACGCCGGGGAGCCGGTGTCCGTCGCCACCGCCAACGTCAACGTGATCTGGCAGGGCTACGCGAACGAGGTCGTGCTGCGGAGCCTGGTGCATGCCTCGACCGACCCCTTCGTCATCAACCTCACCGGGCCGGAGCTGCTCAGCGTCTCGTCGATCGCCCACCGTTTCGGTGCGCTGTTCGAGAAGGAGATCGAGATCGTCGACGAGCCCCAGCCGACCGCGCTGCTCAGCGACGCCCGGCGCTGCATGGCCCTGTTCGGCTACCCGTCGGTCTCGGCCGAGGAGCTCATCCGCATGCAGGCCGACTGGATCAGCGACGGACTGCCGATGATCGCCAAGCCCACCAAGTGGGCCGTGCGGGACGGGAAGTTCTGATGACCGACTCCGCCGCACGGACGGCCACCGTGCCGTCGCTGCGCCCCGAAGCCGCCGCGACCCTCGCCCGTGGCGCCGTCATCCCGGCCCATCCGCTCGCCCTCACCGCCGCGCGCACGCTCGACGAACGGCGGCAGCGGGCGCTGTCCCGCTACTACCTCGACGCCGGGGCCGGAGGCCTCGCCGTCGGCGTGCACACGACCCAGTTCGAGATCCGCGACCCGGAGCACGCGCTCTTCGAGCCGGTGCTCGCGCTGGCCGCGGAGGAGATGGACGCCCGCGACGACGCGACCCTCGTGCGCATCGCCGGAGTGGCGGGCGACACGGCCCAGGCGGTCGCCGAGGCGGAGCTCGCCCGCTCCCTCGGCTACGACGCCGTGCTGGTGAGTCCCCGCGTCGCGGGTGCGGACGAGCGTGCCCTGCTCGACCGTGCCCGCGCCGTCGGTGAGGTGCTGCCGCTGGTCGGCTTCTACCTGCAGACCGCGATCGGCGGTCCCGTGCTCGACCGCGAGTTCTGGCGGGAGTTCGCCGCGATCCCGTCGGTCGTCGCCGTGAAGGCCGCGCCGTTCGACCGCTACCGCACGCTGGAGCTCGTGCGGGGCGTCGCCGCCTCGGGCCGCGCCGACGAGATCGCGCTGTACACGGGCAACGACGACGCGATCGTCGCCGACCTGCTCTCCGAGTTCCACGTGGACTCCCCGTCCGGACGGCGCACCCTCCGCTTCGTCGGCGGGCTGCTCGGCCAGTGGGCCGTGGGCACGCAGGCCGCGGTCACCCTGCTCGAGCGGGCGCACCGGGCCCTCGCCGGAGACGCGGAGGCCTACCGCGAGGTGGGGCGCCGGGCATCCGACATGGTGGACGTGAACCAGGCCGTGTTCGATCCGGGCAACGACTTCCGTGGCGTCATCGCGGGCGTGCACGAGATGCTGCGCCAGCAGGGACTCCTCGAGGGGATCTGGTGCCTGGATCCCGACGAGGGCCTGTCGCCGGGCCAGGCCGAGGAGATCGCGCGCGTCCGGCAGGCGTACCCGGAGCTGAACGACGACGCCTTCATCGCCGAGAACCTCGAGGCCTGGCTGCGATGACCGCGGGGGCGAGCGCTCCGACCGTGGTCGCGGTCGTCTCCGCGGAGCTCTTCGCGGAGTTCTTCACCCCGGCCGATGCGGCGCGCCTGGAGGCCGTCGCGGCGCGGCTCGGCGGCACGTTCGCCCGCGTGGACCGGCTCGCGGATGCGGTGTGCGACGAGGCCCGCGTCGTGGTGACGAGCTGGGGTGTGGGTCCTTTCGACCACGCGGTGCTCGCCACGCTCCCGAAGCTCGAGCTCATCGCGCACACCGGGGCCACGATCAAGCCGTTCGCGACCGACGAGCTGTTCGACCGCGGCGTGCGGGTGACGCAGGCCGGAGCGGGGATGGCCCGGTCGGTGGCGGAGGTGTCGCTGACCTTCACGCTCGCGCTGCTGCACCGGGTGCCCGAGATGCACGACGCGCTGCGCACCGGAAGCGGCTGGTGGGACGCGGAGGCCGTCGGGGTGCAGCACGAGATCCTCGGCGCCCCCGTCGCGGTCATCGGGGCCTCCCGCACCGGCCGGGCCTACCTCGCGCTGCTCCGTGCCCTGGGCGCCGAGCCGCTGCTCGTCGATCCGACCCTGGAGGCGGCGGAGGCGGCGTCCCTCGGCGCGGAGCTCGTCCCGCTCGACGAGGCGCTCCGTCGCGCGCGGATCGTCGCGGTGCACGCCCCGACGCTGCCGGAGACGCATCACCTGATCGGCGCGCGCGAACTCGCCCTGATGCCGGACGGCGCGGGCCTGGTGAACACGGCGCGCTCATGGCTCGTCGACGAGGCCGCCCTACTCGCCGAGCTCCAGCGCGGCCGGTTGAGCGCCGCGATCGACGTGTTCGACGAGGAGCCCCTGCCCGCGGACAGCCCCTTCCGCTCGGCACCGCGCGTGCTGCTCACCCCGCACCGGGCAGCCGGCACCCGGGAGGGGCGGCTGCGCCAGGGGCGGATCGTCGCCGACGAGCTCGACGCCTTCGCCGCGGGGCAGCCCCTCGGGCACGCCGTCGACCGCGCCCAGCTCTCCTCGATGGCATGAGCACCGTGGACGTCCGACCGGCACGCGCGGAGGACCAATCCGCCCTCGCGACGCTGTGGGCGGCCGCGTTCACGCCGCCCCTCGCGCCCGACCAGTGGCTGGTGGACGACGAGCGGCTGGATCACACGATCGTCGCCGCCGACGACGAGGGCGTGTGCGGGTCGATCTACGGGCTGCCGAAGCGCCTGCGGGAAGCGGACGGCGGCGTGGCGCAGGTGCACGCGATCGGCAGCGTCGCGGTCGCCGAGCGGGCCCGCGGTCGCGGTCTCGCTCGCCGGCTCGTGGCCGCCACCCTCGACGCCGCCGGCGACGCCGACTGGGCGCTGCTGTTCACCGGCACACCGGACGTGTACCGCTCCAGCGGGTTCGAGACCTTCCCGATGCCCCGCACTCTCGCCGGACCGTGGACAGCGCCGGGTGCTGACGCGGAGTCCGCGGCGATCGGACGCGAGACCGTCGGCCTGGGCACCCTGGGTCCGCTGCGCGACGCCTACGAACGCTCGCGTGCTGGCGAGGTCGTGCTCGCGCCCGTGCGCAGCGACCGCGACTGGACGATGGCGGAGATCCGTCTGCGCGGCGCGACGCTCTACCGGCGGGAGGAGGCCGGGGCCACGGTCGGCTACGCGATCGCCGAGGTGCGCGGCGGGCTCGGCCTGCTGCACGAGAGCGCCGCCGACCCCACCGCGCCCGACCCGGATGCCGTGCGCCGCACCCTGCTCGAAGCCGTGGCCGCCGACTGGGCCGCAGCGGGCGTCCGCACCTGTGACCTGGCGGTGCCCGCGCTCGCCGCGGAGGAGGCCGCCATCCGGGCTTTCGCTCCCGCGGCCGTGCGCCAGGACGACCGCACCGGGATGATCCGTCCGCTGCGACGCGAGGCCCGGGTGGACGGCATCCGCCACTTCACGGCGGGCGACTACTTCTGAGCATCCGCTCGGAGAGCGCTGGGGATCGGGGACTGATCGGTGACCGCGATCCGGCCGAGGGCCGGACGCCTGACCGCGGCGAGGACGCCGCAAGGAGGATGAGCATGACCCAGCTGGACACCACCACCGAGACTGCGGCGATGCGCAGTCGACGGATGCTGCTCGCCGGATTCGGCGCCGCCGCCCTGGGCGGGGTCGCGGCGATCGGCGCCCCCGCCGCCGCCCAGGCCGCAGGACCCGCCGTGCCGCAGGATGCGTCGGGCTCGAAGAACGTCGCGCACGGCGGCGTCGCCACCGCCCTCGCGACGCGCAAGGGAAAGGACGGCGACCTCGTGCGCACGAGCGGCTACGCCGCCCCCGGCGACGGCGGCGACGGGCTCTACCGGTTCGTGAAGAAGGACGCCCCCGCGGCCAACGGCGGCACGGTGCTCGCCGGGCCCAAGGGCGGCGCCTGGGTGCTCGTGCACGACGGCACCGTCGACTTCCGGAAGTTCGGCATCATGGACGCCTCCGTCCCCGCTGACGACGCGCTCGACGCGATGGTGGGCGACGCTCGGGTGCGGCGCGTGGAGGCGCACACCGACCTCAACTTCGTCCGCCGGCACAAGTTCTCCCGGTCGAACATCGCCTTCGACTTCGGGCACCACCTCATGACGACCGAGGGCATCGAGAACGCCGGGAAGGACGACCCCTTCGCGGCCGTCATGTTCTTCCGCGGCGAGGTGACCGACGCGGTGCAGGAGGCGAAACTCGGCGAGGACGTGCCCGACCTCGCCGACATCTTCCCCGTCGCCGACTCGTCGTTCTTCGCGGTCGGGGAGTGGTACGCCGCCGAGGTCAACGCGCTGTCGGGCCGCTGGGAGCGCGAGCTGCAGCGGCTGGTGCAGGTGACCCAGATCGTCGACGGCCGGCACATCCGCGTGAACTACAAGAACGGCTGGCCGCTCGGCAAGGACCGCACGATGACGTGGCGGCACGTGAAGCCGGTGCAGGACGTGACGGTGTCCAACCTCAAGTTCCTCGGCAAGGGGACGGACGAGTACACCGGGTCGCACCCGCTGGCGTTCGAGTACGCGGTGCGCTGCGACGTCGACCACATCGACGGGACGGCGACGTTCTGGCCGCTGATCCAGCGTCGGTGGAACACGTACTTCACCACGGAGAGCTGCACCCTGAAGAACCCGACCTCCGTCACGTGGGGCGGCGCGGGGTACCTGACGCAGCAGATCTACTGCCTGTACGGGTACGTCGCCAACTGCCACACGGCCAACGCCCGCCACCTCAACGACTTCACCGCGAGCGCCTACTGCCTCGTGGAGAACTGCCACGGCGACGGCGATGACCAGGGTCCCTTCGTCACGCACGGCCAGTACGAGCACGACCTCACCTACACGGGCAACTCCGGACTCATGACGTTCGCGAACTCCGGCGCCGCGTGGGGGTCGGCCGCGAAGCGCATCACCGTCCGCAAGCACGTGTGCTCGTGGTTCGTCGCGCGCGTGCGCATCACCGACCTGACACTGGAGGACGTGCAGGTGATCGGCAAGCCCTCGCTGTCCGGCTCGGGGATGCTGTGGATCAACGCGGACGGTGCGCAGCTGCGCGGCTGCACCGCCTCGGACACGCTCATCATCACCCAGGCCTCCGACAACTCCGCCCGGCCGACGGTGATCGCCGACTCCCACTTCACGTTCGTCGCCCCCGGTGAGCTCACGAACGCGACGGTGAAGACCCCGGTGACGTTCGTCGACACCGTGCTCGACCGGGTCGGCGGCATGAAGATCAACGGCCCCGCGGCCGTGGCCTTCCGCGGCTCGACGCTCACCGCGGCCGACGACGCGGCGCCCATCGCGTCCGCGACGGGAAAGCTGCGCATCGAAGGGTCCACGCTCCGCAACGCGCGTATCGCGGCCGCATCGAAGGACCGTCAGGTGATCGAGATCGCCGGATCCGAGGTGTCCGCGAAGGGTGGGACGACGGTGTCGCGGTCGGGCGCCGGCGAACTTCATCTGACACTCTCCGACAGCACGTTCCGGGCGGAGGGGTCGACCACGCATGTCGCGGTCACGAGCGGGGCCACGCACTATCGCGCGGTCGGCAACCGGTTCGAGGGCGGCGCGCTGGACCTCCGCGACGACGCGTTCGGTGCGGGGTCGTCGCTGCTGCACACCGGCAACGTCGAGGCCGGTGTCACCCGCTCGGCGTTCCCCGCTGAGGGCGACCGGGTCGTCGACACCGCCAACCTCGTCGTCGGCTGATCCCGCCGGGCACAACTCCGGAGATTCGGCGCTCCGCGCCGCCACCTCGGCCCCGCCTCGGGCGTGTCGCCGAGGATCTCCTGAGTTGTGCCCGGCGAGTGCCGGTGCCGTCGCCGCGGCATCCCCCTACTGGGTCCGGCGAGACGTCAGACGACGGAGGATCCGGCGGCGCAGCCGGTGTAGCAGCGGCATCTCGAGATAGATCACGAGCGGGACGGCGATGGTGACGAGCACCAGGGTGCGCACCACGACCGGGAGTGCCGACAACACGTCACCGAGGAGCAGGTTCAGGACGGTGAGGGTCGGGAAGACGGCGATCCAGATCATCAGGGCGAGCTGGTGCTGCGTGGGCGGTGCGGGGGTGGGGTGCGGTGCGGCGGACATGATGGTGTTCCTTCTCTCTCGGGGGTTCAGGCGCCGCGGTGGATCGCGAGCTGGGCGGCGAGGTCGTCGTCGGTGAGGTCGGCGTTGAGGGCGATCGCAGCGGCCGAGCCCTGTCCAGCGGCGGTAATGAGCTGTGCGCGCGGGTCGGCGACGTTCCCGGCGACAAAGACCCCTGGCACGCTCGTGCGTCCGCCGGAATCGTGGCGGACCCACCCGTTCTCGTCGGTCTCGCAGCCGAGGGCGCGGAGGAGGGCGTCGTGGCCGCGCATCTCGGGGCGGACGAACACCGCGGTACGCTCGACGCGGGTGCCGTCGCTCAGCTCGACGCCCTGGAGGCGGTCCGCGCTGACGACGGCCCGGGCGACCTCCCCCGAATGCACGCGGACGCCGCGCGCGTCGAGACGCTCCTGCTCGTCCGCCGTGAGCGAGCGGGTGTGGGGGAAGTAGACGACGTCGTCGGACCACTGGGCGATGAGGAGGGCGTGCGCGACCGATGCGGCCGTGCCGCCGATCACCCCGAGGGCGCGATCACGCACCTCGTAGCCGTGGCAGTACGGGCAGTGCAGCACGTCGCGCCCCCAGCGTTCGCGCAGATGCGGGATGTCGGGGATCTCGTCGCGAAGGCCCGTGCTGATCAGCACCCTCCGGGCCTCCAGCCGGCGCCCGTCGAGGGTGGCCAGGAAGCCCGGCGAGAGCTCCGCGACGCGTCCTTCGATGATCGTGCCTCCGTATCCTGCGACCTCTTCGCGGCCGCTTGCGAGCAGCGCGGCGGGCGCGGCGCCGTCGCGGGAGAGGAAGCCGTGCAGGTGCGCCGCGGGGGCGTTGCGGGGTTCCCCGGCGTCGACGATCGCGACCGTCCGTCGGGCGCGGAGCAGGACCAGGGCGGCGCTGAGGCCGGCGGCACCGCCGCCGACGATGAGCACATCGATTCTCTTCATGCGACGAGGCTCGCGCCGGAGGTGCCGGAGCGGCAAACTTCTTTGCCGTTTCCGGGAAGTCCCACCAGACTGTCGACGTGCACGATGACGAGATCGACGCGACGCTCGATGGCGTGGGCCCGCGGTTGCGGTGGCTGCGGAAGCAGCGCGGGATGACACTGACCGAGGTCGCCGCCGCGACGGGGATCTCCACGAGCACGCTCTCGCGGTTGGAGACGGGGCAACGCCGACCGAGCCTCGAACTCCTCCTCCCGCTCGCCCGCGCCCACCGGGTGCCGTTGGACGACCTCGTCGGGGCGCCCGACGTCGGCGATCCGCGCGTGCGGTTGAAGCCACGCCGCCGCCACGGCCGGATCGTCGTGCCGCTGACCCCGCACGCCGGGCCGGTCCAGGCCTGGAAGATCCTCATCCCGGGGAGCCAGGTGACTCCGCGACCTCGGGCGCACGAGGGCCGCGAATGGCTCTACGTGCTCAGCGGCACCATGCGGTTGATCCTCGGCACGCGCGACCTTCGCATGGCGGCCGGGGAGGTCGCCGAGTTCGACACGCACGTGCCGCACTGGTTCGGGAGCGCGGACGGGAAGCCCGCCGAAGTGCTCAGCCTGTTCGGCCGGCAGGGGGAACGCGTGCACGCGGGGGAGCCGGGCGACCAGGAGGAGTAGTCGTGCCCGGCGAGGCTCCGCGGGTCAGCGGACGAGCTCGGCGATCCAGTCGGTGGCGGCGATGGCCTCGCGGCGCTGGAAGTCGCGGAGCGTCGTCATCCCGGCCGGCGCAGGGAGACGGCACTTCTCGAACCAAGCGCCTCCCGCGGCGGACAGGAGCGCGATGTGGTCCGCCGTGTCGGACCCGGCGAAGACGGGATGGTCGAGCAGCGGGCGGACGTCGGCCGCGGCGTCCTCGACCCGGAGGTCGAGCAGGTAAAGGAGGGCGTCCTCCCACCCCGCACCGCGGGCCGCCCACGGCCAGTCGAGCAGTCGTGCGCGGCCGGAGGCCTCGATGAGGATGTTGTCGGCTCTGAGGTCGGCGTGCAGGAGCCGATCGCCCGCGACGGCGGTGCCCACCCGTTCCGCCGCCGTGCGGAGGAGGTCGACGTTCTGCGCGCACCACGGCGTGGTCGTCTGCAGCAACCCGGCCTCCTCCAGTCGTCGCCAGGAGCCGGAGTCGTCCTGCAACTCATCCGAGAGACGGGGAACGGTGTCCGGGGTCGAGGCACGGGACAGGGCGGCGATCGCGTCCAGGACGTGCGCGGTGTCAGGGGAGGCGGCCGAGCGCTCGGGATGACGACCCTCCACGTCTTCGATCAGGAGCACCGCCCACCCGTCCGCGGTGAAGGCGTCGACGAGGTGCGCGGCGGGCAGGGAGCGGGGGATCGCGCCGAGCACCTCGGCCTCCCGGACGTAGAGCGCGTACGTGCCGTCCGCGGACTCCTGCACCGCCTTGACGAACAGCCGCCGTCCGTCGGCGAAGGTGAGCCGTGAGGCCAGTCCCGCGGAGAATCCGCCGTCCTGCGACTGGGCCCGTGCCACCGGGGACCCGGCGAACTCCTCGACCCGGGCTCGGAGAGCAGGAGGGAGCTGAGTCCAGTCGAGGCGCGCCATCGCCCCAGCGTAGACGGCGTCTGCTCAGGCCCCGGTGAGGCCGACGAGTTCGGCGCTGCGCTGCCAGAGGGCCTCGGCGAGAGCGGGGTCGTTCACCTGCGGGTTCACGCGGGTGGTGAGGGCGCGCTCGTCGTAGTAGCTGCCAGAGATCCAGGTCTCGCCGGGGGTGCCTTCCAGGAACCAGCGCAGGGTCTCCCCGCCGCGGTCGCTGCCGATGAGCACGAGACGACGCAACGGCGTGCGGTAGACGAGGCGCATGATGCTGGACGATTCCGCGGCGAAGTTCGTCGCCACGGTGCCGGGGTGGAAGGCCACGGCGCTGAGGCCCTGTGCATGGAACTTCTCATGCAGGCTCTTCGCCATCAGGACGTTCGCGAGCTTGGCATCGCCGTAGGCCTTATTCGGGGAGAACCGGCGGGTGTTGTCGAGGTCGTCGACGTCGAGGTGGCCGAACAGGCGATGGGCGACGCTGGACGTCTGGACGACGGCGCCGCGGGCGGCGAGCAACTGCGGCAGCAGGCGGTTGGTCAGCAGGAACGGCGCGAGGTGGTTGACCTGCATGGTCTTCTCGTGGCCGTCGACCGTAGGGGTGCGGTCGCCGAAGATGCCGCCGGCGTTGTTGGCCAGCACGTCGATGCCCGTGTCGCCCACGGCGTCAGCGAGCTGCCCGGCGAGCGCGCGCACGTCGTCGAGGCGCGCGAAGTCGGCCGTGAACCACTCGGCGCCGGTTTCGTCCGCCACGGCGCGCATCTTCTCGGGTGAGCGTCCGACGAGGAGCAGGCGGTGCGGGGAGGAGGCGAGTTGGCGGGCGGCGGCGGCGCCGATGCCGTCCGAGGCGCCGGTGAGGACGATCGTGCGCGTCGCCACGTCGTCGCTCACTCCGCCGAGGGGGTGATGCGGCGGACGGCGCGGGTGACGTGCTCGGCGATCACGGCGCGCGCCTGCTCGGGGTCACCCGTGGCGATGGCGTCGACGATCTGCTGGTGGCTGCGCACGTGCTCCTCCTGCTCGGCAGGGTCGAGGGCCGAGTTGGCGGCGTGGATGAACCCGGCGATGCGACCGCGGAGCTGTGCGCTGAGCTCGTCGAGGAACCGGTGCTCGGCGAGGGCGGCGAGCGTCTCGTGGAAGAGGCGGTCCTGCCGCAGCACCTCGTCCACGTCTCCGGGGGCCGCGTCGGCCATCGCCTGGATGATCGCTCCGAGCCGCGCCGCCGACTCGTCGTTCCACCGCTCCTGCACCCGGATGGCCATGAACTGCTCGAGCACGATCCGCAGGCTGGAGATCTCCTCCAGGTCCTGCGCGCTGAGCTGGGCGACACGGGCTCCGCGGCGGGGCTCCCGGGTGATGAGGCGCTCCTCGGCCAGGCGCGTGAGGGCCTCGCGCACGGGGATGTGGCTGACGCCGAGACGGTCGGCGAGTTTGCGCTCCACGAGGCGTTCGCCGGGCGCGAGCTCGCCCGAGTGGATCGCCGCCCGCAGCTCGTCGGTGACCTGTTCGGCGATGTTCTGATCCGACACGCTGCGCATCCGGGGCCCTTCTCGATCTCGCGTGGCCCGGCACTCGTCGAGCGGGCTCCTTCGCTCGGTCGATGCTATGGCATCAGCAGGGGACTGGACAGGAGCCGCGCGGTGCTAGATGCTATAGCAAAACTCGCAATCGATGACGAAGGAGTTGTCATGTCCGGCAGAGAGACGCTCGCGCAGGCGCGCGCCGCGGAGGACGCGGTGGGAGCCGCCGCCATGAAGAAGGCGATCTGGAGGCTGGGGCCGTTCCTCGGACTGCTCTACCTCGTCGCCTACATCGACCGGAACAACGCGGGCTTCGCGAAGCTGGAGATGACCGCGGCCCTGCAGATCACCGAGGCGGCGTTCGGCTTCGCGGCCGGCATCTTCTTCATTGGCTACTTGCTGTTCGAGGTGCCGAGCAACCTGCTCCTCGAGAAGTTCGGCGCCCGCAAGTGGATCGCCCGCATCATGATCTCGTGGGGCATCGTCGCCGCCCTCACCGCCTTCGTGCAGGACGCGACGCAGTTCGCGATCGCCCGCTTCATCCTCGGCATCGCCGAGGCCGGGTTCTTCCCCGGCGTGCTGCTCTACCTCACCCTCTGGTTCCCGCGGCAGTACCGCACGCAGGTGCTCGCCGTGTTCGTGCTGTCGAACCCGATCGCCAACGCGGTCGCCGCACCGCTGTCCGGCTGGATGCTGGAGCTGCACGGACTGTGGGGGCTGGACGGCTGGCAGCTCGTCTTCCTGCTGCAGGGGATCCCTGCGGTGCTCCTCGCCTTCGTCGTGTTCTTCTGGCTGCCCGACCGTCCGCAGGACGCACGGTGGCTGAACCCCGCCGAGCAGCGCTGGATCACCGACACGCTCGCCGCGGAGACGCAGGCGACCGAGCAGCGGCACGGGCGCCTCCGCCTGGGCGAGGTCTTCCGCAACGGCCGCCTCTGGACTCTCATCGTGCTCTTCTTCGGCGTCGTATTCGGTGCCTACGGCCTGGGGATGTGGCTGCCGACGATCGTGAAGAGCATGGGCGACTTCTCGAACGCGACCACGGGGTGGCTCGTGGCGCTGCCGAACCTGTGCGCGGCCCTCGTGATGCTGCCGTGGGAGCGTGCCGCCCGGAAGCAGGGCAACATCCCGCTGCAGATCGGTATCACGCTCACCATCACCGCGCTCTCGCTCATCGCGGCGGTGGCGGCGCAGGGCACGCCGGTGCTCGCCCTCGTGGCGCTGTGCGTGGGGATGTCGGCCCTGTTCTCCACGACCCCGCTGTTCTGGAGTCTGCCGCCGATGGTGCTCACCGGGACGGCGGCCGCGGCGGGTCTCGCCTTCATCAACTCGGTGGGCAACCTCGCCGGGTTCGCGGGGCCCTACGCCATCGGCTGGATCAGCGAGACGACGGGATCGGCCATCTGGGGCCTGCTCCTGATCTCCGGGCTCACCCTGCTCGGAGCCACGATCGCCTTCGTGCTCAGCCGGCGCAGCGACTTCACCACGGCGCCCGCGCTCGCCCCGGAGTCGACCTCGCGAACCCGATGAGAGGACCGGACCGGCGGCCGTGACGAGAACGTGACCCCGCCGGTCCGATTCGCTCTAGACGGCCACCCGCTTTTGCTACATGCTATAGCGCAACACCCTTACCCGAAGCACCACCCGACCTTGGAGGCACCCATGTCGCGTCGTCGTGTTCGGCTCGGCGGAGCAGCAGTGCTGCTGACCGCCGCGCTCATCACCGCAGGCTGCAGCACCTCATCCACCCCCGACGGCCAGGCGCAGGACGGCGGCACCCTCACCGTCGCCGCCGCGCAGGGCATCCCGCAGCTCAACCCCGCCATCCGCACCTTCGCGTGGGAGGAGGTGCTGTTCCCGCTGCTGTGGAACGGCCTCACCAAGACCGACGAATCCGGCGAGGTCGTCGGCGATCTCGCCGAGAGCTGGGAGGCCTCGGACGACCAGAAGACCTGGACGTTCACCCTCCGCGACGGCGTCACCTTCTCGAACGGCGAGGACTTCACCGCGGAGGACGCGGTGGCCGCGTTTGACTACTACCTCGACCCGGAGACGGCGACGCAGGAGAAGAACAAGATCTCCATGGTCACCGACGTCACCGCGCCGGACGAGAAGACCGTCGTGCTGACGCTGTCCGAGCCCATCGCGACCTTCCCCGCGGGCATCGTCTGGGTGAAGATGATCGACGTCGACGCGCTCGACACGATCGACAAGGAGCCCATCGGCACGGGTCCCTACGTGGTGGATGCCTTCACCCCCGACGACAGCCTCACGCTCGTCCCCAACCCGGAGTACTTCGGCGAGGCACCGGCGCTCGACGAGATCACGATCGTGAAGGCCGCCGAGTCCACGGCCGCCGTCACCGGCCTCCGCTCGGGCGACATCGACGTGCTGTGGTCGGTGCCCCAGGGCGACGTGGCGGGGCTGGAGGGCGGCGACATCGCCCTGGTGAAGCCCGAGAACCCCAGCCAGTGGCCGTCGTGGGAGATCGACACGACCTCGCCGCCCTTCGACGACGTGCGTGCCCGGCAGGCCCTCGCGTACGCGATCGACCGCGAGGCGATCCTCGACGCGGCGTACTACGGCCAGGGCACGGTCTCGCCGACGAACAACGCGCTCGGCGAGGTCAACCCCTGGTTCGGCGGCGAGCTGACCGACTACTCCTACGACCTCGACAAGGCGAAGGAGCTGTTCGCCGAGGCCGGGGTGACCGAGGGCAGCACGCTCACCTGGTGGGGTGTGGCCGGGCAGTACCCCGAGTGGAACACGAGCGGCGAGATCCTGCAGGCGAGCCTGAAGGAGATCGGCATCACGCTGAAGATCGACAACAACGACATCGGCACCTGGGTCGACGCGTTCTACCCCGCGGGCAAGAGCTACCCCGGGTACATCGTGCCGAACTTCCAGTCCACGCCGCCCGAGCCGGCCTACTCGCTGAACTTCTATCTCGAGGGCCGCTGCGAGTGCAACTGGGTGGACCCCGACTTCCAGACGGCGTTCGCCGATGCGGTGGCCGAGCCGGACGAGACCGCGCGGGCCGAGAAGTGGGGCACCGTGCAGACCATCATCAACGAGCAGGTGCCGCTCATCGTGCCCCTGCAGTCGACGGTCGTTACCGCCACCAGCACGGCGGTCGACGGCGTGTGGGTCGAGGGCGGCGGACAGCTGCACCTCGAGGGCGCGCAGCTGAAGGGCTGACGTGGTCCTCTCCGTCCTCCGGCGGGTGGCGATCAGCATCGCGATGCTGATCGCCACCTCGCTCCTCGTCTTCGTCGTGCTCCGGCTGCTGCCGGGCGACCCCGTCATCACCCGCCTCGGCTCGACGCCGGGCGTGGATGCCGAGACCATCGCCCGGCTCCGGGAGGAGGCCGGCCTCGACGCCCCGATCATCGAGCAGTACCTGCGCTGGATCGGCGGCGTCTTCACGGGCGACTTCGGTCAGTCGTACTTCAACCAGTACTCGGTGACGGAACTCATCGCCCAGCGCCTGCCCGCGACGCTGGAGCTCACGCTCATCGGCGTGCTCCTGGCCGTGCTCATCGCCACCCCGGCCGCCGTGTTCGCCTCGCTGCGCCCGCTCGGCGTGGTCGACCGGGTGCTCACCGCGATCTCGACCGCGGGCATGGCCCTTCCCCAGTTCCTCATCGGCATCGTGCTCATCGTCGTGTTCGCCGTGCAGCTCAAGGTGCTGCCGGCCCGCGGCTACACGCCGTTCGCGGAGGACCCCGCCGAGAACCTCGTGCGCATGATCCTGCCGGGTCTCACCCTCGCCTTCGCGGCGGCGCCGCTGCTCATGCGGTTCCTCCGCGCGTCGATG
Source organism: Microbacterium sp. BLY (assembly GCF_017939615.1). Classification (NCBI taxonomy): domain Bacteria; kingdom Bacillati; phylum Actinomycetota; class Actinomycetes; order Micrococcales; family Microbacteriaceae; genus Microbacterium; species Microbacterium sp. BLY. The sequence goes on from NZ_JAGKSR010000001.1 coordinate 1,067,227, forward strand.
GTCGAGGTGCTGGACGCCCCCTACATCCGCACCGCGAAGGGCAAGGGGCAGTCGGCGAGCGGCGTCGTGCTCGGCCACGCACTCCGCAACGCCCTGATCCCCGGGCTCACGATGCTCGGCCTGATCGTCGGCTACACCCTCGGCGGAGTGGTGATCGTGGAGTACGTGTTCGGCGTCCCCGGCCTCGGGTCGCTCGCGATCGACGCCGTCTTCAAGCGGGACTACGCGGTGCTGCAGTCGGTCGTGCTGCTGATCTCCGCGATGTTCATCCTCACCACGCTCATCGTCGACCTCCTCTACGGGGTGCTCGACCCGCGTCTTCGTGCAAGGAGCAGCCGTGGCTGACACCCTCACCCTCGCGCTGCGCTCGGCGCGTCCGCGGCGACGGGTCGCCGTCGCCTCCTGGATCCCGCTGGGGCTGCTGGCGATCATCGTCCTGGCCTGCGTGCTCGCCCCGCTCCTGGCCCCGTACGACCCCGCGGCGCAGTCGCCCGACCGGTTCGCCGGTCCCTCGGCGGCGCACCTCTTCGGGACCGACGAGCTGGGTCGCGACCTCTTCAGCCGCGTCCTCTTCGGCGGCCAGCTCACCGTGTTCATCGCCGGGGGCGCGACCCTCGTGGCCATGGTCCTCGGCATCGCGTGGGGCATGGCGGCGGCGTTCGGCCGCGGCTGGATCGACGAGATCCTCATGCGCCTCGCCGACACGGTCATGGCGATCCCGCAGATCCTCTTCGCGCTCGTCTTCATCTCCGCGTTCGGTGCCGACCCCGTCAAGCTCGCCGTGATCATCGGGGTGCTCCTCACGCCGACCACCGCGCGGCTCGTCCGGTCGTCAGTGCTCAGCGAACTGCAGGAGGACTACTTCACCGCCGCGGTGGCATTCGGATCCACCCGTCGCCGACTGCTCTTCGCCGAGGTGCTGCCGAACGCCAAGGGACCGATCGTCGTGCAGGCGGCCATCAACGCCGCCAACGCGATCCTCCTGGAGGCGTCGATGAGCTTCGTCGGACTCGGCATCGCGCCGCCCGAGGCCACCTGGGGCACGCTCGTGCAGCAGGGCTACCAGAAGATGTACCAGTCGATCGGGTACGTGCTGTTCCCCGCCCTGTTCATCTTCGTCACCATCTGGCTGCTCAACGTGCTCGCCGACCAGTTCGGCGGCGATCGGAAGGGGAAGGGCCGATGACCGACGTCACGCCCGTCCTGCAGGTGCAGGACCTCACCGTCTCCTACGGCGACGTCATGCCCGTCCAGGGCATCACGTTCGCGGTGCGCCCCGGGGAGCGCATCGGCCTCGTCGGCGAATCCGGCTCCGGCAAGTCGCTCACGGCGCTGTCGATCATGCGGCTGAACGACGGGGCTGCCCTCGGCGGCAGCGTCCGGCTACGCGATCGCGAACTACTCACGCTGCGCCCACGCGAGATGACGCGCGTGCGCGGCGGCGAGATCGCGATGGTCTATCAGGACCCGATGTCGTCGCTGAACCCGGTCCGCACGATCGGGCACCAGCTCGTCGAGGCGATCCGGCTGCACGACCGGGTCTCGGCGGCGGCCGCCCGCGCCCGGGCCGTCGAACTGCTGACCGAGGTCGGGGTGCCGCTGCCCGAAGAGCGTCTCAGCCAGTACCCGCACGAGTTCTCCGGCGGGATGCGGCAGCGCGTCATGATCGCGATGGCCATGTCGTCCCGGCCCGCCGTGCTCATCGCGGACGAGCCGACCACGGCCCTCGACGTGACGACGCAGTCCCGGATCATTGACCTGCTCGACCGCCTCGCGGAGGACCACGGCACCGCGGTGGTGCTGATCACGCACGACCTCGGCGTCGCCGCCGGGTTCTGCGAGCGCATCCACGTGATGCGGCACGGGCGCGTGGTCGAGGAGGGCCCCGTCGACCGCATCTACGCGGCCCCCGAGCACCCGTACACGAAAGCGCTGCTCGGCGCGGTCGTCGACCTCACGGTCGACGTGCAGCAGCCCATCCGCACCGCCGCCGAGGTGCTCGAACGCGGGACGGAACCGCTCGCCGAGGCGGGATCGATCAGCGCGATCGACCGGGCGCGCGAGTCCGGCGACGTGCTGGTCGACGTGCAGGGCGTGTCCAAGGTGTTCACCCTCGGCTCCGGACGCCGGGTGACCGCGGTCGACGACGTGTCGTTCCAGATCCGCCGCGGCGAGACCGTGGGGCTCGTGGGCGAGTCCGGCTCCGGCAAGTCGACCGTGTCGAAGGCCGTGCTCGCGCTCGGCGGCATCGACGGCGGGACGGTCGTCTTCGACGGTCAGCGGCCGCACGACCTCCACGGCGAGGAGCTGCGGCGGCTGCGCAAGCGCATGCAGATGGTGTTCCAGGATCCGTTCTCGGCCCTGAACCGGCGCCAGACCGTCGCGGAGATCATCGAGGCGCCGCTGCGCGCCCACGGCATCGGCACCCGCGCCTCCCGCGCCGAGAAGGTGCGCGAGGCCATGCACCGGGTGCGCCTGGACGAGGAGTTCGCGCACCGGCTGCCGCGCTCGATGTCGGGCGGCCAGTGCCAGCGCGTCTCCATCGCACGGTCGCTCGTGCTGGAGCCGGAGTTCCTCGTGCTCGACGAATCGGTGTCGGCGCTCGACGTGTCGATCCAGGCGCAGGTGCTCAACCTGCTCCGCGAGTTGCAGACCGAGCTCGGCCTCACCTATCTCTTCATCAGCCACGATCTCGCGGTCATCCGGTACATGTCCTCGACGGTCGCCGTGATGCAGCAGGGCCGCATCGTGGAGATCGGGGCGCGCGACGCGCTCTTCGCGAACCCGCAGCACGAGTACACGCGCGGGCTCATGGCGGCCATCCCCATCGCGGACCCGGTCCTCGAGCGCCGACGGCGCGCGCAGGCCGCGGCGCTCTGGCAGGCGCAGGGCGGGCAGACGGGCGCGGTCCCCGCGACGACCGCCGGACGAGGAGGACGATGATGACCATCGCGGATCAGGAGACGGGTTCGTCCGCGGATGCCGCGGGAACCGGTGAGGCGGTGCGGTCCACCGGCCGCCGGGCGCTTATGGCCGGGCTCGGCGCCATCGCGCTCGGCACCGCCGGAGCGCTCGCCAGCGCGGCACCCGCGCAGGCCGCGCCCGTCGCCGCCGGCGCGAAGGACGTCACACGAGCGGAGACCGTCGCCGACCTCGGACGCCTCCGCGCCCGCGACGGCGAGATGGCGATCGTCGCCGGATACCGGAAGCCCGGCGACGCCGGGCTGCTCGTGTACGTCGGCAGCGAGAACGCGAAGACCACGCCCAACGGTGGCACGGTGATCGCCGGGAAACGCGACACGCGCTGGCTCCTGCAGCACGACGGGACGGTCGACTTCCGGGTCTTCGGCATCACGGGACCGGAGAAGCCGGCCGACGACGCGCTCGCGGCGATGGTGAACGATCCCCGTATCCGCCGGATCGAGGCGAGCACCGACCTGCTGTTCCGACGACGACACCGCTTCACCCGGTCGTACGTCGAGATCGACTTCGGCGGACACCTCATCACGACCGACGGCATCGAGAAGAACACCCACGACAATCCGTTCGGCGCGGTGATGTTCTTCACCGGGACGTCGAAGGACGTCACGGTCGAGCACGCGCTGGCCGAGCCCTGGCCGGAGCTGACCGACGCGGTGGCGGTGCCGGATGCGTCCCGGTTCCCCGTCGGCTCCTGGTGGGCGGTGCAGTGCGACCCGGTCGCCGGAGGAGGGGCGGATGAACGCGAGCTGCAGCGCTTCGTGCAGGTGACGCAGCAGATCGACGGCACCCACATCCGCATCGACTACCTCAACGGCTGGCCGCTGGACAAGGGACGGAAGCTCATCTGGCGGCAGATGGAACCGGTCGCGGGCGTCCGCATCACGAACATGCGGTTCCTCGGCGCCGGACCGTTCGACGGTCCCACCGACGGCTCCTTCCCCGACTCGCGGGAGCTCACCGGCTCGCACCCGATCGCCTTCGAGTACGCGATCCACTGCGACGTCGCCGACGTGCATGCGAGCCGCACCTGGTGGCCCGTCATCATGCGGCGCTGGAACACGCACTTCACGACGGAACGCTGCTCGGTCGAGAACCCGCCGACCGTGTTCTACGGCGGTGCCGGCTACCTCACGCAGCAGATCTACAGCCTCTACGGGCGCGTGAGCGACTGCACCTCGTCGAACGCCCGGCACCTGAACGACCTCACCGCCAGCGCGTACTGCCTCGTCGAGAACTGCCACGGCGACGGGGACGACCAGGGCGGAAACCCCTTCACCACGCACGGGCAGTACGAGCACGACCTCACCTTCATCGGCAACTCCGGGCTCATGGACATCGCCAACTCCGGTGCGCAGTGGGGCACCGCCGCCAAGCGCATCACGGTGCGGGACCACGTCTGCTCCTGGTTCGTCGCCGGCACCAAGATCAGCGATCTGACGCTGGAGAACGTGCGGGTGATCACGCGCTCGACCTTCGATCCGCAGGCGACCATGACCATCAACGCCGACGGTGCCCAGGTGCGCGGGTGCACCGCGGGGCTGCTGGCGATCGGCCAGCGGTCGCAGCGCTCGTCGCGGCCGACCGTGATCTCGGACTCGACCTTCGCGCTGCCGAAGGACCAGGTGCTCGTGCAGACCCCGGTCACGGCTCCCGTGCGCTTCGTGGACTGCACGATCACCGGAATGGACGGGGTGAAGGCCCGCGGGTCGGGTCCGGTCGAGTTCGTGGACTGCCGCCTCAGCGGCCCGGCGGCGGGTGCACCCGTCGAGCTCGGCGCCTCCAAGGTCACCATCCGCGGCGGCTCGGTGCGCGACGTGCGCCTGAGCGCGACCGCCGTGCGCGATCAGCTCGTCGCTCTGGACGGCGTCGAGATCTCCACGGAACGCACGGACGGGGCTCTGCTGGGCAGGGCCGCCGGTGCCGGCGTCGTCACCTGGCGGGTGAGCGGGGTCACCTCGACGGTGCCCCAGGGCGCGGCGCACCTCGACATCGGCACCGGCGTCAACCACGCCCGCGTCACCGGCAGCCAATTCGTCGGCGGACGACTGCGCCTGGCGGACGGATTCGCCGAGCCCTCGACGCTGCTGTACAGCGACACGGTCGAGCGCGGCGTCGAGACCGCGCTGCCCGAGGCCGGACCGCGCGTCGTCATCGCGGACGTGCTGACGAGCGCGTGACCGACGGCATCATGGACATCAGGGAGGACCACCCGTGAACGACACCGCAGCGGCGACGCACCTCGGAGACCGCATCCGCATCCCCCGCACGCGGGCGCGCATCGGGGTCGCCCGGCGCGACATCACGCCGCCCGTCGGCATCCGCGCCAAGAACTGGGGGCCCGCCGACTGGGAGCGCTCCGAGGGGGCGCACCGGCCGTTCGCGCTGACCGCGCTCGCCGTGGTCGCCGCGGACGAGCGCCCGCGGGTGCTGCTCGCCGTCGACGGCACGTGGTGGCGCCGGGTCGCCGATGAGCAGGGCGTGCGTGGCGCGATCCTCGACGGTCTGGGCCTCGAGCCCGACCAGCTCATGCTCTCCCTCTCGCACACCCACGCGGGGGCCGTGCTCTGCGCCGCGGACGCGCACCTGCCGGGCGGGGAGCTCATCCCGGGGTATCTGGAGTCGCTGTCGGCGGCGGGCATCGCGGCCGGGCGCGAGGCGCTGGAGACCGCCCGACCGGGGCTCATCGAGTGGACGACGGGCACCTGCACCCTCGCGGCGGAGCGCGAACTCGACCTCGACGGCCGCGCGCTCGTCGGGTACAACCCCCAGGGCACCGCCGACGACACGGTGACCATCGGCCGGATCAGCATCGACGGGGAGGTGCGGGCGACGCTGGTGAACTACGCCTGCCATCCGACGACGCTGGCCTGGCAGAACCGCGAGGTGTCGCCGGACTACGTCGGCGCGATGCGCGAGATCGTGGAGGCGGCCACCGGTGCACCGTGCCTGTTCGTGCAGGGGGCCTCGGGCGAGCTGGCCCCGCGGGAGCAGTACACGGGCGATGTCACGGTGGCCGACCGGCACGGACGCGCGCTCGGGCACGCGGTGCTCGCGGCGCTGGACGGCTTGCCGGTGCCCGGCGAGGAGCTGACGCTGGACGGCGTCGTGGAGTCGGGGGCTCCGCTCGCGATCTGGACCGGGACACCCGCGGACGGCGGCGACGGGGCAGCGGGAATCGTCTGGGCGGTCGAGCTGCCGCTGCGCGACCTGCCCACCCTGGACGAGCTCGCCGAGGAGTGGAAGGACATCGATCCCCGCTCGCGGGAGGAGCGCCTCGGACGGGCCAGGAACCTCCGTGACGGCTACATCAACGGGCCGACCGTGTCGCATCCGGTGTGGGCGTGGCGGCTCGGAGACGCCGTGATCGTGGCGCATCCGGGCGAGGCCTACTCGCGGCTGCAGACGACCCTGCGGACGCGGTTCCCGGAGACGCCGATCGTGGTGATGAACCTCACCAACGGTCCGGGGTTCGTCTACCTCCCGACCCGCGAGGCCTACGAGCGCGGCGCCTATCAGTCCTGGCAGACGCCGCTGGCCCCCGGCGCCCTGGAGCTCCTGGAGTCCCACGCCGTGTCGGTCGTGGCCGGGCTGCTGGGGTAGTCCCGCTTTCGAATCGTAATTTCCGGCCGAATCACCGCCACCCGCGCGATCCGGACGGGATAGAGTTGCTATAGCAAATCCCCGAGGTAGAGGAGAGACATGACCGTGCGCCCCGTCGCCATCGTCACCGGAGGCTCGGCCGGCATCGGCTGGGAGATCGGACAGCGGCTCTCCGCGGACGGCTACCTCGTCGTCGCGACCGACCGCGTGCCCGGCCTCACCGCGGGCGAGAACCCCGCCGGGATCCTGTGGCGGGAGCTCGACGTGACCGACCACGCCGCCGTCGACCGGGTCTTCGGCGAGATCGAGGCGGAGCTCGGGCCCATCGAGGTGCTCGTGAACAACGCCGGCATCCAGCGTCATCGCGGGATCGAAGACCTCACGTGGGACGAGTGGTCCGCGGTCGTCGACGTGAACCTGCACGGGGTGTTCTCGGCGCTCCAGGCCGCCGGGAAGCGCATGCTCGACCGGGGCGAGGGCCGCATCGTCAACATCTCCTCCATCTCCTCCCGCGGCTCCGCGGGGCGGGCGCCGTATGCCACGACCAAGGCCGCCGTCATCGGACTCACCTCCACGGCCGGAGCGGAGTGGGCGGCGCGCGGTGTCCGAGTCAACGCCGTCGCCCCGGGCTATGTCGACACCGGCGTCTTCCGTCAGGGCGTGGAGCAGGGGACGCTGAGCCTCGACACGATCCTGTCCCGCATCCCCGCGAAGCGCCTCGCCGACGCGAGTGAGATCGCCGCGGCCGTGAGCTTCCTCGTGTCGGATCAGTCGCGCTACATGAACGGGCAGACCCTGTACGTCGACGGCGGGTTCATGGTGGACTACGGCGTGCCCCTCGCGAAGAAGCCCGAATGACTGCCGTCGCCCGGATCGACACGGCCACGGCGGTCCTCCCCCTTCCGGCACCGCTGCAGCTCGGCGCGATGACGGTCACGCGACGGGAGTACTCCGCCGTGCAGGTGACGGCGGACGACGGCACCACCGGCGTCGCCTACTGCCTGTCGCGCGAAGCGCCGATGGCGGAGATCGTCGAGCGCCTCGTGGCCCCGCACGCGGAGGGGCTCGACGCCGACGACCCGGGGGCCGCATGGGACCGCATGCTCCGCGGCAGTGCGATCGTCGGACGGGTGGGGCTCGTGCGGCGGGCCATCGGCCTGGTCGACATCGCCCTGTGGGACATCGCGGCCCGTCGCGCCGGCGTGCCGCTGTGGACCCTGCTCGGCACCGGTGACGCCCCGCGGGAGGGGATGCTCGTCGCCGCGTATCCCTCCCCGCAGCGCACGCCGCGGGAGGTCGCGGACGAGGTGCTCGCGCAGGCGGACGGGTGGGCGCAGGTGAAGATCTCGCGCATTCCCGATCCGGCATACATGCGCGAGCTGCTGGCGATCCTCGGCGCGGAGCTGCCGTCGTCGACCGGACTGGTGGTGGACGTGGGCTTCGGCTGGCCCGACGCGGAGGCCGCGGTGGCGGAGGTCGCGCAGTGGGGCGAGCCGCGCCTGGCCTGGTTGGAAGACCCCTTGCTCCCCGAGGACGCGGCCGGTGTCGCCCGCATCCGGCGCGAGACCGGGCTGCCCGTGGCGGTGGGCGACGAGGTGACCGACCCCGCCGTGCTCCGTGCCCTGGTGGAGGTGGGAGAGGTCGACGCGCTGCGCGTCGACGTCGTCGCGATCGGCGGCATCACTCCCGCGCGCGAGCTCATCGCGTGGGCGACGGAGCGCGGTGTCACCGTGTCCGGACACGTCTATCCCGAGGTCACGGCGCACCTCGGCATCCAGGTCGAGACCTTCGCCCGCGGCGTGAACCCCTACGATCCCGCGCCGTCGTTCATCACCGGCGGACCGCGGTTCGCGGGCACCGTGACGCCTCCCGCGGCACCCGGGCTCGGCTTCGGTCTGGATCCCGCCGTCTTCCGATTCGAGAGGGACTAACATGACACCTTCCCCGCGCAGCGTCGTGGTGACCGGCAGCGGCAAGGGCATCGGCCGCGCGGTGGCCGAGCGGCTCACCGCCGACGGCTGGATCGTGGTCGGGCTCGAACGCTCGCCCGGCTCCGGGACCGTGGAGGAGGGCATCGTCGCCGAGGTCGTGCTCGGCGACGCCGCTGATCGGAGCGCCCATGAGCGTGCCGCCGCCGCCGCGCGTGCCCGGGCTCCGCTGGCGGGCTGGGTCAACAACGCGGGCATCACGAAGCGCACGCCGCTGCACGAGCTCGACGAGACGGTCGTGCGGGAGATCGTCGACATCAACGGCTTCGGCTACCTCTGGGGGTGCTCGGCGGCGGTCACGGCGTTCCTCGATCAGGGCGTGGCCGGGGCGATCGTGAACATCGGCTCGATCCACGGGCGGTCGAGCTTCGTCGATCACGCCGCCTACGAGTTCACGAAGGGCGGCATCGACGCCCTGAGCCGCAGTGTCGCCGTGACATATGGCGGACTGGGCATACGAGCGAACACCGTCGCGCCGGGCGGCGTGCGCACTCCGCACCTGGAGGCGCAGATCGCGCGGGCGGCCGACCCTGCGGCGGAGGAGCGCCTGCTCGCGGAGGGTCCGCCGATGGGACGCATCGCCCGTGCGGAGGAGGTCGCCGCGGTCACCGCGTTCCTGCTCTCCGATGAGGCGCCCTACCTCTCCGGCCAGTCCATCGCGGTCGACGGCGCCTGGACGGCATCGTTCGGGGACATCACCCTCGACCCCGCGCTGCGGGAGCGCTTCGACGCGCCGCCCGCTCCCTGAGCCCCACCACGCCGGTGTCCCTGGTCCGTGCGACGATCCGCTTCGTCGACGGGAGAACGGGATGCGCGGGGAAGCGACGGTGCTGCACGCCGATCTCGATGCGTTCTACGCCTCGGTCGAGCAGCGTGATGCGCCCGAGCTCCGCGGGCGTCCGGTGATCGTCGGCGGCGGGGTCGTGCTGGCCGCGAGCTACGAGGCGAAGGCACGGGGCGTCCGCACGGCGATGGGCGGCCGGCAGGCGCGGGAGCTGTGCCCCGACGCGGTGGTCGTCCCGCCGCGGATGGAGGCCTACTCCGCGGCCAGCAAGGAGGTGTTCCGCATCTTCCGCGACACCACTCCGCTCGTGGAGGGGCTCTCCATCGATGAGGCGTTCCTCGAGGTCGGCGGGATGCGGCGGATCGCCGGTACTCCCGAGGCCATCGCCGTCCGGTTGCGGGAGCGCGTGCGCGCCGAGGCGGGCCTGGCGATCTCGGTCGGCGTCGCCCGCACGAAGTTCCTCGCCAAGGTCGCGAGCGCCGTGAGCAAGCCCGACGGCCTCCTCGTCGTCGAACCCGACCGGGAGGAGGAGTTCCTCCTGCCGCTCCCCGTCGAGCGGCTGTGGGGCGTCGGAGCGGTGACGGCGGAGAAGCTGCACCGTTACGGCATCCGCACGGTCGGCCAGCTCGCGGAGCTCGAGGCGGCGACGGCGGAGCGGATGCTCGGCAAGGCCACCGGAGCGCACGTCCATGCGCTCGCCCGTCTGCGGGACCCCCGCCCCGTGGACACGACCAGGCGCCGGGGATCGATCGGGTCGCAGCGGGCGCTCGGCGTCCGTCCGCGGTCGCCGGAGGAGCTCGACGTCATCCTCACCCAGATCGTCGACCGGCTCGGTCGGCGCCTCCGCGACGGCGACCGCGTGTGCCGCACGGTGGTGCTGCGGCTGCGCTTCGGCGACTTCGCGAAGGCCACCCGTTCCCGGTCGCTCCGTGCCCCGACCGACCGCACGGCCCAGCTGCTGGCGGTCGCCCGTGCGCTCCTCGCCGCGGCGCAGCCGGAGATCAGCGGTCGCGGCATCACCCTGCTCGGCCTCTCGCTGTCGCAGCTCGACGCCGCGGACCGCGTGCCGCCCGAGCTGCCGATCGACTGGGGAGACGAGTCCCGCCTCGACAGCGTGCTCGATACGCTGCGCGACCGCTACGGCGCGGACTCGGTCTCCCGCGCCGCTCAGCTCGGGCGCGACCCCGGCTGGTCCTCCCCGGTGCTCCCCGAGCACCACTGACTTCTTTCGGATCGCCCGAACGGTCCCATCTCGGCCGCAGATACAGCCATCGGGCGATCCGAGGCGGGTCAGGCCTTGAGCATCGACGCCCGGGAGATCACGCCGTCGACCACGTCGAAGGTGGCGATGGTTTCCGTCGCGACGCCGGCGTTGATGACGCGCTCCTGCGCGACGACCCAGCGGGAGCCGAAGAGCACGCTCGTGTCGATGACGCAGGAGAGTTCCGGGTTCTGCAGCCGCGGCTCGTAGAAGGCGCGGATCGCGGCCGACCCGACGAGCGGCTCCGGCGCGACCCCGGTGACCACGGCGTCGTCGGCATAGGTCGCGACGAAGGCGTCGAGGTCGTGGGCGTTGAAGGCGTCGAGCTGCGCCTGCACGGTGTCGAGGGCGGAACGGTCCTGGGTGGTGCGGTCAGTCAATGCGTACTCCTCCGTTGACGTCGTAGGTGGCTCCGGTGATGAAGCGGGCCCGCTCCGAGGCGAGCGATGCGATGATCCAGGCGACGTCCTCCGGCTGGCCGAAGGCGCCGAGTGGGATCCCCGCCTCGAGCTTCGCGCGGCCTTCGCCCTGGAGCTGGTCGGTGATCGCGCTGGCGACCGGGCCGGGCGTGACGGCGTTGACGCGGATGCCCTCGGTGGCGAGGTGCCGGGCGAAGCTGCGCGTGATCGCGAGGATCGCCCCCTTGCTCGCCGCGTAGTGGATGCCCGTCTGCAGCGCGCCCACCTGGCCGGCGATCGAGGCGATGTTGATGACGGAGCGGTCGCCGCCCGCGGCGCGGAGCAGGGGGAGCGCCGCGCGGGTGAGGAGGAAGGTGCCGCGGGCGTTGGTCTCCAGGACGAAGTCCCACTCCTCGATGTCGATCTCGGGGTAGGGGGTGTAGGGGCAGACGCCACCGTTGTTGACCAGCACGTGGAGGTCGCCCCACGCGGCGGTGATCTCGGCGATGAGCGCGGCGATCGAGTCGGGGTCGCGCAGGTCGAGCCGGGACACCCGGACGTCGGGGGAGCCCGCGGCGCGGCACTCCTCCGCGGCGCGTGTGGCTTCGGCCTCACGACCGGCGTACGTGATCCAGAGGGCGACGCCCTCGCGGGCGAGTTCGAGGGCGGCGGCGGTTCCGATGCCGGAACTGGCGCCCGTGACGAGTGCGCGGCGAACAGTCATGACTAAACGCTATAGCAACAACCGGCTCTCCGGACAGCGCTGTACGAGAAGTTGCTAGATGCTATAGCATCGCATCCATGACCGCGCCGCTCATCCTCGTCACCGACTGCGACCTCCCGGGAACCGTCATCGAAGACACCCTCCGCGCCGCCGGCCTCCGTGCGGAACGGGCGGCCTCCGGGAGCCCGGACGACATCGCCGCCGCCGGGGCCGACGCCGAAGCGCTGGTCGTGCAGTGGGCGCGCATCGACGGCGACCTCATGGACCGCCTGCCGAACCTCCGCTTCATCAGCCGGGTGGGCATCGGCTACGACATGATCGACGTCGAAGCCGCGACCGCCCGCGGCATCGCCGTCGCGAACACGCCGAGCTACTGCATCGAAGAGGTCGCCGCGCACACCGTCGCGATGATCATGACGCAGGCGCGGGGGCTCTCCGCCTACGACCGTGCCGTACGCGACGGGGTCTGGAAGGCCGTCGACGCCCGCCCGCTCGCGGTCCGCCCGTCCACGACGACCGTCTCCGTCCTGGGCTTCGGACGCATCGGGTCGATCGTCGCCCGCGGCTGCCGGGCCCTCGGCTTCCGCGTGCTCGTCGCCGACCCGTACGCCTCCGACGAGGCCGTGCGCGACGCAGGCTGCGAACCCGTCGACATCCCGACGGCGATCGCGCGCGCCGACATCCTCACGCTGCACGTACCGCTCACCGACGAGACTCGGCACCTCATCGACGCGGATGCCCTCGCGACGATGAAGCCGGGCGCCGTGGTCGTGAACACCTGCCGCGGCCCCCTCATCGACGAGGACGCTCTGGCCGCGTCCCTCCGTGACGGCCACCTCGCCGGAGCCGCGCTCGACGTCTTCGCCGAGGAGCCCCTCCCGGCGGATTCTCCCCTGCGCGCGCTCGACCGGGTGCTGCTCACCCCCCACGCCGCCTGGTACTCGCCGGAGGCCCTCGCCGACCTGCCTGTGCACGCCGCCGAGAACGTGATCCGCTCCCTGGCGGGCGAGGCCGTGCCCATCGTCAACCCGACCTTCGCCGCCGCGCGCTGACCGGAGGATCCCATGGAACTGCTGCGACTGGGCCCGATCGGTCACGAACACCCGTACGTCCGCGACGACGAGGGCGTGGTGCGCGATCTCGTCGCGCTCACCGCCGATATCGACGGGGCCTTCCTCGCCGCGGACGGCATCGCCCGGGTGCGCGCGGCGCTCGCCGACGGCTCGCTTCCGGAGGCGGAGACCGCGGGACTGCGCGTCGGTGCCCCTGTGGCCCGGCCGACCGCGGTGATCTGCATCGGCCAGAACTACGCGGCGCACGCGGCGGAGTCGGGCTCCGAGCCGCCCGCACACCCGGTGGTGTTCTTCAAGCACCCGAACACGGTCGTGGGGCCGGACGACGTCGTGCTCCTGCCGCCGGGTGCCGAGAAGGTGGACTGGGAGGTCGAGCTCGCGGTCGTCATCGGTCGCACGGCGCGGTACCTGCCCTCCGCGGATGCCGCGCGCGACGTGATCGCCGGCTACACCATCTCGAACGACGTGTCCGAGCGGGCGTACCAGCTGGAGGTCTCCGGCGGGCAGTGGTCGAAGGGGAAGTGCTCCGAGACCTTCAACCCTCTCGGCCCCGCACTGGTCCCCGCCGACGAGATCGATCCCCAGGCGTTGCGCCTTCGGTCGTTCGTCAACGGGGAGCCGCGGCAGGACTCCTCCACCGCCGACATGATCTTCCCGGTGCTGCAGCTGGTGCACGAGCTCAGCCACTACCTCGTGCTCGAGCCCGGCGACGTCATCAACACCGGCACCCCGCAGGGGGTCGCGCTGTCGGGCCGATTCCCGTACCTGCAGGACGGCGACGAGATGATCATCGAGATCGAGCGGCTCGGCCGCCAGCATCAGCGCACGGAGCGGGTCCGTCTCGGGTGAGGCCTGTGCCCGGGGCACGGTTCCTTCCGCTGAGTGCAACCGTGTCCCGGGTAGAGGCCTCACCCGGACGCCCGCGCGCAGGCAGAGACGCCAGTTCAGGCGGGTGTGGGGAGTGGTGCCTGTTGCCGCGCGAGCGCCTGAGTCCGGGGGTAGCCCGCCGGCTCAGGCGTCCGCGCGGGTTCAGGCAGAGACGCCAGTTCAGGCGGGTGTGGGGAGTGGTGCCTGTTGCCGCGCGAGCGCCTGTCGCGTGAGCGCCCCGTGGGTTCAGGCGTTCGCGTGGGACCAGGCAGGGACGCCGGTTCAGGCAGGGACGCCGGTTCAGGCAAGGACGCCAGTTCAGGCAGGTGTGGGGAGTGGTGCCTGTGGGGGTGCGAGTGCCGGAGCCGGGTCAGCCGGCGAAGGGGAGGACCGGGAGGCCGGAGACCCCCGGTCGCACCGCGAAGACGGATCCTGCGGCGGTGCCGTGATCGGACGGCAGGCCCTGCGCGGAGGTCGTGATGAAAAGCGTGCCGAGGTCGTCGCCGCCGAACGTGCAGGCGCTGACCTGCGGCACCGGCAGCACGATGTCCTCGCGCACGGCCCCGCTCGGCTCGAAGCCGCGGACGCGACTCCCGCCCCACAGCGCGACCCAGACGCTGCCGTCAGCGGCGACCGTGAGGCCGTCGGGCACCCCGTCGTCGTCGGGGATGTGCGCGAACACCCGGCGTCCGCGGAGGTCGCCCTCGTTCACGTCGAACACGTCGACCCGGCCGGTGTCGGTGTCCACGTAGTACACGCGGCGGCCGTCCGGGGAGTAGCTGACACCGTTGGACGAGGTCACACGGGGGAGCACCGTGGTCACGTCGAGGGCGGCGTCGATGCGCAGCACGGTCCCGGCGCCTTCGGTGGAGTCGGTCGACATGGAGCCGGCCAGGAGTCGTCCTCGGGGGTCGCAGCAGCCGTCGTTCATGCGGACCGCGTCGTCGTCGAGCAGGGTCGCGACGGGACGGGCCTCCGCGTCGGGACCGTCGGCGAGGTACAGGGTGCGCGCGCCGACGGCGACGAAGCCCCCGGACGTCCGCGGACGGAAGAAGGCGAGGTACTCGTCGTCGACGTGCTGGCGGACGATCCCGTCGTCGCGGAGGGTGAGCAGGTCGCCCGCGTCGCCGTCGACCCAGCGCAGGCCGCCCCACCCGGGCCACCAGACCGGGGCCTCGGCGTGGACGGCGACGGGGCCAGTGATGTTCTCGGGAGTCATGCGCCCTCCGCCGTCCGCCGCGGGTCGGTCACGGGCAGCGGCTGCGGGATGGGGCCGGCCTGATCCGCCGATGCGCCGGGGGCCGACGGGAGCTCTTTCGCGACCTGCTTCTCGAGCACGGTCACGGCCTCGTCCGAGAGCAGGATCAGTCCGTCCAGCTCCTCACGCACCCGCTTGTAGGCGATGTTCCGCTCGGACTGCGTCGCCGACTCGTCCACGGCGACCTTGAGGAGCTGCTGCGCGCGGTCGAGCCGCTTGCGCTCGGCCTCGGTGAACGTGGAGTCGCGCAGGCGGCGGGCGTCCTTCTCCGCGATCTCGAAGGCGACCGCGTAGTCGCCGACGGCCTGCAGGTACTCGGCGATCTGCTGCTCGGTCAGCGGGGCGTCGGCCGAGGCCGGGCGCAGCGCGTCCGCGGTCTTCTTCGCGCGCAGGAAGGCGGCGGTGAGCGGCTGGCGGCCGTCGCTCATGGCGGGGAACGCGATGAGCTTGGCGACGTCGAGCTCGTAGTCGAGCCAGCGCGCGGTGATCTCGTCGTGCTCGGCGAAGAGCCGGGCCATGAGGTCGTCGGGCGCCACCGGCGCCGTCGTGTCGACGACGGTCGGGCCTCCCCGCCGGGCCTGTCGTCGGGCGGCGCGCGCCTCGATCTCGGCCGTCTTCAGCTGGGCCTTCATCCGCAGGGTCTCGAGGCGGCGTTCGTGGCGGCGCTTGGAACTGCGCTCCCAGGCCTTGGCGGCCCCGCCGGCCATGCCCATGATGGGGAAGACGAGCCACCAGTAGTCCCCCGCGAAGTTCCAGAAGCCCCGGATGAACTCGTCCATGATGGCTTCAGCCTACTGCGCGGAGGCCTCTCCCCGGGGGCGTGAGCGGTCACGGGAGGGCGCGCACGATCCGGTCGCACAGGACGGCGGGTGCGTCGTCCACGACGATGACGACCCCTGCCTCGTCGGCGCCCAGCGGTTCGAGGGTGTCGAGCTGCGAGCGCAGGAGATCAGGCGGCATGTAGTGCCCGGTCCGGCCGTCGATCTGCGCGGCGATGCGCGCGGGGCTCCCGACGAGGCTGACGAACCACGTCCCCGGTGCGCGGGCGCGGAGGCGGTCGCGGTAGGCCCGCCGCAGGGCGGAGCACGCGATGACCACGTCGCCCGCGGCCGCGAGGTGGTCGCCCACCCGGTCGAGCCACGGCCAGCGGTCGGCGTCGTCCAGCGGGGTGCCCGAGCGCATCTTGGCGACGTTGGCCGGCCCGTGCAGGTCGTCGGCGTCGATGAACGCGACGGCACGCCGCCGGGCGAGCTCGCGCCCGACCGTGGTCTTGCCCACGCCGGACACCCCCATCACGACGATCGGCCGCGGAGTCGTCACCAGTCGTGGACCGTCCCGTCGAGCAGACGGTTGTACGGCAGGTAGGCCTGGGCGTACGGGTACTTCCCCGCTTCGTCGACGTCGAGCGCGACGCCGAGACCGGGGGCGTCACCGGGGTGCAGGTAGCCGTCCGTCCAGGTGAACGACTGCTGGAAGACCTGGTCGGTGCGCGTCCCGTGCCGCATGTACTCCTGGATGCCGAAGTTGTGGATGGCGAGTCCGAGGTGCATGGCGGCCGCCATGCCGACCGGTGAGATGTCGGTCGGCCCGTGCATGCCGGACTTGATCTGGTACATCGCGGCGTAGTCGAGGGTCTTCTTCAGGGCGGTGATGCCGCCCATGTGGGTGACCGCCCCGCGCACGTAGTCGATGAGCTGGTCGCGGATGATGTCCTTGAAATCCCAGACGGTGTTGAAGATCTCGCCGATCGCGAGGGGCGTGGTGGTGTGCTGGCGGACGAGCCGCAGGGCCTCCTGGTTCTCCGCCGGGGTGCAGTCCTCCAGCCAGAAGAGGTCGTACGGCTCGAGGTCCTTCCCGAGGCGGGCGGCCTGGATGGGGGTCATCCGGTGGTGGCCGTCGTGCAGGAGCGGCAGGTCCGGTCCGAACTCGTGGCGCACCGCGTCGAACACTCCGGGGAGGTGCCGCAGGTAGGCACCCGTGTCCCAGTCCTCCTCCACCGGGCGCGCGCCGCGCCGGGCCGGCTCGTGGTCGTACCGCACGGTCGCGTCGCCGACGTCGGCCCCCTGGGCGGCGATCCCGTAGATGGCGCGGAGCGTCGGCACGCCGGTCTGCACGCGGATGGCGCGGTACCCCTGTTCCTGATGCGCCCTGATCGAGTCGAACAGCTCGGGGAGCTCCTTGCCGGAGGCGTGTCCGTAGGCGAGGAGGCCGCCCCGGGAGGCGCCTCCGAGCAGCTGGTACACGGGGAGCCCGGCGACCTTGCCCTTGATGTCCCACAGGGCCATGTCGACGGCGGCGATGGCGGCCATGGTCACCGGGCCGCGGCGCCAGTACGCGCCGCGGTAGAGGAACTGCCAGGTGTCCTCGATGCGGGATTCGTCGGCGCCGAGCAGCAGGGGGACGACGTGCTCGCGGAGGTAGGCGACGACGGCGAGCTCCCGGCCGTTCAGGGTCGCGTCGCCGAGTCCGGTGACGCCGTCCGCGGTCGTGATCTTCAGCGTGACGAAGTTGCGGTCCGGGCTGGTGACGATCACCTCGGCCTTGTCGATGGTCATGCGATGCCTCCCGTGGCCGGTGCGCCGGTCGTGGTCTGGACGAGCTCGCCGGCGACGTGCACCTCGAGCGGGGTGATGCGGGTGTCGCCGGGCCGCCAGTCGAAGAGCAGCACGTCGGCCCGGGCGCCGGGTCGCCAGTGCGGCCCGTCGTCGAGCACGGCGGCGGGCATCGCGGTGGCGAGGCGCATCGCGGTGGCGAGCGAGCCGGTGAGCCGGGCGACGGTGGCCACGCCGACGTCGAGCGTCTGCACGGAGCCGGCGAGGAATCCGGTGGAGAGGTGGCGCAGGGCGCCGTCGTCGGCGAGGTGCACGCCGCCGCCGACCGTGGAGACGCCGCCGTCGCGGAGGGCCGCCGGGGTGGCGACGGCGTCGCTGACGAGGAAGAGGCCGTGGTCGCGCTTGGCGGCGATCATGGTCGCGAGGGTCGCGTCCGGCAGGTGATGGCCGTCGGCGATCACCCCGGCGGCGAGGCGGGGTTCGGCGAGCTGGGTCCACAGGTAGTTCGGATGACGGGGGAGCACGGCGTGCGCGCCGTTGCCGAGGTGCGTGGAGAGGGTGGCGCCCGCGTCGACGACCGCGGCGATCTCGGCGTCGGAGGCGTGCGTGTGTCCGACGGCCACCCGCACCCCGTGGGCGACGAGGAAGCGGGTGGCCTCGACGGAGCCGGGGTGGTGCGGGGAGAGCGTCACGATGCGCAGGAGCCCGGGGGCCGCGTCGAGCCAGGACTGCAGCTCGGCGAGGGACGGAGGGCGGATGTGCGCGAGCGGGTGCACGCCGCGGGGTCCGTCCTGGTCCGAGAGGCTGGGGCCCTCGACGTGGATGCCCGCGACCGCGCGGGAGGTGGCGGCGGAGGTGCGCACGGCCGCGGCGACGGCGCGGATGCGGGCGACCATGTCGTCGGCGGAGGCCGTGATGACGGTGGGGAGGAAGCGGGTCACCCCGTGCTCCGCGAGCGACGCGGCCATCGCGACGATGTGCGCCGGGTCCGGGTCGATCGCGTTCGCGTCGCCGTCGCGGTGCCCGTTGACCTGCAGGTCGATGAGCCCGGGGCCGATCCACGGGGCCCCGTCACCCGGGTCGGCGACGGGGGTGAGAGCGCGGATGCGGCCGTGCTCCACGACGACGTCGAGTCCGCCGGTCCCGAGGGCGTTGCGTCCGCGGAGGGTGAGCGCGGTCATCGCGCCGCCTGCGCGGTCTCGACCAGGGCGGGGTGCAGCAGGGAGGCGGCGTCGCGGTCGACGTGCACCTCGCAGCGGGAGTGGCGGCGCAGCACGGTGCACGGCCAGCGGGCGCTGATCGGCTCCTCAACGAGGGCACGCACGGCTTCGGCCTTGCGCGCGTCGGGGACGGCGCACACGAGGTGGGCGCCGGCGAGCAGGGCGGGGATGGTGAGGGTGAGCGCGTGGGTGGGCACGGCGTCGAGGGTGTCGAAGCACTCGTCGTCGACCTGCTGCACGCGGCTGGCGAGGTCGAGCTGCACCGTGCGCACGGGGCAGGGGTCGCCGAGGTCGGCGTCGGGCGGGTCGTTGAAGGCGATGTGGCCGTTCACGCCGATGCCCAGGCAGACGAGGTCGATCGGTGCTTCCGCGAGCAGCTCGGCGTACTCGGCCGCGGCCGCCTCGGCGCCGCGTTCGGTGTGCATCGGGTGGAACGCGGCGGGGTGCACGACGTCGACGAGGTGGGTGCGCAGCCAGGTGCCGAATCGCTGCGGCGCGGCGGCGTCGAGTCCCAGGTACTCGTCCATGTGCAGGATCGTGATGCGGTCCCACGGCACCTCGGGTTCGGCGGCGAGCGCGCGGTACACGTCGAGCTGGCTGGGGGCCGCGGCGGCGATCATCCGTGCCGAGCCGCGGGCGGCGACGGCCTCGCGCAGGGTCTGCGCCGCGGATCGGGCGGCGGCAGCGCCCATCGCGATGCGGTCGGGATGGGCGTGCAGGGCGAACGTCGTCGTGCTCATGATCCGTCAGCGTAATGCAACCGCTTGCAAAGTCAAGCCCTCGACGCGGACCGGCGCGAGGACACCCACCCCCGGGCGGCGGGCGGACGCGGACGCCGACACGCGCGCCGCAGCCGCAGGCGGGCTTAGTGTGTGTGACGTGACAGCCAACAGGAAGACGCCGTCGGGTTCCGTGACGATCGGCGACATCGCGCGGGTCGCCGGGGTCTCCCGGTCGACGGTGTCGCGTGCGTTCAGTCGCCCCGAACTGCTGAACCCCGAGACGGTCCACCGGGTCAAGGCCGCGGCGGACGAGCTGGGCTACGTCGTCAACCATGCGGCGCGCGCGCTGTCGACCGGTCGCTTCGGCAACGTGGCCGTCGTCGTCCCCGACATCGCCAACCCGTTCTTTCCTCCGCTCGTGCGCCGCGTGCAGACGCTCGCCGACGCCGAGGGGTACGCGGTCTTCCTCGGCGACTCCGACGAGATCGCCGACCGCGAGGCGAACCTGACCTCCCGCCTCAGCGCGCAGGTGGAGGGCTTCGTGCTCGCCGCGCCGCGCCTGGACGAGGAGCGCATCCGGGAGCTCGACGCCGCGCGCCCCGTCGTGCTGGTCAACCGCGACATCGAGGGCCTGGCCCGGGTGCTCATCGACCCGAGCGGCGGGCTCGACGAGGCGGTGGCGCACCTGCACCGGCTGGGTCATGCGCGCGTGGTGTACCTGTCGGGGCCGCGGGAGTCGTGGTCGGATCAGCAGCGTCGCGCGGCCCTCGATCGCGCGGCCGCGCGGGTCGGGCTCGAGGTGATCGTGCAGGAGCTGGGTCGCCCCAGCTCGGCCGGCGGGCGCGATGCGGTCGGCGGCATCCTCGCCTCCGGTGCCACGGCCGTGATCGCCTTCGACGACGTGGTCGCGCAGGGGGTCATGGCGGGGCTGGCCCTGCGGGGAGTCGACGTGCCGCGGGACATCAGCGTGATCGGCTGCGACGACACGCTGGCCTCGGGGACGCATCCGGCCCTCACCACCATCTCCGCCGCCTCCGCCGCGGCCGGGGAGGCGGCGGCGGAGCTGCTGCTCGGGGTGCTCGCGAGCGGCCAGCGATCCGATGCGCGCGTGACCATCGCCACCCACCTCGTGGTGCGCGCGACGACGGAGGCCGCGCACCCGCCGCAGGGCTGAGCGGCGGTTGACAGTGCAACCGGTCGCATGATTCACTGTCGCCCATGCCTCGGATCGCGATCATCGGTGCCGCCCATCCGCACGTCGACTACGTGCTCGACGAGCTGGCCCGCACCGACCGCACCGGATTCGAGCTCGTCGGCGTGCAGGATGCGGACCGGGAGGTCGCCGAGCGGCACGCCGCCCGGTTCGGCGTCCCCGCCGTCGACCACGCGGACGACCTCCTCGCCCGTGGCGTCGACGTCGCGGTGATCGCCGGTATCTACGGCGGCCGCGGCGCGGAGGTCGTCGCCGCGCTCCGCGCGGGCGCTCACGTGCTGGCCGACAAGCCGCTGTGCACGTCCGTCGCCGAACTCGACGCGATCGCGGCGGCGGCCGCCGAGACCGGCCGCACGGTGAACCTCATGCTGGAGAAGCGCGGGTACCCCGAGACGCGGGCCGCGCTCGCGGTCGTCCGCTCCGGCGAGCTCGGCGACATCGTGGGCATCACCTCCTCCGGTCCGCACAAGCTCAACCGCGACCAGCGCCCGGCCTGGTTCTTCGATCCCGCGGCGTACGGCGGCATCCTCGGCGATCTGTCCGTCCACGACCTCGACGCGGCCCTGCTTTTCGCGCCCGCCGACGAGGGCGTCGTCCGCGGGGCCGTGTCCGCTCCGCTCGACGGAGGTCTCTTCCCCCGGTACGGCGCGGCGACCCTCACGACCTCGGCGACGGTGGTCACGGCCGAGGTGAGCTGGCTGACGCCGCGGGCCTCCGATGTGCACGGCGACTACCGTCTGCGGCTGGTCGGCACCCGCGGCACGGCCGAGATCTTCTGGGCCCGCGGCCGTGTGGAGGTCACGACCGACGAGCGCCCGACGCGCGA
Source organism: Microbacterium sp. BLY (assembly GCF_017939615.1). Lineage (NCBI taxonomy): Bacteria > Bacillati > Actinomycetota > Actinomycetes > Micrococcales > Microbacteriaceae > Microbacterium > Microbacterium sp. BLY. The sequence goes on from NZ_JAGKSR010000001.1 coordinate 1,088,695, forward strand.
GCTGGAGCTGCCGGCAGGTCTCCGCCCCGCCGAGGAGGCGCTGGACGCGTTCGCCGCCGGCCGCACCCCCGAGGTGGGCACGCGCGACTCGCTCGCCGCCACCCGCCTCGCTCTCCTCGCCCAGCAGTCCGCCGACCAGGGCGGCGTCGCGCTCCCCTGGTCGCGCACCGCCGACGACGTCGTTCCCGACGCCACGCCCCGACGACAGGAGTCCTCATGACCGAACCGCTGCGCATCGCCATCGTCGGCGCGGGGGTGATCGGCGCGGTCCATGCCCGCCTCGTCGCCGCGCTCGACGGCGCCGGAGTGCTCGCCGCCGTCGTCGACGTGGACGAGAGCAGAGGGCGTGCGCTCGCCGCGGAGTACGGGGTGCCCTTCCACGCCTCCGCTGTCGAGGCGTACGCGACCGAGCGGATCGACGTGGCGGCCGTCTGCCTGCCCAGTGCGTTCCACGCGGACGCGGTCGTCGAGGCCCTCGACGCGGGCGTCGACGTGATCGTCGAGAAGCCGATCGACGTCACCCTCGCGGCCGCCGATCGGGTGCAGGCGGCCGAGCGCGCCTCGGGCCGCACGGTCTCGGTCATCAGCCAGCGCCGCTTCCAGCCCGTCGCCTCGTTCCTGCGTCGATCGATCGACGAGGGCGCGCTGGGTCGCGTGACCTCCGGCGTCGTGGAGTCGGCGTTCTTCCGCCCCCAGGAGTACTACGAGTCGGGCGACTGGCGCGGGACGGCGGCCGTCGACGGCGGCGGGGCGCTGATGAACCAGGGCATCCACGCGCTCGATCTGCTGCTGTGGATGCTCGGCAGGCCCGTCTCGGTGAGCGCCAGGACGGGACGGCTCGCGCACGACGGCATCGAGGTGGAGGACGTCGCCGGCGCGGTGATCACGTTCGAGAGCGGCGCGATCGGACTGCTGCTCGCGAGCACCGCCGCGTTCCCCGGACTCCCGGTCCGCCTCGCGGTGCACGGATCAGCCGGCACCGCCGTGATGGAGAACGACGGGCTGTCGTTCTTCGCCTCCGCCACCGCGCCAGCGCCCGCCGCGGACACGCTCGTCGAGCACGACGTCCCCGAGGGGTGGAGCGACGTCGACATGGCCCACCGCCGGCAGTACCTCGACGTGATCGATGCGATCAGGACCGGGAGACGACCGGCCATCACGACCGACGACGGCCGCCGTGCGCTGCAGGTCGTGCTCGCGGTCTACGAGTCCGCCCGCACCGGTCGTCCCGTCGACCTCACCGAGTGAAAGAGGATGAGACACATGAGAACGAGAGACGTCGCCATCGTCGGCATCGAGAACAGCCACGCCGAGGAGATCATCCGCTACCTCAACGTCGAGCAGCCGGCCGCCGTGCCGGTGCGGGTGGTCGCGCTCGTCGCCGGTGAGGAGGAGCGCACCAGGGAGCTCGCGGCGCTCGGCGGGATCACCCGCATCGTCGCGGACCCGGCAGAACTGCACGGCGCGATCGACGCCCTCATCGTCACCTCCCGCGACGGCGCGCAGCATCGTGCGCTCGCCGTGCCGTTCCTGGAGGCGGGCACCCCGGTGTGGGTCGACAAGCCGCTCGCGGCGAGCGTCGCGGACGCGGAGGAGATCATCGCCGCGGCCGCCCGCGGGCGCACGCAGCTCACGTCGTCCTCGGCGCTGCGCTGGGTGGCGGACACGGACGCGCTCGCCGGCGGCCTCGACGGGATTGGCGAGCTCCAGACGCTCACCGTGACGGGGCCGGCGGATGCCGCGAGCCCGTACAGCGGCATCTTCTTCTACGGCATCCACATCGCCGACGTCGCACAGCGACTGGTGCCCGGTGAGCCGGAGGACGTGGACGTCCGGCTGCTCCCCGGGGGAGTGGTCGCCCGGTACCGCGTGGACGGGGTGCTGGTGACGCTGGAGTTCATCCGGCCCGACGGGGACGGTCAGGTGCCGTTCCGGGCGACCGCGGTCGGGGGACACGGGGTCCTCAGCCGCGACATCGTGCTGGGCGCGGACTACGTGCAGCCGGGGGTCGATGCGTTCGCCCGGATGCTCGAGACCGGGGAGCGGCCGATCCCGGATGCGCAGCTGCTGGCACCCATCCGAGTGCTCGCGCAGGTCGCGACGGCGGCGACGGCCCCGGTCGCCTGACCCTGCAACGCGGTGCAGTGCACCGCGCTGTCGGGCGCTGTTCGGCGGGCGGGATGCGCGTCATCCGCCCGCCGAACGCCCGGAAACACAAGAGAAACACAACCGTTACACCCTCTTCCCCGAAGAAGCCCTTGTAATGCAACCGATTGCACGTTAGCGTGAGATCCGGTTGATCCACCCGTTCATCGGACACCTGTCGGTGACCGTCGAAGAAGACCATGGAGGAACGAGAATGGCACGACGCACCCTGATCGCGGCAACCGCTTCACTGGCCGCGGTGCTGGCCGTCACCGGCTGCAGCTCCGGCAGCGGCACCGCCGGAGACGGTGACGCCGAGAGCGGAGACCTCCGCGTCTGGCTCATGCAGGACTCGGTGTCCGACGACGCCGTCGCGTGGCTCGAAGAGGAGTTCGCGGCGCAGAACCCCGGGTCCACGCTCACCGTCGAGATGCAGCCCTGGGACGACATCGTCTCGCGGCTGCAGACCTCGCTGGCCAGCGCCTCCGAGACCCCGGACATCGTCGAGATCGGCAACACCAAGACCGCGACGTTCGCCAATGTGGGCGCGCTCGCCGACATCTCCGACCTGTACGACGAGGTCGGCGGCGACGACCTCATCCCGAGCTTCGTCGACCAGGCGACCCTCGACGGCAAGACCTACGCCTACCCCCTCTACGCCGGAACGAGCGTGGTGTTCTACCGCACGGACCTGCTGGAGAAGGCGGGTGTCGAGGCGCCGGAGACGCTCGACGACCTCGTGGCGGCCGCCGCGGCCGTGCAGAAGGCCAACCCCGACGGCGTCGACGACTTCAAGGGCATGTACTTCCCCGTCGTCGACGTGCACGGCCTCGAAGGCTGGCTGTTCTCGCACGACGCGAACTACGCCGAGGAGAAGGACGGCGCGTGGGTGAGCGGACTCGACACCCCGGAGGCCAAGGCCGCGCTCACGCAGATGCAGGCCCTCTGGCAGGACTCGTCCCTCGGCGCGCTCGACGCCAAGGAGACCGCCGGCAACCCCTGGGTGCCGTACAACAACGGCGAGGTCGCCATGTTCTCCTACCGGGTCTTCGCGCAGGACAGCATCGCTCCCGAGCTCGCCGACGTCACGGGCGTCATGGCCCTGCCGCCGGCGGAGGCCGGAGGGGAGAGCCACCAGTTCCTCGGCGGCTCGAACGTCGGCATCGCCGCGAAGTCGTCGCAGCAGGAGCTCGCGAAGAAGGCCATGAAGCTCATCCTCAGCGAGGACTTCATGACCCAGCTCGCCGAGGACTCCGGCTGGGTGCCGGGGAACACGACGTTCGCGTCGGCCATCCCCGACGGGATCGTTCCCGCTGAGCTGCAGCAGCAGATCGCCGACACCAGCCGCCTCACCCCCGCCGCGCCGAACTGGGCGATCGTCGAGGGCAACAACATCCCGGTCGACCTCTACTCCGCGATCGCCAAGGGCGAGGACATCGACGAGGTGGTCGCGCGCATCGGCGCGAAGATCGAAGACACCCTCAACGCCGACTGATGATGGCCACTCCCGTGATCGACGTCGAGGCCGCCCCCGCGGCGCCTCCGTCGGCGGCCGCTCCCCGCACGCGCTCGCGTCGCGGGCGGGGAGCGCTGCTGCCGTACCTCCTGATCGCTCCGCTGCTGACCGCGGTGGTGATCGCCCTCGGCTGGCCGCTGCTGCAGCAGTTCCTCATGTCGCTGCAGAAGTTCGGTCTCGCCCAGCAGTTCGGCGCGGAGCCGGAGTGGGTCGGGCTGGCCAACTACGGCAGGATCCTCACCGATCCCGCCATGTGGGTCGTGTTCTTCCGCTCGGTGCTGTTCTGCGCGGTGTGCGCGTCCCTGTCGATGGTCGTCGGCATGCTGCTCGCGCTGCTGCTGACGAAGGTGAGCAGCTGGGCCCGCATCGCACTCCAGGTCACCCTGCTGCTCGTGTGGGCCACCCCGGCGCTCGTGACGATGGTGATCTGGCAGTGGCTGTTCGACGCCCGCTACGGTCTCGTGAACTGGATCCTCGCCCGCATCGGCTTCCCCGACATGGCCGGCTTCCCGTGGACGTCCACGCCGATGGGCGTGTTCACGATCGCCGCGATCACCGTCATCTGGGGCAGCCTGCCGCTGATCGTGTTCATGATCCACTCGGCGCTCACGCAGGTGCCGAACGAGGTGCTCGAGGCGGCTCAGCTCGACGGTGCCGGTCCGTGGACGCGGTTCCGTCATGTGACCCTGCCGCTCATCACCCCCGCGGTCATGATCGTCGGCCTCCTCCAGATCGTGTGGGACCTGCGCGTGTTCACGCAGATCTACGTGCTGCAGCAGGCCGGCGTCTCGATCGAGGAGACCAACCTCCTCGGCACCTACATCTACCGGATCGGCATCGGGCAGGGCGAGTACGGCGACGCGTCCGCGCTCGCCACCATCGTGCTGATCCTCACCCTGCTGCTCACCTGGAAGTACATCGCCAAGATGTTCGCCCAGCAGAAGGAGGCCGCGGAATGAGCGCCGACACCATGCCCCGCACGACCGACCTCCCGGCCGTCGTGCCCCCGCGCTCCCGGCGCAGCCTCGGCACCCGCAACGACGCCCGGCGTCGCGGCTGGAACGGGGTGGCCGTCGCGGCCGCGTTCCTCCTCGTGTTCCCGATCTACTGGATGGTGAACACGGCGCTCTCCGACAACGACGATCTCTTCTCGCGCACGCCGCGGTTCTTCCCGTTCCCGCTCACCTTCGACAGCTTCGCCGGCATCCTCGCCGACAGCGGCTTCTGGTCGGCGCTCGGCATGAGCGCGGGCGTGACCGTGGTCGTCGTGGTCGTCGCGGTGCTCTTCGGGTTCTTCGCGGCCGTCGCCGTCAGCCGGTTCCGCTTCAAGGGCGGCGGCCTCATCATCCTCCTGGTCCTCATCGTGCAGATGATCCCGACCGAGGCCCTGTTCATCTCCCAGTTCCGCATGCTGGACGGCTGGAACCTGCTGAACACCGTCGGCGGACTCTCGCTGCTCTACATCGGCACGGTCGTGCCGTTCACGGTGTGGCTGCTGCGCGGCTTCATCCACGGCATCCCCGCGGAGCTCGAGGAGGCCGCGATGGTCGACGGCTGCAGTCGGTTCGGGGCATTCGTGCGCGTCACGCTTCCTCTGCTCGGCCCGGGCATCGTGACGGCCTCGGTGTTCTCGTTCCTGCAGGCGTGGAACGAGTACACGCTCGCCCTCGTGGTCATGACCAAGCCCGGCAACGCCACGCTGCCCCTCTGGCTGCAGACGTTCAGCAGCGAATTGTCGGCCACCGACTGGGCGGGGATCATGGCGGGCGCCACGCTCATCTCGATCCCCGTCGTGATCCTGTTCCTCTTCGTCCAGGGCCGGCTCGGCGCCGGCATGATGGCGGGAGCGGTGAAGGGCTGATCGGCGGGAGAGCCGCCGGCCCCGCGGGGTCGGCGGCTCCGGCGTGTCCGGGCGGGCGCTACGGGCGGACGGGCGGGAGCCGGACGCCCGCGTCGGCGAGGTCCGGCGCGAGCAGCTCGAGGAGGGCGTGCGCCGGGTCGGCGGCCGCGGCCCGGCGGGCCAGCTCGTCCGCGGCGACGTCGTCGAGCGGACGGCCCGCGCGCACCTCCGCGACGACGAAGCGGATCCATGCATCGATGAGCCGGATGGCGGCTGCGCCGGAGACACCCCGCGCCCGGGCCAGCCGGAGGGGGTCCACCGCGCGGGCGCGCAGCTTGACGCTGCCGTCGGCGGCGATCTGGCGGAGCCGGTGCACGATGGCCGGGTTGGTGAAGCGGGCGGTCAGCGCGGCACGGTAGCCGGGAAGGTCGAGATCGGCGTCGGGGAGCAGGGTCTCGGCGAGGTCCCACAGCGCCTGCACCCCGGCCGCGCCGGAGGGATCGGCGATCGCCTCCGCCACCGTCTCCCGGCCGCGGAGCAGCCCGTCGTACGCGAGCAGGGAGTGGGCGCCGTTCAGCATCCACAGCTTGCGTCTCTCGAATGGCGCGATGTCCGCCACGAACAGGGCTCCCGCGTCCTCCCAGCGCGGACGCGGGCCGCGGAAGGTGTCGGTGAGGATCCAGCTGTGGAACGGCTCGGTGATCACCAGGGCCTCGTCGTCGACCCCGGTCCGCGCCTGGAACGCTGCGACGTCGTCGGGGGTCACGCGGGGGGTGATGCGGTCCACCGCGGTGCTCACGATGTCGATCCGCTGCCGGATCCACGCGGCGAGCTCCGGGGAGACGGCGGTCGCGGCGTCGATGAGCGCCCGCTCCAGCGCCGCGCCGTTCGCGTCGAGGTTGTCGCAGGGGATGAGGGCGAGCGGCGCGTCGGGCGCCGCGCGGCGGCGGGCGTCCAGTCCCCAGAGCAGCCGTCCGGGCATCGTCCTCAGCGCACCGGGGGTCACGGGGGCGGCGTCCGGTCCGAGCGCCGCCGTCAGCAAGGCGAGGTCGGCCCGGACATCGGGGTCGTCGCGGTCGAGGCGGCCGTCCGCGGCGAGCCGATAGCCCTTCTCCGTCACCGTGAGCGTGACGACCGATACGTCGGGGCGACGCAGGAGGTCGCGCAGCGCGTCGGTGTCGGCGCCGTCGTACGCCGCGACGATGCTCTCGACGGTCTCGATCCCGTCGCCGTCGGCCCCGCGGGTGAGGAGCGTGTAGACGTCGTCCTGCCGGTCGAGCACGGCCGCCTGGTCGGGGGAGCGGCCGGTGAAGGCGGCGATGCCCCACCCCCTCCCGGGGTCGGCGTGCGCGGTGAACCAGGCCTGGTGCGCCCGATGGAAGGCCCCGAGGCCGAGGTGGACGATGCGGACGGGGGCGCGGGGCGCACGACGGGTCGGGCGGGGCACGGCTCACCTCTTCTCGAGGGGGCGGCCCTCGTCGACTCCACCCTAAGATGGGGTCGGCAGATGTGCAAGCGGTTGCACGGAAGGGGTGCCGAGGGCGGATCGGGCTCGGCTCGACGAACGCCGGCGCACCTCCGGTTGCAGCAGCATCCGCACCGGTGCCGGGCGCCCGGCGCCGTCCAGCCGCGCCAGCAGGGTCGAGGCGGCGAGGCGACCGATCTCGCGCTTCGGCGGGGAGACGGCGGTCAGGGGCACCGGGGCGTGCGCGGCCTCTTCGTCGTCGTGGGAGACGAGCGCGACGTCCTCGGGCACCGACAGCCCGACGCCGTGGAGATGCGGGAGCAGCGCGATCGCCTCCCGGTCGCCCAGGCACACCACCGCGTCCAGGGCGAGCTCGCGAACGCGCCGCGCGTAGGCCGCCAGGGCCGGGGCGTCCCACGACGAGCGCCGCTCCGTCCCGTCGGCGACGTCGGTGAGGCCGAGGTCGTCGATCCCGCGTTGGAAGCCGCGCCAGGCGGCCGCCGACGTGGCGGTGTCGCGTCGCCCGAGGAACCCGATCCGCCGCCGTCCCGCGGCCGCGAGATGCCGGACCGCCGCATAGCCGCCGGCCACGACGTCGGTGCAGACGGCCGAGAGGGTGTCGTCCGGCGGAGCGCCGGTCGGCAGCCGCTCCATCAGTACGACGGGCACGGGGAGCGCGCGCAGCAGGTCGAGGCGGGCGGACGGGTCGGCGCGATGCAGGGTGGGGGTGAGGAGGAGGCCGTCGCAGCCGTCGGCGATGGCCTCCCGGATGCGGCGGATCTCGATCGCGTCGTCGTACGCGCTGGAGGTGACGCGCAGGGTGGCTCCGGCGGCCGCGGCCACCTCGGCGACGCCCGCCACCACGGCGGGGAAGTAGTAATCGAGCGACGGCACGATCACCCCGATCCGCCGCCGCGCCCGCGCGGCCACGTAGGTGCCCGCGCCCTGGCGTCGCACGACCAGTCCCTCGGCGGCGAGCAGGGCCAGCGCGCGGCGCACGGTGTTGACGCCGACCGCGTGCGCGCCGGCCAGCGCGGTCTCCGGGGGCAGGCGGTCGCCGGGTGTCCACTCGCCCGCCGCGATGCGCCCGCGAAGCTGTGCGGCGAGGCTCCGGAACAGCGGCTGGGTGTTCGGAAAAGCGCTCACACGACCCTCCCGTCCGTGGGTGTCCGCTCTGTGCAACCGTATTCATTCCGGGGGTGCGGGACAAGGGTCCCCCGGCGGCGGCGGATCTCCGGTGGGCCGGCAGAGGAGCGCAGTCCTTCCCCGATTCCTTCCCTCCCGCGTCTCCCGCGTTGACCCGTCTCCCGCGCCGCGTCACGGTGGCAGTCACGACGACTCCGCGCCGCGCGGAGCGGAAGGAGACACGATGAGACGCACACGCTGGCTGTCGGCGCTGGTCGCCGCCACCCTTCTCGCCGGCGGGGCGGTCGCCTCGAGCGGCGCCGCCTCCGCCCAGACGGTCACGACCGCCCTCGCCATCACCTCGCCGACCGACGGTGCTGTCGTCAGCGGCTCGACCCTCACCGTCGAGGGCAGCTTCGCCAACGCCGCCGAGCTCGTGCTCGTCGTCGGGGCGCAGGAACTGGTGCCCATCCCGACCACCGGCACCTCCGGCACCTGGAGCGTCGACCTCGACATCGCGGACGTCGACGGACGGCTCGATCTCGCCGTCCGCGGCCGCGACCTCACGACGCTGTACACGACCTGGTCGGACTTCCTCGCCGTGGAGGTCGACAACCCCGCCGCCTCGCGTCCTGTCGTCAGCATCGCGTCGCCCGCCGAAGGGGCGTATGCGGGCGCGAGCCTGGACGTCGAGGTCGCGGTGCAGTCGGATCGTGCGCTGACGGCGGTCGAGGTGCGGGTCGACGGCGGTGCCTGGCAGGCCGCCACCGCGCAGTCCGGTGGGCTGTACGCGACGTCGTTCCCCGTTGGGTCCGCGCGGTTCGCGAGCATCGAGGCGCGGGCCGTCGATGCGTCCGGGCACACGGGTGAGTCAACGACCACCTACGTGGCCCTCGGCGGGGCGACCCCGGAGGCCCCCGTCGTCTACGACCAGGACCGCGCGATGTGGATCTGGGAGCGCGCCTCGTACGAGGCCGTCTTCGACACCGACGCCCGTGACCGTCTCGGCGCCGTCATGGACGACACGACGACCTTCGGCTCCGACCCCATCCGCACGATCTACCTCGGCGTCGACAAGTACGGCAGCACCGACATGCTGCGGGACTCGCGGTCCGAGGTGGCGGCGTTCGTCCAGTGGGCGCGCGGCCGCGGCTACCACGTGCAGGCCACCGTCGCCGGTGGCACGCGTCCGCCCTATCTCGGGGCGCTGGAGCAGTTCGAGCACTTCGCCGTCGACGAGTTCGAGAAGGTCCTCGACTACAACCTCGCCGTGCCGGAGTCGGCCCGCTTCGACGGCATCAACGTCGACATCGAGCCGTACATCCTGTCCGCGTGGAAGGAGCCGGGCAACGGCGGCCTGCCCGTCCGCTGGCTCGAGGTGCTCGACACGCTCATCGAACGTCGGGATGCCTCGGGGCTCCCGGTGCTCGTGGGTCCGGCCATTCCGCGCTGGCTCGACTCGTCGGCCTGCTGCACGTCCATCACCTGGAACGGGCAGACGAAGGCCCTCAGCGATCACATCCAGGACATGACCGACTACATCGCGATCATGGACTATCGGGACACCGCGGACGGCAGCGCCGGGATCATCGCGCAGGCGCAACACGAGATCGACTACGCGAACCAGATCGGCAAGCCGAACTCGGTCGTCGTCGGCATCGAGACGAAGGACCTCTCGGGCACCGGTGATCCGGAGACGGTGACGTTCTGGGAGGAGGGGCGCACCTACCTCGAGGGCGAGCTCGACAAGACCTACGCCGCGTTCCAGGACGACGCCTCGTTCGGAGGCATCGCCATGCACCACTACGACGATCTGCTGATGCTGCCGTCCGCCTGGGACGACACCCCGCCGGTCTACTACCCGGTGCCCGGCGCCGGCCCGGGAGGCCCCGCCCTCCCCTGACCCGTGGTCACATCTTCGGAGATCCCGGCCGGCACGCCGTCGACAGTCCCTGTCGCCCGGCGTGCCGGCCCACGTCTCCGAAGTCGTGCCCGTGCGTCAGCGGCCGAGCTTCTCGGCGCAGGCCACGCAGTACTCGGCGAACGGCCGCACCTCCAGGCGTTCCGGCGGGATGGGACGCCCGCAGTGCGCGCAGATGCCGTACGTGCCGGCGTCCATCCGCGCGAGAGCATCCTCCACCTGACGCCGCTCCGCTTCCGCCGCCTCCGCGAGGCCCGCGAGCCGCGACCACTCCGACGAGAGCGTGACCCCTTCCGGGTCGTGCTCGTCGTCATCGTTCGACCCTTCGCGGTCGTGCATGAGCTCCGCGAGCGTGGCCGAGGTGGCCCGCACGCGGGCTTCGGCCTCGTCGCGCCGCTCTTCCAGCAGTGCACGGAGGTCCATCCGCCCACTCTAGGCGCCCGACGGCCGGGTGCAGGCGCTTGCGCGGGTTCAGGCGCCGCCAGTGGGAGTTGCCTGTGCTGGTGGGTGTGCCTGCCTCCCCTGGAACGCCTGTCCTGCCGGTCGGTGTCCCGGGTGCAGGCGGTCGCGCGGGTTCAGGCACCACCAGTGGGAGTTGCCTGTGCTGGCGGGTGTGCCTGCCTCCCCTGGAACGCCTGTCCTGCCGGTCGGTGTCTCGGGTTCAGGTGCTCGCGCGGGTTCAGGCACCACCAGTGAGAGTTGCCTGAACTCGCGAGAATGCCTGTCCTGCGGAAACGCGATTCAGCCGCGACGGGTGCGCGGAGGCTCGACGGTGGGGACGGCGTCGGTGTGCACGCTGGGGTGGTCGCGCTCCAGCGCCGCCCCCTCCATGTCGACGTTGGGGAGAAGGCGGTCGAGCCACCGTGGCAGCCACCAGGCCGAGCGTCCGAGCAGATGCATGAGCGCGGGCATCAGCAGCATCCGCACCACGAACGCGTCGAGCAGCACGCCGAACGCGAGACCGAACCCGATGGACCGGATGATGGTCGACTCCGAGAACACGAACCCGCCGAACACCGACACCATGATGAGCGCGGCGGCGATCACGACCGACCGCCCCGCCCGGAATCCCTGGGCCACGGCGTCGCGCGCGGAGGCGCCGTGCACGTATGCCTCCCGCATGCCTGAGGCGAGGAAGAGCTGGTAGTCCATCGCGAGTCCGAACAGGATCCCGACGAGGATCACCGGCAGGAAGCTCAGGATCGGACCCGTGCTGTGCAGCCCGATGAGGTCGGCACCCCAGCCCCACTGGAACACCGCGACGATGAGCCCGTACGTGGCGAACAGCGACAGCACGAAACCGCCGGTGGCGATGAGCGGAACGAGCAGCGAGCGGAACACGACGATCATGATGAGCAGCGACAGCCCGACGACGACCACGAGGTAGAGCGGCAGCACACCGGCGAGGGCTTCGGAGATGTCGATGTTGGTGGCGGCCTGTCCGGCCACGCCGAGGGTGATGCCGCCGTCGATCTCGGGGAGGGCCCGGAGATCCTGCACGAGCTTCTCGGTGGAGGCGCTGTTCGGTCCTTCGGCGGGCAGCACCTGGAAGGCGAGGAGCGTGTTGTCGTCAGAGGTCGCGATGGGCGCGACGGCGACCACGTCGTCCTGCGCGGCGATCTTCTCGGCCACGGTCACCTGGGTGGCCAGGAGGTCGTCGTCGCTGACGGCGTCGTCGAGGGTCGCGGTGACCAGGAGCGGTCCGTTCGCGCCGGCGCCGAACTGCTCGTCGACGGCCTGGAACGCCCGGTAGCTGGTGGAGTCGGCGGGCTCGCTCGACCCGTCCGGCAGGCCGAGGCGCATCGACATCGACGGGATCGCGATGAGGAGCAGGGCGACGACGCTGACGACGGCGGTGACGATCGCGCGCAGCGTGGACATGCGGCGCACGGGCTTCCCGGCCGCATGCTCCTGGCCGATCGTCGCGCGCGCCTTGCGGCCGAGGAGGCGGGTGCCGACGAGGCCGAGGATCGCGGGAGCGAGGGTCACGGCGACGAGCACGGCGACCGCGACGCACACGGCACCCACGGTGCCCATGAGGCCGAGGAACGGCACGCCCGTCACGTTGAGGGCGAGGAGGGCGACGATCACCGTGGTCCCGGCGAACACGACCGCGGTCCCGGAGGTGCCGGTGGCCAGGCCGATGGACTCGCGCACGGGCGACCCGGCCAGCAGCTGCTTGCGGTGCCGGTTCACGATGAAGAGGGAGTAGTCGATGCCGACCGCGAGCCCCAGCATCACGCCGAGGACAGGGGTGACCGAGGCCATGTCGACGACGCCGGAGAACGCCAGCGAGGAGGTGACGCCGACGCCGACGCCGACGACGGCGGTGATGATGGGGAGGGCCGCACCGATCAGCGAGCCCAGCATGACGATGAGTACGACGGCGGCGAAAGCGAGGCCGATGGCCTCGCCGACGCCGAAGATCTCGGGCACGCCCTGAGCGATGTCGGTGCCGAAGTCGACCGTGACGCCGTCGATGTCCTCGTCCTGGAAGTGGGCGATGGTGCTCTGCTTGGTCTCTTCGGCGAGCTCCAGGCGGGGGTCGACGAAGGAGACGTTGACGATCGCGGTGGAGCCGTCCTCCGACACGACGCCGATGCCGTCGGCGAGGTCCAGCAGGGTCGTGCCGAGTTCGAGCTGCTCTGCGTTGGCGTCGAGCTCGTCGCGGTTCGCATCGATGGTGGCCTGCTGGGCATCGAGCTGCGCGAGCTGGGCGTTGAGGTCGGCGAGTTGCGCGTCGATCGCGGCGGTCTGCGCGGCCGGGGCGCCGGCGGCATCGGCCTGCGCGCGGGCACCCTCGAGCTGGGCGATGCCGGCCTCGAGCTGCGTCCGGCCCTCGTCGAGCTGGGCCTGCCCGGCGTCGAGCTGAGCGCGGCCGTTCTCGAGCTGCGTGCGCCCGTCGGTCAGCTCCGCGGCCTGATCCGTCTGCTGCTGCTGGGCGGCGAACGGGTCGACGACGGAGGCGACGCCGTCGAGGTCTTCCGCGCTGGCGGCGAGATCGGAGATCGCCTTCTTCTGCTCGTCGGTGAAGGGTTCCCCGTCGTCGGTGCGGTAGACGACGGTGCCGGTGCCGCCGGCGGTGTCGGGGAGCTTGTCGGCGAGCTGATCGGTCACCTCGCCGGATGCGGTGCCGGGGATGTCGAAGCTGTTGCTCAGCGTGCCGCCGAATGTCAGGAAGGCGCCCACGCCGAGACCGAGGATGACGATCCAGGAGGCGATCACCGTCCAGGCCCGGCGCGCGGCGAAAGAACCCAGACGGAACAGCAGTGAAGCCACGTGATCTCCTTCAGACCAGATGAGCATACGGCACGTCTCGTCTAGGGATCTGTGGCTATCCTGAACGCATGGTGAACGAGCATCGCAGTGGCCCCGTGCGCAGCACCGTGGCCCGCGAGGCGATCCTCGATGCGACGGCCCGGCTCTTCCACAATCGCGGGTACGACCGGCTCACGATCGAGGGCATCGCGCGGGAGGCCAAGGTCGGCAAGCAGACCATCTACCGGTGGTGGCCGTCGCGGGGTGCCCTCATCGGGGAGTGTCTCGCGGAGGGGCGCCTCGTCCCGGTGGATTTCGTCGTGCCGGACACCGGCGACCTGTCCGTCGACGTCGAGACCTGGCTGCGCAGCGTGCTGTCGATTCTGGAGAAGCCGCAGGGTGGCGTGCTGCTGCGCTCGCTCGTGGCCGCGGCGACGGAGGATGCCTCGGTCGGCGCGCATCTCGGGGAGAGCCTCGGCGTGGAGAGGTCGCTCACGGAACGTCTCCGCGGCGGAATCCGCGACGGTCAGCTCCCCGCGGACGCGCCGGTCGAGCAGCTCGGTCGTGCGATCCTCGGGGCCATCATCGTGGAGTCCCTTGGCCGCGAGGTCCACGACCCCGCCTCCGTGGTCGCGCTGACCCGGTACCTGTTCTCGCGCGGTGTCAGCCGAGCAGAAGCGTGAGCACCGTCGCGCCACCGCCACCGAGGATCAGCGCCACGATGACGGTCCACGCGATGATCCGGATGCGCCGGTTGCGCTTCTCGCCGAGGTCGCCGTAGTCCTCGCTGAGGTCGTCGCCGCTCATCAGGCCACCGGCTCGGTGACGGTCGGACCGAAGTACGACGGCAGCGTGGCCTGCGAGCGTTCGCGGAGCTCGGCGGCCGAGACCGTGAAGACGTCCTGCACCTCGAGCTGCGGCTCGCTGTCCGTGACGCCGATCCGGGCGACGGGGTAGCCGCGGCCCTCGCAGAGGCCCCGGAACTTGACGTCGTCCTCGCGCGGCACGGTCACGATCACGCGGCCGGTCGACTCGGAGAACAGGGCGGTCGCGGCGTCCACGCCGTCCCGCTCGATGATCTCGTTGAGCCACACGCGGGCGCCGACGCCGAAGCGCATGACGCCCTCGGCGAGGGCCTGGGCGAGCCCACCCTCGGAGAGATCGTGCGCGGAGGAGATCAGCCATTCGTCGCGGGCTGCGGCGAGCAGGCCGGCGAGGCGCTTCTCGCCCGCGAGGTCGACCTTCGGCGGGCGCCCGCCGAGGTGCTGGTGCACGACCTCGGCCCACGCGGAGCCCGAGAGCTCGGTGGCGGTGGTGCCGAGCAGGTAGATGTTCTGGCCCTCGTCCTGCCATCCGGAGGGGATGCGGCGGGAGACGTCGTCGATGATGCCGAGGACGCCGACCAGCGGGGTCGGGTGGATGGGCACGTCACCGGTCTGGTTGTAGAACGAGACGTTGCCGCCGGTGACCGGGGTGCCCAGCTCGTAGCAGCCGTCCGCGAGGCCGTCGACGGTCTGTCCGAACTGCCACATGACCTCGGGGTTCTCGGGCGAGCCGAAGTTGAGGCAGTCGGTGATCGCGGTCGGTACGGCACCGGTGACGGCGACGTTCCGGTACGCCTCGGCGAGGGCGAGCTGCGCGCCGGCGTACGGGTCGAGCTGGCAGTAGCGGCCGTTGGCGTCCGTCGCGATGGAGAACCCGAGGCCGGACTCCTCGTCGACGCGGATCATGCCGGCGTCGTCGGGGAAGCTCAGCGCCGTGTTGCCGAGCACGTAGTAGTCGTACTGGTTGGTGATCCAGCTCGTGTCGGCGAGGTTCGGGGAGGCGACGAGGGCGAGGAACTGCTCGCGCAGCGTCTCCGGGTCGTTCGCGCGCGGCAGGTTCTCTGCGGCGTCGGCCTGCAGGGCGTCGATCCAGGTCGGGTAGGCGACCGGACGGTCGTAGACGGGGCCGTCGACCGCGACCGTCGACGGGTCGACGTCGACGATGCGCTCGCCCTGCCAGTCGATGATGAGGCGTCCGTCTCCGGTGACCTCGCCGAGCACGGAGGTCTCGACCTCCCACTTGTTCACGACGGCCAGGAAGGCGTCGAGCTTCTCGGGGGCCACGATCGCCATCATGCGCTCCTGCGACTCCGACATGAGGATCTCCTCGGCCGTGAGCGTGGGGTCGCGCAGCAGGACGTTGTCGAGCGAGACGTGCATGCCGCTGTTGCCGTTGGCCGCGAGCTCGCTTGTCGCGCACGAGATGCCGGCGGCGCCGAGGTCCTGGATCGCTTCGACGAGCTCGCCGCGGTACAGCTCGAGGCAGCACTCGATGAGCACCTTCTCGGCGAACGGGTCGCCCACCTGCACCGCGGGGCGCTTGGTCGGGCCGGTCGAGTCGAACGAGTCGGACGCGAGGATGCTCGCGCCGCCGATGCCGTCGCCGCCCGTGCGAGCACCGAACAGGACGACCTTGTTGCCGACGCCGGTCGCGTTCGCGAGCTTGAGGTCTTCGTGGCGGAGCACGCCCACCGCGAGTGCGTTCACGAGCGGGTTGGCCTGGTAGACGCTGTCGAAGACGGTCTCGCCGCCGATGTTCGGAAGGCCCAGGCAGTTGCCGTAGAAGCTGATGCCGCTCGTCACGCCGTGCACGACGCGGGCGGTGTCCGGGTGGTCGATCGCCCCGAAGCGCAGCGCGTCCATGACCGCGACGGGGCGGGCGCCCATCGAGATGATGTCGCGGACGATGCCGCCGACGCCGGTCGCCGCGCCCTGGAACGGCTCGATGAACGACGGGTGGTTGTGCGACTCGGCCTTGAAGGTGACGGCCCAGCCCTCGCCGACGTCGACGACGCCCGCGTTCTGGCCCATGCCCACCATGAGGCGTTCCTTCATCTCGTCGGAGACCTTCTGGCCGAAGCGGCGCAGGTAGTTCTTGCTCGACTTGTAGGAGCAGTGCTCCGACCACATCACCGAGTACATCGCCAGCTCGCCCGAGGTGGGGCGGCGGCCGAGGATCTCCTTGATGCGCGCGTACTCGTCGTCCTTGAGCCCGAGGGCGCCGTATGGCTGCTCCTTCTCGGGGGTCGCGATGGCGTTCTCGACGGAGTCGGGGACGTGCTGGTGGGACGGTGCAGGGGCGGTGGTCACGCGCACTCCAAGGGAAGGGGCCGGCGGGGCGTGTTCAGTCTACCGGCGCGGTCGGGGCGGCTCTCCCGTGCGCGCTGTCGGGCGGCGTCGGGGCGGAGGCGTGGCGGCATCATGGCAGCACGGCGAGGCTGAGGCCCTGCGCGCGCGCTGCGGCCGCCAGCTCGTTGTCGAAGGTGAGGAACGACGTGATCACATCACCGAGCTCGAGGGCGGCGGCAAGGTGGAGGGCGTCCAGCGTGCGGAGTCCGGAATGTGCTCGCACGGCCGCGGTCAGCGTTTCGTTGTCGAGGGAGACGAGCGCGACGCGGTCGAGGAGGTCGACGACGGCCTCGCGGTCGAGGGAACGGCGGTCGGCGATCGCGTGCAGCTCGACGGCGAGGAGGCGTGAGGAGACGAACTCGCTGCCGTTCGCGAAGGCGCGGACGACCGCTGCCGACCCCTCTTCCTCGATGAGTGCCTTCGCGGCTGCCGAGGTGTCGAGGTAGATCACGACCGGTCGGCCCGAAGCTCGCCGAGGATCTCCGTCACGGACAGCGAGTCCGGCACGGGGGCGTGGCGGAGCGGGCCGCTCGTGCGGGGCAGCGTCACCCGCCCGTTGGCGATCATGCGCGTCCAGGCCGTCTCTGCGGGGGGCGAAAGCTCGGCGATCGGGCGCCCGCGGTCTGTCACCGTCAGGTGCTCGCCCGCGGTGACGCGCGCCAGCACCCGCGCGGTCTGCTGATTCAGTTCTGTCTTCGACACGGTGCCCATCTCCTCAGGGTAGATCGAAAGTAGTAGAACTACTACTTTTCTGATTCGTGGGTCCAGTGAACCACCGCTCGGCGACATCGCGAGACCGCTCGGACGGCATCTCCCGAAGCTTCTGGAAAACTCCCCCGCAGGGCTGTATCAGGAGGAGGAGTGCGCTGCCGCGAATCGCCCCGCCAGCGTCTCCGCCGCGTCGCGCAGCGCCTCGGGCCCGACCACCGTGAAGGGTGCGTCGAACCGGGCCACCGCGGCGAGCACGCCCGTCCACGACCAGGAGCCGACCGTGATCCGGCACGAGCCGTCCGACATCGGCACCGCAGTGCCGTCTCCGACCCACGGTGCTACGTCTCGCAGGGGCAGGGCGATGTCCACCACGCCCGTGCACGGCCAGCGGTCCTCGGTCGCTGAGCCCTTGGCGCGGGCGGCGAGGAAGGTCTGCGCGTCCGCGGCAGGGAGAGGTCGCGGTGTGAAGGAAGGCCCGGTCGGCGTCCGCGGCCGCAGTCGATCGAGGCGATACGTGCGCCAGTCGTCCGCGTCCAGGTCCCAGGCCAGCAGGTACCAGCGGCCCTCGCGCGCCACGACGGCATGAGGCTCGGTGCGCCGCGGCGGGCGATCCCCCGCGGAGCCGTAATCGAAGCGGAGCACGGTCCGGTCACGCACGGCCGCGCTCGCCGCCTCCAGCACGGCCGGGTCCACGCGGATCGCGGCGGGCGCTCCGGTGAAGTGGATCCCGTCGATGCGCTGCCGCAGGCGTGAGGGCATGACCTGTCGGACGGTTGCGAGCGCGCGCTGTGCCGCCTCGGCGACCTCGACGCCGGTGGCGCCCGCACTCTGCAGGGCCACGGCGATCGCCACCGCCTGATCGTCGTCGAACAGCAGGGGCGGCATGTCCGATCCCGCTTCGAGGCGATAGCCGCCGTACGGGCCCTTGCTCGAGCTGATGCGGTAGCCGAGCGCGCGCAGTCGATCGACGTCGCGGCGCACCGTGCGGGCCGTGACGCCGAGACGGTCGGCGAGTTCCCCGCCCGGCCAGTCCCGCGTCGCCTGCAGCAGCGACAGCAACGCGAGCATGCGCGAGGAGCTTCCGGTCATGCCTCCATTCTGCGGCGGAAAGAGGACAGAAACCGACCTCTACCTCTGTGACGGTGGAATCCCACGGCCCGATCGTTGGGCCGGGAGACGGAGGACACCATGACTCTCACGACCACCACCCACCTCAACTTCCGCGGAACGGCTCGACAGGCGCTCGACTTCTACCGGTCGGTCTTCGGCGGCGAGGTGACCGCGGCGACCTACGGTCAGTTCGGGATGCCGGAGGGCGTTCCTGGGTTCGACAGGATCGTCTTCGGGCAGCTCGACGGACCCGTGCGGCTGATGGCGTACGACATCCCGGGGGCGGACGATACCGCCGCGACCGCGGGAGCCACCCGTCGCGAGGACGGGATGACGATCACGGACCGCTCCTTCTTCCAGTCGCTGCGGGCGGGCTCCCTGGAAGAACTCCAGCCCGTGTGGGACGCGCTCGTCGAGGGCGCGACGGTGATCGAGCCGCTCGCCGCCTCCGCGTGGTCCGCCGGCTTCGGCATGCTCACCGACCGCTTCGGTGTGACCTGGGTGCTCGACGTCGCCTGACCTCGTCGGATGCTCGACCCGGCCCCTTGCGGTCGACCCGGCCCCTTGCGCCCGTCCGCAACGGGCCGGGACGCACGGAACGGGGTGGCTCGGCGCGCGTGGGGGGACGCGGCCTCTTCCAGCTGACCCACCCCCTTGCGGTCGACCCGGCCCCGTGCGTTCGTCCGCAACGGGCCGGGACGCACGGAAGGGGGTGGTTCGAACACGCCGCGTGGCGGGACACGGCATGTCAAGGGGCTCTTCCGCGTCGGTGGGCTCCCGTAGAAAGGAGGCGGACGAAAGGCAGGGCATGGCCGCAGGAGACATCGAGACGTTCTCGCGCAACGGCATCTGGTTCAACCGCATCCAGGGCGAGTCGCACACGCTCGGCAGCAGCTTCGAGTCGATGGAGGAGGCGGTGAAGGTCGGCCGCGGGGCGGCGACCGCGCGGCAGGTGCGCCACTTCGTTCGCACGGAGGAGGGGCCGTCGGACGACGTCGCCCCGAACGAGGCGCATCCGCGCGACCTCATGTGGTGAGCCGCGGATGATCCTGCAGGCGTGCGTGAACGGTGCCAGGGACGTCGCGGCGCACCCGTGGCTGAGCGCTGATGAGACGGTGGTCGCGCAGGATGCCGCGGCGGCCGTCGATGCCGGCGCGACCGAGATCCATGTGCACCCGAAGAACGCCGCCGGACGCGATTCCCTCGCCCCCGAAGACGTGCAGCGCTGGCTGGGTGCCGTCCGGGCCGCGGTCCCGGGCGTGCCCGTGGGTGTGACGACGGGAGAGTGGGCCGAACCGGACCTCGCCCGTCGCCTCGTGGCGATCGAGGGGTGGACGGAGCTCCCCGACTACGCCTCCGTGAACTGGCACGAGACGGGTGCCGACGAGGTCGCGGCGCTGCTGCGACGGCGAGGGGTCGGCATTGAAGCGGGCATCTGGGACGCGGCGGGGCTCGAGGCGTGGCGGGTGTCACCGGTCCGCGGTGACTGCCTGCGCGTGCTCGTGGAGCTTCCGGCGGAGGCCGCCGACATCGTTCGTCCGCACGCCGAGGGGCTGATCGCCCACGTGGCGCGCGAAGAGCCCGACCTGCCGATCCTCCTGCACGGGGAGGACCTGTCGGCCTGGCCCGCCCTCGATCTCGCCGCAGAGCGCGGACTCGACACGCGCATCGGCCTGGAGGACTCGCTCCTCCTGGCGGACGGCGCTGCCGCTCCGAGCAACGCCGCCCTCGTCCGCGCCGCCCGCGCCCGCCTCCCCCACTCCTGACCCCGCGTCCGCGCCCGGCCTCGGTGTCGGCGCAAAACCGCGCCTCCCATCCCAGCCCCGGGCCCGTTTTCGATCCCGCCAACGTCACCCCCCGCTCGTCCTCGCCCGTGCGAGTGTAGAAACGTCCCTCCCTCACCTACCCCGGGCCCGTTTTCGACCCCGCCAACGTCGCCCCCGCTCGTCCTCGCCCGTGCGAGTGCAAAAACGCTCCTCACGCCCCCGCCCCGGGCGCGTTTTCGACCCCCCCCCAGTGTCGGTCGAAGGCGATCCGCGCGGCACGAAGCGCGCGCCTCGCGTCCTCCCGATCCCTTGCGTGCTCAGGTCTCGTTCCACCCGCGCCAGTCGGGTCGGTCCACGATGCAGAAGCGGTTGCCCTCGGGGTCTTCCATGATGATGTAGTCCGCGTCGTCGGGGCGGCCGTCCCAGTGCACTTCGCGCGCACCGAGCTCGGCGAGGCGTTCCACCTCGGCGGACTGGTCGTCGGCGTAGATGTCGAGGTGGATGCGCGGCGGCAGGACCCGCTCCGAGTGGTGGGCGTCGAGCGCGATGCACGGTGCGTCGGCGTCGCGGGGTGTGAGGACGACCCAGTCGTCCTCGGCGGGGTCTCGCTCGACGTAGTCGAGGGCGGCCTTCCAGAACGCGGTCTGGGCGGCGAGGTCGTTCACGCGGATCACGATCGACACGATCTTCAACATGCGGCGAGCGTACGCGGGGCGTCGACGCCGCAGGAGGGGCTTGCGCAGCCCGGCGCGATCGGTTGGTGTGGACCGGGTCGACGACGCTCGTCCGCTACAGTGCGGATCATGGAGACCGCATCCGGACCAGCGCAGCAGGCAGACATCGACCCGCGGGCGGAGGCGACCCCCGAAGCGGAGGAGGCTGACCTGGCGGAACGTCGGCGTGTGGCCACGAACCGCTTCGGATGGATCGTCGCGTGGGGCGTGTCGGTCGTGGCGCTGATCGTCGGCATCAGCCTGACGAGCGCCGGGACCGTCGAGCAGGCCACCGGCTACGGGGACATCTACGACATCGTCCTGCGAGAGGTCTGGCCCGCGGGTCTCGTTCTCCTCGGGGTGGGCGCGCTCGGCATCATCGCGACCGCACTCGCCACCGCGGTCGTCACGCAGAGGCGCTGACCCCAGACGGAGAACGCCCCCGCCGTTCGGGTCGGCGGGGGCGTCGGTTCCCTGCAGTCGCGTTACTGCACGGACCAGCCGCCGTCGGAGGCGAGGATGGCGCCGTTGATGTTCACGGCGTCGTCCGAGAGCAGGAAGGTGATCGATGCGGCCAGGTGCTCGGCGGTCGCGACCGTCGGGATGGCCTGCTGGAACGGGGCGAGGCGGCCGGAGCCGTACTCCGACATGTGCGGGGGCATCGGGATGCCGGTGGCGACCCCGCCCGGGGCGACGGAGTTCACGCGGATGCCTTTCGGCCCGTACATGAAGGCGGCCGACTTGGTGACTCCGATGATGCCGTGCTTGCTGGCCGTGTAGGCGTTGCCTGAGGCGTTGCCGCGGAGGCCGGCCTCGCTCGACACGTTGAGGATCGCACCGCGACCGGCCTTCTCCATGACGGGGATGACCGCGCGCATGAGCTTGAACGGCGCGGTGAGGTTGATCGCGATGACGCGGTCCCACACGGCATCCGGGGTCTCGCCGGCGGGGGAGAAGTCGTCGTTGATGCCGGCGACGTTCGCGAGCCCGTCGATGCGGTCGCCCGCGGCGGCGACGACGGCGTCGATCGCCTCCTGCGTGGTGAGATCGCCCGCGACCGTGACGATGTCGGCGTCCGGCAGGTCAGCCTTGAGGGCGTCGAGCTTCTCGGCCGCGATGTCGCTGGCGATCACGCGTCCACCTTCGCGGACGATGCGCGAGGCGGTGGCCTTGCCGATGCCGGAGGCCGCGCCGGTGACGATGACAGTCTTGCCGGCGAAGCGACCCGCGGTGATTTTCTCGGTCCAGCCTTCGGAGGCGTCATCCTCGGGGATCTCGCCGTTGTTCGCGGCGCGCACGAGGTCGTCGACGACCGACTGCGGGAGCTGGCCCTGGCTCATGGCGACGAGCTGCTGCAGCGGGAGTCCGAGCACGGGGGTGAGGAGCTCGGGGTCGGCGCCCGTCTGCTCGAAGAGGACCCGGATGAGCGGGCCGCCGGTGGGGTCGTTCATCCAGTCGCCGATGGTGGAGTGTGCGGTGAGGGCCATGCTCTTTCTCCTTGCTCGGGTTTCGCAACGGTGCGTCTACTTATGTTCCAGTGTACGCCTCTGTACGCTCGAAAGGTGCCCCGTCCTCGCAGTGAAAAGGCCCGCCAGTCCGTGCTGGAGGCGATGCGTCGCGCGCTCGCCGCAGACGGATACGAGGCCGTGACGATCGAGGGTCTCGCGGCTGAGGCGGAGGTGTCGAAGCAGACGATCTACCGGTGGTGGCCGTCGAAGGCCGCGATCCTCGGGGAAGCGCTGCTCGAGGGGGCGATCCCTGGTTCAGATGTCGTCGTGCCGATGACGGACGACCTCGGCGCGGACCTGCGCGCATGGTTCACAGCGGTGTCCGCGGGGCTCGCTCGACCCGAGGGCGTCTCGCTCGCGCGGGCGCTCATCGAGGTGACGGCGGCTGATCCGGAGCTGGGGCTCGTCTTGAACGAGCGGCTGGCGGCGCCGATCCGGGAGTGGGTGGCGGAACGCGTCGCGCGCGGACGCGATGCGGGGGACGTGCGTGCGGATGTGGATGTCGCGGCGGTCGCCGACGAGTTCATCGCGATCGCCTCATACTCCGCTCTTATCGGACAGCCGTTGAGTGTGGAGCGCGTGGAGGAGACGGTGGTGCGGTTGCTGCGGGGGATCGCGGCGGGTTGAGTCTCTCGAGGGCTCTTGAAGGTGTAGTCGGGAATATGGCGAGCGTCGTCATATGTATGCTTTTATTGCCCACATGAACCAAATGACCCGATCGCGCGACCTGCTTCTTGCAGCTAGTCTCCGCCGTCGGAGAGCCGAGAAGACCACGGTGCGGGCGGAAGGTGTGGAGACGACGGTAGCTCTAAACGGAATCGGCTGGATGCGACCTTGGGCGACTAAGCCATGTCTTACATTGCGGTAGGGGTGGCGCTTCTCCTCTGGGGCGCCTTGGTGGGGCGGCTTGGTTTGAAGGTTGGTGCTGTCCTCGCGGTCATCCCTGTCCTGATCTGGTTGGGTTTCGTGGCCTGGTTCTCGTGGACGGGAAACCTCGATACTCCCGCAGGAGACGCGCTCCCCGCTTATTTGGTGATCGGACTCCTTGCCTTCCTCACTGGTTCACACCTCACTGGTCGATCGGCTGCTTCGGGGAGTGCCCGCGATAACTCGTGATCATCGCGACGTACCAGGTGGAGACGGCGACGGCGGCAGTCGCATCGAGCGCGGGAGCGAGCGGGGGAAGGAAGTCGTCGCCGACCAGAGCCACGACGAACCACGTCCATACGCACAGGGTGAAGATCAGGTGGCGGCGCGGGTGCGTGATCGTTTCGAACCACGTCGAATGCGCGACGATGAGCGGCTGCTCCGATCGCACGTCACGCACCATCGGGATTCCGGCCATTCGTCGCCCTTCGGGTTAGCCAACGCCTCATCATGTGCATGTACCACGCAGCACCGATCAGCGCGGTGATCACGAACAACCATGGCCCTGTAGGGGGATAGAGCACTGAGAGCACCGTGGTTGCTGCGATCAGCAGACCCATCGCGATCGTCAGTGCCCGTTCTCGCCCGCGCTCTGTGATGACTCCCCACCACGTTCGCGGCACATCTCTCATCTGCGGGGACCCCCTCGGTACGTGTCGACCCACCAGGCCAAGCCCGGAACGACGTACGGCTGGGTGGCGGTGACCTGGACACAGCGTTTCGGGCTGGGCCTTTGGGGGCGAAGCATCGTGGCTCCCTTCTCGCGTGGCTCGGTGTGAGCGAAAGACGCGCATCAGCGACTCGCGATGCGCTGCAGATCCGCATCGGTGACGTCCTGAAAGCCGATCGACACGGGCGCGAGGCGAGCGGTGTGTGTCTTGCCGCTATCGTCCGTGTAGTCAATGGCCGGGCTCATGACGCGGAAGTCGAAGTCTCCTTCGCACGCAAGCTCCGCTGTGACGGTGTGCGACCGGGCATCCAACGAGACCTCGTCTGCGCGGACGTCTGGTGACCCCGGGTCGAAGCGCTGGACCGACGCCACCGCATCAGGAACGGGGAAGTCGGCTGTTGTGCATCGCGGCATCCCGACCACGTCCGCACCGGCGTCTTCGGAGACGAAATCGTCGGCCGGCGCACCCGTCAGCGACCAGCCGCCGACGGGCACCTGGATGATCGTCGAGGAGCCTGCGAAGACGAGGCCGACCGTATGGAACGACAGCCCTGTGGGGGGAATGGCGACAGTGAAGGTGACGTTGCCGAGCGTGACCCCGTCGGCATCGTCTCCGCGGGCGACGGTGAAGTCGCCCGGTGGGACCGAGAGGTCGTCCGAGAGCACGATGCCGGTGAGGTTGGTCCAGATCGCGTCGTCGGCCTCGGCGACGAAGATCAGGTTGATCGGGTAGGTCGCGCCGGTCGGCTGGACGATCGTCGCGGATGTGCGAGCGAACGAGGCGGTCGAACGTGGCGTCTCCCCGGGAGAGCAGGATGCCAGGGTGGCGAAGAGGCTCAATGCGAAGATGCTCCACATGCTGAGCGTTGCGACGAGGTTCTGACGGGGGCGCGAGAGCATTGAGACCCACGGGCGGTCGCCTTCGGGCGGATCATTAGCGAAGATGTGGACTCCCACGGTGCTCCTGCTCGATATCAATACGAGAGTTGCGCTGAAGTCGGCGGTAGGCCGATCTTCCCGAGAAGGAGATGACGTACCCCGTACCACCGACGACGACAAGCCAGAAGAGGATGACCGTGACCGCGAAGACGTTTCCGAACATTGGGGTTCCTTCGTGCTGCGGCGCCGGCGGCGCCTAATAGGTGGAGACGGATGTGCCGCTAACGCGGACCCCGACTGCCACTTGTCGTTGTGTTGGCCGGCCGGCGGTACCGGCAGCGTCACGCTCTCGGACCGTAGCCCGGCCGTGGCTCACGGCGTGGGCCTGGGCGGCGACCAACCCCGGCGCGCGTCGCGATATCGCTTCATCATCCAGAAGTGCCACAGGGCGGCGCCCGTTCCCGCGCTCGGTTCGAGCGCCGGAGCGAGCTGCGGCACAGAGTTCGCGCCTACGAGCACCGCGAGGAACCAACCCCATACGCACAGGGTCGCGATGAGATGGCTTCGAGGGCGCGTGATCGTAGAGAACCACGTGACGGGCTTCATCGGCTGTTCCTCATCGGCAGGGTCCGCCGCGGTAGGTATCGACCCACCAGACGAGGCCAGGGAAGACGTAGGGCTGCGTCGCCGTCACCTGCACGCACTTCTTCGGGCGGGACTTCTCGGCGATACCGGCGTTCCACACCAGTGAACCCGCGGCGACGAGGCGCACGGGCGACATGGCCCCGCACGCGAGCCCTCCGAGGGCGCCGAAGCCGTTGTCATAGATGATCGCCGTCTCCGCACGGTTGAATCTCACTCGGTATTGGAAGAAGTTGGGGCGGTCGAACGTCGGGTCCGCGACGATCGGATACGTGTAGGCGCCGCTGCGGTGCTCGACGACTTGAACCAGCGTCGATCCGGAGGCCTCGTATCGTGTCGGCACGTCGATACCGTCCGCATCCCGTGCCCAGGGCGTCGCGACGTCGGCGACGATCTTCTCAATCGGGGTGGTCACGCCCGTGTCCGGGTCGGTGACCTCTTCCGTCGTATACGTGATCGCACTCCCGTCCTGCTGGATTTCGACCGTGACCCCTCCGCCGAAGTCGTACTCGAAGCGCTCGGTCTGCGAGGCATCGCTGATGATCGTGCTCGTGCGTGTCTTTTCCTCGCCTGCGATGACGTTGATCGATGGCGTGTTCGCGTCGCCGAGATAGGTCACTGACCCGTCCTTTCCGATGCTCGCGTCGTCAAGGTGGCCAGCGCCGGGAAGCGACACGGACATCGTTTCTTCACCGTCGGACGAGCGGACGGAGACTCCGTCGTCCGGCGCCGCGGCAATCGTGGCCGTTCCGTCGCCATGAGGGTGGCCACGATCTGCCCGGAACTCTCGCTCGTTTGGGTGGCGGTGATGGGGGCCGGCGCGACCTCCGCGACCAGGGCGGTGATCTCCTCGGTCGTGAGGTCGATTCCGTCCGCACCGGTATCTGCGGAGGCGGCTGGGACGGCCGCGAGGGATGATGAGCCGACGATCGCAGCGGTGAGCAAGCTGGCGAGTCTGAGGTGGTCGCGCACGTTCTCTCCGATCAGATCAACTGCCCGCCTGCGACCAATTCAAGACCTCATATGACGACATATGCAATATATTCGAGGAGCCCGCTGTGGAGCGGGCGGAGCGCTAGGATCCAGGCATGAGTGCGTCGCTCTTCAGCTGGACCGGGTTCGCCATCACCGCAGCGGTCGCGGTCGTGATTCTCGTGCTCGCGTTCCTTCTCGTGCGCGCGGTGTCGCGAGTGATCGCGCGACGTCGGAGTCGTGGCCGCGGGCGTGTGCCATCCGCACCTCGCCGTCCGTCCGGAAGTTGAGTGCGACCCGTTTCACGCTGTCGGCTCGTGCGCGGGCGCTGCCGCGGGGGCCACTGTCTTTCCGTCCGTGAACCGCGCCTGCGCACGGTCGTGGCGTCGCGGTACGGGAACGTGCTCCGTCGCGGCTGCGAGGCCCATGCGCTTCGTCGACACGTACACGCTCTCGGCGGTGTCGACGAGGAACGTCTCGTGCCACACGCCGACCGCTCCCGGAGCCTTGCGGGCGGCGCGGTTGAAGGCGGTCCACGCCGGACGATGCTGCTGGTCCGGGTTCGAGGCGTAGGCGTAGAGCTTGTCGACGGACGACCAGAACTGCACGACGTAGGGTCCGCCCGATCCGAGGAGGAGCTGGTAGCCGAGCAGGCCGGAGTCGGGCTCGGTGCTCAGCTCGCGGAGCATGCGCGGCATGGCGACGAACGCCGGCAGCCACAGGTCAGGGCGCCACCAGCGGTTGATCTGCATCCCGATGTGGAACACGACGAGCTCGCCCTCGTGGCGGTGGGTCATGCGACCCGTGATGACTTTCGACATGGCGACTCCTCGATTGGATAGTAGTGCTATCCATAATGGATAGCACTACTATCGAAGTCAAGAGGTGGCCATGAGGATTTCCGAACTGTCAGCGCAGACCGGTGTGACCGTGCCGACGATCAAGTACTACCTGCGCGAGGGGCTGCTGCCCGAGGGCGAGCGCACCTCCGCGACGCAGGCCGTCTATGGCGAGAAGCATGTGGAGCGGCTGCGCGTCATCCGGGCGCTGCTCGACGCTGGCGTGAGCATCGCCGAGACGCGACGGGTGGTCGCGGCGCTGGATGATCCGCCCGCGAACCCGCACGAGCTGCTGGGGACCGCGCATGCCGCGATCACCCCGCCGGCCGATGACGCGTTGGACCTCTCCGGCGCCGAGGCGCTCGCCGCCCGACTCGGGTGGAAGCCGGGGATGTGTGATCCGGCTGTGTTGCATGCGGTCGCGCGCGCGTTGCAGGGGCTGGAGCGCGTCGGGTTCTCGGTGCCGGACGCGGTGATGGCGGAGTACCTCGCAAGTGCGCGGCGAATTGCGGATGCGGAGATCGCGGGGGTGCCGGAGGAGTCGGCGGAAGCGGCGGTGCGGTATGTGGTGCTGGGGTCGGTGTTGGTGGAGCCGTTGTTGCTGGCGTTGCGGCGGGTGGCGCAGCAGGTGAGCTCGGGGGAGCGGTTTGGAGGAACTGGCACCGCCGTGTAACGCTCGCGCAAATCGAGCAGATGTCGACCCCGGTGCGCTGAGTGATCTTCTGCCGCGACTGAACTAGGGAAAGACAGATGTCTCGACATGCGCCCCGCTAGGCCTGACGTCGGCGAGTCGGTAGCGTAAGCCCAAGCCATATACTGGCGATATCGTTCGAGCCGAAAAGGAGCCGTCTTGGCGCCGAAGATCACGACCACCACCAAAGATGTCGGTCTACTGAAGCAACTCTACGATGACGGTCAACTGCAACTAAGTCCGGAGTTTCAAAGAAACGCCATATGGCCTCGCCCCGCGAAGGCGTATCTGATCGATACGATCCTCACAGGAAATCCCATCCCGGTACTCTACTTCCAGCGTTCGGTGAGCGCCCAAACCGGTCGAATCGAATACACGGTGGTCGACGGACAGCAGCGCTTATCGGCGGTGATGGACTTTCTCGCCAATAGATTTTCGCTAACCGAGTCGGAAGATCAGCCGTGGAGTCGGTTGAGGTGGAAGGGGCTTTCGGCGGAGGATCGTTCCAAAGTTCTCGAGTATGACTTTGTGATTCAGGAGCTTTCTGGATTTAGTCCCGCTTCGATAAGAGCGATGTTCGCACGAATGAACCGATTCGTCGTCGCTCTCAATCCCCAGGAGCGCCGCCACGCCGGAGAGGATGGTGAGTTCAAGAAACTGGCGGAGAGCGTCGGGCGCTGGAGTCATTGGAAGCGGATGGGAGTCGTCTCCACTCAAGCCGCGAAGAGAATGAAATCTGACGAACTCGCCGCGGAGCTCTTGATTCTAATTCAAGAAGGGCCGCAGGATAAGAAGCAATCCATCGACCTGTATTACGATGCCTACTCCGCTGACTTCCCGGATGGGGACGCTCTGGAGGCTCGCTTGTTGGGCTATGTCGAGTTGGTGGAGAGAGCGCTCCCAGAAATCAAGCATCTTTTTGTGAAGCGTCCAGCGAATTTCTATGCACTCATCGGCGCTCTCAGCGAAATCGAGCAGGACGGGGAGCCTCTTCCCTCTGATGATCAAGTCCGCGAACGACTAACGCGGTTTGACGCGGAGTTGCGAGATGAGGATGAGGTAAGTCAAAGGAAGGCGGCGTACGAGATGGCGCAGTCCAGGCAGACGGACAATATCAAGCCCCGACGAACACGTATAGACATCCTTCGCCAAATTTTGACCGGCCAGATCTGAGGATGTTGTGGGTATCGTCGCCGACCGATGGCTCGACGAGTATCGGGCGAATTTCAGAGACTACGAGGATGCGGCGCTCGAGGTGCGGCAGCAGATGGAGGACGCGCTGAAGGGCCGGGCCCTCGGCGTTCAGATGATCGATGTGAGAGCTAAAGATCCGGACTCCGCGGCAGAGAAAGTGTCGCGCAAGAGTTATGGTCGTCCCGCGATCCAAATGACTGACATCATCGGTGCCCGAGTTGTGACGCTCTTCGACCACTCAATAAAGCCTGCTGGAGATATGCTTAAGCGCCGCTTCGAGGAAGTGCCTCAGTATTCAGTCAACAAGACCGATGACCTCGGCCCCGGAGAAGTAGGATATCGGAGTGTGCACCTCGTGCTCAAGCCCAAAGTGACGGGGCTGGGCGGAGTGCGTGCAACACTCAGGAAATCTGTCGTAGAGGTGCAGATCCGAAGCGTAATCTCGCATGCTTGGGCGGAGATCGAGCATTCGTTCAGATACAAGGCGGGAGAATCGGTTCCGCCTGCTCTTAAACGGCGATTTGACGCGCTTGCCGGTGCGCTCGAGCTTGTCGACAGAGAGTTCTCCTCAATCGCAGGAGACGTGGTCACTCACGTGGCGGAGCTCAGCGATGGCTATGAAAAGGGGACCGGGCTGTCGGAACCCTTGAGCGCTCTACGTCTGCTCGGAGTGTTGTCGGCCAGTCTCAAGAACGCACCAAGGCTTGGTCCGGACGGGCTGCCATTGGAGATCGAGGATGCGTCGCGACTAGTGACCGTCCTAAGGGACGTTGGTGTGTTGACAGTAGCCGACATGCTGGGGGCTGTAGAGGATCCGCGGACGCTCGCGGTCCTGAGGGCATACTCGGACGCCTCGGGACACGACACGGAGCAAGCGTCAGCGATTGTCTATCTGGGAGCGGTTGTCGGAAGCCGTGACTTGGCGGTCCTCAAGAGAACGCGCTTACTGCACCACGACGCGATGTTGGCCGCTTTTTAAGAGTTCGAATGGTGAGAGTCTTATGAGGACGTCGATGCTTTGAGCGCACGGCGCTGCGGACCCTGGAGTGGGCGCAGTACGGCGTCGGGCTGCTCGTGGTGGTCGCGATCATCGTCTCGCACGTGTGGTTCGCGCTGATCCCGCTCGAGCAGTTCACCGGCGACTCCTGGACCGTGTTCAGCCCGTTCCCGTTCGGCGCGATCGACGTCGAGGTGACGCCGATGACGACCTCGTGACCGCTTAGTCGCGCCAGTCGATCCCGACGCCGGCGATCCGTCGCCCGGCCTCGTCGGCGGCGACCGGCTCTCCGACGTCCGCCCCGCGTTCGAGCGAGACGGCGGAGTGCACGATGGTGTCGGCGTACACGTGCACGAGGTTGTAGCCCTGCGCGGCGTCCTGTCCGCGTGTGGCGCCGACGGGCTGCGCGAGGTCCTGTCCGTACGCGCTCGACGAGGCGACGGCGACGGGGATCCCGGCGAACGTGCCGAACGACGGATGGTGCACGTGGCCGGACAGGATGCCCCGCACGTCCGTCCCCCGCAGCACCTCCGCGAGCGCGTCCTGATCCCGCAGCTCGACGGTCACGGCGAGGTCGAGCACCGTGGGCAGCGGCGGATGGTGCAGGAGCAGCAGCGTGCCCTGTGGTGCCGCCGTCGACAGCTCTCCCTCCAGCCACTCCAGCTGCGACGACGGCACCTCCCCCCAATGCGCGCCGGGCACCGTCGAATCGACGACGATGACGCGCATCCCCCCGAACCACCGCACCTCGACGATCGGCTCGTCACCCGCCCCCGCGAGTCCGAGCTCTGATCGCATGGCACGGCGGTCGTCATGGTTGCCGGCCGCCCACACGACCTCGCACCCGAGCGCCGCGGCTGCGGGCGTCACGAGCTCGCGCAGGCGCCCGTACGCGGCGGCATCGCCCCGGTCCGTCAGATCCCCCGTGAACAGCAGCGCGTCTGGACGGAGCCCCGAGGCGACGAGCCGGTCGAGCATCTCCGCCAGGTTCGCGTCGGCGTCGGCCCCGCTGCCGTACAGCGGCGACCGCTCACCCGGCAGGTGCGTGTCGGAGATGTGCACGAAGGTGTGCGACGGGCGAGGGTGTTCGGTGAGGATCATGTCTCTTCCTGGTCGGCGGACGGAGGCAGGTCGGGGCGGGGTCAGACGGCGGCGGCCGTGGACCCGGGGACGAGGGTTCCGGTGAAGGAGCGGCGCACGAGCGTCTCCGGCTCGTCCGCGGTGAGCAGCTGCTGCATGGTCTCGACGGCGGCCGCGGCCACCGCCTCCACGGGAATCCGCAGCGTGGTGAGCCCGAGCAGGTCGGCGCCGGGCAGGATGCCGTCGCAGCCGGTGACGCTCACGTCCTCCGGGACGCGAAGGCCCGCCGCACGGAGGGCGCGCATGACGGCGAGCTGCCGGTAGTCCGACGCGCACATCACGGCGGTCGATCCGGCGCGCACGGCCGCGAGGGCCTCGTCGACGCCGTCGTCGGGGCGGGCGCCGGCCGAGATCATCGTGACGGCGACCCCGGCGCGGATCAGCACCTCGCGCATCGCGAGGGCCCGCAGGTGCTCGGGATAGGACGCCTCAGGACTCCCGGCGAGCACGACGACCTTCCGGTGCCCGAGCGCGACGATGTGCTCCGCGAGCAGGCGCCCGTGCCCCTCGTCGTCGTAGTGGGCGGTGTGGATGCGGCCCGCCGACTCCACGCGCCCGGCGCGCAGGATCGGCACCTGGTCGGCGAACGGCTCGAGCTGCGCCGCGGAGATGCCGCCGGTGGCGACGATGAGCCCGGCGACGCGCATGCCGAGCAGTCGGTGCAGCGCATTCACCTGCTTGGCGCCCTGTTCGTCGGCGCCGATCGTGACGGTCACGAGGTCGAGGCCGCGCTGATGCGCCTCCTCCTGCAACCGGGAGAAGAGGAGACCGTACGCGGGGTTGCTGGCGTCGCGCAGCATGAGACCGACGGTGCCGGTGCGTCCCGCGGCGAGCTCGGCGGCCATCGTGTTGCGCACGTACCCCAGCCGCTCGGCCGCTTCCAGGATGCGCTCCTGCGTCTCCGGCGCGAACCGGCCCTCACCCTTCAGCGCCCTGGTCGCCGTCGCGCGGGACACCCCGGCCGCCGCGGCGACGTCGCTGATCGTGACCCGCAGGGCGGGCGTCCCGGCATCCGCCCCGCTCATGCGCGCTGCTTCCGTCGGCGGGGCGCTCCGGCGCGCGATCCTCGTCCATACACGAGATACATGGTGACACCCATGATGATCATGAGCAGCACGGTGTAGACGAACGTGATGGGCATCGCGTCGAGGTTGTTCTCGCCGCGCGTGCTCTCCTGGATCGCGACGCCGAGCGGCTTGTACAGCGGGTGGTAGAGGAAGATCGCGGCGTCGTAGTCGTCGAGCAGGCTGTTGAAGTTCAGCGCCGTGATCGCGGCCGCGGTCGGCAGCACGAGCGGGATCAGCACGCGCCGGAACGTGGTCAGCGAGCGGGCGCCGAGGATGCGGGAGGCATCTTCCAGCGAGTCCGGCACGGACGCGAAGCCGGCCTTGAGCAGCCGCAGCGTGAACGGGATCTTCACGCAGATGTACGCGACGAGCAGCAGGACCGGCGTCCCCGTGAGCACGATGTTGCCGACGAGGGGCTGCGGGGCATCGAACGCCATCACGAACGCCAGGGCGATCAGCACGATCGGCAGGATCCACGGGATGTGCAGCACGTACTCGATCGCCGTGGTGAGCAGGTTGCGGTGCTTCTGCATCATCCGCGCGACGAACAGGAGCCCGCCCACCACGATGACCGCGGCGAGGGCGCTGTAGACGACGCTCACGACGAACGGCCGGAGGGCCGCCGCGCTGGAGAACACGGTGATGTAGTTGTCGAGCGTGAAGTTGTCGAGCGTGATCGACCCGGCGAGGATGCTCCGCGCGTCGACGAACGAGAAGATCACGATGAGCACGACCGGGATGAGGTAGATCACCCAGAGCAGGTAGGCGACCACGTGCACGACCGCGTTCGCGAACGGGTTGCGGATCCGCTGCTTCTGGATCGGCGTCGCCACCTTCGCGACCGAGAAGTACACACCGGACTTCTCGGCGCGGTTCATGATCGCGAGCAGGATGATCGTCGCGACACCGAGCACGATCGCCAGCAGCGCCGCGATGTCACGCGTGATCGGGCTGCGCGACAGGTCGATGATGAGGGGCGCGACGGTCTGGAAGTCCGGCCCGCCGAGCACGAGCGGCGCGGTCAGCGCCCCGAGGCCGATCAGGAACGTCAGCACCGTGACGGCGAAGAGCATCGGCTTCATGACCGGCAGCACGATGCGGCGCAGGATCGTCCACGTCGAGGCGCCCATGAGTTTCGCGGCCTCGATCGACGCGTAGTCCACCTTGCCGAGCGACGACGACAGGAAGAGCATGTGGTTCGTCGTCGTCGCGAACGTCATCACGAACACGACCGCGAAGTAGCCGGAGAACCAGTTGCGATCCATGTCCGGCCAGATGTTCACCATCAGGTTCGTGATGAAGCCGAACTTGCCGTAGATGAAGTTGTAGCCGGCGGCGAGCACGATGCCGCCGTAGATCAGGGTCGTGGCGTAGCCGAGCCACAGGAGCTTCGCGCCGCGCACCTGGAAGTACTGCGTCACCAGCACGATGAACACCCCGACGACGTTCACCGTGACCGACAGCGTGATCGCGAGGAGGAAGCTGTTGCCGAGCGTCTTCAGCGCGCGCTCGCTGCCGAGCAGCTTCTCGACGGCACGGATGCTGAACTGGCCGTCCGGGAAGAAGGTCGCGGCGAGCAGTTCGGCGTTCGGCAGCACGAGGAAGGCGGCGGCGAACCAGATCACCACGATGCCGGTCACCCACGCGAGCGGGGAGCGGAGCATCGCCCGCACGCTGCCGGGACGGCCGCGGCGGAGGCGGGGCTTCGTCGCGGTGCCCGCCTCGGCGGCCTCGGTCGTCAGGGCGCCGGGGGTGTCGGTCATCGCCGCGGACGGCGGCGGCACCGGACGGGAATCGTTCTGCGGAGCGCTCATGTCACGCCGCCGGGTACTGCAGGATCCACCGCGGGTCGACGTCGATGCGCACGGCATCGCCGACGTCCCACCGGTGCGCGCTCGCCGCGGCCGGCACGCTCACCCGGAGCGTCGCATCGGCCGCCGACACCGTGTAGACGCTGTGGCTGCCGTGGTACGTGCGCTCCGCGACGGTGCCGTCGAGCGACGCCGTGCCGTCGGCGGTGGCGTCGGACGGCGACGCGAGGTGCAGCTTCTCCGGCCGCACGTAGCTCTCGGCCGTGGCGTCGAGGCCCGCGCCGATCGCGACGAGCTGCGCGGGGCTGAGCCGGTTGTTCTCGCCGATGAACCGGCAGACGAAGGGGGTCGCGCTGCGGTCGTAGATCTCCTCCGGCGTGCCCACCTGCTGCAGGGTCCCGGCGTCGAGCACCGCGATGCGGTCGCTGAGGGTGAGCGCCTCCTCCTGGTCATGCGTGACGTACACGGTGGTCACGCCGACCTCGTGCTGCAGCTCCTTGAGCTGCTCGCGCAGCTGCACGCGGAGCTTGGCGTCGAGGTTCGACAGCGGCTCGTCGAGCAGCAGGATGCTCGGGGTCAGGGCGAGTGCCCGGGCGATGGCGACGCGCTGCTGCTGGCCGCCGGACAGCTCCGCCACGTTCTTCTCCAGCTGCGACGCGGCGAGTCCGGTGCGGTCGGCGACTTCGTCCACGCGCCGCCGCTGCTCGGCCTTCGACACCTTCTGCACCGACAGGCCAAACGCGATGTTCTCCCGCACGTTCATGCTCGGGAACAGGGCGTAGTTCTGGAACACCATGCCCACGCCGCGCTTCTCGCTCGGCACCCTGGTCACGTCGCGACCGGCGATGTGGATGCGCCCGCCGGTGGGCTCGATGAACCCCGCGAGCGTGCGCAGGGCGGTGGTCTTGCCGCATCCGGACGGACCCAGGAGGGTGAAGAACTCACCCTCCTGGATCTCCAGATCGAGGTGCGAGACCGCACGGTGGTCGCCGAACACGACCTCGACGTCGTCGAAACGGATCATCGTCTTCTCTCTCTGCCGGTGCGGGACTGCGCGGGTCAGCCGATGTACTCGAGCGTGACCTTCTCGACCCAGGCGCCGAGGTTCTCGCTCACGAAACCGAAGTCGATGTCCTGACGGTCGAGCGTGCCCATGAGCTCGACGACCTCGGGGTTGGCCTTCTCGACCGCGCCCTCGTTCACCGGCATGGCGTTGAACTCCGCCGCGAACTCACCCTGTACCTCGGCGCTGCCGAACCAGTCGATGAACTCCTGTGCCTTCTTCTCGTTGTCCGTGCCGTTGATCTGCGCGATCTGCTCGGTCACATAGGGGACGCCGTACTCGGGCACGATCATGCCGGTGCTGGTGCCGTACTCCGCGTCGCGGGCGGCGATGCCGCTCGACGGCAGCACGCCGTAGTCCACCTCGTCGCGGGTGATGCGGGCGTAGAGGTCGGTGCCCTCCACGGCGGGCGAGCCGTTGGCGTAGTACGACTTCACCAGGTCCCAGCCCTCGTCGCTCACGCCGAGGTCACCATCCTCGTCGAGGTGGCGGGTGAGCATGCTGGCGAGCACGAGCTGCGGGGTTGCCTGGCCGAGCGCGGGGTTGACCTCGTAGCGGCCCGCGAACTCCTCATCGGTGTAGAGGTCGTCGGGGTCGGAGGGCGCATCGGTGATGCGGTTCGAGTCGTAGACCGTGACGATGGCCTGCTCGACGAGCGGCCAGAACGCGCCGTCCTTCGGGTCGCCGGCGTCCGCGGGCACCTCGCCGCTCCAGCTCGGCTCGTAGGCCGTGATGGCCTCTTCCGTCTTGAGCTGCTCGAAGAACATGTTGTTCAGGCCGAAGACCACGTCGCCGACGGGGTTGTTCTTCTCCGCGATGATGCGGTTGGTCAGGTCGGCGCCGCCGAGGCCCACGATCTCGATGTCGATGCCCGCGTCCGCCGCCTTCTCGGTGATCCACTCGCCGCGGCCGTCGCTGTTCGAGTTCGTGTAGACGATGAGGGTGTCTCCGGAGCCGCCGTCGCTGCCACCGTCGCCCGCGTCTCCGTCGCCGCTCGCGGTGCATCCGCTGAGCGCGATCGCCGCCGCGGCCGTCATTCCGATGAGCGCCCAGCGCCTCTGCTGCCTGTCGGCCATGTTCGTCCCTTTCTCGCCTTCGAGGTGTGTCGATGCGACACTACCGGTTCTTGTGGTGAAGGCACAAAGATTGTCTGGTTTCGTGGGCGCGGTCGCGCGTCCGCACTCAAGGTAGGCGGGGAGCGTGAACAGGAGGATGCGGTGAGGTGAACGGGCGGGGGATGGTCCCGGACCGGAGTGTGGGGTGTCCTGCCGGAGGGCGCTGAATGCCGGTATTGACTCGAACATTTCTTCGAAACTCGCGCCTCGCGGAGATAAAATGAAGCATGTCGAAAATGTCCGGGTTGCGCGAGGCGATGGATCGCCTCGACGAGGCGTGGGGCGCCGCGGACGAGGCGACAGAGCTCTCCCGCGCGCAACTCGTCGACGTCGTCGACGCGATCGGGCGTCTACAGCGCCGGCTCGACGCGATGCACGTCGACGTGGCCGCCGGCATCGCTCGGGAATCACGCGCGGAGCTCGGGGCCGACAGCCTCGCCAAGCAGCGCGGATACCGTACGGCGGCGAAGCTCATCGCCGCGATGACGGGCATCTCGACGGGGGAGGCGCAGCGCCTCGTGAAGGTCGGAGAGGCGACGGCGCCGCGCAGCGATCTGCTCGGCGCGCCGCTGCCCGCGCGGTATCCGCTCCTCCGGGAAGCGCTCGCGTCGGGTGCACTCGGTGCCCCGACGACGGCCCTCCTCGTCGCTCTTCTCGACCGCTGTCGTGTGGCCGCCGGTGCGGAGCGCATCGCCGAGGCAGAGCGCGTGCTGGTCTCGGCCGCCGAAGGTCTCGAGCTCGACGCCGTGCGCAAGCTCGTCCTCCGTGCCGAAGCGTGGCTCGACCCCGACGGCGTGGCGCCGCGGGCGGAGGAGCAGCGGGGCCGGCGCGGGCTGCGCATCTTCGAACGGGACGGCATGGTGCACCTGCACGCGCAGCTCGATGCCGAGACCGCGGCGCCGGTCGTCACCGCGATCCGCGGTCACGTGTCCGCCGTGTTCGCCGCCCGCCTCGACGCGCCCGACGCCGACGCGCCCGACGCGGATCGGCGTACGGTCACGATGATCCAGGCCGATGCGCTGTCCCTCTTCTGTGCGCACGTTCTCGGGTGCGAGAGCGACCGGGTGCCGCTCGCCGGAGCGACGGTGGTCGTCCGGGTGTCGCTGCGCGACTTGCAGGCGGGAACCGGGTCGGCGACCATCGACGGGCTCGACCAGGTGATCGACATCGGTGCCGCTCGGCGGATGGCCGCCGGCGGCGGCGTCATCCCGTGCGTCCTCGGCGGGGCGAGCGAGGTGCTCGACTGGGGGCGCCAGAAGCGCCTCTTCACGCGGGCCCAGCGCCTGGCCCTCGTCGAACGGGACGGCGGGTGCGCCATGTGCGGGTTGCCGCCCGGAATGACGAAGGCTCACCACCTCCGCTGGTGGCAGCGCGACCGAGGCCCGACCGATCTCGCCAACGGGATCCTGCTGTGCGAGACCTGCCACCATCGCATCCACGACAACGGGTGGGAGATCGTGATCGAGGGGGCCGGTGTGACCGGACGCCCCTGGTTCGTTCCGCCGCGGTGGGTCGACCCGCGGCGTACTCCGCGGCTGGGCGGACGGGCGCGCTTCGATGTCGCTGCGTGAGCAAGATCACACCTGCGTCAGTGTGTGTGGCTGGCGTGTGGTGGGGTCAGCGGCGGAGTCGGGCGCGGATGCGTCGAGCGGTGTGCGCGAGGGCATCGCGCCAGGCACCGCCCGGCCATTCGCGGCGCAGCCGCAGGCTGCCGTCCTCGTTCCGCACGATCTCGACCCGGCGACCCGCGAGAAGCGGCGACCTGCCGAGGTGCGCCGTCACGTCCGGCGCGGCGGTCAGCGGGGCGGTGAACATCCACCCGGCGAAACGCACGGCCACCGACAGATCGGCCTCGCGCTCGCCGTCCTCGCGGAACACCTTCATCGGGTCCAGGGCGATCGGCACCGCGTCGAGGCGCTTCGGGCGGCGGCCGCCCACCTTGCGCTCCGAACCCGCGGTCGACTCCGTCGGCTGTCCGGGCGCCGGCGTATCCCGCGCGACCAGGTCCACACGGTCGGCGCGGCGCTCCTTGCGGGCGTTGAGCAGCCCCGACGGAAGGTCTGCGGTCGTCGACAGGGGGAGGGAGACGAGGCGGTCGGCGGACCCGACGGTCTCGAACACGAACGCCTCCTCGCCGTCCCGCATCAGACGGACGCGCACGGTCAGCTGCAGGCCGCCGCGCGACCAGCGCGCCGCCGTCACGGTGGCCGTGCAGGTGGTCTCCGCCTCGAACGCGGCGAACGCGATGAGGTCGTCCCGGCGGTCTGCGCGCAGCAGCGCCGCCCGGATCCGCTGCGGGAACGACAGCCCGGCGTCGACCCCCGGGCCGAAGCGCCGCTGCACGAGCGGCACCACCACATCCAGCAGGCGGTCGCGGTACTCCGCCGGGTACTTCACCATCCGGCGGCCGGCGATCCGGTTGAGGATCTTGCCGCGGAACCAGTGCCGCAGCAGCCGGTCCCGCACCTTGCCCGGCTCGGTGTTCGCCTCGACCACGTCGAGCACGGTCTCCAGATGAGGGAAGTACGACTCCGGCTCGATGCGGGCCGAGCTCGCGCTCCCCGGCTCCTTCACCCAGGCGTAGCAGGGCTCGCTCGCGAGCACCGAGATCGTATCGGCGGCGAAGTACGCCTGCATCACGAAGAGGTGGTCCTCGAGCCGGACCTTGCCGTCGGGGAAGCGGATGCCGTGCTCACGCAGGAACGCCGTACGGAACATCTTGTGCGGCGTCAGCATCTCCAGGATCGGGTCCTCACCGAGCACCGCCCGCGGGATGTCGCGCTGGAAGATCTTGGCGGGCAGCTTGCGCCCGATGCCCACCTCTTTGCCGATCACGACGTCGGAGCCATTCTCGTCCGCGTAGTCGCACAGCCGCTCCAGCGCCCGCGGGTAGAGGCGGTCGTCCTGATCGACGAACTGCACGTACGTGCCGCGGGCCTCCTCGACGCCGCGGTTGCGCGGCGTGCCGGGCCAGCCGGAGTGCGGCAGGGACAGCACGCGCACGTGCGGGCGGTCCTTCGCGATGTGCGCGAGCCGTTCGGCGGTCTCCTCTCCGGAGCCGTCGTCGCACAGCAGCACCTCGAACGCGTCGCGGCTCAAAGTCTGGGCGTCGAGCGACGCGATGAGGTCGTCGAACGACTCCTTCGGCCGGAACACCGGCACCACCACGCTCACCCGCACCCGGCCGTCTGCCGTCTCACCCGCGGTCGCACTGCTCATGGACGTCGTCCCCCCTGTGGTCATGCCCGGCTCGAATCTCCCCCGCCGGAGATCCCAGCCAACCATCCCTTCCTGTGGGGCGCACCAGGCTTGCGTCGGCTCCGGGTGTATGCAGCCGTCCGGACGCGCTCAGCGCAGGGTGAGTCCGATCTCGAAGGAGCGCCGCCAGGGGAGGGTCAGCTCCTCGATCCGCACGTCATCGGCGGGCAGCATCGACTCCAGCAGTGCCGTCAGCTCCGCGCGGATGACGCGCTCGGCGGTCGCCACCTGTGCGTCGTCGACCATCGGGTAGATGTCAGGGAAGAGCGACGGGCCCACATCCGTGCGGACGACGGCCTGGTAGGCGAAGTCGTCGAGCAGGCGGGTGAGCAGGGCGATCCGCGCGGCGCGTTCGTCGAACGAGCCCGTGGCTCGGCCGACGACTCCGGCCGCCGCCACCGCGACCACGCTGCCGAGCGT
The DNA here is from genome assembly GCF_017939615.1 of Microbacterium sp. BLY. NCBI lineage: Bacteria > Bacillati > Actinomycetota > Actinomycetes > Micrococcales > Microbacteriaceae > Microbacterium > Microbacterium sp. BLY. The sequence continues at coordinate 1,128,631 of NZ_JAGKSR010000001.1, forward strand.
GTTCCCCGCCGTGTTCCAGCCGCCGAACGCCTCCAGGCGCCCGAGCAGTCCGGCCTCGGCCAGCGCGCGCACGAGCGCCTCGTCCGCGCCGTTCGGATACCGCACGTCGGCCAGGGCCACGTGCTCCCCGGCGTCCAGACGCTCCCGCACGAGGGCGACCGTGCCCGCGACGGCCTCCGCGTCGACGACGTCGGGGCGTCCGCGGAACATGTCGTGCCGGTCGGGATCGGGAGCGTGCAGCACGAGCGTGACATCGCCCCTGGCGGTCACCTCGACGGCGCCCGCGGCACGGATCTGCCGGCTGGCGGACGCCGCGAGCGACATGTTCTCGTACGGCGGGATGCGCTCCATCCCGGCGGCATCCGCGCAGGCGACCGAGAACGACGCCGTCACGCCGGCGTTCGCGGCCAGGGCCCGCGCGACCAGCGCCGCGCCCACTTCGTCCGCCCCCGGGTACATCAGCACCTGACGACCCGACGGCAGCATCCGCATCCAGTGCCGCAGCCACACCTGCTCGGCGCTGCCCGCCGCGAAGGGCGCGGTGTCGTCGGCGGTGATCGCCAGGAAGTCGAGGGTCCCGTCCTCCACGAGGCCGAGGGTGGAGAGATTCACGATGTGATTGCGCAGCCGCCGCGACGAGTAGTCGGAGACGACCTCGGCGGGCACCGGGGTCAGTTCGTCGAGCGGCAGCACCTCGGTCTCGCCGAGCAGTCGGTGCGCGTCGCCGCCGAGCGCGTGGATCTCCTTGCCGTGCTCCGTCCAGTAGGTCGGCTCCTCGGCCGCAGAGTACGAGTTGCTCGCCCGGGTCACCAGCGACACCGCCGAGATCGGCAGGTCGGGCCGCAGCCGCCGCACCTCGCGCAGCACGTCCAGGCGCGCCAGCACGTCGCGCGTGGTGTCGGCGCTCGTGCGGCTCGCGATCAGTCCGCCGTACAGGAGCATGTCCACCGACACGACCACGTGCACGGTCGCCGGGTCTGCAGCCCGCTCGCGCAGCCAGGCGCCCAGCGCGTCGGCGTCGCCCGCGGTGCGGTAGGAGGGGAGGATCTCCGCGGGCGGGACGTCGAGGGTCACCCCGGCGACGGCCGCGACGTCGCCCGGGAGCTTGACGTTCACCGGCCGGTCGTCGAGGGGGAGCAGCGCGATGCGCGGGCGGAGGGTCGGGTCGGACACGAGGAGCCTTTCGTCGGTGAAGGGGATCGCAGGTCGGGGGTGGTCGAGTGTCAGGAGCGGGCGAGGATCAGGGGCGGGCGATGGAGACCAGGTACGAGTACCGGTCGCCGCGGTACACCGACTCGGCGTACTCGATCGGGCGGCTGCGGGCGTCGTAGGTGGTGCGCTTCACGAGGAAGGCGGGCGAGAACGGCGGGGTCTGGAGTGCCGCCGCCTGCTCCTCGTCCAGGACGACCGCGTGGATCTCCTGGTCGGCACGCACGGCGGTGATGCCGAAACGGGTGCGCAGGTCGTCGTAGAGCGAGTCGCCCTCGATGCCGTCCTCCAGGCCCGGCACCGCGTCGGCCGCGATCGAGCACACCTCGAGGCAGATCGGGATGTCGTCCGCGGTCCGTACCCGGCGGATGCGCACGACGGGCGATTGGGGACTGAGGTGCAGCGCATAACCGGCGGTCTGTCCGGCCGCGGCGGTGCCGACGTCGACGGAGAGGGAGCCCGGCCGCATGTTGCGCGCGAGCATGTCCTCCGAGAACGAGGTCAGCTCGAACGCCTTGCTGATCCGCGAGGCGCTGACGAACGTGCCGGCGCCCTGCAGGCGGTACACGAGGCCGTCCCGTTCGAGTTCGTCGAGGGCGCGCCGCACGGTCTGCCGGTTGACCTCGAGGGACTCGGCGAGCTCGCGCTCGGTGGGGAGCTTCTCGTGGGGCGCGAGACCCTGCTCGATGACGTTCTCCAGATGCCGTCGCACGCGTTCGTGCTTCGTGACGCCCTCGATGGCCGACATGTCTTCCCCCTCATTTGGACTAACCCAATCTTGACGATCACCCCGGATTGTGTCAATGTCTCCTCTCAGCGGTTCTTAATTGGTCTATTCCAATCCTTTGCACGGTCAACGATGAGCGGAGAATCCCCATGCACGTGAAGCACAACCTGCGCCGACGCGTCCTGGTCGCCGGAGCGCTGGGCACGGCGACGATCGTCGCCCTGAGCGGCTGCGCCGGCGGCACCGGCGACGCAGACGGCCCCACCGAGATCACGTTCTCCTACCTGTGGGGCGGCGAGGAGGCGAAGGCGCTGGAGGCGATCATCGCCGACTTCAACGCCAGCCAGGACGACATCGTCGTCACGGGCGTCTCCAGCCCCGACACCCAGAAGCAGCTCACCTCCATGTCGTCGTCGAACGGCTCGTTCGACATCTCCGACAACTTCGGCAACACCGTCGGGGCCTGGGCCTCGAAGGGCATCCTCGCCCCGCTCGACGACGCGATCGCGGCCGAGGGCATCGACGTCGACGACTTCGTCCCCAGCGCCATGGAGCAGATGAGCTACGACGGCAAGATCTACTCCCTGCCGATCGCCATCCACAGCTTCCAGCTGCTCTACAACCCGCAGCTGCTGGAAGAGGCGGGCGTCACCCCGCCGACCACGATGGACGAGCTCGCCGCCGCCATCCCGAAGCTCACCAAGAAGGACGCCTCGGGCAAGATCACGCAGCTCGGACTCGGGTCGGCGAACGACAGCACCACGCTCACGACCCTGGGCTACGCGTTCGGCGGCAGCTGGGACGGTGAGGACGGCCCGACCCCCGCGGAGGACGGCAACCTCGAAGCGCTCCAGTGGTACCAGGACAACGTGATCGAGCCGGTCGGCGCCGACGCCATGGCGACCTTCGTGTCCGGACAGGGCGAGTACCTCTCCGCGCAGGACCCGTTCTTCAGCGGCCAGGTCGCCATGATCATCGACGGCGAGTGGCGATCGGCCAGCGCCGCCAAGATCGCCCCCGACTTCGAGTGGGGCGTCACCGCGATCCCCGCCGCCTCGCCCGACCTGGAGAACAGCACGCAGGTCACCGCGAGCACCCTGTTCATCCCCGCCAACTCGAAGCACAAGGAAGAGGCGGCCACGTTCCTCGCCTACCTCGTGAGTGACGAGCCCATGGAGAAGTTCGCGGTCGCGCTCGGCAACCTTCCCGGTCGCTCCTCGCTCGCCGGCAGCGCCGCGTTCGACGAGCTGCAGGACTTCGGCGTGTGGGCAGAGGCGGCGTCGTCCCCGAACGCGAAGTCCCTGGCCAGCCGCCCGTACAGCGCCGAGTATGCGACCGACCTCGCGACCGCCTTCGACGAGGTCGTGCGGCTCACCGCCACCCCGGAGGAGGCGATCGCGACCGTCGAGGAGCGCATGGCCTCCTACGCCTCGAAGTGAGCCGGTCCTCGTGACCACGGCAACAGCACCCCGGGCCCGGCAGGAGAGCGCTCCTGCCGGGCCCGGCGCTCCCGTCCGTCGGCGCCGGAGCCGCCGGACCACGCTGATCGGCCTGGCGTTCGCGTCGCCGTTCATCATCGGCTTCCTGTTCCTGTTCGCCTACCCGATCGCGGCGTCGGCGTACTACAGCTTCACCGACTTCAACCTGTTCCAGGCGCCCGAGTGGGTGGGGCTCGACAACTACACCCAGATGTTCGCCGACGGGGTGTTCTGGAAGTCGCTCGCCAACACGGCCGTGCTCACGGTGTTCGGCGTGCCGCTCGCGATCGGCATCGCCCTCGCCGGCGCGCACCTGCTGAACACGCCGGTGCGCGGCCAGCCGCTCTATCGCGCCCTCGTCTACCTGCCCTCGATCGTGCCGGTCGTCGTCGGCGGATACCTGTGGCGGTGGCTGCTGAACGCCCAGTACGGCTTCATCAACCACTTCCTCTCCTGGTTCGGCATCGAGGGGCCCGCCTGGCTGCAGCAGCCGGAGTGGACGAAGCCCGCCATCATCCTCATGTCGCTGTGGACGGTCGGCGGCACCATGATCATCTACCTCGCCGCGTTGCAGGAGGTGCCGAAGGAGCTGTACGAGGCGGCCGAGCTCGACGGTGCCGGTGCCTGGCGCCGCTTCACGAACGTCACCTGGCCGACCGTGTCGCCCGTGACCCTGTTCCAGGTGATCGTGAGCATCATCGGGTTCCTGCAGATCTTCACGCAGCCCTACATCCTTTCGCAGGAGAGGCTGAACCAGGCCGGGTCAGGGCCCGGTCAGTCGATGCTCTCCTACGCGATGTACCTGTACCAGAACGCGTTCGTGTTCCTGAAGATGGGGTACGCCTCGGCCATGGCGTGGACGCTCTTCCTCCTCACGCTCGCCGTGAGCCTCATCGTGCTCGCGACCTCGAAGAAGTGGGTGCACGATGGCGCACGCTGACCTCTCCGCTGCGGTGCGCCGGCCCCGTCGCCCCCGCCGCACGCTCCGCCGCGTCCGGCAGCAGATCGGGGTGACGCTGCTCGCGCTGCTGTTCCTGTTCCCGCTGCTGGTGATGCTGTCGACCGCGTTCAAGACCCCCGGCGACGTGTTCTCGTCCCCGCCGACCCTGCTGCCGGCCGAGTGGACGACGGACAACTTCGCGGAGGCGTTCGCGCAGATCCCGGTGTGGCGCTACCTCGCCAACACCCTCTTCGTCTCCGGAATGAGCATCCTCGGGACGGTGATCTCCTGCCCGCTCGTGGCCTACGCACTGGCGAAGGTGAGGTGGCGCGGCGCCCGTCCGCTCCTGATCCTCGTGCTCGCCACGATGATGCTGCCGCCGCAGGTGACGCTGATCCCGCTGTTCCTCGTGTGGAACGGGCTGGAGGCGACGAACACGTACCTCCCGCTCATCGTCCCCGCGTTCCTCGGCACGCCGTTCTTCATCTTCATGATCCGGCAGTTCCTGCTCGCGGTTCCGGACGAGCTCATCGAGGCCGCCCGTCTCGACGGCGCCTCCGAGTTCCGCACGTACGCGACGATCGTGCTGCCGTTGGCGCGTCCCGCCATCGTGACCGCCGCGATCTTCCAGTTCGTCTGGGCGTGGACCGACTTCCTCAATCCCCTCATCTACCTCAACGACCAGTCGACGTACACGCTGTCGATCGGTCTGTACGCCTTCTTCGGGGAGAACGACGTGGCCTGGGGGCCGCTCATGGCCGCGTGCGTGATGTTCACGCTCCCGGCCGTGGCGATCTTCCTCCTCGGCCAGAAGTTCTTCATCGGTGGTGCCAGTGCAGGAGCCCTCAAGTGACCCATGAAATCCTCGGCCGCCTCCGCGGTCGCCTCGTCGCCTCGGTCCAGGCGTCCGCCGGCGCCCCCGCCCGGGACACGCACGTGATCGGCGCGCTCGCCGAATCGGCGCTGCTCGGCGGTGCCAGTGGCCTGCGCCTGAACGGACCGGACGACATCCGTCGGGTGCGGCCCGTGACCGCCGTGCCGATCATCGGCCTCCACAAGGTGTGGAACGGGGTGCGCAACGTCATCACACCGGAGGTCGCGCTCGCCGCCGGGCTGGCGGAAGCAGGAGCCGACATCATCGCGGTGGACGCCACCGCGGAGCAGCTCGGCACCGACTTCGGGCTGCTCGCGGAGATCGCCGCGGCCACGGGGCGTCCGGTGATGGCCGACGTGTCCACCGTCGCGGAGGGCGAGCGCGCGTGGGAGGCGGGCGCGGCCGTCGTCGGCACGACCCTCTCCGGCTACACCCCGCACTCGCCGCGGCTGGACGGACCGGACCTCGACCTCGTCGCCGCGCTCGCCGCCGCCGGCATCCCGACGATCGCGGAGGGGCGGTACCAGACCCCGGCGCAGGTGCGCGCGGCCTTCGATGCGGGAGCGTTCGCCGTCGTCGTCGGCGGGGCGATCACCGATCCCATCGCCCTCACCCGCCGGTTCGTCGCGGCGACGCCGGCGGTCCGGGAGCGCGCGTGATCGTCGGCATCGACATCGGCGGCACCAAGATCGCCGTCGCCGGGTTCGCCGGGGGTCCGGGCGGCTCCGTCCGGCGTGTCACCGCCGTGCACACCCGGCCGACGCCGGCCCGCGAGGGCGGCGAGGCGATCGTGCGCGCGGTGGCGGACGCGGTCGCGATGGTCGCCGGGACGGCGGAGATCACGGCGGCCGGGGTCGGTACGGCGGGGGTCGTGGGGGCCGACGGCGGCATCGCCTCGGCGACCGATGCGATCCGCGGCTGGGCGGGCTTCCCGCTGCGGGCGGCCCTCGGGCATGCCCTCGGCGTTCCGCCGGCGGTGGTGAACGATGTGCACGCGGCGGCGGTCGCCGAAGCCGCGGCGGGAGCGGGGCGCGGGGCGCGCGGCCTCCTCATGGTGACGGTCGGCACCGGCATCGGCGGCGCTGTCGTGCTTCCCGACGGTCTCCGCACCGGCGTGACGGGCACGGCGGGGTCGGTCGGGCACACGGAGCTCGCGCTCCCGACGGCGTTGGCCGACCGCCGCTGCGGCTGCGGAGCGATCGGACACGTCGAGGCCGTCGCCTCCGGTCCGGCGCTCGAGCAGACCTACCGGGAGCGCACGGGCGTCGCCCTCCCGCTCCGCGAGGTCGATGCGGCCGCCCGCGCCGGAGACCCCGTCGCGAGCGAGGTGATCGCCGAGGGGGCGCGGTTTCTCGGACGTGCGCTGGCCGGGGCGCAGGCCGTCCTCGACGTGGAGGTCGTCGCTGTGGGCGGCGGCGTCGCGGCCATCGGCGAGCGGTACCTCGATGAGGTGGCCCGGGCGTATCGCGCGGCCGCGATGCCGGGGCCTGCGGTCGCCCGCGTGCGTCCGGCGGAACTCGGCATCGACGCGACGCTCACGGGAGCTGCACTGCTCGCCGTGTCCTGAGCGCGGATTCCCACCCCACACCCAGCGTTAACGATATATCGTTGACTATCGTTCACGACTGGGAGGTCATCATGAACAACGCATTCCCCTCCACCCCGTTCGGCGGCACCCCGGGCAACGGTTCCGGCGGCGACTTCGGCGCCGGACTCGGCAACCTCTTCGGGGGTGCCCACGGTCCGGCCGGGGCGCTCTTCGAGGCGATGGACCAGCTCCGCAAGTCGTTCGAGTCGCGTCCGTCCGGCGGATCCCGCATGGCCCGCGGCGACGTGCGCGCCGCCGTCCTCTCGCTCCTCACCGAGCGCCCGATGCACGGCTACCAGATCATCAACGAGATCGCGGAGCGCAGCGGCGGCACCTGGAAGCCGAGCGCCGGCTCCGTCTACCCCACCCTCCAGCTCCTCGCCGACGAGGGCCTGATCGAGGCCGAGGAGCAGAACGGTCGCAAGACCTACGCGCTCACCGAGGCCGGCCGGGCCGTCGCCGCCGAGAGCACCGAGACCCCGCCGTGGGTGCCGTCCTCCGACAAGGACCGCAGCCGCGACGCCCGCTACAGCGCGCTGCCCAAGGCCGGGGTCGACCTCGCCGCCGCGGCCGCGCAGGTCGGACGCAGCGGCTCCGCGGAGCAGGTGCAGCAGGCCATCGAGGTGCTCGACGAGGCCCGCCGTAGGCTGTACACGATCCTCGCCCAGGACTGACCGCGTCGTGCGGCGTCCGGCGCGGAACGGCGGAAGGATGACGCGATGACGGCAGCGACGGCCCCGGGTCCTCATCGCGCCCGGTACCGCCGCATCCTGTCTTTCGCGAGCCGCGAGTTCGTGGCCATCTGGTGGTTCGAACTCGTCCTTCCGCGCTTCGGGCTGTCCGGCGTGGCGGAGCGCACGCGCGCGCACCGCATGCAGCGGTTCGCGCGGCGCTTCCACACCCTGGCGGTCGAGCTCGGCGGCCTGATGATCAAGGTCGGACAGTTCATGTCGTCGCGCCTCGACGTTCTGCCGCCCGAGATCACGGCCGAGCTCGAAGGACTGCAGGACGAGGTCCCGGCGGTGCCCACCCCGCAGATCCGGGCGCTCGCGGAGGCCGAGCTCGGCATGCCCCTCGACCGGGTCTACGCCTGGTTCGACGACACCCCGGTCGCCGCCGCGTCGCTCGGGCAGGTGCACCGGGCGCGGCTGTCGCCGCTCGATGCCCAGGACACCGGGCTCGACGAGGTGGTCGTCAAGGTGCAGCGCCCGGGCATCGACGAGATCGTCGCGGTCGACCTCGCCGCCCTCCGCCGGGTCGCCCGCTGGCTGACCAGGGTCAGGATCGTCGCCGACCGCGTGGACGCCCCCGCCCTGGTCGAGGAGTTCGCGGTGACGAGCCTGGAGGAGATCGACTACCTCCACGAGGCCCGCAGCGCCGAGCGGTTCCGCGAGAACTTCGCCGACGACCCGCGGGTCGCCGCCCCCGAGATCGTCTGGGAGCGCACGACGCGTCGGGTGCTCACCCTGTCCGACGTGACGGCGATCAAGATCAACGACACCGCCGCCCTCCGCGCGGCCGGCATCGACCCGTCCGCCGTCGCCGACGCGTTCGCGGAGGTCATGTTCGACCAGGTCTTCACCCACCGGTTCGTGCACGCCGACCCGCACCCCGGCAACATCTTCGTCACGCCCGTCCCTTCGACGAGCTCAGGGACCCAGGCGGGCTCAGGGACCCAGGCGGGCTCAGGGACCCAAGGGGGCCCAGGGACCCAAGGGGGCTCAGGGACCCAAGGGGGCTCGGGGGGCTTCCGGCTGACGTTCATCGACTTCGGCATGATGGCGGACGTCTCCGACAACCTCCGGCAGGGCCTGCGGACGCTCCTCATCGCGGTGACCGCGCGGGACAGCAGGGGCCTGGTGCGGGCGGCGCAGGAGATCGGCGTGCTCCTGCCGTCCGCCGACACGGGGGAGCTGGAGCGGGCGCTGACGGCGCTCTTCGCGCGCTTCGGCGGCATGGGATTCGCGGAGCTGAGCCGGGTCGATCCGCGGGAGTTCACCGACTTCGCGGAGGAGTTCGGCGACATGGTGCGCCGCCTCCCGCTGCAGCTGCCGGAGGACATGCTGCTGCTGATCCGCGCCGTGTCCCTCACCTCCGGCATGTGCAGCGGCCTGGATCCCGCGTTCAACGTGTGGGACGCGGCCGAACCGTACGCCGCCCGCCTCCTCCGCGACGAGTCCGGCTCCCTCATGCAGGACATGGCGGCGCAGGCGATGGCGAACGCGGCCACCACCTGGCGGCTCCCGAAGCGCATCGACGACATCATCACCCGCGTCGACGACGGCAACGTCTCCTTCGACACCTCGCGGCTGGAGCGGCGGCTCGACCGGCTGGAGGGCATCGCGCGGCGGATCGCCTCCGGCGTGCTGTTCGCCGCGATGCTCGTGGGCGGCGCACTGCTCGTGACGCCGCTGCCGCCGTTGGGCATCACCCTGCTGTGCGTGTCCGTACTGCCGCTGCTCGGCGCCCTGTTCCTGGGCCGACGCCGCCCCCGCTGACCCCGCGAGACGGTCCGCGAGAACAGGCCAACCCCGCGAGATCAGGCGCTCCTGCGCCGGAGCGCCTGACCTCCCGCGTTCGCCTGACCCCGCGCAGGTGGAATGATGGTTTCTCATGGACACGCCTGACGAGAAGCCCACCGAACGCTCCGCAGGATCCCCGACCCGTCCGCGCACCGACGCCGTCGTGACCGCGACGCACCGCCAGGCGGCCAAGGCGTCCGAGACCGCGCGCAAGATCGTCCGCGACATCACGACCGTCCCGCCGCGCAGCGTGCACCCGGCGCTCGTGCCCGGGGTCTCGGTCGAGGAGACGGGGCGCACCTACCGCACCGACCCGCTCGTGTTCGGTGTCGCCGCCGCGTTCGCCCTCGCCTTCATCGCGTGGGGCGTGTTCGCCGGGGACAACCTCGCCGGCACCACGAGCACGGTCCTCGCCTGGGTGGTGGAGTACTTCGGATTCTTCTTCACGACGATCGCCACGGTCATCCTCGTGTTCATGCTGTTCGTCGGGTTCAGCCGCTACGGGCGGATCCCGCTCGGCCGCGACGACGAGGAGCCCGAGTACTCGATGTTCTCGTGGATCTCGATGCTCTTCGCCGCCGGCATGGGCATCGGTCTCGTGTTCTGGGGTGCCGCCGAGCCGCTGACGTTCTTCGAGAACCCGCCGCCCGGGACCGTCGAGGCGAACACGCTCGAGGCCATGCACACCGCGCAGACGCAGGTGCTCTACCACTGGGGTCCGCAGGCCTGGGCGTTCTACGCGCTCGTCGGCGGTGCCATCGCGTACGGCGCGTACCGGCGCGGCCGCACCCCGCTGATCTCCTCGATCTTCGCCCCGCTGCTCGGTGAGAACCGCACGACGGGTCCGGTCGGCCGCACGATCGACATCTTCTCCATCATCGTGACGCTGTTCGGCACCGCGGCCTCCCTCGGCCTCGGCGCGCTGCAGATCGGCCACGGCGTCGAGATCGTCAGCGGTGCAGGGCCACTCGGCAACGGCGTCCTCATCGCGGTGATCGCGGTCCTCACCGCATGCTTCATCGCGTCCGCCGTGTCGGGTGTCTCCAAGGGCATCCGGGCGCTGTCGAACATCAACGCCGTCGTGGCCATCCTGCTCGCGTTCTTCGTGTTCTTCGTCGGGCCGACGCTGCTGATCCTCAACGTGATCCCGTCGGTCGCCGTGCAGTTCCTCGGCGATCTGCCGACCATGATCGGCCGCTCCGCCTCGCAGGGGGAGGCCGCGCAGGCCTTCCTGTCGAGCTGGACGATCTTCTACTGGGCGTGGTGGATCTCGTGGTCGCCCTTCGTCGGCATGTTCATCGCGAAGATCTCGCGCGGCCGCACGCTCCGTCAGTTCGTGTCGGTCGTCATCGTCGTGCCGTCCGCGATCTCGCTCGTGTGGTTCGCGATCTTCGGCACCACCGCGATCCAGCAGCAGATGGACGGCGCCGGCCTCGTCGTCGATCCGCCGGAAGAGGTCCTGTTCGGGGTGCTCGAGAACCTGCCGTTCCCGCTGATCACGAGCATCATCCTCATCCTGCTCATCGCGATCTTCTTCATCACCGGTGCCGACTCGGCCTCGCTCGTGATGGGGACGCTGTCCCAGCAGGGTCGCCCGGATCCCTCGCGCTGGGTCGCCGTCGTCTGGGGCGTCCTGGTCGGGGTGATCGCGGCCGTGCTGCTGGTGAGTGGTGTCGAGGGCAGCGGGCTGCAGTCGCTGCAGAACGCGACGATCATCGCGGCGCTGCCGTTCGCGATCATCATGGCGTTCATGATGATCGCGTTCATGAAGGATCTGCGGCGCGATCCGCTGATCCTGCGCGACCGGTATGCGCGGGCCGCCGTCCGGCACAGCGTGATGGCCGGTCTCGAGGAGTACGGCGACGACTTCGCGCTCGTGCCCGTCGAGTACGACCACTCGGAGGACGACCTCGCCTGGATCGACGAGGACACCGTGGATGACACCCTCGCGGAGGTGTACGAGGCGGCCACCGAGGCGATCGACATCATCCCGCCGGCCGAACTGGAGGCCCCCGTCGACCCCGCGCCGGACGCCCCTGCGGAGCCCACGGCCCCGCGCGCGGACTGAGCGTCGGAGAGGTCAGGCGCTCACGCCGGGTCAGGCACATCCTCACGGGGTGCGCCTGACCCGGCGTCGTCGCCTGCTGCGGCGGGCGGCGTTTCGGCCGCCGCCGTGATCCGGGCGGCCATGCCCGAGAAGATGAGCCCGTGGAACGGCAGCACGGCGAGCCAGTACAGGCGTCCGAGCAGCCCCCGGGGGAAGAACACGGCCCGCTGCTCGTAGCGGGCGCCCTCACCATCGGGCACGGCCCGCAGTTCGAGCCACGCCTCGCCGGGCACCTTCATCTCGGCGCGGAGCCGCAGCAGATGCCCGGTGTCGGTCTGCTCGACCGCCTCGACGCGCCAGAAGTCGATCGCATCCCCGACTCGCGCGGCCGTGCGGCTCCGGCGTCCGCGCCGCAGGCCCACGCCGCCGATCACGCGGTCCATGAGCCCCCGCACCGCCCAGAGCAGCGGTGACGAGTACCAGCCGTTCTCCCCGCCGATCCCGAGGATCACACGCCACAGCTCCGCGACCGACGCCCGGGTCGCGACCGAGCGCTGGTCCGTGAACACGGTGCGTCCGGCCCAGTCCGGGTCGCTCGGGAGCGGGTCGCTCGGGGCGCCCGTGACCTCGGCGTCCTGCCAGCTGGTCTCCACGGCGTCCGCGTCGACCCGGCCGAGTGCGAGCGCCACCGACCGGCGATACGGGGTGAGGCCGCCTTCCGGGCGCGGGATGAGCGCGTCGACCGCGTGATCCTTCATGATGCACTCGTTCTGCAGCGAGGCCACCAGCGGGCGGGCGATGGAGCGCGGCACGGGCGTGACGAGGTTCACCCAGTGCGAGGCCAGCTCCGGCGTCAGGACGGGGAGCGCGGCGATGGCGCGCTGCCGGAGCCCCGCCTCCACGGCGTAGCCGTTCATCATCTGGCCGTAGCGCAGCACGTCGGGTCCGCCGATGTCGACGGCGCGATTGACGTCGGCGTCGACGCGCGCGGCGCCGAGCAGATAGTGCAGCACGTCGCGCACGGCGATGGGCTGGATGCGGTTGCGCACCCACTTCGGCGCGGGCATGTAGGGCAGCACGTCGGTCAGGTGCCGGATCATCTCGAACGAGGCGGAGCCCGAGCCGATGACGACACCCGCCTGCAGGACGAGGGTGGGCACGCCCGAGCGGAGGAAGATCTCGCCCACGTGCACCCGCGAGCGCAGGTGCGGGGAGAGGCGCACGTCGTCGGGGTGCAGGCCGCCGAGGTAGACGATCCGCCGTACCCCGGCGCGGGCCGCGGCGGTGGCGACGGTGGTCGCGGCGCGTTCGTCGCTCTCCTCGAAGCCCTTCCCGGCCGACATGGAGTGGATGAGGTAGTAGACGACGTCGACGTCGTCCATCGCGGCCGCCACGGCCGCGTCGTCGTCCGCGGAACCCTCGACGATCTCGCACTCCTCGCCCCACCCGAACGAGGCCGCCCGGGCCGCGTCGCGGGCGAGCACCCGCACCCGGTAGCCGGCGCCGAGCAACCGCGGGGTCAGGCGCCCGCCGATGTAGCCGGTGGCGCCGAGCACGAGGGCGCGGGGTGCCGAGCCGTCGTCGCGGGGGACCGCCCGCAGGGCCTCTTCGCGACCGGTGGGCTGGGTGAGCTCGCTCATGGTCCGAGCGTAGATGCCGGTGGGGCCGCCGGGAACGGGCTTGCGCCGCGCACCCCGGCGGGGGCAGGCGTCCGGCTAGGCCTGGACGAGCTCCGGTCCGTCGTGGTCGGCGTCGGCGTCCGCCGCCTCCTGGATCGCGGCGGTCATGCCGACGAGGAATCGCATGACGACCGCGCGCTCCTCGTCGGTGAGGTCGTCCACGAGGGCGAGCATCCGGCGGTGCATCGCGCCGAGGGTCGCACGCACCTCATCGTCGCTGCTCACGGTCGGCACGACGATGCCCGCGCGCCGGTCGGTCGGGTGCGGTTCGCGACGCGCGTGCCCGCCCTTCTCCAGCCGGTCGATGAGCGTCGTCGTCGACGCGGTCGAGATGTCGAGCATGCGGGCGAGGTCGATCGGCCGCACGATGCGTCCGGCCTTCTGCTCGCGCAGCAGGAAGCGGAGCGCGACGAGGTCGGTCTCGTTCATCCCCATCGATGCGCGCGTGCGGGCGCGCATGGCCGTCTCGGCGCTGCGATAGCGCCGCAGCATGTTGAGCACGTCCACCGTGGTGGCTCGTTCGCTGTCGGGGTACCAGTACCCGGAGGCGTGGAACTCGCCGGTGCTGTCGGTCACGCGACCTCTCCTTCGTCGCTGGTACCGGCCTCCCGCTCGAGCATCTCCATCGCGCCGGTCTCGACCTCGGCCGGGACGATGCGCAGGAGCCCGCCGGTGATCGCGTCGGTCTCGGCGGTGATGATCTGCTCGATCCGGCGCCGCGGGACGGAGGGGAAGGTCTCCTCCAGGCGTGCGAGCAGATCGGCGTAGCGGATGTACGACGCCTCCTCGAGACTGAGTCGCTCGGGCATGGCATCCTTTCGGGGGGCAGGGGTTCCATCATCGCACCTCCGGAAGTCCCTGGTCTCCCCGCAATATCGCTAGTCCGTCTTATTGTCAGGCTGTCGAGGTACCATGGAGAGCGGGGAAGGAGGATCTCTGCATGGGGAACACGAGCACCGACGTCACGACCTCTGCGCTGGCGCGCGATGTCGACGACTTCCGTCGTGCCGACGCGCAGTTGAACCGCCGACTGGCTGCCCGTCGCGAACCCAACGATACCGACCGCGCCGCGATGCACTTCATCAGCACGGCGCCGGTCGAGAAGCCCGTCACTCCGCGCGACCTCGCGACCTATCTCGGCATCAGCACCGCTGCGGTCACCAGCGTGGTGCGGCGGATGTCGGAGCGGGGGCAGATCGTCGTGGCCCCGCATCCCCTCGATGCGCGCTCCAAGGTGCTGCGCCCGTCCCTCCGCGATCTGCAGGGCCAGGGCGACGAGCTCGCCCGCCGCGTGGCGGCGCTCGAGGGCGAGTTCGACCCGGAGGAGGCGGCCGCGATCTCCCGTTTCCTGCGTCGTCTCACCGACGAGATCGCCGATCTCCCCTGATCGATTTGATTTAACTAGTTAAACTAGTAAACTATCCTCGTCCAGTCTTTCTGCACGAGGAGAAGATCATGGGAACCCTCGCCTACGCGAACCTCGCGACCCCCATCGAGATCGACGACCTGGTGCTCGCGCATCTCCGCGCCGCCACCGTCACCAAGCTGCGCCGCAACGAGCCGTTCGCGCTCACCGTCCAGACCGGCGCCGACCGCACCGAGACGCTGTGGATCCACGCGTCCATCCCGATCCGCTTCGTCGTCGACTCCTCCATCACGCTGGACCGGCCGCTGCTGGCCCGGCTCATGCGCGCGGCAGGGTCGACCGGAGGCCTCGACCTCACCGATCCCGAGCTCTCGTTCGAGACGGCACCGCGCGAACTGCACGCGATGACCGCCTGATCACGGAGGGGCACAGACCCGCCGCACCGTCTCGGGATCCTCTTCCAGGGCTCTCGGATCCCCCGATGGTGACGGCTACGGCGTGAACGGAGCGGGGGCTCTCGATCGCCGACCGCGGCATCCGGCCGCCGGGATTCGGGTTCCCGGCAGCCGGATGCCGTTTCTTCGTCAGAGGGCGGTGTAGCCGCCGTCGACCAGGTGGTAGCTGCCGGTGATGAAGCTGGCGGCGTCGCTCGCGAGGAACACGACGAGGTTCGCCACCTCGTCGGCCTGGCCGAGGCGCCCGATCGGGTGCTTCGACACGAGGAAGTCCTTCGCCTCGTCGCCCATGTTCGCCAGGAGCGGGGTGTCGATGAAGCCGGGGCCGACCGAGTTCACGCGGACGCCCTGCGCGGAGTACTCGAGGGCGGCGGTCTTCGTCATGCCGACGACGCCGTGCTTGGCGGTGACGTAGGCGGGGGAGCCGGCGAAGCCGACGCTGCCGAGGATCGAGGCGATGTTCACGACCGAGCCGCCGCCGTTCGCGAGGATCGACGGGATCTGCGCCTTCATGTTGCGGAACACGGCGTTGAGGTTGATCGCGATCACCTTGTCCCAGGCGTCCTCCTCGTAGTCCGCGGTGGGGGCGGTGGCGCCGCCGATGCCCGCGTTGTTGACGCCGATGCGGAGCGGGGCGAGCGAGTTGGCGAGCTCGACCGAGGAGGCGATCCAGGCGGCGTCCGTCGCGTCGCCGACCGACGCCTCCGCGGTGCCGCCGGCGGCGCGGATCTCCTCGACGACCGCGTTCGCGTGCTCCGCGTTCAGGTCGTTCACGACCACGGCGGCGCCGTTCTGCGCCAGCAGCAGCGCGACCGCGCGGCCGATGCCGCTGCCTGCTCCCGTCACGATGGCCGAGCGATTCGAGACGTCGTACTGAGCCACTTTTCGGGCTCCTTCCCGGGCGGGCACGGTGCCGGGAGATCTTCTCGGACGGTCCGTCCTTGCCTCCAGCCTACGCCCGGAATACCGGTGTGGATTCATGTGAATGGAAACGGCAGGTCGGTTGGCTACGCTGTGGGGACCGTCCGCGGGGAAACCCTTGACGCGATCCCGATGCAGGTCTAACGTACAACCAAATGGTTGCACAAACGGAGTTGAGCGAAGCGGAGGTCGACCGTGTGTTCCACGCACTGGCGACGTCGACCCGGCGCGACATCCTGCGCCGGACGATCGAGCGGGAGCAGTCCGTCTCGACCCTCGCCTCCGAGTACGAGATGTCGTTCGCGGCGGTCCAGAAGCACGTGGCCGTGCTGGAGGCGGCGAACCTCATCGTCAAGCGCGCCGAGGGACGCGAGCGGCTCGTCCGCGCGAACCCCGAGATGATCGCCCGCGCCAGGGCGCTCCTCGCCCGATACGAAGAGCTGTGGCGATCGCGCATCGCCCGGCTCGACGATCTCCTGGCCGAACCGTCCCCACCCGCGGGGAAGCGACCGGCCACCACCGACCCCACCAGCAGTCAACGCACCGAATCGCAAGGAGACTGACATGCCTGTCACGGACATCATCACGGATGCCGAGAACCTCACCATGACCGTCGTCGCCGACCTGGCCGCGCCCGTCGAGCGCGTCTGGGCCGCCTACACCGACCCGCAGCAGCTCGAGCGGTTCTGGGGTCCTCCCGGCTGGCCGGCCACCTTCACCCGGTGGGACCACACCGTCGGCGGCCGAGCCGTGTACACGATGAACGGTCCCCGCGGGGAGAAGGCCTCCGGCACCTGGGAGTTCCTGGAGATCGACGCGCCGCGCAGCTTCACGGTGCTCGACTCGTTCGCCGATGAGGAGGGCACGCCGGACGCCAACCTCCCCTCCATGCGCATGACCTTCACGTTCGAGCCAACGGCCGAGGGCACGCGCATGGTCAACACGAGCCACTTCACGTCTGCCGAAGCGCTCGAGCAGGTCGTCGCGATGGGTGCCGTCGAGGGCACCCGGATGGCCATGGCCCAGCTCGACGCCGTGCTGCAGGACCTCCGCGACTACGCCCAGGGCAAGGGCACCCGGGTGGAGCTGCTGGACGACACGCACGTGCGCATCACCCGGCTCGTCGAGGGTCCGCGCGAGCTGGTGTGGCGCGCCCACTTCGAGCCCGACCTCATCCGCCAGTGGATGCTCGGGCCGGACGGCTGGGAGATGACGGAGTGCGTCGTGGCGACCGAGGTCGGCCAGTCGTACCGGAACTCCTGGGCGCCCGTGGGTGACACGGAGGGCGAGCCGTTCGGCTTCGAGGGGGAGGCACTGCTGATCGACGCCCCGAAGCGTGCCGTCACCACCGAACGCATGCAGGGCATGCCGACCGAGACGCTCAACGACCTGAACCTCTACGAGGAGGACGGCGCGACCCTCGTCACGGTGCTCATCGAGTATCCGGACAAGGAGACGCGCGACATGATCCTCGCCACCGGCATGGCCGACGGCATGGAGGCCTCGTTCGCGCGGCTGGAGCGGCAGCTGCTGTCCGTCTGACACGCAGGCACTCGCGCCGGAACAGGCGGTTCTCCAGGGGAGCGCCTGTTCCGGCGCTTCCGCCTGTGGGAAAGCGGGATAAAGTGGCGGCACGATGAGGATCACGCGCCGTACCCTGCTCCTCGGCGCCGGAGCCGGTGCCGTCTCGGTGCTTCTCGCCTCCTGCGCCCCGGAGCCGGCCCCCACGCCGAGCCCCACCCGGACCCGCGAACCGGAGCCGCCGCCCGGTGTCCCCGCCCCGAGCGGAAGCATCCGCAGCACCTGGACCACCGATCCCTTCGCCCGGGGCGCCGCGAGCTTCACCCCCATGGGGGTGCTCGCCGCGACCCGCACGGCGCTCGCGCAGCCCGTCGACGACCGGCTCTTCTTCGCGGGCGAGGCGACCGACGATGAGGCGCCCGGCACGGTCCGCGGCGCCCTGCGCTCGGGCCGGCGTGCGGCACGGGAGCTCACCGTCGCCGCGGAGGACGGCGAACGGGTGGCCGTGATCGGTGCCGGCATCGCGGGAGCGACCGCATCCGCGCAGCTCGCACAGGACGGCCTGCAGGTGACGGTGTTCGAGGCGCGGGACCGGATCGGCGGCCGCATCCTCTCCCGCACGGACGACGACTGGCCGGTGCCGGTGCAGCTCGGTGCGTGGCTGTTCGGCACCGCGGACGCGGACCTGCTCGACATGATCGGCGAGGGCGACACGGACCTCGTCGACATCGAGGGGGAGCAGTGGCGTTCCGCCGACGGCGACGTGGACCCCGTCGACCCGGCGCCGGTGCAGGCCGCGGTGACGACCGCGCAGTCCGCCCCGCAGGACTCCTCCGTCGCCGACGCGCTCGTCGCCGCGGGCCTCGACCCCGATGACCCCGCGACCGCTGCGCTGCTCGCGCTGCTGGCCGCACGCACGGGCGCCGATGCCACCGACCTCTCGAGCTGGTTCGCGCCGCCGCTTCCGGAAGCGGAGCTGCAGGGCGTCGGCGACGACCTGACCCCGTTCATCGAGCGCACCCTGGACGGTGTGGAGGTCGGATTGAGCTCGCCCGTCACGCGTCTCGCCTGGGACGACAGCGGGGTGAGCGTCCGCCTCGGCACCGGGGAGGCCCTCTCCTTCGACCGGGTGCTGCTGACCGTGCCGCTCGGGGTGCTGCAGGAGCAGGGCATCGAGTTCGAGCCGCCGCTCCCGTTCGACAACCGGGGAGCCGTGTCCGCGCTGGGCATGGGGGCCATCGAGACGGTGTGGCTGCGGTGGGACGAGCCGTTCTGGGACGGCGACGAGGCGATCTGGCACGCGGTCGGCGACGACATCGCGATCCCCACGTGGATCAACCTCCGCCCCGCGACCGGCGAGAACGTGCTCGTCGGGATCGTCGGGGGTGCGGCGGCGCGGGAGTTCGCCGAGCTCGGGGACGCCGAGGCCGTCGAGGCGGCGCTCGCGTCGCTGGCGCTCTACGCCTGAACCGGCGCCGCCTCGCGCGAGGGATCGACGGGCGCGTCGACCTCCGGCGGCGGATCGTCGCGGTCGCGGTGCTCCCCCGGCGCCGGTAGCCGGCTGATGAGGATGAGCGCGGTCGCCACAGCCGCGAAGGCCGTCAAGGCGATGGCACAGGAGACGGTGAACTCGATGGGTCCGCTCACCTGTCGCGGGTCGAGGAAGTAGTAGGGGTACCAGCCGATCAGCGGTCCGCGGATGAGCGTGGCGACGCCCCACAGCACCGGGTAGGCGAGGGCGGCCGGGATCACCCGCCACGGCACCCTCCGATGCCCGGGCGCGAGGACCCACGCGGCGACCGTGACCGCGGGCAGCCAGAAGTGCAGCACCTGGTCCGACCACGGCACGTCGATGCGGATGCCGCGGACGCCCGCCTGCCACACGAGGATCGCGAACACCAGCCCGGCGGTGATCGTCCAGGTCAGCACGAGCGCGAGAGCCACGGTGAGCCAGCGCGGGTCACGGGCCCGACGTAGCGCGAGGACTCCGGCGATGGTGAGGAGGACGACGAACGCGATGTTCGACTGATTCGTCAGATACGCGAAGAAGTTCTGGCTCGCGATGGTGTTCGACGCCAGTCCCCAGGCGAGGCGATGGATGAGCGCGACGAGACAGACGGCGGCGGCGGCGAGTCGGAGCAGGCCGAAGACGGTGCGCTGCGTCACCGTCGCTTCGTCCTTTCCGCCATCCGCCGAGTCTACGGAGCCGACCCGGGGTGACGCCGCATCAGGCCGCCGCGCCGGGTCAGGCGCGGGTGGGTCTGGGGGCCTGTTCTTGGGTGAGGGCTTGTTCTCGCGGTGTGGCCTGACATCACGTGAGGGCCTGATGGTGCGTGAGGGCCTGTTCTCGCGGGGTGGGTCAGCGGCGCGGGGCGCGCGTCGACCACAGGGCCAGCGCGATCAACGCCGGCTGGAAGAACAGCCGCACGAAGCGCTTCATGTCGGTGTCGAGGCCGAAGCCGTCGCGATGATGCATCCACTGCGCCACGTTGCCGGGGAAGACCGCGGCGAAGAAGAGGGCGGCGACGGTGCCGACCGTGCGACGGCGGCGATGGTCGAAGAGCAGGGCGGAGCCGAGCGCGACCTCGGCGACACCGGACGCGAGCACCGTGGTGTCCGGATCGAGCGGCAGCGACTCCGGCACCTGCGCCTGGAACTCCCTGCGGGCGAACGTGAGGTGCGAGACGCCGGCGAACACGAGCGAGGCGCCGAGGAAGATCCGGCCGATGGTGCGGGGAGTCGACATGGTGCGAGTGTACGCCTCGCCGTCTCCGTCAGATCAGGCGGCGGAGCGCTTCTTCGAGGGTGATGCCCTGCGCTTCGGCGCGGTCCCGGAGGCGCGCGTGTTCGTCGGGCGACAGCGGGAGCTGGAGCACGATGGGGTCGTCCTGCGCGAGGTCGAGTCCGTCGAGGAGGTCGGAGGTCTCGGCCCACAGTGGCGCGGCGAACTCCGCCTCGGCGACTGGCGCCGAGGCGCGGGACGAGGGTGCCGTCGAGGAGGATGCCGGGGCTTCCGCAGGGGCGGGGGCGGGGGCGTCCGCAGGGGCAGCGGCAGCGGCGACCGGGGCGGAGGCGGAGGCGGCGACGGCGGCTCCGGCATCGGTGGCACGCGTGAAGCCCGGACCCCGGCGCGGCTCCTGCTTCTGCTGGTAAGCCTTGGCCGCGGCGTTCGCGCGCTCGTCGGCGGCCTCGTTCAGCGGATGACCGGCATGGCCCTTGACCCAGGAGAACTCGACGTCGCGACCCCGCAGGGCCTCATCGATGCCCTCCAGCAGATCGCGGTTGAGTACGGGACCGCCGTCGGACTTCCGCCAGCCGCGGCGCTTCCAGCCGGGCATCCACTTCGTCACCGAGTCGATCACGTAACGGCTGTCGCACTCGATGAGCAGCTTCTCGTCGGTGCCGGCTGTGGCCCGGAGCAGTTCGAGGACGGCGCGCAGCTCGCCCTGGTTGTTCGTGCCGTGCGGCGAGCCGCCGGCCGCCCAGTTCGCGTCGTCGATGTACCAGGCCCAGCCGTTCGGGCCGGGATTGCCCAGGGCGGAGCCGTCTGCGGCGGCGGTGATGGTCATCCGTCCACCGTATCGCTGGCCGCGGACGCACCTTCACGCCGGGGTCGCACGGAATTCCCGGAACCAGCGACGGGAGTGCGAGACAGCGCCGCGCGGGTGTCAGTCCTCGGGGTCGGCGTTCTCGGTGCTCGCGGCCTCAGGGGCGGGTGGGGTGACGGGGAACACGATCGAGCTCACCGACGACGGGGTGTCGAGGCCGAGGGTCAGCGGGTCGAGCGCCGGTGCGGCATCGAGCGTGTCCGCGGCCGAGCTCTCGAGAGGTTCAGAGGGGAGACCCCACTGCTTCTCTTCTTCCTCGGGTCGCTGCTGGAAGAGTCCCATGCCTCCATTGTCACCCCGACCTCACCTCTCGCGCGCGGCTTCCCGCACGGCGTCGACGAGCGTGCGCCACGGACCGTCCACGGCGGAGTCGGGCAGCTCGCGCTCCCGGCGCTCGGATGGGGTGCGGGCGCGGATGCTCCAGACGAACCGGTCGGCTCCCGGGGCGGTCTCGTCGTCGTCGTCCCAGGGGCAGCTGTCGATCAGGGCGATCCACTCCGCGGCGGCCGGTGGCTCGGCCTCGACGCGCCACTGGCGACGGACGCCGGCGATCCCTCCCGAGCGCACCACGGCGATGACGACGGGCGCGTCAGGCGGAGTCGGGTCCTCGCTCATCCTCATAGACTCCCACGGTCGTCCAGGCGCGTCGAGCGGCAGCGACCGCCTCCTGATCGACCGTGTCCGCTGCGGCGACCGTGGCGTCGGCGAACTCCGCGAAGCTCGCGGAGTTCGACAGCCCGCCGGTGAGCGCCCGGTACCAGACCGTGCCGGCGCGCTCCCAGGCGTTGCCCCCGAGGTCGAGGGCGAAGAGGGCGAAGGCGCGGTTCGGGATGCCGGAGTTGATGTGCACGCCCCCGTTGTCCTCCGTGGTGCGCACGAACCCGCTCATGTGGTCGGGCTGCGGGTCCTTGCAGAGCTCATCGTCGTCGTAGGCGGTGCCCGGCGCGATCATCGAGCGCAGGGCCGAGCCCTGCACGGCATCCGTGAAGATCTCCGCCCCGATGAGCCAGCGCGCCTGGTTGGCGGACTGCCCCAGGGCGTACTGCTCGGTGAGGGCGCCGAACACGTCGGCCACGGACTCGTTGAGTGCCCCGGGCTGACCCTGGTACTCCAGGTTGGCCGTGTGCTGCACGACACCGTGGGCGAGCTCATGCCCGATCACGGTGAGCGAGCCGGTGAAGTGCTGGAACACCTCGCCGTCGCCGTCGCCGAACACCATGCGCTCGCCGTCCCAGAACGCGTTGTCGTAGTCGACGCCGTAGTGGACGGTCGCGTCGAGAGGAGCGCCGGCGTCGTCGAGCGAGTTGCGGCCAAACGCGGAGAGCAGCATCTCGAACGTCGCGCCCAGGCCGTCGAACGCCTCGTTGACCGCGGTGTCGGCCACCGGTTCGTCGTCCTCCGTGCGGACAACGGCCCCCGGGAGCTGCTGCGTGTTGCCGGCGTCGCTGATCGTGCGGTTCGGCGCATCGGAAAGCTGCGCCACGAGGTCGCCGTTCTCGTCGATCGAGAGGTCGATGCGGGCGCGGAACGGCGGGCGTCCGGCGGTGAGCGTCTGTCGCGCCGCGGCGGCGGCCTTCGGGAAACGACCCGACTCCGCCAGGCGCGCGAGCAGGTAGGAGGGGACGACGCCGGGATGCCGGAAGGATTCTGCGCTGCTCATGCGTCGACCCTACGCCGGGGTGCCGACACGGCGGAGACGTCCAGGACCGTCGCGTAAAATCGGCCCAATGACCGACGCGCCCGACGCCACCCCCGACCTGGGCCCCGGCATCGACCCCGACGACCTCGCCACGACGCTGCGCGTCCTCGCCGAGCTGCACACGATCGACAACGAGCACCCCGACTTCGTGGCCGTGCGCCACGCGACCGCGGCGATGTTCAAGGCGGTCAAGCGCGTGCGGCGCAAGGAGATCAGGGACGCGATCGCCGAGGCCGACAAGGCCGTCGTCGCGCGCACCGCCACCGGTGCCCCCGACCGCATCGACGATGAGACGCGCGGGCACGACCTCGCGTCCCGCGTGATCGACGCCCCCATCGCGGGCGAGCTGCTCAAGCCCCGCAACTGCTACATCTGCAAGCAGCCGTACACGCTCGTCGACGCGTTCTACCACCAGCTCTGCCCCGACTGCGCCCGCTTCAGCCACGGCAAGCGCACCGCCCGTACCGACCTCACCGGCAAGCGCGCCCTGCTCACCGGCGGCCGCGCGAAGATCGGCATGCACATCGCGCTCCGGCTCCTCCGCGACGGCGCGCACACCACCATCACCACCCGGTTCCCGCGCGACGCCGTCCGCCGGTTCTCGGCCCTGCCCGACGCCGCGGACTGGCTGCACCGGCTGCGCGTGGTCGGCATCGACCTCCGCGACCCCGCTCAGGTGATCGGGCTCGCCGACTCCGTCGCGGCGCAGGGGCCCCTCGACATCCTCATCAACAACGCCGCGCAGACGGTCCGCCGCTCGCCGGGGGCCTATTCGCTGCTCGCCGATGCCGAGCTCCAGCCGCTGCCCGACGGCCCCCTGCCGGAGATGGAGACCTTCGGACACACGGTCGACCCGCACCCGCAGGCGCTGCAGGCGTCCGTCGACGCGCACCCGCTGCTGTCGGTGGCCGCGCTCGGCGGCACGGTCGCCGAGCAGGGGGGCCAGGCGCTCACGGCCGAAGACCTCGCGCGCCTGGCGATGGCGCCCGGTTCCTCCTCGCTGGAGAAGCACGCGGACGGCACGGCGATCGACGCGGGCGGGCTCGTGCCGGACGTGAACCGCGTCAACAGTTGGGTGCAGTCGGTGGATCAGGTCGATCCGCTGGAGATGCTCGAGGTGCAGCTCGCCAACACGACCGCGCCGTTCCTGCTCATCAGCCGGCTGCGGGCGTCGATGGCCGCATCGCCGTCGCGCCGCAAGTACGTCGTGAACGTCTCCGCGATGGAGGGGCAGTTCTCCCGGCGCTACAAGGGCCCCGGCCACCCGCACACGAACATGGCGAAGGCCGCGCTCAACATGCTCACCCGCACGAGCGCGGGGGAGATGCTCGAGAAGGACGGCATCCTCATGACCGCCGTCGACACGGGCTGGATCACGGACGAGCGTCCGCACTACACCAAGGTGCGACTGGCCGAGGAGGGCTTCCACGCCCCGCTCGACCTGGTGGACGGCGCGGCCCGCGTGTACGACCCGATCGTGCGCGGCGAGGCCGGCGAGGACATCCACGGCGTCTTCCTCAAGGACTACGAGCCCAGTCCCTGGTGACGGGTGCGCCCCTCCGTTCGCGTCGCGCGGATGGCGCGATTCGCAGGTGTCAGGCGAGGTTCGCCGAGGCCCAGCGACCGAGCTGATCGAGGATCGGCAGCAGGCCGTCGCCGCTCGGGGTGAGGGCGTACGACACCGTCACTGGTGGGCCGGCATCGACCGTGCGAGCGACGAGCCCGGCGTCGGCGAGCTCCGCGAGGCGGTCGGAGAGCATGGTGTCGCTGATGCCGCCGACCGCGCGGCGCAGCGCGGCGAAGGTGGACGGGCCCGAGCCCAGCGACGAGAGGATCATCCCGTTCCAGCGTTTGCCGAGCACGCTGAAGGCCAGGGTGACGGCGGTATCGCACACCCGATGCTCCTCGTCGACCTCGGCCATGCCCCCATCCTACCCGTGCTACGTTAACCGGTGTCGCTAAGAAAAACGGAGCGACTAGGAAAACGAGAGGTAGGCTCATGTCCCTGTTCCGCCTGGATGCCAGCATCCTTCCCGCGTCGTCCGCCAGCCGCGCGCTCGCCGACATCGTCGAGGCCGAGTGGACCGCGTCGCACCCCGACTCGCGCGTCACCCGCCGCGACCTCGCGAGCGACCCCGTGCCCGCGACCGCCTGGGCGGATGTCGTGACCGGCGGCTTCGTCGACGAGGCCCAGCGCACGCCCGCCCAGAACGAGGCCCGCGCACTCGCGACCCGGCTGGCCGACGAACTGATCGGCGCGGACGCGCTGCTGTTCGCGGTCCCGCTCTACAACTACGGGGTCTCGCAGCACTTCAAGACCTGGTTCGACCTGGCCTACACCGACCAGCGGATCGACCCCACCGGCACCGCGCTCAACGGAAAGCCGGCGACCCTCGTGACCGTCCTCGGCGGCAACTACTCGCCCGGCTCGCCCAAGGAGGGCTGGGACCACTCGACCGGCTGGCTGCGCCGCGTGCTCGAGGACGTCTGGGGTCTCGACCTGCGCGTCGTCCAGCGGCCGTTCACGCTCGTGGGGGTCAACCCGGCGCTCGACGCGTTCGCCGACACCGCTCGGGAGCTCAAGGAGAACGCCGAGGCCGCCGCGCGCACCTACGGCCGGGAGCTCGCCGCGACGCGTGATCCCCGCGTGGCCTGACCGCGGTCAGGTGCGGGCGGCGGGGAACGGATGGGGGAACCAGACCGTCACGATGAGGCCGCCGCTCGCGCGCGGGGTCAGCACGAGGGTGCCGCCGTGGGTCTGCGTGATCCGCTGGACGATCGCGAGGCCCAGGCCGACCCCGGCGTGATCGGCCGACCGGACGCGATCCGTGCCCCGCTGGAAGGGCTCGACGAGGGTCGCGACCTGCGCCGCGGTGAGCGGGGCCCCCGTGTTCTCCACCACGAGAGCCACGGCCTCCGGGAGGGCGTGCGTCCGCACCGCCACGGAGCCGCCGCCGTCCGTCCTGTTGTGGACGATCGCGTTCGCGACGAGATTCGTGGCGAGCTGCGGCAGCAGCGCCGCCGAGCCGAGCACCGTCGCCGGGACGCCGCTCACCTCCACGGCGACCCCGAGGCGGTCGGCCAGCGGCACGAGGGCCTCGACGGACTCCTCGGCCAGGAGGGACAGATCGACCAGGGTGCGCGGGAACGTGCGCTGATCCGCCCTACTCAGCAGCAGCAGCGCCTCGGTGAGGTCGATCGCACGCGTGTTGACCTCGCGCAGCCGGTCGATCAGCGCGTCCACGTCCCGGTCGGGGTCGGTGCGGGCCACGTCCAGGAGCGTCTGCGAGATCGCCAGCGGGGTGCGCAGCTCGTGCGAGGCGTTGGCGGCGAAGCGCTGCTGTTCGGCGACGTGCGCCTCCAGCTGCTCCAGCATCGTGTCGAAGACGTCGGCGAGATCGCGGAACTCATCGCTCGGACCCTCCAGGCGGATCCGGTGGGAGAGGGAGCCCTGGGCTGCGAGCCGCGCCGCATCGCCGATGCGTTCGAGCGGAGCCAGCATCCGCCCCGCGAGCAGCCACCCGCCGCCGAGGCCGATCGCGAGCAGCGCGACCATGACCATCGCGGCGACCGGCACGAACGCCCGGATCAGGTCCGAGCGGTTGGGGACGAAGAACTCCACGACGGGGATCTGGACGTCCGGCACGTAGCGCAGCAGATACGCCGCCACCGCCCCGAGGAGCAGCGCGCCGGAGACGACGACGATGCCCGCGTAGCTCAGCGTGAGCTTGAGGCGGACGCTCAGCCCTCTCCGCCTAGGCATCCGCGTCGTCCCCGATCCGGTAGCCGACGCCGGGCACCGTGAGGATCAGCCACGGCTCGCCGAGGCGCTTCCGCAGCGACGAGACCGTGATGCGGACGGCGTTCGTGAAGGGATCGGCGTTCTCGTCCCAGGCGCGCTCCAGCAGCTCCTCGGCGCTGACCACCCCGCCCTCGGCGTCGACGAGCACCTCCAGCACGGCGAACTGCTTGCGCGTGAGGGCCACGTACCGGCCGTCGCGGTACACCTCCCGGCGGAAGGGATCCAGGCGCAGGCCCGCGATCTCCAGTACCGGCGGCCGCGATCGCTGTCGCCGGCGATCGAGCGCGCGCAGCCGCAGCACCAGCTCGCGCAGCTCGAACGGCTTGGTCAGGTAGTCGTCGGCGCCGATCTCGAAGCCCGATGCCTTGTCGTCGAGGCGATCGGCGGCGGTGAGCATGAGGATGGGGATGCCGCTTCCCGAGGCGACGATCTCCCGCGCGATGTCGTCGCCGGAGGGGCCGGGCACGTCGCGGTCGAGGACGGCGATGTCGTACGCGTTGATGGTCAGCAGCTCCAGCGCGGTGTCGCCGTCGCCGGCGATGTCGGCGGCGATCGCCTCGAGCCGGAGGCCGTCGCGGACCGCCTCGGCGAGGTAGGGCTCGTCCTCGACGATCAGCACACGCATGGCTGTGATCCTACGCAGTGGGGTATATCGGCGATGTATGGAAAACGGCATACGCCGGGGCAACCGCGACCTCTCTTCACTGGAGGCATGAACGACCTCCGCCCCTCCCGAGACGTCCGGACGCGGCGACGCCGCCGGATCGTCGCCACGGTCGCTGCGCTCGCGCTCGTCGTGCTCGCCGCCGTCGCCGTCCAGCAGTCGCTGTCGGCCGCCTTCGCCGGGACGGCCCCGGCCGCCACCGGTCCCGCCCCCTCCGGCGGATCGCACGAGGCCTCCGGCGCGTCCGGCGCGCCGAGCGAGGCCGACGGCGTGATCCGCGACGGCGACCAGCCCACCGTGTTCGACACCGACCGGGTCGCGATCGCCCGCCTCGACCCCGCGCTGCTCGACGCCCTGCAGCGTGCCGCGACGGACGCACGGGCCGACGGCGTCACGTTCCTCGTGAACAGCGGATGGCGCTCGGCGGCGCTTCAGGAGCACCTGCTCCGGGAGGCCATCGCCGAGCGAGGCGAAGAGGAGGCGCGACGCTGGGTGGCGACCGCCGAGACCTCCGCGCACGTCTCCGGCGACGCCGTTGACCTCGGCCCGCTGCCGACCCTCGACTGGGTCGTCCAGCGCGGATGGCGGTACGGACTCTGCCAGACCTATGCGAACGAGTCCTGGCACTACGAACTGCGACCAGAGGCCGTCGACGACGGGTGCCCGGCCGCGTACGCCGACCCCACCGAAGACCCGAGGATGCGGCGATGACCGCCGTGCTCGCCCCGGAGGGGGCGATCCTCCGGCGACCGCACGCCCCGACCCTGCGCACGCTCCCCGACGCGGTCGCCGCGAACGTCCGCCGGGTCGGCGCGACCGCGGCGGTCCCGATCATGGCCGTGGTCAAGGCCAACGGCTATGGCCACGGAGCCCTCACGGTCGCGACGGCCGCCGTCGCCGCCGGCGCCGACTGGCTCGGGGTCACGGACGTCGCCGACGGCGTCGCGCTGCGGGAGGCCGGACTGCGCGTGCCGATCCTCGCCTGGCTGCACCCCGCCGGCATCGACGCGCCGCTCGCCACCGCCGCGGGCATCGACGTCGCGGTGGGGTCCGTCGACGAGCTCCGCCAGCTCGTCGCCGAGGCCGACGGGCGCGTGCGCGTGCACCTGCACCTGGACACCGGGATGGCCCGCGGCGGGTGTCCGGTGGAGGACTGGGACGCCCTGCTCCGGACCGCGAGAGCCACCGACGGCCGGGTCGAGGTCGTCGGGGTCATGGGCCACCTGCCACGCGCGGAGGCCGCGGATCCGCGCGCCAACGCGGCCGCCGTGCTGCGGATGCGGCAGGGGAGGGACGCGGTGCTGCGCGCCGGCTTCGGACCGCTGCTGGTGCACCTCGCGGCGACGGCGGGCGCGCTCACCGACCCGTCCACCCACTTCGATCTCGTGCGGATCGGGGCCGGACTCGTCGGGATCGATCCGTCGGACACGGTCCCGCTGGCCGGGGCCTCCCGCTGGACGGCGCCCGTCGTCCACAGCGCCGCCGTCCCGGCCGGGACCGCGGTGGGCTACGGCAGCACGTATACGACGCGGGTGGCCACGCACCTCAGCGTCGTCGGCGTCGGGTACGCCGACGGCATCCCCCGCGAGCTCGCGCCGGGGGTGGGCATTGCGATCGGAGGGGAGCGGCACCCGCTCGTCGGAAGGGTGTCGATGGACCAGATCGTCGTCGACACCGGCGACAGGGTCTACCCGCGCGGGGCGGTGGCGACGGTGTTCGGCCCGGACGGCGGCGCGGTGCCGTCGGTGCAGGACTGGGCACGGTGGGCGGGGACGATCCCGCACACCATCGTCACGGGCATCGGCCCGCGAGTACGGAGGAGTGCGGCATGACGTCGAAAGTGCTGGTCATCGGAGGAGGGCGGAACGCGGAGCACGAGGTGTCGCTGGCCTCGGCCGCGGCGGTCGCCGCGGCCCTGCGGCAGGGCGGACACACCGTCACCACGGTCACGATCGATCGCGACGGGGTCTGGCGGGCGGACGGGATCCCGCCGGGCGCGAGCCCCGTCGCGTCCCTCGAGCGCGCCTTGCCGCTGCTCGCGGCGTGCGATGTCGTCTTCCCGGCGGTGCACGGCGTGCTCGGCGAGGACGGCGCCCTCGCGGCGCTGTGCGCGCTCGCCGGGGTGCCCGTGGTCGGATCGGCGCTGGGCGCGGGAGCCCTCGGCATGGACAAGTGGGCCACGAAGCTGGTGGCGCAGGCCGTGGGCCTCCGGACCGCTCGCGGACGCCTGGTCGCGGCGGACGACATCGGCGACGTGGAGTTCGACGGCGCCGTCGTCGTCAAACCCGTGACGGCCGGATCGAGTCACGGGGTGAGCCTGGTGACCGCCGCGGACGACCTCCTTCCCGCCCTGCGGGAGGCGGCCCGTTTCGACCGGCGGATCCTCGTCGAGGAGGTCGTGCGCGCCCGCGAGATCGACGTCGCCGTGCTCCGGGAGAAGGGCGGGGTGCGGTGGGCGGCGCCGCCGCTCGAGATCCATGCGCCCGGGCTCTTCGACACCGCGACGAAGTACGACGGCACGGCCCGCTTCACCGTCCCCGCGGCGCTCGACGCGGCCGCCACCTCGGCGCTCCGGCGGGCGGCGATCGCGATGTTCGATGCGCTGGGATGCGCCGGCGTCGCCCGCATGGACTTCTTCCTCACCGACGACGGCCCGGTGCTCAACGAGGTCAACACCATGCCGGGGCTGACGGCGGCGTCGCAGGTGCCGCGGATGTTCGCGGCGGCCGGGGTGGACTACGTCGACCTCGTGGACCGGCTGGTGCGCGCGGCCGTCTGAGAGGGTCTCGACACGGGGCGTCCGGAGGCGGATGCTGGGGAGATGGCAGCCTTCACAGCGGAGAACGCGTTCAGCGGGTTCAGCGTCGACGACATCGACGCGGCGAAGGAGTTCTACGGCACGACCCTGGGGCTCGACGTCGAGGTCAATGCGATGGGTTTCCTCGAGCTGCGGCTGTCCAGCGGCGGATCGATCCTCGTGTACGCGAAGCCGAACCACAGCCCGGCGAGCTTCACGATCCTGAACTTCCCGGTGGACGACGTCGACGCCGCCGTGGACGAGCTCAACGCGCGCGGGGTGCAGACCAAGATCTACGGGGACGACGAGTTCCCGTCCGATTCGCGCGGCATCGTGCGCGGGAACGGGCAGGGTCCGGACATCGCGTGGTTCCGCGACCCGGCGGGCAACGTCCTCGCCGTCCTGCAGGCGTGATCCCGGGCCGTGCCGGTCAGAGCCGGTCGACGGCCGTCACCGTGAGGACGGCCTCGCCGGCCTCATCGGACGCCGCCAGGTCGACGGTGGCGCTGATGCCCCAGTCGTGATCGCCCGCCGGGTCGTCGATGATCTGCCGCGCGGTCCACTCCGTCGGTCCTTCCGTGAAGAGCAGCATGCGGGAGCTGCGGGCGTCCGGACCGGTGCCGATCTCGTCGTGCTCGGCGAAGTACGCATCCAGCGCGTCCGACCAGGCGGCGCCCCCGAACGACGGATCGAGGTCGGCCAGGGCGTCCACGTCCTCCCGCGCGGCGAGCTGCACGCGCCGGAAGAGCTCGTTGCGCACCAGGGTGCGGAAGGCGCGCGTGTTGCTCGTGAGGCGCTTCGGGGCGGGCGGCACGATCGGTTCGTCGTCGTCTCCCCGGGCGACCGGCCCCGCGGCCAGCTCGCTCCACTCGTCGAGCAGGCTGGAGTCGATCTGGCGGACGAGCTCGCCGAGCCACGCGATGAGGTCGTGGAGGTCCTCGTCCTTCCGCTCCTCCGGGATCGTCTGGGAGGCGGCACGATACGCGTCCGACAGGTACCGCAGGACGACGCCCTCGGAACGGGCGATCTTGTAGAACGCGACGTACTCGCCGAACGACATAGCCCGCTCGTACATGTCGCGCACGACGGACTTCGGGTGCAGCTCGAAGTCGCGGATCCACGGCTGCGCCGCGCTGAACGTCTCGAACGCGGCCTCGAGCAGTTCCTCCAGCGGCTTCGGGTAGGTGATGCCCTCGAGGAGTTCCATGCGCTCGTCGTACTCGATGCCCTCCCGTTTCATCGCCGCGACGGCCTCGCCCCGGGCCAGGAACTCCTGCTGGCTGAGCACGGCGCGGGGGTCGTCGAGCGTCGCTTCGACGATGGAGATCATGTCGAGCGCGTACGACCCCGTCCCCACCTGGGTCCCTGAGCCCTGGGTCCCTGAGCCTGTCGAAGGGTGGGTCCCTGAGCCTGTCGAAGGGTCCAGTAGGTCGAACGCGGCGAGGGCGAACGGCGACAGCGGCTGGTTGAGCGCGAAGTTCGGCTGCAGGTCGACCGTGAGGCGGACGCCCGGGGGTGCACCGGGCACTCCCGTGTCGAACGTCTGCACGACCCCGGACTCCCGGAGGGTGCGGAAGATCGCGAGGGCGCGGAGGGCGAGCGCGCGCTGGCGGGCGCGGGGCTCGTGGTTGTCGAAGACGAGTCGGCGGACGTTGCCGAACACGTCGCCGCCCCGCGCGATGACGTTGAGCAGCATCGCGCTGGTGATCTGCATGTGCGAGGTGAGGGTCTCCGGCGTCGCGTCGATGAGCTTGCGGAACGACGGCTCGCCCCACGACACGAACCCGTCGGGTGCCTTCTTGCGGATGATCTTTCGCTTCTTCTTCGGGTCGTCGCCGGCCTTGCGGATCGCGGCGAGGTTCTCCGTCTCGTGCTCCGGCGCCTGCGCCACGACGGTGCCCGCGGTGTCGTAGCCCGCGCGTCCGGCCCGGCCAGCGATCTGGTGGAACTCCCGGGCGTTGAGCTGGCGCATCCGGGTGCCGTCGAACTTCGTCAGCGCGGTGAGGAGCACGGTCCGGATGGGGACGTTGATGCCCACGCCGAGCGTGTCGGTGCCGCAGATCACGCGGAGCAGGCCGCGCTGGGCCAGCTGCTCCACGAGCCGGCGGTACTTCGGCAGCATGCCGGCGTGGTGCACGCCGATCCCGGCACGGAGGAAGCGGGAGAGCGTCTTGCCGAACGCCGTCGTGAACCGGAAGCCGCCGATGAGCGCGGCGATCTCGTCGCGCTGCTCCCGCGTCGCCACCTTCGTGCTCGACAGCGCCTGCGCCCGCTCCATGGCGGCGGCCTGCGAGAAGTGCACGATGTAGATCGGCGCCTGGCCCGTGTTGAGGAGGTCGTCGATGGTCTCGTGGATCGGCGTCGTCTCATAGAAGAAGTGCAGCGGGACCGGGCGCTCGACGCCGGTGACCGAGGCGGTGTCCCGCCCGGTGCGGCGCGTCAGGTCGGCGGCGAGGGTGGTGACGTCACCGAGGGTCGCCGACATCAGCACGAACTGCGCCTGCGGAAGCTCGAGGAGCGGCACCTGCCACGCCCACCCGCGGTCGGGGTCGCCGTAGAAGTGGAACTCGTCCATGACGACGAGACCGACGTCCGCGGCCTCGCCCTGCCGTAGCGCGAGGTTCGCGAGGATCTCGGCGGTGCAGCAGATCATCGGGGCGTCGGCGTTCACCGACGAGTCGCCCGTCACCATGCCGACGTTCTCCGCCCCGAACACCTCGGCGAGGGCGAAGAACTTCTCGCTCACGAGGGCCTTGATCGGCGCCGTGTAGTAGCTGCGGCGTCCGCCGACCATCGCCGCGAAATGGGCGCCGACCGCGACGAGCGACTTCCCAGTGCCGGTTGGCGTGGACAGGATCAGGTTCGCGCCGGAGACGATCTCGATCAGCGCCTCGTCCTGCGCGGGATACAGGCGGATGCCCGTCGACTCCGCCCACTCCACGAACGTCAGATACACCGCATCCGCGTCCGCCGCGTCGGGGACGAGAGAGGGGTCGAGCCGCGGCGTGGGAGTCATGATGCTTCGATCATCCCATCTGCGTCATGCCGCCGATCCCGTGACCCCGAGCGCGGTGAGCAGCTCGTACGCGGTGGAGCGGGCATGCACGATGACCGTGCCGAGCTGCGACGAGGACGCCGACACCGACAGCAGCAGCTGTCCGTACGGCACGAGGATGAAGCTCAGCAGCGCCATCTGATTCTCGCCGATCGACAGCGACACGATCGCCGACAGGGTCGGCTCGGTCCCGCCGGCGATGATCTCCGCCTCGGCCCGCGCGACCCCGAACAGGGTGCCGTTCATGGCGGCGAGCCGCTCGCCACCGTCTTCATCGACGCCGACGGCGGCGATGGGGAGGCCGTCGGCCGTGCTGAGGACCGCGGTCGTCAGCTCCGGGAAGCGCTCCTCCAGCTCCTGCAGCCGGGTCCGTGCGGACAGCCCGACGATCTTCGACCACAGCGTCCAGTTGCCGGCGACGTCGGGATGCATGTGGGACGGATCGGGTGTGGTCATGACTTCTCCTCCGGAAGGTCGAGGGCGACGCTGACGGCGCGCATCACGTCGTCGCGGTCACGGGCGTCGGCGAGGAGGACGCGCGTGAGGGGGATGCCGTGGTGTTGCAGGACGTCGGCGAGCGTCCGCCGGATCTCGCGGAGCGGGCGGCCGGCATCGTGGCTGATCGCGATGGCCACGCGGTGCTCCTCCCCGGCGAACACCCCGAGCCATTCCGCGGCGTCGGCGACGAGCGTGTCGCTGTCGGCGCGGAGCCAGAGCAGCACCCGCGTGCCGGCGACCGCGGCACGCTGGCGCGCGGCGGCGAACCGCTGCTGCCCGGGGATGCCGATGAGCGCGACCGTGACGCCCGGCGCCGGGCGCCAGGTCCCGAAGTCGAGCCCCACAGTCGTGGTGGTCTTGCCGTCGCCGCGCGTGAGGGTCATCGGCACATCGGTGTCCACCGGCGGCGCGTCGCTCAGGGCGCGGATCGCCGTCGTCTTGCCGGCGCCGACCGGGCCGGCGAACAGCACGCGGTACCGCGAGGGCAGATCCGTCCGGCGGCGGCGCGGACGCATGATCCCGCTCCCGCCTCGACGGCTCCTCCGCGGCCGGGGACCGCCGGGGCCGCTCCCCACGGCCCCGGTGGTCACGCGCGGAGAGCGGCGACGCGGCGGTTGACCGAGGAGCGCAGCAGCGCGAGGTTCGTCGCCTGGCGGTCGGCGGCGAGGTAGATGAACAGGTCGTCGTCGAGCATCTTGAGCAGGTGCAGCTGCGTGTTCAGCGTCAGCAGCATGTCCTCCAGCTCCGCGTCGATGCCGAGGGCCTCGATCGTGCGCCTCTTGTTCTTCACGATCTCGCTGTTGAACGCGCTCGCGACCTCGAGGTCGAAGTCGGGACGGACCGAGCTGGAGGCGAGCGGCAGCCCCGACTCGAGGTCGACGATCGAGGCGCCGATGAATCCGTTGACGTCGTGCTTGATGTCCGCGAGCAGCGTGTTGAGCTCGTCTTGTGTGGCCATGGTCCTCTCCCCAGTTCCTGTTCGTGGTGTGCGGCAGCGGCCGCGGTCTGCGATCCCCCAGCGCCGCACGACCTGTGAAGTGTATAACGTTACCCGCCGACAGACCAGTCGTGGACCGGATTCCGGCGGTGGGATCGCGGTCAGCCCTCGCGGCGGCGGACGATCTCCGCGATCCAGAGAGGCGCGAACGGGGACGTGCAGCCGGGGGCCGTGGGATAGTCGGCGAGCACCTGCAGGCGCTCGCCGATGCGCACCGCGCGGGCACGCAGCTCGGGGTGGAAGATGCCGATGTTCGCGAGGGTCTCGTTCATCGCCCACTGCAGGCGCGGCGCGGCGTCCTTCAGGTCGCGCTCGATGAGGTCGAGCAGGTGCGGCAGGTCGAGACCGTCGGCGTCCTTCGTCACACGGACCGTCGTGAGGGACCACGCGGCGGCGGCGACGGTGGGGTCGTCGTCGTCGAACCAGCGCCGCCGGAGCTCCTCCGCCAGGGGCGACTTCTTGAGGACGTAGTTCACGAACCAGTCGTTCACCTTGGGTGGCCGGGTCTCCCGCAGCATCGCGTCGAGTTCGTCCGCGGAGAAGTCGGCCGGACGGCACACCAGCAGCGCGAGCAGCCGCGCCGCCGTGTCCCCCGTCGCCCACAGTTCGCGTGCCAGGGCGTGGTCGGTCCGGATGCGCTTCGCCAGCGCGCGCATCCGGCTGAGGTTGATGCCGTGGTCGTCGCCGCGCTTCTCGTTCGCCGCGCGCTGCTTCGGATCCTCCAGCGCCGCGAGCTCCGCCAGCGCCTCCTCGACTGTCATCCCGTCAGGGTAACCCCCGCGACCCACCCCTTTCGGTGCGTCCCGGCCCGTTGCGGACGCACGCACGGGGCCGGGAGGCGCGAAAGGGGGTGGGTCGGCGAAATCAGTCCTCGTCGAGGAGCTCGCCGCGGATGCGGCGGAGGTCTTCCATGAGCGAGCCGATGAGGATCCAGTGCTGCGAGGACGGCGGGCGGATCACGAGCGGAGCCGTCAGAGCGGGGATCGCGGAGGTGAGGGCCTCCGGCTCCGGAGCCGGCGCCGCGGTCTGCACGGCCAGGCGCACATCGTGCCCGGCGCGGCGCAGCTGCTCCGCGATGGCGGCGACCGCCGGCTCCTCGCCGAGGCGGTCGTCGTAATGGTCGAAGTAGGCGCGAGTCATGCCGATGGTCTGCGTGACGATGGGGGAGAGCCGGTCGAGCAGCGCCTTCAGCTCCTGCAGATCGGCCCGGTGGGTCGAACGCCGCGGATTCAGCGTGAGCGACTCCTCCCCGGCGGCGATCGCGGCGTCGGCGGCATCCTTCATGGGGCGCAGCAGCCGCACCTCGAGCATGAGCTCCTGGAGCCGCGCCGGGGTCTGCGGCTCCGGCAGCGCCTCCGCGAGGCGGTCGAGACTCGCGGCGAGCTCGCGCCCCAGCATGCCCACGTTCTGCCGGGCCGGCTCCACGAGGACGGGAGGCACGATCAGCGCGTTCACGACGATCCCGATCACGACCCCGATCAGGGTCTCCCCGATCCGGGCGACCGCGTACTCCGGACTCGACGACCCGAGCGCGAGCACGAGCATCGCCGAGATCGCGACCTGGTTGCCGGTGCCCGGCGACGCCCGGAAGACCCACGCCACGAGCATCGCCACGACGATCGCCAGCAGCACGATCCAGCTCGGCGAGCCCAGCAGCAGGCCGAGGCCGACCGCGATCACCACCCCGACGATGACGCCGATGCTGCGCTCCAGCGCCTTGGACAGCGACTGGTTGACGCTCGGCTGCACGACAAGCAGCGCGGCGATCGCCGCGAACACCGGCAGCTGCCCCGGGAACACCAGGCCTGCGATCAGCCACGCGACGATCGTGGCCGCGGCCGACTTCACCACCTGCAGGAGGGGCGAGCGCTGGGAGGCGCGGATCGCGGCGGGGATGCGCATGACCTCCACGGTAGTCGCGCCGATGTCAACCCCATCGCCCATCCCGCGCGGAGCGGGCTGAATAGAAACACACGAACGACGAACAAGTGAGGAGCATCCCCATGGTGCAGATCATCGAGACCATCGACGTCGACGTTCCCGTCCGCACGGCGTACAACCAGTGGACGCAGTTCGAGAGCTTCCCGAAGTTCCTCGACGAGGTCGTCTCCATCACGCAGATCGACGAGACCCACACGCACTGGAAGGTGAACGTGGGGGGCGCGGAGCGTGAGTTCGACGCCGAGATCACCGAGCAGCACCCGGATGAGCGCGTCGCGTGGAACAGCGTCGGCGGCGAGACCGAGCACGCGGGCGTCGTGACGTTCCACAAGCTCGACGACAGCACCACGCGGGTCACGGTCCAGCTGGACTGGGAGCCGGAGGGGCTGCTGGAGAAGGTGGGCGCCCTCGTCGGCGCCGGATCCCACGCGGTGAAGAAGGATCTGAAGAACTTCAAGGAGTTCATCGAGGGCCGCGGTGTCGAGACCGGCGCCTGGCGCGGTGACGTGGACGCCTGACGTCCCCTTCGACGAGGCCCGGGATCGCCCTGTGCGGTTCCGGGCCTCGTCGCGTCTGGGCGTGCGGACGTCGGACGGGCGTGCTTGCATGGGCGCATGGACACGAGGGAGCGTCTGCGCGGTGAGGCTCGGGCGGTGCTCGCGACCGTGGTCTGCTTCGTCGCGGGAGCTGTCGCCGGAGCGCTGCTCCTCGCCGGCCCGCCCCGCCCGCTGACCGGGGAGGGCTCGCTGGCGCTCCCGGCCGCGGGCGTCGCCGGCGTGGTCGCGGCGCTCGCGTTCGTCGTCTCCACCAGCCGGCACCGGCGAGGGGAGACGGCGCAGATGCCGCGGTGGCAGCGCATCGTGTCGCACCTGTCCGCCGCCGCGCTCACCGTCGCGTTCGGCGCGGTCACGGCACTGGGCGTGCTGCTGACGACCGAGGTGCTCGCGGTCGGGCTGCAGGGACTCGCGCTCGGCGCGATCGGCGGCGGGCTGCTCACGGGCGTCGCGTCCGCGGTCGGCGGACGGCTCGCGTTCGGCGCGGGCATCGGCCTGCGCACGGCCGACCTCGCCGCGCTCCTGTTCGCCTTCCTCGTGATCGGCACCCTGTTCGCGATGGTGACGGCGGCGGACCCGCGGTGGTGGGAGCAGAACTTCTCGCAGCTCGGCGTCGGGTGGGCCTTCAACGGCACCCTCGTCGTGGCGGGGCTGCTGGTGGCCACCGTCGGGGCCTACATCGGTCGCGACCTGCACCGGCTGCGCGGGGACGCCGCTCTGCCCCGCATCGCGACGGTGGTCCTGCTGTGGGCGGCCGCCGGTCTCGCACTCGCCGCGGTCGGGCTCCTTCCGTTGTCGCGCGGACCCGTGCCGCACGACATCGCGGCCGTCGCGGCGCTGCTCCTGTTCCTCGCGGCCGCCGGTGCGACGACCCTCGCCGTCCCGGGGCGCCCCCCCGCTCTCGTGGCGACCTCCGTCGCCGTGGGGGTGCTGGTGGTCGTGGCCGTGCTGCTGTGGTGGCCCCTCGGGTTCTTCCCGGTCACCGCGGTGGAGGCGGTCGTCGTCGGGCTCGGTCTGCTCTGGATGACGACGCTCGTGCGGGTGCTCGCGATCCTCTCGCCGGACCGGTCCCGTCCCTCCGCGCGGAGCTCGCTGTGGCCGGGCAGGCGGTCGCGCGCGCTCAGGCCGGTTCGCGGCGCAGGAGCCTGAATCGGCGCGGGAGCCTGAACCGGCGCGCGGGCGTGTGGAGGTAGGGAGTCGAACGGGAGGGGGATGCGGAAGATAGGGCATCCGTCCGATGTCGAGGGGGCACCTCAGAGCGGAGTGTAGGGATACGAGCCGTCGAGGAGACATCATGTTCGAGCACCCCTATCTCACCCCGCAGATCACCGCCTTCGAGCAGGAGCGGATCGAGCGCGAAGCCGCCCGGCGGCGCCTGCTCATCGAGAGGGCCGATCAGATCGTGCCGCGCCCGGCGGGACCGCTCCGCCGGCTGCTGCAGCGGCTCGCCCGGCAGGGAGCGCGGCACGCGGCGCGTCCCGCGGCCGCCTCGGGCGCCGGCGAGCCCGTCGGCGCCCGATGACCGATGGTGTGATGCTGCCGTTCCCGGCCGGCCGTCCGGATGTCGGCGGCGAGTGGCACCATGGATCCATGGCTCCCGCCCCCAGTGCCGCGATGGTCGGGCGCGCTGCCGAGCTCGCCCAGCTGCATCGCCTGTTCGACGACGCGCGGGCGGGCGTGCCCGCCGCGCTGCTCGTCGAGGGCGAGGCCGGGATCGGCAAGTCGCGGCTGGTGCGCGAGTTCGGACTCGAGGTCGCGAACGCCGCCGACGTGCACGGCGGCTGGTGCCTCGACCTCGGGTCCTCCCGTGCCCCGTTCGGCCCGCTCCCCGGCATTCTCCGATCGATCGTGGGACGGCTGGGGGCCGAACGCGTGCGTGACGCGGTCGGCGTGGGGGTCGAGGCGCTCGGGGTGCTGCTGCCCGAGCTCGTCGACGCGCCCGCGGCCAGGGACCGCACCAGCCCGGAGCGCCTGCGCGACGCGATCGCCTCGCTCATCGAGGCGGCCACGGAACTGGCGCCGCAGGTCATCCTCATCGAAGACCTGCACTGGGCCGACGATTCGACTCTCGCGATCCTGTCCTTCCTGCTCCGCACCCTCGACCGCGGGCGGCTGCTGCTGCTCCTCACCTGCCGCACCGACGACGTGCGCCGAGGCGACGCGGTGAGCCGGTTCATCGGCGAGGCGACGCGCGCCCGGCTGCTCGAGCGGATGACCGTGTCGCGCCTCGACGACGACGCGGTCGGTGAGCTCGTCACGCAGATCACCGGGCGGGCGCCGACCGCGACGGCGCTGGCGCGGCTGCAGGTGCGTGCGGAAGGCGTGCCGTTCTTCGTCGAGGAGATTGCCGGCTGCGACCAGGGGCCGCTCCCGGAGAGCCTGCGCGACCTGCTGCTCGCCCGGTTCGACCGCCTCGGCGACGACGCACGGCGAGTGGTGCAGGTCGTGTCCGGTGCCGAGCGTCCGCTGACGGATCCCCTCCTCCGCCACCTCGTCCCGCTCTCGCAGGACCGCATCGAGGACGCGGTCCGCGAGGCCGTCCGCAGCGGCATCATCGTCGTGGGCGAGGACGACTACCGCTTCCGGCACGCGCTGCTGCGCGAGGCCGTGCACGACGACCTGCTGCCAGGGGAGCGGGCGCGACTGCACCGCGCCTACGCCGAGGCCCTGGAGGAGGCCGGGGGCGACGACGCCGCGGCGCTGGCGCACCACTGGCAGCTCGCGCAGGACGACCGCCGGGCCCTCACCGCCGCGGCGGATGCCATGCGGCAGGCCAAGGCCCAGTACGCGTTCGCGAGTGCCGCCCGCTTCGGTGAGCTCGTCCTCGAACTGTGGCCCCTCGTGCCGGACGCCGCGGAGGCGACGGGCTTCGCGCGCCTCGACCTCCTCCACCTGCTCGGCTCCGTCCTGCGCAACGCCGGGGACGGGGAGCGCGCGCTCGCCGTCGCCAACGTCGCCCTCAGCGAGGTCGATCCGGCGACGGTGGACCCGCGGCTGCACGCCCGGCTCCTGCGCAACAAGGCCCTGTACCTCGTCAATCTCGGGCGTCTGGGGGCGATCCCGCTGCTGCAGGAGGCGCTCGCGCTCGCGGAGCGCGTCGACGACGACGTCTTCCGGGCGGAGCTGCTGAACCAGCTCGCGAGCCGTCGCATGATCGCGGGGGATCGCGAGGAGGCGATCCGGCTGACGGACGAGGCGGAGCGCCGGGCGACGGGCGCCCCCACGACGGATCAGCTGTCGATCGCCGCGAACGTGCGCGGCGGATCGCTGGCGCACCTCGGCCGGGTCTCCGAGGGGGTGCGCGAGTACGCCCGCGCGCGCGACCTGGCGGAGGGGGCGACCGCGGAGATGCGGTACCGCGTGAACTACTCCGATCTGCTGACGCTGCTCGGCCGCTACCGGGAGGCGGTGGCCGTCGCGGAGGAGGGCCTGCGGCGGGCCCGCGAGCTGCGGGTCGAGCGCACGTCGGGTTCGATCATGGCGCAGAACATGATCGTGCCGCTGCTCGAGCTCGGGGAGATCGACCAGGTGGAGGACATGCTCTCCCGCGACTTCCTGCAGGGCACGCTGCGCGTCTTCCGGATGTACATGAGCATGACCCGGGTGCGCGTGCTCGCCTGGCGGGGCCGGGCGGCGGAGGCGGCGGAGACCCTGCGGGAGTGGCTGCCCGCGTTCGAGGAGACCGGGGGCTCGGAGCGGCAGATCTGGTACGACCGGATCACGATGCAGGTCGCCGTGGCCGAGAGCCGGGGCGAGCTCCGCGCGGCGCTCGACGCGATCCGGGAGATGGTGGAGGACGAGCGCCCGGCGCTCCTGCACCAGCGCCGGCTGCTGCTGGAGGGCGGAGCCCTCGTGTCCGTGCTGCGCGCGGACGGCGCCGATGCGGAGGGCGTGACGGAAGTGCTGCGGGCGTCCTGGGAGGCGCAGCCGGCGGAGTTGCAGGACGACGCCTGGTCGACCGTGCTGCATGCGCTGCTCGACCCGGACCCCGCGGCGGTCGACGCGGCCCTGCGGCAGGCCGATGGCGACGATGTGCCGGTGACCCTCCGGGTGGTTCTGCGGCTCGAACGGGCCCGACTCCACGTGGCCGACGGCGAGCGTGCGGAGGCGGCGAGCGTCCTCGCGGCGGCGACCGCCATCGCCGACCGCCTGGGGCATGTGCCGCTGCAGCACGCGCTCACGCGGTTCGGCGAGGCGGCCGGGCTGCGGCCCTCCGCCCCGCGCGGAGGGGCGGAGGGGGAGCAGCTCACCGCGCGCGAGAGGCAGGTGCTCGCGCTCATCGCCGAGGGGCTGAGCAACCGTCAGATCGGGGAGCGCCTGTTCATCAGCGTGAAGACGGTGAGCGTGCACGTCTCGGCGGTGCTGCGCAAGCTCGGGGTGAGCACCCGCACCGAGGCCGCTGTGGTCCATCGCGCCGACGGCGACGGGGCGTCCCGTCAGCCGGCCGTGGTAGCGTGACCGAGCATGCATGTCGGATCATCGGCATGATGCAGGCCGCGCGAGCGGCCGGTTCAACAGAAAGTAGAAAACACATGGCCACTGGCACTGTGAAATGGTTCAACGCGGAGAAGGGTTTCGGCTTCATCGCTCCTGATGACGGCACCGAAGACCTCTTCGCCCACTACTCGGCTATCGCCGGCTCCGGTTTCAAGGAGCTCCGCGAGAACCAGAAGGTCGAATTCGACGCTGAGCGTGGCCCCAAGGGCATGCAGGCGGCGAACATCCGCGCTCTCTGAGCGTGCGCTGACTTCCTGAAGCCGGTCGGATCCGTACGGATCCGGCCGGCTTTTCGCATGCCCGCCCGCTTCGAATCGCGCAACGGGCGGCATCCGGGCGCCGACTGGGACAAGGTGAGTGACTCGAGACGGGAGTGAGGTCGCCCTAACCTCCGTGTTAGATTAGGCGAGGCTTACCAAAGGCCTGATGCTCTCGCGTCGACACCCCATCTCCCACCCCGAAGGGAACGCCTGTGCGCACCTCTCGACTTCTCGCCCTCGGCGCGGCCGCCGCGCTCGCCGTGACGCTCTCCGCCTGCTCGTCCTCCGCGCCGGAGTCGACCGCGACCACCGGAGCCAACCCGGCCTCCGACGACGCGTTCCCCGTCACCATCGAGCACGTCTACGGCGAGACCACCATCGACGAGAAGCCCGAGCGCGTGGCCACCGTCGCGTGGGCCAACCACGAGGTGCCGCTGGCCCTCGGCATCGTGCCGGTCGGCATGAGCAAGGCGACCTGGGGCGACGACGACGACAACGGCATCCTGCCCTGGGTCGAGGAGAAGCTCGACGAGCTCGGCGGCGAGGCCCCGGTGCTCTTCGACGAGACCGACGGCATCGACTACGAGGCCGTGGCCGACACCGAGCCCGACGTCATCCTCGCCGCGTACTCCGGCCTCACGCAGGAGGAGTACGACACGCTCTCCAAGATCGCGCCGGTCGTCGCCTACCCCGACGTCGCCTGGGGCACGTCCGTCGACGACATGGTCGAGATGAACTCCAAGGCCCTGGGTCTCGAGGCCGAGGGCGAGGCGCTGATCGACGACCTCCACGCCGACGCCGACGCCGCCCTGGAGAAGTACAGCATCCTGAAGGACAAGAAGGTCCTCTTCACGTACTTCGACCCGAGCGACCTGAGCCAGATCGGCTACTACACCGCGGCCGACACCCGTCCCGGCTACCTGCACGACCTCGGCCTGCCGCTCCCCGCGATCGTGGAGGAGAACGAGGACAGCGATCAGTTCTTCCTGGAGGTGAGCGCGGAGCAGGCGCAGAAGTTCGACGACGTCGACGTGCTCGTCACCTACGGCGACGACTCCACGCTCGCCACGCTGCAGGCCGACCCGCTGCTGTCGAAGATCCCCGCCATCGCGGAGGGCCGCGTCGCGATCCTGCCCGACGCC
Source organism: Microbacterium sp. BLY (assembly GCF_017939615.1). NCBI lineage: Bacteria > Bacillati > Actinomycetota > Actinomycetes > Micrococcales > Microbacteriaceae > Microbacterium > Microbacterium sp. BLY. The sequence goes on from NZ_JAGKSR010000001.1 coordinate 1,171,472, forward strand.
ACGCCCATCGCCGCGTCGGCGAACCCGTCGGCGCTGTCGATCCCGTGGGGTCTCGAGGACTACCTGGCCATCCTCGCCGCGCCGCTCGAGAAGTAAGCTCCGCGTCCGCCCCCCAGCGGAGACTCGTCGTGATCTCAGCACCCGTCCTCGCGCCGGACGCCGCCACCCTGCGGCGTCCGGCGGTGGTGCGCACCCTCTGGCTGCTCGCCGGGGTCGGGGTGATCCTCGTCCTCGTCGTGCTCTCCGTGTCGTTCGGGGTGCGTGCGGTCACGATCGATGACATCCTCGCCGGGCTCGCGGGTCACACGGACACGATCTCCGAGGCCGCGGTCGTCAAGCGCATCCCCCGCACGGTGCTCGCGCTCCTCGTGGGGGCGGCGCTCGCCCTCGCCGGGGCGACCATGCAGGCCGTCACCCGCAACCCCGTCGCCGACCCCGGCATCCTCGGGGTCTCGAACGGCGCCTCCTTCGCGGTCGTGCTCGGCATCGCGTTCTTCGGGTTGAGCAACCCCTACGGGCAGATGGCGTTCGCGATCGTCGGCGCCGCGGTGGCCGCCGTGTTCGTCTACACCGTCGGCTCGCTCGGCCGCGGCGGGGCCACCCCGCTCAAGCTGGCCCTCGCGGGGGCGGCGACCTCCGCCGCGTTCGCCTCGCTCATCAGCGCGGTCATGCTGCCGCGGGTCGACCTGCTGCAGACGTTCCAGTCGTGGCAGATCGGCGGCGTCGGCGGGGCGGAGTGGCCGCGCATCGCGATCACCGCTCCCGTCCTCGCGGTCGGCGCCCTCATCTGCTTCCTGTGCGCGCGGGGCATGAACTCCCTCGCCCTCGGCGACGACATGGCCACCGGGCTCGGCGAGCATGTGCTGCGCACCCGGATGCTGTCGGCCCTGGGCGCGGTCATCCTCGCCGGCGCGGCGACCGCGATCGCGGGGCCGATCGGGTTCGTCGGCCTCATCGTCCCGCACATGTGCCGGATGCTCGTGGGAACGGACCACCGCTGGCTGCTGCCGTTCTCGGCCCTGGCCGGCGCCGCGCTGCTCACCGCCAGCGACATCGTCGGGCGCGTGATCTCGCCATCCTCCGAGGAGATCCAGGTGGGCATCATCACCGCGATCATCGGGGCGCCGTTCTTCATCTGGATCGTCCGCCGACAGAAGGTGAGGGAGCTGTGAGCACGACGGAGCACACCCTCGTCCGCGGCGACGAGTCGGCCGCCGCCCGCATCGCACGGGTCATCGCCGGGCGCCGGGCGCGGCACCGCCGTCACGCGCTGGTCACCGTCGCCCTCGGCGTCGTGGTGGTCGTGCTGTTCGTGGTGGCGCTCATGGTCGGCAACACGTTCTACCCGCTGGACGAGGTCATCCGCGTGATCCTCGGCGAGACGGTGCCCGGGGCCTCGTTCACGGTCGGCGACCTCCGGCTCCCGCGCGCGGTCCTCGCCGTCCTCACCGGTCTCGCGTTCGGCATGGCGGGCGTCACCTTCCAGACCATGCTGCGCAATCCGCTGGCCTCCCCCGACATCATCGGCATCTCGAACGGCGCCGGGGCGGCCGCGGTCTTCGGGATCGTCGTGCTCTCGCTCAACGGCCCCGCCGTCTCGCTGCTCGCGCTCGTCGGCGCCCTCGTGACGGCGCTGGCGATCTACCTCCTCGCCATCAAGGGCGGCTTCGCGGGCACCCGCCTCATCCTCATCGGGATCGGCGTCGCGGCCATGCTGCAGAGCGTCATCTCGTACCTGCTCTCCCGGGCCGCGAACTGGGACATCCAGACCGCGATGCAGTGGCTCACCGGCAGCCTCAACAACGCCTCGTGGGAGCGGGTGCTGCCGATGGCCATCGCCGCGGCGATCCTCGTGCCGCTGCTGCTGTCGCAGGGGCGGGCGCTGGGGGCGCTCCAGCTCGGGGACGACTCCGCCGCGGGGCTCGGCGTGCGGGTCACCGCCACACGCCTCGTCTTCATCCTCGGCGCCGTGGCCCTCCTCGCGTTCGCGACCGCCGCCACCGGGCCGATCGCCTTCGTCGCCTTCATGGCCGGACCCATCGCCGCGCGACTCACCGGTCCCGGCGCCACGCTGCTGCTGCCCAGCGGTCTCGTCGGTGCGGTGCTCGTGCTCGGCGGCGACCTCATCGCCCAGTTCGCACTCGGCGCGCGCTACCCGGTCGGCGTCGTCACCGGCGTCGTGGGTGCGCCGTACCTGATCTACCTGCTCATCCGCACCAACCGCACCGGAGGCTCGCTGTGACCGCCGCCCACCGCCTGTCCGCCGAGGGGATCACCCTCTCGTACGGCGACCGCACCGTGGTCGAGGGGCTCGACCTGCAGATCGCGCCCGGGAAGATCACCACGATCGTCGGCGCGAACGGCTGCGGCAAGTCGACGCTGCTGCGTGCCCTCGCGCGGCTGCTGTCCCCGGCGAACGGCGAGGTGGTCCTCGACGGGAAGTCCATCCACGCCCGTCCGACGAAGGAGGTCGCCCGCATCCTCGGTCTGCTGCCGCAGTCGCCCGTGGCCCCCGAGGGCATCGCCGTCGCCGACCTCGTCGGCCGCGGGCGCCACCCCCACCAGCGGGCGCTGTCGCGGTGGAGCGCGCACGACTACGAGGTCGTCGCCGACGCCCTCGACGCGACCGGCATCAGCGACCTCGCCGACCGCAGCGTCGACGAGCTCTCCGGCGGTCAGCGGCAGCGGGTCTGGATCGCGATGGCGCTCGCGCAGGAGACCGACATCCTGCTGCTGGACGAGCCGACGACCTTCCTCGACGTCGCCCACCAGGTCGAGGTGCTCGACCTGCTCACCGACCTCAGCGTCGCCCGCGGCACCACGATCGTGATGGTGCTGCACGACCTCAACCTCGCCGCGCGCTACGCCGACGAGCTGGTCGCCATGAAGGACGGCCGCGTGCATGCGACCGGCGCCCCGCAGGAGATCGTCACCGCCGAACTCGTGCAGGAGGTCTTCGGCCTCCCCAACCAGATCACCATCGACCCGGTCTCCGGCAAGCCGCTGGTCACCCCCATCGGGAGGCATCATGTCCGCTGAGTCCACCACGACGGAGCGCCCCACCTACATCCTCACCCGCGCCGAGGTGCGCGCCGTCGAGCGCGTCTCCCCGTCGTTCGTGCGGGTGACCCTCGGCGGCGACGAGCTCAGCGACCTGGGAACGCCCGGCGAGGTGTACGACAGCCGCATCAAGCTCGTCTTCCCGCCCGCGTCCGGCGTGCTCGCCGAGATCGACCGGTCCACGGACGACTGGTGGGGCTCGTACCTGGCCGTCCCGGAGGAGGAGCGCGGCTCGATGCGCACCTACTCCATCCGCGCGCTGCGGATCGCCGACGACGGCCGCACGGAGGTCGACGTCGACTTCGTGCTGCACCTCGAGCCCGGCCTCACCGGTCCGGCCTCGCGCTGGGCGAGCACGGCCGCGGTGGGGCAGGAGCTGTGGCTCGTCGGTCCGCGGCGGGGTGTCCTGGCGCACGGCGGAGCGGAGTATCAGCCGGGGGCGGCGACCTCGGTCGTCCTCGTCGGCGACGAGACGGCGGCCCCCGCCATCGCCCGCATCCTGGAGGACGCCCCGCGCGACCTCCGCGGGGTCGCGTTCATCGAGGTGCCGTCGCCCGCCGACGTGCTGGCGATCGACGTGCCGGCCGGGGTGGACGTGCACTGGCTGCCCCGGGACGCCGGGGACCCCCACGGCCTGCGCCTCATCCCCGCGGTGCTCGAGTACCTGGGTGACGACGACGCCGCGGACGAGATCCGGGTCGCCGACATCGAGGGGGAGGACCTGCTCTGGGAGACGCCGGCGTACTCGGGACTCGGGGAGGAGATCGCCCGGGAGGACGACCCCGCCGGTCGCTACTTCTGGATCGCGGGCGAGAGCGGTGTCGTGACGACGCTGCGCCGGCACCTCGTGAAGGACCTCGGGGTCGACCGCGCGCAGGTCGCGTTCATGGGCTACTGGCGCCGCGGCGTCGCGATGCGGGGCTGAGATGACCGACACCATCGATCGCCACGGCCTGGCGGGGGAATCCCTCGTCCTCGCCTACGGCCGCACGCGCGTCGTGCACGACGTCTCCCTGCGCCTCGCGCCGGGGCGGGTGACCGCGCTGATCGGACCGAACGGCAGCGGCAAGTCGACCGTCCTGCGGGCCCTCGCGCGACTGCACCGCATCGAGGCGGGAACCGTGCGGATCGGCGGCGCGGAGTCTCGCGACGCCGCCGCCCTCTCCGCCAAGGAGTTCGCGAAGACGGTCGCGATGCTGTCGCAGTCCCGGCCGCACCCGTCCGGGATCGAGGTCGCCGATGTCGTCGCCTACGGCCGGCACCCGCACCGCGGACGCTTCTCCGGCGTGAGCGACGCCGACCGGGCCGCCGTGGCGCGCGCCCTCGCCCTCACCGGTCTGTCGGCCATGGCCGCCCGCCCGGTGGACCAGCTCTCGGGCGGCGAGCTGCAGCGCGTCTGGCTGGCGACCGCGCTCGCTCAGGACACCGGGGTGCTGCTGCTGGATGAGCCGACCAACCACCTCGACCTGCGGTACCAGGTGGAGACCCTCGACCTGGTGCGCGAGCTCGCCGACGACCACGGCACCGCGCTCGGCGTCGTGCTGCACGATCTCGATCACGCCGCCTCGGTCGCCGACGACGTCGTGCTGATGCACCGCGGGCGGGTGCACGCGGCGGGGGCTCCCGCCGAGGTGCTCACCGGCGAGAACCTGTCGCACGTGTACGGCCTGCGCATCGACACCGCCCTCGACGAGGAGACCGGACTGGTGCGGGTGCGTCCGCGCGGCCGCCATCACGGTCGCCTCCGCACTCCCTCCGCCTCCTGACCCCGACCCCCAGAAGGACCCCCCGATGAAGAAGACCCCCCTCGCCGCCCTCGCCCTCGGCGGTGCCCTCACCCTCGCGCTCGCCGGCTGCGGCACCACGCAGACGCCGTCCGCCGAGGGGTCGGACGCCCCGACCTCGACGAGCGCGGGCTGCGCCGACGACACCACGAGCACCTCGACCGGGGCGGTCTCCGTCACCGACGACCTCGGCCGCACGGTCGAGCTCGACAAGCCGGCCGAACGCATCGCGGTGCTCGAGTGGCAGCAGATCGAGGACGCGCTGTCGCTGTGCGTGACGCCGGTCGCGGTGGCCGATGCCGAGGGCTACAGCACCTGGGTCACGGCCGAGGAGCTGCCGGAGGGCGTCGTCGACGTGGGCACCCGTCAGGAGCCGAACCTGGAGACGCTGTTCGGGACCGACCCCGACCTCGTGATCGTCGAGGTCAGCGCCGCGGACGACCCCATCGTCGCGCAGCTCGAGGCCTACGACGTGCCCGTGCTCGCGACGGTCGGCGCCGATGCGAAGGACCCGATCGCCAAGATGCTGAACACGTTCGACCTCATCGCGCAGGTGACCGGCCGCGAGGAGCGCGCCGACGTCGTCACCGCGGAGTTCCAGGAGCACCTCGACACCGCGAAGGCCGAGCTCGCCGACCGCGATCTCGCGACCACCGACTTCGTGTTCTTCGACGGCTGGGTCGACGGCGGCAACGTGGCGCTGCGTCCGTTCGGCCAGGGCTCGCTCGTCGGTGAGGTGGGCGAGGAGCTCGGGCTGACGAACGCCTGGACCGGCGAGGTCGACCCCGTGTACGGCCTCGGCCAGACCGATGTCGAAGGCATGACGACGGTCGGCGACGCGAACCTCTTCTACACGGGCACCGAGGCCCCGGACTCCGAGAGCTTCGTCGACGCCCTCGCGGACAACCCCGCCTGGACGTCGCTCCCCGCGGTGGCGGAGGACCGGCTGACCGCATTCCCGGCCGGCATCTGGACCTTCGGCGGCCCGCGCTCGACCGGGCAGATCATCGACGGGTACCTCGAGGTGCTCGCGAAGTGACGGAGACCCTCCGCCTCGACACGACGGCGACCGCGGAGCCCGCCGGCCCGGCGTCCGCCGTCCCCGCGGAGGCGGAGGGGCAGAAGCCCGCGCTGTGGACGGGCGTCGGCGTGCTCGTCGCTCTCGCCGCGGTGCTGGTGGCGGTCGCCTGCTGGCACCTCACGCAGGGCACGAGCGGCGCGGTGTTCGCCGACACCGACGTCCTCTGGGGATCGCGGGTGCCGCGGCTCGCCGCCGGCGTCGCGGTGGGCGTCGCGCTCGGCGTCGCCGGCATGCTGCTGCAGTCCCTCGCCCGCAACGCCCTCGCGTCGCCGGACACGCTGGGTGTGACCGCCGGGGCCTACCTCGCCGTCACGGCGCTCGCCGCGTTCGGGATCGCCGTGCCGGTGTGGGCCTCCGGGGCGGTGGCGTTCGCGGGCGGCATCGTCGCCGCGGGCATCGTGCTCGGGCTGGCCGGCGGCGCAGGGTCGTCCACGACCCGCCTCATCCTCGCCGGCACCGCGCTGGCGCTCGCCTTCCAGGCCGCGACCTCGACCCTCCTCATCCTGTTCGACGAGGAGACCAAGGGACTGCTGGCGTGGGGGAGCGGGAGTCTGTCGCAGCTCGGACTCACCGCGTTCCTGCAGGCGGCGCCGGTCGTCGTGGTCGTCACGGTGCTCGCACTCCTGCTCGCGCGGCGCCTCGACATCCTGTCGCTGGGGGACGACACCGCGTCGTCGCTCGGGGTGCCGATCCGGTCGACCAGGGCCATCGGGATCCTCCTCGCGGTCACCCTGACGGCGGTCGCGGTGACCCTCGCCGGGCCGATGGGCTTCGTCGGGCTGTGCGCGCCGGTGCTCGCGCGCCTGCTGACCCGGGTGGTGCCGAGCCTGAACCGCCACGTGCTGCTGCTCCCGGCGGCGGGCCTGCTCGGTGCGCTCGTCGTCATCCTCGCCGACGCGCTCCTGCGTGCCCTCATCGGCGCCGAGGCCGCGATCCTCATCCCCACCGGGGTCGCGACGACGCTGCTCGGCGCGATCGTGCTCGTGCTCATGGCCCGGCGGCTCCGCGACGCCGGACCCACGCGCGAGCCTCCGCGGGTGCGCTTCGGAGTCCGCAGCCGTCGGCGCTTCCGGATCACCCTCGCCCTCGTCGCCCTCGGCCTGATCGGGGTGCTGCTGCTCGGACTGCTCGCCGGCCACACCTGGCTGCTCACCGGCGACATCGCGCTGTGGCTGCAGGGACAGGCTCCCGCGCCCATCGCCTTCGCGCTCGACGAGCGGGCGCCGCGGATCGTGGCCGCCGTGGTCGCCGGCGCCGCGCTCGCCCTCTCCGGCACCGTGATCCAGGGCGTGAGCCGCAACCCGCTCGCGGACCCGAGCATCCTCGGCGTCACCGGCGGCGGCGGGCTCGGCGCGGTGCTGGTGCTCACGAGCATCACGTCGTCGACGGGTGGGCTGATCGCGGGGGCGGTGACGGGCTCGCTGCTCGCCTTCGCCCTGGTCTATCTGCTCTCGTGGCGGGGCGGCCTGAACGCGGACCGGTTCCTGCTGATCGGCATCGGGGTGTCGTACTTCACGGTCTCCCTCACGACCTTCTTCCTGCTGCGCTCGAATCCGTGGGACACCCCGAAGATCTACACCTGGCTCTCCGGGACGACGTACGGCCGGGTGTGGGAGCAGATCGTCCCCCTGGCGATCGTGCTCGTGATCGCGGTGCCGTTCGTGGCGATGAGCCGCCGGGAGCTCGACGTGCTGTCGCTCGATGAGGACACCCCGCGACTGGTCGGCATCCGGCTGGAGCCGGTCCGGTTGACGCTGTTGCTGGTGGCGGCCGTCCTCGCGGCGCTGAGCGTGACGGCGATCGGGGTCATCGGCTTCGTGGGGCTCGTGGCCCCGCACGCCGCCCGGGCGCTGGTGGGGGCGCGGCATTCGCGGGTGATCCCGACGGCGGTGCTCCTCGGCGGGCTGCTCGTGGGCATCGCGGACACCATCGGCCGGACGGTGATCGCCCCCGCGCAGCTTCCGGCGGGTCTCGTGGTCGCCCTGATCGGCGCCCCGTACTTCGTCTGGCTGCTCTGGCGCTCCCGCTGACCCGCTGCGCATTGCGCGAATGGCTCCATCTCCGGGGGAGATGGAGCCATTCAGGCGATTCGAACGGGGTTACCGCGCCAGGAACTGCGTCAGGGCGGCGTTGACCTCGTCGGCGTGCGTCCAGAGGAGGCCGTGCGGGGCGCCCTCGACCTCGACGTACTCGGCCTCCGGGACGGCCTGGCGGAAGCGGCGGGCGGTCGCGTCGATCGGCAGGATGTTGTCCTTGGTGCCGTGCAGGATCAGGGTGGGCTTGGCGGCGGCGGCCACGGCCTTCACGTCGTCGCGGAAGTCCTCGATCCAGGTCGGCACCACGGCGTACGCGGCGACCGGGGCGCTGGTGACCGAGAGGTTCCAGTTCGCGTCGACGACCTGCTGGCTGATGCGCGTGCCGAGGTTCTCGTCGAGGTTGTAGAAGTCCTGGTAGAACTGCGTGAACCAGGCATACCGGTCGCCCTTGGCGGCGGCCTCGATCCCGTCGAACACCTCCTGCGGCACCCCCTCGGGGTTGTCGTCGCGCTGCACGAGGAACGGCTCGAGCGAGGCGAGGAAGGCGAGCTTCGCGACGCGCTCGTGCCCGTAGCGGCCGACGTAGCGGGCGAGCTCCCCGGTGCCCATGGAGAAGCCGACGAGCACGACGTCGCGGAGGTCGAGGGTCTCGAGCACCGTGTTCAGGTCGGCGGCGAAGGTGTCGTAGTCGTAGCCGGAGCCGACCTTGGACGACTGCCCGAACCCGCGGCGGTCGTAGGTGATGACGCGGTAGCCCTGGGCGAGGAGTTCGCGGGTCTGGCGCTCCCAGCTGTGGCCGTTGAGCGGATAGCCGTGGATCAGGACGACGGGCTGACCGCTGCCCTGGTCTTCGTAGTAGAGCTCGATCGGGGTGGTGTTCTCGGTGCCGACGGTGATGTAACCCATGATGTGTTCCTTTCGGTGTCGGTGAGAACGATCGTTCTCGCCTGATGTGATCAATCTAGAGAACGTTCGTTCTCGTGTCAAGTAGACTTCTGGACATGACCGAAGACGAGGCCCGCGAACGCATCCTCTCCGCCGCGGAGGAGCTCTACTACCGCAAGGGGTACGCCGCGGTCGGCATGGACGAGCTGCGGTCGGCGGCCGGCGTCTCGCTCCGCCGCGTGTACTCGCTGTTCCCGGCGAAGACCGACATCGTCGCGGCCGTGCTCACCCGCAAGCACGCGGAATGGGAGCAGGGCCTCACGGCGGCGGTGGCCGAGAGCGGCGACGATCCCCGCGCCCGGCTCCTCGCGGTCTACGGCTACCTGGAGGACTGGTTCTGCAGCGAGGGCTTCCGGGGCTGTGCGTTCATCAACGCGTTCGGCGAGCTGGGGGGCACGAGTCCCGAGGTGGCCGACATCGTCCGCGCGCACAAGGCGTCGTTCCAGCGGTACATGGCGGACCTCGTCGCGGCGACGGGGGCGCCGATCGGCCTCGCCGCACAGCTCTCCCTCCTCGCTGAGGGGGCGCAGAGCACGGCGGCGATCGGGGCTGATCCGGATGCCGCGGTCCACGCGCGGCAGGCGGCCGAGGTGCTGATCGATGCCGCGCTCGCTCGCGTTTCGCTAACCTAGTTAGCCAAACGCGCGCGCACTGTCAAGGCCATCCCCGTCCGCGCGGCCCGCCCGTATGGTGCAGGCATGGAGACCTCGACGAAGGGCATCGCCCGCCAGAGCATCGTGATCGCCGCCGCCGTGTTCATGCTGATCGCGGCGACCGTCGGCGCCGGAGCGTTCGGCGGCGAATCCGTCGACGAGCTGCAGAACGGTGCCCTCTCGGCCCAGGGCTCGTACCTCGCCCCCGCCGGACCGGCCTTCTCGATCTGGTCGCTCATCTACGCGGGACTGCTCGCCTACACCGTGTGGCAGGCGCTCCCCGCCCAGCGGCAGGACGAACGCCAGCAGGCGGTCGGCGGCTGGATCGCCGTCTCGATGGTGCTGAACGGCCTCTGGCTGGTGACCGCGCGGTACCTGACGCTCTGGCTCACGGTGCTCGTGATCGCCCTCCTGCTGGCCACCCTCGCCCGCATCATCGTGCTGCTGGGGCGCTTCCCCGCCCGCACCCTCGCCGACCGCCTCCTCACCGACGGAGCGAACGGCCTCCACTTCGGCTGGGTGACGATCGCGACGGTCGCGAACACCGCCGCCTGGCTCACCCAGACCGCCCCGGGGATCGGCGCGGGCGCCCCCGAGGCGTGGGCCGTGGCCGTCCTCGTGGTCGTGCTGGTGATCGGCGCCGCCTCGGCCTGGTTCACGGGGCGGGTCGTCCCCGCGCTCGCGACCGCCTGGGGCCTGAGCTGGCTCGCGGTCGGACGTCTCACGGGTGAGCCGGAGAGCACCCCGACCGCGATCACCGCGATCGTCGTCGCGGTCCTGCTCGTCGTCGTCGGCACCGTCGCGGTGCTCCGTCGCCGTCGCGTCGCCGGCACACGCGACCGCGCGCCGCTCGGCCGCTAGAGGACCAGCCGGTACCCCATGCCCGACTCGGTGAGCAGGTGCGCGGGGGCGGAGGGCTCGCGCTCGAGCTTCTTGCGCAGCTGCGACATGTACAGCCGCAGGTAGCCGGAGTCCGACACCTGCGCGCTGCCCCAGATCTCCTTGAGGAGGTCCTGCCGCGTCACCAGTGCACCGGGATGCCGGGCCAGGTGCTCCAGCATCCGCCACTCCGTCGGGGTCAGGTGCACCCGGGTCCCCGCGCGGGTGACGGTCTTCGTGGCGAGATCCACCACGACGTCCCCGAAGGCGACGACCGACTCGCCGTTCGCCGCGACCGCCCGACGGGACAGCGCGCGCAGCCGGGCGAGCAGCTCGTCCACCTGGAAGGGTTTGGTGACGAAGTCGTCGGCGCCCGCATCCAGGGCCTCGACCTTGTCGGCCGAGCCCGTCCGCCCCGACACGACGATGATGGGCACGTTCGTCCAGCCGCGGAGGGCCTGGATGACCTCGATGCCGTCGAGCCGGGGCATGCCGAGGTCGAGCATGATGAGGTCGGGATGCGCCTGCGCGGCCGCGGCGATCGCGGCGGCGCCGTCCGCGGCCACGACGACCTCGTAGCCGTGGGCCGCCAGCGTGATCCGCAGCGCCCGCACCATCTGGGGGTCGTCGTCGGCGATGAGGAGCTTCACTCCGTCCCCTCCGTGTCGGAAGATCCTGCGGCGAGCGGCAGGGAGATGACCATGGTGAGTCCGCCCCCGGGGGTGTCCTCCGGTGTCAGGCTACCGCCCATGCCCTCGGTGAAACCGCGCGACAGCGCGAGTCCGAGTCCGAGCCCGGTCGAGTTGTCCGTGTCGCCGAAGCGCTGGAACGGCTGGAAGACACGATCGCGCCGCTCCGGGGCGATGCCCTCGCCGCGGTCGATGACGCGCAGCTCAGCCCGGTCGCCCAGGCGGCTGGTCGACACGAGGACGCGGCTGCCCTCCGGCGCGTGCCGGTGCGCGTTGGCGAGCACGTTCACCAGCACGCGCTGCAGCAGCACCGGGTCGGCGTGCAACGGCGGCAGATCGGGGTCGAGTGCCAGCTCGACGTCGCCGGGGCCGAGGCCGAGCTCGTCCACCGCTGCCAGCACGGGCCCGGCGGCATCGATGCGCGCGGCCGAGACGGCGAGCACGCCCGCCTCCACCCGGCTCACGTCGAGGAGGTCGGTGACGAGCGTCGAGAGCGTCGCCAGGCTCTCGTCCGCCGTCGCCAGCAGCTCGGCGCGGTCGGCGTCGGACAGACCGTGGGCGCCGCGGAGCCCGCCGATCGCCGCCACCGCCGAGGCCAGCGGACGCCGCAGGTCGTGACTCACGGCGGAGAGCAGCGCGCTGCGCACCTGGTCGGTCTCCGCGAGCGACTCCGCCTCGCGCGCCGTCGCCCGGAGGTCGGTGTGCTCGATGGCCGCGGCGAGCTGCGCGACGATCGCGTCGAGCAGCCGACGCTCGGGGCCGGCGATCGGCTCGCCGTTGAGTTCGAGCATCGCGCGCGGCCCGCCGCCGGGCACCGTCCCGACCGGGATGGTCGTGGCGCGGCCGTCCGGCACCGGCTCGCCGTCGCTCGCCAGCACCTCGCCGGCGGGCGTGAGCAGCCGCACCCCGCTGAGCCCGAACGCCTCCCTGGTGCGGCTGACGAGGGCGAGCACGGCGTTGTCGCCGCGGAGCACGTTGCCCGCGACGGCCGCGAGCAGCTCGGCCTCGGCCGTCGCGCGCTGCGCGGTCCGTGCGCGGCGGGCGGCCTGGTCGACGATGACGCTCACGAGGATCGCGATGATGACGTACAGGGTGAGGGCGAGCACGTGCAGCGGATGCGCGATCGTGATCGTGAACAGCGGGGCGACGAAGAGGAAGTCGAGGGTGATGCCGGAGAGCACGGCCGCGAACACCGCCGGGCGGATGCCGCCGATCAGGGAGACGACGACCACGAGGAGCTGGTAGGCGAGCACCTCGGCCGTGATCGACTCCGGGCTGCGGAACGTGAACATGAGCCAGGACAGCAGCGGGCCGAACACCAGGGCGACGCCGAAGCCCAGCGCCTGCCGTCGCCAGCCGAGCGCCCCGCCGGTGATGCGGGGCAGCGCGAGCCGGCCACCGGCGGCGGCATGGGTGACGATGTGCACGTCGATGTCGCCCGAGCGGCGGATGACCTCGGCGCCGATCCCCGGTCCGGTGAGCGCGGCGGCGAGGCGGCCGCGGCGGCTCACGCCGATCACGAGCTGGGTGGCGTCGGCGCCCTGGGCGAATTCGACGAGCGTCGCCGGGATGTCGTCGCCGACCACCTGGTGGTAGGTGCCCCCGAGGGACTCGACGAGGGAGCGCTGGGCGGCGAGCGCGCCGGGGGTCTCGCCGCGCAGACCGTCCTGGGCGGTGACGTGCACCGCGAGCAGCTCGCCGCCGGCGGACCGGGCGGCGATGCGGGCCCCGCGGCGCAGCAGCGTCTCGCCCTCCGGCCCGCCGGTGAGGGCGACGACCACGCGTTCGCGGGCCTGCCACGCTCCGGCGATGCCCTGTTCGGCGCGGTAGGTGCGCAGCGCGCTGTCCACCTCGTCCGCGAGCCACAGCAGCGCGAGCTCCCGCAGGGCCGTGAGGTTGCCCAGCCGGAAGTAGTGCGAGAGCGCGGCGTCGATGCGCTCCGCGGGGTAGACGAGACCCGCGGCGAGGCGGTCGCGGAGCGTCTGCGGGGCGAGGTCGACGACCTCGATCTCGTCCGCGGCGCGGACCACCGCGTCCGGGATGGTCTCGCGCTGGGCGATGCCGGTGATCTTCTCCACGACCGCGTTCAGCGACTCGATGTGCTGCACGTTCACGGTGGTGACGACATCGATCCCCGCGTCCAGCAGCTCCTCCACGTCCTGCCAGCGCTGGCGGTTGCGGGAGCCGGGCGCGTTCGTGTGGGCGAACTCGTCGACGAGGGCGATCTCCGGAGCGCGGGCGAGCACCGCGTCGAGGTCGAGTTCGGAGAGCGTCACCCCGCGATGCGCGTCCTCCCGGCGCGGCACTTCGGGCAGCCCCGCCGTGAGTGCCGCGGTGGCGGCGCGGCCGTGGGTCTCGACGATGGCGATGACCACGTCGCGGCCCTCGTCGCGCAGCCGCCGGCCCTCCGCGAGCATCTCGAAGGTCTTCCCGACGCCGGGTGCGGCACCGAGGAGCACGCGCAGTCGCCCGCGCCGGGTCCTGTCCGTCGCGGGGCGCGGCGGCGGCTCTGCGCTCATGCACCCTCCCGGTCGTCGAGTGCGAGATTCAGCTCCGCGACGTTGATGCGCTCCTCGCCGAGGAACCCCAGGTCCCGCCCTTGAATCCTAGACTCCACCAGCGTCAGGACCTCGTCTTCGGGCAGGCCGCGGGCGGCCGCCACCCGCGGCACCTGGAGCAGGGCGTAGGCGACGCTGATGTGCGGGTCGAGACCGGAGCCGGACGCGGTCACGGCATCCGCGGGCACCCGGGAGGGGGCCACCCCCTCCCGGGCGGCGATCTCGGCCTTCCGTGCGGCGATCGCGGCGACGAGGTCGGGATTCTCCGGACCGAGGTTGCTGCCGCCCGAGGCCGCCCCGTCGTACCCGTCGCCGGCCACCGACGGGCGGGACTGGAAGTACTCCGGCAGGGCGTCGCCCTCGGCGTCCGTGAAGGACTGTCCGATGAGCGCGCTGCCGCGGTCGCCGGGGAGCATCGAGCCGTTCGCCTGTGCGGGGAGGAGGAGCTGGCCGATGCCGGTGACGAGCAGCGTGTACCCCACGCCGAGGACGAGGGTGAGGACGAGCATCGCGCGGACGGCGACACCGGCGGTGCGCATCGTGGTGCGGGTGGTGGACGACATGGCGTTCCTTTCGCGCCCGGTCAGAAGCCGGGGAGGAGGCTGACGAGGAGGTCGATGAGCTTGATGCCCACGAACGGGGCGATGACCCCGCCGAGGCCGTAGACGAGAAGGTTCCGCTGCAGGATCTGCGAGGCGCTCGCCGGCCGGTACGTCACGCCGCGCAGCGCGAGCGGGATGAGGAACACGATCACGAGGGCGTTGAAGATGATCGCGCTCGTGACCGCGGAGGCCGGGGAGTGCAAATGCATGATGTTCAGCGCCGCGAGGCCCGGGAACACGCCCATGAACATCGCCGGGATGATGGCGAAGTACTTCGCGATGTCGTTCGCGAGCGAGAACGTCGTCAGGGCGCCGCGGGTGATGAGCAGCTGCTTGCCGATGCGGACGATGTCGATGAGCTTGGTCGGGTCGGAGTCGAGGTCGACCATGTTGCCGGCCTCCTTGGCCGCCGACGTGCCCGTGTTCATCGCGACGCCGACGTCGGCCTGGGCGAGCGCGGGGGCGTCGTTCGTGCCGTCGCCGGTCATCGCGACGAGGCGCCCGCCCTCCTGCTCGCGGCGGATGAGCGCGAGCTTGTCCTCCGGGGTGGCCTCGGCGAGGTAGTCGTCGACGCCCGCCTCGGCCGCGATCGCCTTCGCGGTGAGCGGGTTGTCGCCGGTGATCATGACGGTGCGGATGCCCATGCTGCGCAGCTCGTCGAACCGTTCGCGCAGGCCGTCCTTGACGATGTCCTTGAGGTGCACGACCCCGAGGATCCGCGCTTCGACCGCCGGGGTCCCCGAGTCGGGGTGGGTCCCTGAGTCGGGGTGGGTCCCTGAGCCTGTCGAAGGGCCCTGCACCGCGACGACGAGAGGCGTGCCGCCGCCCGAGGCGACCCCGTCGACGAGGGCCGTGAGCTCGTCGCCGGGGGCTCGCCCGAGCCAGGCCGCGACGGCCGAGGCGGCGCCCTTGCGGATCTGGGTGCCGTCGGCGAGGTCGAGCCCGCTCATGCGCGTCTGCGCCGTGAACGGGACGACGACGGCATCCGCGGGGGCTGCCACCCGGATTCCGCGGGAGGCGGCGAGCTGGACGATCGACGCCCCCTCCGGGGTCGGGTCGGCGAGGGAGGACAGGGCGGCGGTGCGCAGCAGATCGTCCGCCTCCACGCCGGTCAGCGGCAGCACCGCATGGGCGCGACGGTTGCCGTGGGTGATGGTGCCGGTCTTGTCGAGGAGCAGCGTGGTGACGTCGCCGGCGGCCTCGACCGCGCGCCCCGACATCGCCAGCACGTTGCGCTGCACGAGCCGGTCCATGCCCGCGATGCCGATGGCCGAGAGGAGGGCGCCGATGGTGGTCGGGATGAGGCAGACGAGCAGGGCGATGAGGACGGGGATGCTCACCGGCGAGGCCGCGTACGACGCGATCGGGTTCAGCGCGAGCACCACCACGACGAACACGATCGACAGGCTCGCGAGGAGGATGTTCAGGGCGATCTCGTTCGGGGTGCGCTGCCGGCTGGCGCCTTCGACGAGGGCGATCATGCGGTCGACGAACGTCTCCCCGGGCTTCGATGTGATGCGCACGACGATCCGGTCGGACAGCACCCGGGTGCCGCCGGTGACGGCACTGCGGTCGCCGCCGGATTCGCGGACCACCGGGGCGCTCTCGCCGGTGATGGCCGATTCGTCGACGGTCGCGATGCCCGCGACGATGTCGCCGTCGCCCGGGATCAGCTCGCCCGCGGAGACGATCACGAGGTCGTCGCGCTGCAGTTCCGCCGACGACACCCTCTCCGTCCGCGCTTCGACAAGCTCAGTGACCCACGCGGACTCCTGGGTCCCTGAGCCCGCGCCCTGGGTCCCTGAGCCTGTCGAAGGGGCCATCACCCGCCGCGCCATCGTCTGGGTGCGGGTGTTCCGCAGGCTCGCGGCCTGCGCCTTGCCCCGCCCCTCCGCCACCGACTCCGCGACGTTCGCGAAGAGCACGGTCAGCCACAGCCAGATCGCGATGCCCCAGGTGAACGCCGCAGGGACGGGGGTGCCGCCGGAGGAGGCGGGCCCGCCGAGGAAGGGCTCGGCGATCGCGAGGACGGTCGTGAACGCGGCGCCGACCCAGACGAGGAGCATCACGGGGTTGCGTACGAGGGCGGCCGGGTTGAGCTTGCGCAGCGCCCCCGGGAGCGCCTGCACGAGCTGCGCACCCCCGAAGGAGCGCGGCGGCCGGGGTGTGGCGGACGCCGGGGCGTCCTGCTGTTCGGGAGGCGTGGTCAGGAGGGTCATGGTCAGAGTCCTTCGGCGAGCGGTCCCAGTGCGAGCACGGGGAAGTAGGTGAGGGCCGTCACGACGACGGTCACGGTGAGGAGCAGGCCGACGAACTGCGGCCGGTGGGTGGGGAGTGTCCCCGTGGTGGCGGGCACCCGTTCCTGCGCGGCGAACGACCCGGCGAGGGCCAGCACGAACACGATCGGGAGGAAGCGCCCGAGCAGCATCGCCACCCCCAGGGCGGTGTTGAACCACGGGGTGTTCGCGGTCAGACCGGCGAACGCCGAGCCGTTGTTGTTCGCGGCGGAGGTGAACGCGTAGAGCACCTCGCTCATGCCGTGCACGCCCGGGTTGAGGATGCTCGTGGACTCCACGTCCTCGCGGATCCCGGGGATCGCGAAGCTCAGGGCCGTGCCGCCGAGGACGAGCACGGGGACGACGAGAATGGAGAGGCTCGCGAGGGTCATCTCGCGTGGCCCGATCCGCTTGCCGAGCCACTCCGGGGTGCGGCCGACGAGGAGCCCGCCGACGAAGACCGCGACGATCGCGAGGACGAGCATGCCGTACAGGCCCGAGCCCACACCGCCCGGAGCGACCTCGCCGAGCATCATGTTGAGCATCGGCATCATGCCGCCGAGCGCGGTGTAGGAGTCGTGCATCGAGTTCACGGCCCCGGTCGAGGTCAGGGTGCTCGCGCTGCCGAACAGGGTCGAGCCGAGGATGCCGAAGCGCTGCTCCTTGCCCTCCATCGCCGCGCCGGCGAGTTCGGGGGCGGCACCGCGTCCGGCGAGCTCCAGGGCGGAGAGCGCGGCGAGCGAGGCGAGGAACAGGGTGCCCATGACCGCGACGATCGCGTACCCCTGCCGGTGGTCGCCGACCAGTCGCCCGAACGTGCGGGGGAGGGCGAACGGGATCACGAGGATCAGCAGCACCTCGAGGAGGTTGGCCCACCCGGTCGGGTTCTCGAAGGGGTGGGCGGAGTTGGCGTTGAAGAACCCGCCGCCGTTGGTGCCGAGCAGCTTGATGGCCTCCTGCGACGCGACCGGGCCGCCGGGGATCGTCTGCGTGCCGCCGGAGACCGTGGTGACGTCGGTGAAGCCGTTCACGTTCTGGATCACACCGCCCGCGAGCAGCGCCACCGCGCCGATCAGGGCGAGCGGGAGGAGCAGCCGCCCCAGGCCGCGGGTGAGGTCGACCCAGAAGTTGCCGATCGTCGCGGAGCCGCGACGCGCGAGCCCGCGGATGAGGGCGATGGCGATGGTGAGGCCGACGGCGGCGGAGACGAAGTTCTGCACCGTGAGGCCCGCGAGCTGCACCGTGTAGCCCATGGTCTGCTCGGGCGAGTACGACTGCCAGTTGGTGTTCGCGACGAACGACGCGGCCGTGTTGAACGCGAGTCCCTCGGGTACGGCGGGCAGGCCGAGCGACGCGGGCAGGAAGCCCTGGAGCCGCTGCAGCCCGTAGACGAGGACCAGTCCGACGGCGGAGAACAGCAGGACGCTGCGGGCGTAGGCGCGCCAGGTCTGCTCGGAGCGGGGGTCGACGCCGATCACCCGATAGAGCCCGCGCTCGACGCGCAGGTCGCGGCCGGAGGTGTAGACGTGCGCGATGTAGTCGCCGAGGGGGCGGTAGAGGAGTACGAGCACGACCACGACGGCCGTGATCTGGAGGACGCCGTACAGGACCATCGCGTCCATCAGAAGCGCTCCGGGGCGACGAGCGCGACGACCAGGTAGACGACCGCGGCGACGGCGAGGACGGCGGCGAGGATCTCGAAGACGATCATGCGCGGTCCACCGCCTTGGCGATGAGGGACACGAGGGCGAACAGCGCCAGGGTCAGCGCGAGGGAGATGATGTCGAGCACGTCACCGATCCAACTGCGCCGTCCCCGCGCCGCCGTCGATCCTCACGGTTCCCCTACGCCGTCGCGCCCGATGCATGCGGATTGCTCACGGACGGCCCTCGAACCGCGCATCTGGTCCCACACCCGCGGCCGAGGGAGCCGGATGCGCGATTCGAAAGGGCGCCGCCGGCCCTATGCTCACGAGGTGGGAATCAGAAGGATGCGGATCGGCGTCGGGGCGTGGATCGTCGCCGGGCTCGTGGTGGTCGCGCTCGTGTGCGTGCTCACGGGGTTCCTGCCGCGGGCGGACGCCGGTGCCCTCGGCGAGCGGATCGCCCCCGTGCTGGGATTCGTCGTCGCGATCACGATCGTCGCCGAGCTCGCCCGCGACGCGGCGGTGTTCGACGTCGTCTCCCAGCGCCTCGCGCGCTGGGGAGGCGGCCGCGTGCTGGTGCTGTGGGCGCTGGTGGTCGTGCTCGCCGTGGTGAGCACGGTGTTCCTCTCGCTCGACACGACCGCCGTGATCGTCACCCCGGTCGTCGTCGTCCTGGCGCAGAGCATCGGGGTCCCGCCCTTGCCGTTCGCCCTCGCCACCGTCTGGCTCGCCAACACCGCGTCGCTCGCGCTGCCGGTCTCGAACCTCACCAACCTGCTCGCCGCGCCCGCGATGGGGGAAGGCCCCGGGGCGTTCATCGCGCTGAGCTGGGCGCCCACCCTCGTGGGCATCCTGGTGCCCGTCGCGATCCTCACCGTCGTGCATCGGCGCACGGTCTTCGGCGCATACGAGCCGCCGGTGGCTCGCCGACCCGCCGACCCGATGTTGTTCTGGAGCGCGACCGGCGTCCTCCTCGTGCTGATGCCGCTGCTCGCGCTCATCCACGACGTGTGGGTCCCCGCCACGCTCGCCGCCCTCGCATTGGTCGTGCTGTTCGCCGTCCGTCGTCGCCACGCCCTGCGACTGTCGCTCGTGCCGTGGCAGGCGCTCGCGCTCGCCGCGTCGCTGTTCGTGCTCGTCGAGACCGCGCACGCGCAGGGGCTCTTCGACTTCCTGACCTCGCCGACCGCGACCGGCGACTCTCCCGGCGACCTGTTCCGGCTCGCGGCGCTCGGGGCCGTGAGCGCGAACGCGATCAACAACCTCCCCGCCTACCTGGTGCTCGAGCCGGCGGCAGGGGGCCCGGTCGCCCTGATGGCCCTGCTGATCGGCGTGAACCTCGGTCCGCTCATCACGCCGTGGGCGTCGCTGGCGACGCTCCTCTGGCACCATCGCGTGACGGCGCTCGGGGTGGAGATCCGCTGGGGTCGCTTCGCTCTCTGGGGGGTCGTCGCCGCGGTGCCCACCGTCGTCCTCGCGACTCTGGTCCTGGCCCTCTGATTCGAACCGGGGTCAGACCCGGCGCATCTCAGCCGCCAGGGCGGGGTGGACGGCGTCGAAGCGGGCGGCGATGCGCTCGCGCACCTCCGGCGCCTTGTTCTGGCTGAGCTTGGCGCGCGCGTCGAACCGGGCGACCCGCAGACGCAACCCCACCGTGCCCTTCGCGGCGCGGCGGGTGCCCGCTTCGTCCTCCGCGAGGCTCCGCCCGTGCGGGTGCTCGCTCTCGAAGTGGTCGGTGAGCCGGGTGAGCATGGCGTAGTTCTCCTCCGCGGTCAGGATCTCGGGGGTGCCGGAGAGGTGCGCGGTGACATGGTTCCATGTCGGGACGAGGTCTCCCGGCGCGTAGAGGCTCGAGGACACATAATCGTGCGGCCCCTGGATGATCACCAGGATCTCGTGGCGTCCGAGCTCGTGCAGCTCGTCGTCCGGACGCCCGAAGTGGCTGAGGAGCACGATGTCGTCCTCGTCCTCGTCGAGCAGCACCGGGTAGTGCGAGGCGACGAGTCCGGTGGAGGCCGGCGAGACGAACGTCGCCCACGGGTGGGCGCGGATGAGGCGCTTCACCTCGTCGGGGTCGGTCATGAGGTAGCGGGGGGTGTGACGCATGGCGCTTCCTGTCGGGTGGGGGTGGTGGTGGGGGTGGGACGAGAACTGCGGGTGCGGACGGCGAGCCCGGCGCACACGACGACGGCGAGCCCGCCGAGCACCGTGGCCGCACCGACGTCCTCGTGGAAGAGGAACCCGGCCCAGGTGATGCCCATGACGGGCTGCACGAGCTGGATCTGACTCACCTGTGCCATCGGCCCGATCGCGAGGCCGCGGTACCAGGCGAAGAACCCGAGGAACATGCTGACCGCGGAGAGATAGCCGAACGCGAGCCAGGCCGTGGGCGTCGCGACGGGTGGGACGGCGACCGCGGAAGAGGAGGCCACCGCGAGCATGACGGGAGCGGCGAGCACGAGGGCCCAGGAGATCGTCTGCCAGGCGCCGAGCTCCCGCGCGAGCAGGCCCCCCTCCGCGTAGCCGGCGGCTGCTGCGAGCACGGCGGCGAAGAGCAGGAGGTCGGCGGGGCGCAGCACGGGTGCGCCGTTCTGCAGGATCGCGAAGAGGACCGCCGCTGCCGCGCCGAGGAGCGCGAAGACCCAGAACGAGAGGGTCGGGCGCTCGCGGGTGCGGAGCACGACGGCTACCGCGGTCGCCGCGGGGAGGAGACCGATGACGACGGCGCCGTGGCTCGCGGGGGTCGTGGTCAGGGCGTACGAGGTCAGCAGCGGGAAGCCGGCGACCACGCCGAGCGCCACCACCGCCAATCGGGCCCACTGCACCCGGCTCGGCGGCCGTTGCCGGGTGGCGGCGAGGACGATCGCGGCGAGGGCCGCGGCGACGACCGCGCGGGCGGAGCCGATGAACAGCGGCGAGAGTCCGCCGCCGAGGGCGACGCGCGTGAACGGGAGTGTGAACGAGAAGGCGACGACTCCCAGCAGCCCCCACCCCGGACCGGCGGCCGGGGATAGCAGTGTCCGGCTCGAACGGATAACGCTACTCTGTTCTCTCATGAGTCAGGATAGCAGCGAGCGGATCGTCGCCGGTCTTCGTCACTGGATCGCGACCGCCGCACCCGGCGCCCGCCTTCCGTCGAACCGCGCCCTGACCGCGGAGTACACGGCGAGCCCCGTCACGGTGCAGAAGGCGATCCAGCAGCTCGCGCGCCTCGGGCTCGTCGAGGCGCGCCCCGGCGTCGGCACCTTCGTCCGCGCGGCGCGCACGGTCCTGCCGGCGGATTACGGGTGGCAGGCCGGCGCGCTCGGCACACCCGCCGTCCGCCTCGACGGCCTCTCCTCGGCGCAGCGCCCGTCGTCGCCGGACGCGATCGGCCTGCACTCCGGGTATCCGGCTCCGGACCTCCTCCCCGAGCGGCTCGTCCGGCAGGCCCTCGTGCGCGCCTCGCGGACGCCCGCCGCCCTCACCCGATCGCCCGCTGCCGGCGAGCCCGGGCTGCAGGAGTGGTTCGCGGCGGAGCTGGCCGCGTCGGCCCCGGCCGGGATCACCGTGCCGACCGCCCGCGACGCCGTCGTCATCTCCGGCAGCCAGAGCGGTCTGAGCTCGATCTTCCGCGCGGTCGTCGGCGTGGGGCGGCCGCTGCTCATCGAGTCGCCGACCTACTGGGGTGCCCTCCTCGCGGCGGAGCAGGCGGGCGTGGTGCTCGTGCCCGTCCCCTCGGGCCCGCAGGGCCCGGATCCCGAGGCGGTCGAGCGCGCACTCGCCGAGACCGGGGCCCGGGCGTTCTATGCGCAGCCCACGTTCGCGAATCCCACCGGCGCCCAGTGGCCGACGGCGACCGGGGAGGCCGTGCTCGATGCGGTCCGTCGGCACGGGGCCTTCCTCATCGAGGACGACTGGGCGCACGACCTGGGCATCGATGCCGACCCGCACCCGGTGGCCGCCGCCGATCACGACGGTCACGTGGTGTACCTCCGCTCGCTCACCAAGAGCGTGTCGCCCGCGCTGCGGGTGGCGGCGGTGATCGCCCGCGGACCGGCGCGCGAGCGCATCCTCGCCGATCGTGCCGCGGAGTCGATGTACGTCAGCGGGGTGCTGCAGTCGGCGGCGCTCGACGTGGTGACGCAGCCGGCCTGGCGCACGCACCTGCGGGGATTCCGGGAGCAGCTGCGCTCGCGGCGCGACCTGCTGCTATCGTGCCTGGCGGCGGAGGCGCCCACGGCACTGGTCGAGTCGGTGCCGGTCGGCGGGCTGAATCTGTGGCTGCGGCTGCCGGACGGGACGGACGTCTCCGCGGTGGTCCGCGAGTGCGCGGCGCGCGGCCTCGTGATCGCGCCGGGGAGCGAGTGGTTCCCCGCGGAGCCCTCCGGGTCCTACGTGCGGCTCAACTACGCGAGCGCCGACCCGTCCCGCTTCCCGGAGGCCGCGACGATCCTCGGCGCGGTCCTCTCCGGATCCTGACCGCCGTCAGGACTCGGACGGCGGCCCGGCGGGGCGGTGCGCCCGGCGACCGGCGACGACCACCGGCCGACCCGCGCGTTCCTGACCGGGGAGCGGCCGCGAGCGTCGGCCGTAGATGAGCTCGGACGAGTCGAGCAGCCACGGCACGAGCGTGATCGACACCCCGTGCACGAGCATGAGCTGGTTGGCGAGCCGGCGGGCGCGCCGGTTGTGCAGGAAGCTCTCCCACCAGTGCCCCACGATGTACTGCGGCAGGTAGACCGTGACGACGGACGAGCCGTGCTTCTCGCGGTACTGCGTGATGAACTGCGTCACCGGCTGCGCGAACGAGCGGTACGGCGACTCGACGATCACGAGCGGCACCGGGACGAGGTGGTCCGTCCACTCCTGCTGCAGTCGCGCGGCGTCCTCCTGCGAGACGGCCACGTGCACCGCGAGGGTCTTGTCGTGCTTGGCGGCGATGGCGTAGTCGATCGCCTTCATGACCGGCTTCTGCAGGTGGTTCACGAGGACGATGGCGACGTCGCCGGACGCACCGAAGCGGGTGGTGTCGTCGATGGCGATCTCATGCTCGACATCGCGGTAGTACCGCTTGACGCCCATCATGAGGAACGCGAGCACCGGGATGGCGAAGAACACGAGGTAGGCGCCGTGCGTGAACTTCGTGATCGTCACGATCACGAGCACGAGCACGGTGAGCGTCGCCCCGGCGGAGTTGATGAGCAGCCCCACCCGCGCGGAGCGCCGGTCCGCAGCGCCGTCGCCGTTCGGTGGAACCGGCGCGCGCAGCGCCCGTCGCCAGTGCCGCACCATGCCGATCTGGCCGAGGGAGAAGGAGACGAAGACGCCGATGATGTAGAGCTGGATCAGCGTCGTCAGTCGCGCCTGGAAGACCACGAGCACGGCGATCGCGGCGATCCCGAGGAGGATCATGCCGTTGGAGAACACGAGCCGGTCGCCGCGGGTGTTCAGCGACTTCGGCGCGTAGCCGTCGCGGGCGAGCACGGCCCCGAGCAGGGGGAAGCCGTTGAAGGCGGTGTTCGCCGCGAGCAGCAGCACGCAGGCCGTGGCCGCCTGCACGATGAAGAACGGGATGCTGCCGGCGCCGAACGTGGCCGCGGCGATCTGGGCCATGAGGCTGGGCTGCGGGGTCGTGCAGTCGAACCCGATGAGGTCACACGGGTTCTCGGCGTAGTGCACCCCGGCGATGAGGGCGAGCGCGGTGAGGCCGGAGAACAGGCAGATCGCGATCGTGCCCATGAGGACGAGCGTCGACTGGGCGTTGCGCACCTTCGGGGCCCGGAACGCGGGAACCCCGTTCGACACCGCCTCCACCCCGGTCAGCGCCGAGCAGCCGCTGGAGAACGCGCGGAGGATGAGCAGCAGCACGGCCGCCTGGCTCAGGCTCTCTGCCTGCACGGCGAACTCCGCGCTGGACGCGATCGGGGCGTCGCCGAGCGCCGTGCGGATCAGTCCGGTGGCGATCATCACGCCGACGGAGCCGATGAACACGTACGTGGGGATCGCGAACACCAGCGATGCCTCGCGCACCCCGCGGAGGTTCACGATGATGATGAGCACCACGAAGCCGACCGCCAGCTCCACCCGGAGCGGGTCGAGACCGGGGACCGCCGAGATGATGTTGTCGACGCCGGACGCGACCGACACCGCCACCGTCAGGACGTAGTCCACGAGGAGGGCCGCGGCCACGATCACCCCGGGGACCTCACCGAGGTTCTTCGACGCGACCTCGTAGTCGCCGCCGCCGGAGGGGTAGGCCTTGATGAGCTGCCGGTAGCTCAGCACCACCACGAGCAGCAGCACCACGACCGCCGCCGCCACGATCGGGGTGAACGACAGGAACGTGAGGCCGCCGATGAGGAGGATCATCACGAGCTCCTGCGGCGCGTAGGCCACCGAGCTCAGTGCGTCCGACGCGAAGATCGGCAGCGCCATGCGCTTCGGGAGGAGCTGCTCGTCGACCTGGGCGCTCGTCAGCGGGTCGCCGAGCAGGATGCGCTTGGCGCGCGGCGGCGCGTCGGGGGTCGGCCTCGTTTGTTCTGACACGTCCGGCGACACTACGCCGACCGGAGGCGTCCTCACGCGATCCTCACGGAATCCCTACGGCCCGGTGGCGCTCCCTCACGGAATCCTCACGGCCTCCCGGTATCCTTGCCCCAGTGGGGGATCAGGTGTTTCTGGGGGTCATCGCCGTGGCGATCGGCCTGGCCGTCGGCGTGGTGCTGTTCGTGCCCTTCGTCGCCATCAGCTATCGACGTCGCGGGCGGTTGACGCTCGGGCGGACGGTGCTCTGGCTCGCGGCGCTCGTGTACTTCTGGGCGATCTGGACGTACACGCTGCTGCCGCTGCCCGACCCGGACGCCATCCGCTGCGTCGGCATGATCACCGACCCGATGTCGGTGGTGCGCGACGTGCAGAAGGCGTTCGCCGCTCCGGGCAACCCGCTGCGCCACCCCGCCCTTCTCCAGCTCGTGTTCAACGTGCTGCTGTTCATGCCGCTCGGGGTGTTCCTGCGGGTGCTGGGCGGCCGCGGCCTCCCCACCGCGCTCGTCGTCGGCTTCGGGCTGTCGCTGCTGGTGGAGACCACGCAGCTCACCGGCGTCTGGGGCCTCTACCCGTGCGCGTACCGCTTCTTCGACGTGGGCGACCTGATGACGAACACGACCGGCGCCCTCGTCGGCTCGGTCCTCGCGCTCGTCGTGCCCCGATCGCTGCGCGGCGTCCAGGCGCGGCCGGACGCCGATGAGCCGCGCCCGGTCACCCGCGGCCGCCGCGCACTGGCGATGCTGTGCGACGGCCTCGCGAACACCTTCGTCGTCCTGGGCGGCGGGGTCGCGGTGCAGCTGTGGCTGGAATACGTCGTGCAGGACCATCAGGCCGTCCTCGACGGCACCCTCGCCGAGACGGTGAGCACCGTGGCCGCGTGCGCGCTGTGGCTCGTGATCATCCTCGCCACCGGCCGGTCGATCGGCGACCTGGCCGTGCAGCTGCGATACACCGGCTCCCGCCTGCCGGCCGCGCTCAGCCGGCCGCTGCGCTGGGCGGGCGGCATTGGCGGGCTCACGGCGCTGGGGCTGCTCGGCGGGGTCTTCGACGCGCTCTCGTCGCTGCTGATCCTCGTCGCCATCGTGCTGCTGTTCACCACCCGCCAGGGTCGCGGGCTTCCCGGCCTCCTCTCCGGCCAGCACCTCGAGGACGCCCGCATTCCCTCGCGGAGGTAAGCCCACATTATGTACATAAGAGGTATTCTGTACGCATGAACACTCTCAGCCGCAGCGTGCCGTCGAAGGATCTGCGCGATCAGCTCGCCGACGTTCTCGGCGGTGTCGCGTATGGGGCGGAGCGGGTCGGGGTGACGCGTCACGGCAAGCTCACCGCGGTGGTCATCGGCGTCGACGACCTCGAGCTCCTGGAAGAGCTCGAGGCTGCGCGGGATGCGGCGGAGTTCGGAGGGGCGAAGGCGGCGGACGACGGGGGTCGAGTCTCGCTCGATGACCTCCGTGCGGAACTCCCGTGACGCGGTACCGCGTCGAGTTCACCACCGCAGCGGCGAAGGAGGTCCGCAAGCTGGACCCTCAGCTCCGTCGGCGCATCCTCGCCGGGATCTCCGACCTCGAAAGGGAGCCCCGTCCACACGGCGTCCGCAAGCTCGCCGGGTTCGACAACGCCTGGCGCGTGCGGATCGCCGACTACCGTGTGCTCTACGAGGTCGTGGACGAGCGGGTGCTCGTCACCGTGGTCCGCGTCGCCCACCGGCGGGACGTCTACGACTTCTGAGGTCATCGCGAATCCACAGGGGTTTCCGATCACGGATCGATAACGTCGTCCCCATGAGCGTGATCCCCGTCGACGAGCACCTGATCTCCGAGGCGAAGGAGCTCCGCGACCAGCTGCAGCGCTTCCTCCGCGAGTACGAGTTCGGGATGCGCGAGGTGGAGACGAAGATCTCGATCCTCCGCGATGAGTTCACCCACGATCACGCCTACAACCCGATCGAGCACGTCAAGAGCCGGCTGAAGTCGCCGGACAGCATCGTCGAGAAGATCGCCAGGAAGGGTATCGACGACCCCGACTTCGACCGCATCCGTGCCGAGATCACCGACATCGCCGGAGTGCGGGTGACGTGCAGCTTCGTCGCCGACGTGTACCGGCTGTTCGATCTGCTGACCGCGCAGGACGACGTGACCGTCCGCACGGTCAAGGACTACATCGCGAACCCCAAGCCGAACGGGTACAAGAGCCTGCACGCGATCATCGAGGTGCCGGTGTTCCTCTCGACCGGGGCGCTGTCCGTGCCCGTCGAGGTGCAGTTCCGCACCATCGCGATGGACTTCTGGGCGAGCCTGGAGCACAAGATCTACTACAAGTTCGCCAACCAGGTGCCCGCGCACCTCGTCGACAGCCTCAGCGATGCGGCCGACGCCGCCGCCGAGCTCGACACGCGGATGGAGCGGCTGCACCGGGAGGCGCATGGCGTACCGCAGCGGCAGCTCGCCCCGCCGCCGCCACCCGCGCCCCGCGTCGTCGAGGTCTGAGCGCGCCCCGTCGGCTCAGGCGAGGAATTCCCGAGCGGCCGCCGACATCGCCGTGACGCCCACCTCGATCGTCGGGTGGATCTCCGGTGCGAAGAACGGCGAGTGATTCGTGGGGATGTCCTTCTCCACGGTCCCGGCCGCGACGGCCTCGACGAACCGGGCGGGGTCGACGCCGCCCCAGAACCAGAACACGAGCGGCACCTCGGCGTCGCGCGCGAACCACGAGACGTCCTCGCTGCCGGTGAACATGCCGGGGTCGACCACTGCCGACTCGCCGAGTGCACGACGCAGTGCCTCGGAGACCCGCGCCGTCGCCTCCTCGTCGTTGATCGTGGCGGGCAGGGTGTGCTGGGTGTGGATCTCGGGCTCGCGCTCCGCGCCGGAGGCCATCGCCTCGGCGCGCACGATCCGCTCGACGCTCGCGAGCACCTTCTCGCGCGCGTCCTCGTTCGGGTAGCGGAGGCTGAGCTCCAGCTTCGCCTCGGCCGGGATGATGTTGTTCTTGAGTCCGGCGTGGATCGAGCCGACCGTCACCACGGCCACGCCTTGCGGGTCGATCTCGCGCGAGGTGATCGTCTGCAGGCGCATCACGGTCGCCGCCGCCATCACGACCGGGTCGATCGTGGCGTGCGGGCGGGAGCCGTGACCGCCCCGGCCGTGCAGCGTGACGGTGAGACCGTCGGACGCGGCCATCTGGGTGCCGCTGCGCACGCCGATGATCCCGGCGGGGAGCGGGGTGACGTGCTGACCGAGCACCACGTCGGGCTTCGGGTAGCGGGCGAGCAGGCCGTCGTCGAGCATGGCCCTGGCGCCCGCGCCGTACTCCTCGGCAGGCTGGATGAGCACGACGAGGGTGCCCGACCACTCCTCCCGGTCGGCGACGAGCTTCTCGACGGCGCCGATCATCGCGGTGACGTGCATGTCGTGACCGCAGGCGTGCATCACCGGCACCGTCGTGCCGGCCGGGTCGACGCCCTTCGCGGTGCTCGCGTACGCCAGTCCCGTCTGCTCCTCCACCGGCAGCGCGTCCATGTCGGCGCGCACCCACACCACCGGCCGCGGGAACTCCTCCTTGGCCCCTGCGCCCTGGGTCCCTGAGCCTGTCGAAGGGCCTGAGCCCGTCGAAGGGTTCCGCAGCACGCCGACGACGCCGGTGATGCCGACCCCCTCCTCGACGTCGAGTCCGAGGTCGCGCAGGTGCTGGGCGGCGATGCCCGCGGTCCTTGTCTCCTGGAACGACAGCTCGGGGTGCTGGTGCAGATCGATGTAGAGCGCTTCGAGGTCGATGGGCATGGCCCGAGCCTAGCCCGGAGGTCAGGGCCGCGCGTAGGACTCCAGGGCCGGCCCCGGCCGCAGCACGCCGTTCACGATCGCCCGGATGGCGAACTCGCTCGATGCGCCGAGGGAGACCACTCCCGGGTGCAGGAGCCACTGGAGCTGCAGACCGTCCATCACGGCGAGGATGGCGGCTGAGGCGGCGGCGATGGTCGCAGGTTCGGTCACGCCCTCCTGGGCGCAGAGCTCCCCGAACGCCGCCGCCACCTCCCGGCGCAGGGTCGTGTAGCGCTCCTCGAAATACTCGCGACCGGGATGATCGTCAGTCACCGACTCGGAGGACAGGACCGTGTAGGCCTGCACGATGCCGGGCCGCTTCTCGTTGGCGAAGGCCGTGCGGACGAGGTGGAGGAACAGCTCCGGGCCGTCGGGGATGTGCTTCTCGGCGAGGTCGGCCACGTCGGCCTGGTCGCGGTAGGCGAGTACCTCGAGGAGGAGCTTCTGCTTCGAACCGAAGTGGTGCAGCACGCCCGCATGGGTGATGCCGACCTGCTCGGCGACGTCGGCGAGCGTTCCGTTCGCGGACCCCTTGTTGCCGAAGATCTCGACCGCCGCTTTGAGGATCTGCTCGCGCTTCTCCCGCGTCGCCGGGCGCACCCGCACTGCGTGCACGTCGTCCGTCATGAGCCCACCTCCCGTCATCCCGCTCTGCTTGCCAACCAACTTACTCCTCGGTAACCTCTCCCCAACTTACTTTCTCGACAGTAAGCAAAGTGTCGGTCGGTGGTGATCCCTCGGCCGCGACGCCGCACAAGGACCCGTGCCCAAGGAGAAGCAATGAAGCTCACGAAAACCCTGATCGCCGCCAGCGCGGTCGCCGTCCTCGGCGTCTCCGCGCTCGCCGGATGCTCGGCGGGCGGTGGATCCGGCGATGGCGCCGGATCCGCGTCCCTCACCATCGCGAAGCCCGACGGCGCGATCAGCACCGAGTCGAACAACCCGTTCGTCGGTGACTCCGCCGCGTCGAAGTACGGCTACGCCAAGGTGGTGTTCGAGACTCTGGCCCTGGTGAACCAGACCGGTGACCGCGGTGTGACGCCGTGGCTCGCCGAGAGCCTCGAGTGGAACGACGACTACACGCAGCTCACCGTCGTCCCCCGCGCGGACGTCACCTGGAGCGACGGCGAGCCGTTCACGGCCGACGACATCGTCTTCTCCTTCGAGACCGCCTCGATCCCCGCCCTCGACACCGCCGGCCTCAAGTACGAGGGCGCCGAGGTCGACGGCGACAAGGTCGTGCTGAGCTTCGGCGACTCCAAGTACGTCAACCAGGCACGCGTGCTGCACGTGCCGATCGTCCCGAAGCACATCTGGGAGAACTTCGACGACCCGGCCACCGACCCCGTCAAGGGCGACGACCTCGTCGGCACCGGCCCGTACGCGATGGCGAACTGGTCGACCGAGTCGGTCACGCTCGACGCGCGCGACGACTACTGGGGCGGCGACCTCGCCGTGCCGGAGTTGCACTACGTCTCGTACGGCGACAACACGGCCCTCACCACGGCCCTCGCGAACGGCGACGCCGACTGGGCGCAGGCGTTCATCCCGCAGATCGAGGAGCAGTTCCTCTCGGCCGACCCCGAGCACAACAAGTTCCTCGCCTCTCCGACCACCGGTTCCGCCACGCTGTTCATGAACCTGCAGCAGAAGCCGTTCGACGACCCCGCCTTCCGTCAGGCGCTCGCCTGGGTGATCGACCGCGACGCCTACGTCGACATCGCGCGCGAGGGTGCCAGCGAGCCGGTCTGGTCGGTCACGGGACTGTCGTCGATCCTCGAAGACGAGATCCAGCCGGAGTTCCAGGGCGTGGACTACAAGGTCGACACCGAGAAGGCGCGTGACCTGCTGGAGACCGCCGGCTACACGTGGAAGGACGACGCCCTGATCGACCCCGACGGCACGCCCGTCTCGTTCACGCTCTCCGTCCCGTCCGGCTGGAGCGACTGGAACACCGCGCAGGAGCTCATCGCCGAGGACGTGAAGGACGGCATCGGCGCCGAGGTCAAGATCGACATGCCCGACTGGGGCGGCTGGGCCGACCCCCGCGACAACGGCACGTTCTCCGCGATCATCCACTGGCTCGAGGACAGCGGCACGGCGTACGGCCTGTACACCTCGACCATGGACCCGCGGTGGATCTCGCCCGAGGGCAAGGCCGGCTTCAACTTCGGCCGCTTCGACGACCCGGAGGCGACGGCCGCGCTGAACACCTACGCCAACGCCTCGTCCGACGAGGAGCGCACGACCGCCATCGACACGCTGCAGACGATCTTCTCGGAGCAGGTGCCGGCCATCCCGCTGGGCGCCCACCCGCTGCTGGGTGAGTTCAACACGCGCAACTACGTCGGCTGGCCGTCGGAGACCGACACCTACGCGTCCGCCGATCCGACGCAGCCGAACATCGTGCAGATCCTCACGAAGCTGAAGCCCGCCGAGTAGGACTTCGACAGGCTCAGCCACCCAGGCGGGGCTTCGACAGGCTCAGCCACCCAGATGGGTCCCTGAGCCTGTCGAAGGGCCCGCCCCCACCGAAGGACACCCCATGCCAGATCCTCTGCTCACCGTGCGCGACTTCTCCGTCGTGTACGACGTCGATCCGCCCGTCGAGGCGGTGAAGAACGTGACCCTCGAAC
The DNA here is from genome assembly GCF_017939615.1 of Microbacterium sp. BLY. Lineage (NCBI taxonomy): Bacteria > Bacillati > Actinomycetota > Actinomycetes > Micrococcales > Microbacteriaceae > Microbacterium > Microbacterium sp. BLY. The sequence goes on from NZ_JAGKSR010000001.1 coordinate 1,202,665, forward strand.
TGCAGCGCGGCGAGATCCTCGGCCTCGCCGGGGAGAGCGGATGCGGCAAGACCACGCTGGCCTACGGCGTGCAGCGCCTGCTGCGCGCTCCGGCCGTCATCACCGGCGGCAGCGTGACGTTCCACGACGCGACCGGCAGCGACATTGACATCAACGCGCTCGACGTCGGCGCGATGCAGCGATTCCGCTGGGACAAGGTGTCGATGGTGTTCCAGGGCGCGATGAACGCCCTCAACCCCGTGGCGACGATCGGCTCGCAGCTGGAGGACGTGTTCGAGATCCACCGCCCCGACATGAACCGCAGGCAGCGGCGTGCCGAGGCCGAGGAGCTGCTCGAGATCGTCAAGGTCGGCCGTCAGCGTGTGCGCTCCTTCCCCCACGAGCTCTCCGGCGGCATGCGTCAGCGCGTCATGATCGCCATGGCCCTGGCGCTGCGTCCGCAGCTGATGGTCATGGACGAGCCGACGACCGCGCTCGACGTGCTGGTGCAGCGGGAGATCCTCAGGCAGATCTCCCAGCTGCGGCGCGAGTTCGGCTTCTCGGTGATCTTCATCACCCACGACCTTCCGCTCCTGCTGGAGATCAGCGACCGGATCGCGATCATGCGCGACGGAGAGATCATCGAGCTCGATACGGCAGAGCGCATCTGGACGCAGCCGGAGCACGAGTACACGAAGACGCTGCTGTCGTCGTTCCCCCGGCTCACCGGGGAGAAAGGGGTGCTGGTGCGATGACCACGCTCGAATTCCGCAAGGTCACGAAGACCTACAACGTCCGCGGCGCCGGCCAGATCAAAGCCCTCGACGACGTGAGCTTCACCCTGACGTCGGGCCAGACGATCGGCCTGGTCGGCCAGTCCGGCAGCGGCAAGTCCACGATCGCGAAGATCCTCACCCAGCTCGAGACCCCGACCAGCGGCGAGGTGCTGCTCGACGGCGCGCCGATCCCGCGCCGCGGCAGGGGCCTGCGGACCTACCGCCAGCAGCTGCGGATGGTGTTCCAGGATCCGTTCGCCTCACTCAACCCGTACCACTCGATCCGCTACCACCTGGAGCGGCCGATCCGCCTCGACGACGTGGTGCCGAAGAAGGAGACCGAGAACGAGGTGCGTCGGCTCCTCGACCGGGTGCGCCTCGACGCGGATGCGGTGATCGACCGCCGCCCCCACGAGCTGTCGGGCGGTCAGCGGCAGCGTGTGGCCATCGCCCGTGCCCTGGCCTCGCGGCCCTCGCTCCTCGTCGCCGACGAGCCGGTGTCGATGCTCGACGTCTCCATCCGGCTCGGCGTGCTGAACCTGCTCGCCGACCTGCAGCGCGAAGAGGGGCTCGGCGTGCTCTACATCACGCACGACCTGGCGACCGCCCGGCACTTCAGCGACGAGATCATGGTCCTCAACCAGGGGCGCGTGGTCGAGTACGGCACCGCCGACGACGTGATCCTCGACCCGCAGGATCCGTACACCCGCGAGCTGCGCGCGGCCTCTCCCGATCCGGAGAAGCACTTCGCCGCGGCGGCATCGAACGGAGGCGCGCTGTGAGCACCGCATTCCCCCAGCTCGACGACAACGACCTCGTCGCCCGCGATGCCCTCGAGGTCGGCACCACGGCGACCACGGCGGAGCGCACCAGGCGGCCGGTGCCGTGGCGCTTCTTCGCCGGTCGGGCGGCGTTCTACCTGTTCACACTGTGGGCGGCGATCACGATCAACTTCTTCCTGCCGCGCCTCATGAAGGGCGATGCGGTCAGCTCGTACCTCGCGCGCAACCGCACCGTGAGCCCCGAGGCGGCGGACGCCCTGCGCGTGCTCCTCGGCATCGACACCGACAAGTCCATCTGGCAGCAGTACCTGGAGTACTGGGGGATGCTGCTGCGCGGCGACCTCGGCATCTCGACCCTGCACGGTCTGCGGCCGGTCGCCGAGGTACTCGCCGCCGCCCTGCCCTGGACGCTCGGGCTGGTCGGCATCGCGACCATCATCTCGTTCGCGATCGGCACGCTGCTCGGAGCCGTCGTCGGATGGAAGCGGGGCAGCCGGCTCGACGCGATCATCCCGGTGACGACGTTCTTCAACACGATCCCGTACTTCTGGCTGGGACTCATCGCGATCGCGATCTTCTCCTCGACCCTGAAGTGGTTCCCCTCCTCGCACGCCTACGACAAGGGCCAGTCGCCGGAGTGGAGCCTCGACTTCATCGGCCAGGTGATCATGCACGGCACGCTCCCGGCCCTGACCATCGTCGTCGCCTCGCTCGGCGGGTGGGTGCTCGGCATGCGCAACATGATGCTGACGGTGCTCGACGACGACTACATCACGGTCGCGCAGGCGAAGGGCATGCCCAGCAAGCGGGTGCTCTGGGGCTACGCCGCCCGCAACGCGGTGCTGCCGCAGATCCAGAGCTTCGCGCTGTCGATCGGCTTCATCGTCGGCGGCACGATCGTCATGGAGATGGTGTTCAGCTATCCGGGCGTCGGCAAGCTGCTGCTCGACGCGACCAACGCCAAGGACTTCGCCCTCATGCAGGGCGTGTTCCTCGTGATCACGCTGTCGGTGCTCGTGGCCAACATCCTCGCCGATGTCGTCTACGCCTACCTCGACCCGCGCACGCGCCAGATGGAGTCCTGACATGACCGTTCCCACCACCGCAGCGAACACGGCGCCCGACGGATCGGCCGTCGTCTCCGGCATGCCCGAGACCGCCACGCTGCGCACCCCGCCGGCAGGAGCGCCGCCGCGCAAGACCTTCTGGTCGCAGCTCGCGCAGGCGTTCGCGATGTTCCGCAACCCCAAGTCGATCGCCGGGCTCCTCATCCTCGGGGCGTTCGTGCTCATCGCCGTCTTCGCCCCCTGGATCGCCCCGTACGGGCCGACCCAGAAGGACCGCACGGCGCTCCGTCAGCCACCCTCCTGGGAGCACTGGCTGGGCACGACGCACATGGGTGAGGACGTGCTGAGCCAGATCATCTACGGCACCCGCGGGGTGATCGTCGTCGGCTTCCTCGCGGCGTGCATCGCCACGGTCATCGCGATCACCATCGGTGTGATCGCCGGCTACGTGCGCGGCTGGAAGAGCGAATCGCTGTCGGCGCTGACCAACGTGTTCCTCGTGATCCCCGGCATCCCGCTCATCATCATCATCGCCTCGCAGTTCGAGAACCCGCCGCTGATCGTGATCGCCGCGGTGCTCGGACTCACGGGCTGGGCGTGGGGTGCCCGCGTGCTCCGGGCGCAGACGATGTCGCTGCGCAACCGCGACTTCATCCAGGCCGCGCGCGCCAACGGCGAACCGCTGCGTCGCATCATCACGGTCGAGATGCTCCCGAACCTCATGGCGCTGATCGCCTCGAGCTTCGTCGGCACCGTGACGGCGGCGATCCTCGGCCTCACGACCCTGGCCTTTATCGGGGTGATCCCGGTGAGCAACCTCAACTGGGGGACCATCCTGTTCTGGGCGCAGCAGAACGGCGCCTTCCCGCGACTGTGGTGGTGGTACGTGCCGGCCGGACTCTGCATCGCGATCATCGGCGTCGCGCTCTCGCTCATCAACTTCGGCATCGACGAGTACGTCAATCCGAGGCTGCGGTCGGCCGGTGAGCGGGCCAGGGCGATGAAGAAGAAGGGGCTGAACGTGAACGATGCCGTCACGGCCGTCCGCAGCGTGCCCCTGCCGAAGAAGGCCCCCGATCCCGTATCGTCGGCGACCTCGTCCGACGACTCGGACCCTGCCGACTCCTCGAACCAGAACACGAACCAGAACACGAAGTGATGACCTCCCAGACTCTGACGACGCAGCTCCCGTACCACGACCCCGCTCTCTCGATCCCCGAACGTGTGGCCGACCTCCTCAGCAGGATGACGCTGGAGGAGAAGGTCGGGCAGATGCTGCAGCTCGACGCCCGCGACGACATCGACGACCACGTGCTCCGGCGGCACGCGGGGTCGATCCTGCACGCCTCGGACGAGCGTCTGCGGCGGGCCGCGGGCCTGGTCGCGCAGACCCGGCTCGGCATCCCGCTGCTCGTGGGCGAGGACTGCATCCACGGCCACTCGTTCTGGCCCGGAGGCACGATCTACCCCACGCAGCTCGGCATGGCCGCCTCCTGGGATCCGGCTCTCGTGGAGCGCGTCGCGCGGGCGACGGCCGAGGAGGTCGCGGCGACCGGCATCCACTGGACGTTCTCGCCGGTGCTGTGCATCGCCCGCGACCTGCGCTGGGGACGGGTGGGGGAGACCTTCGGGGAGGACCCGTTCCTGATCGGGGAGCTCGCGAGCGCGATGGTGCGCGGGTATCAGGGAGACGGCCTCGACGATCCGACGGCCATCCTCGCGACGGCCAAGCACTTCGCCGGCTACTCCGAGACGCAGGGCGGACGCGACGCCAGCGAGGCGGACATCTCCCCGCGCAAGCTGCGTTCCTGGTTCCTGCCGCCGTTCGAGCGGGTGGCGCGTGAGGGGTGCCGCACCTTCATGCTCGGGTACCAGACGACCGACGGGGTGCCGATCACGCTGAACGAGTGGCTGCTCAGCGACGTGCTCCGCGGCGAGTGGGGCTACACCGGCACCCTCATCACCGACTGGGACAACGTGGGCCGGATGGTGTGGGAGCAGCGGGTGCAGCCCGACCTCACCCATGCCGCGGCCGCGGCCGTGCGCGCCGGGAACGACATGGTGATGACCACGCCCGGGTTCTTCGAGGGGGCGCTGGACGCGGTCGCCCGGGGGCTGCTGCCGGAGGACGCGTTCGACGACGCGGTCTCCCGCATCCTCGCGCTGAAGTTCGAGCTGGGACTCTTCGAGGACCCGCGGCTGCCCCGCGACGACGTGTCCGCCGTGGTCGGCAGCGCCGCGCACGCAGGCCTCAACCTCGAGATCGCACGCCGGTCCCTCGTGCTCCTCGAGAACGACGGGGTGCTGCCGCTGGATGCCGCGGCACCGCTGCGGGTGGCGGTGACCGGACCGCTCGCGGACGATGCGCAGACGCAGCTCGGTGACTGGGCCGGCGGTTCGGGCCAGGCAGGATGGCTCGACGGACAGCCCCGCGAGATGATCACCACCGTGCTCGACGGACTGCGGGCGGTCGACGGGTGGAGCGTGACCTCGACGCGTGGGGCGGACATCCTCACGCTCGCCGACGACCCCCGCGGCACGCACTTCCCGGACAACCAGCCGCGTCCTCCCGTGGTGCAGCCGTGCCCGCCGGATCCCGCGCTGATCGCGGAGGCGGTCGCGGACGCGGAGGCCGCGGACGTCGTGGTCGCGGTGGTCGGCGATCGCATCGAGCTCGTCGGCGAAGGGCGGTCCACCGCCACGCTGGAGCTCATCGGCGGACAGAACGCCCTGCTCGACGCCCTCATCGACACCGGGAAGCCCGTCGTCGTGGTGCTGCTGGCCTCCAAGCCCCTCGTGCTCCCGGCGTCGGTGCAGCGCGCGGCGGCGGTGATCTGGGCGGCCAGCCCCGGGATGCAGGGCGGCCGGGCGCTCGCGGATCTCCTCTCGGGGGCAGTGGAGCCGTCGGGCCGGCTGCCGATCTCGTTCGCGCGGCATGCGGGGCAGCAGCCGACCTACTACAACCAGATCCGCGGTCAGCATGGCGACCGCTATGCCGACCTCACCCAGTCGCCCGCATGGGCCTTCGGCGAGGGGCGGTCGTACACGACCGTGGCATATGCCGACCTCGAGCTGGAGCGGGATGACCTGCGCCTCGGCGACACCGTGGTCGGGCACGTGACCGTGACGAACACGGGCGCGCGGCCGGTCCGCGAGACGGTGCAGGCCTACGTGCGGGACGAGGTGACGAGCGTCAGCTGGACCGACCGCGAGCTCAAGGCCTTCCGTCAGGTCGACCTCGCGCCGGAGGAGAGCGCCCGCGTGCGGATCGAGGTCCCCGTCGCCGACTGCACGATCGTGACCGCCGCCGGCGTCCGGACGGTGGAGCCCGGCGCCTTCACCCTCCTCGTCGGCCCCAGCTCCCGCGAGGAGCACCTCCTCCCCGCGCCCTTCGAGATCTCCCCTTCCTGATTCCCCGAGACCCCGCCGTTTCCGCGCAGTGGAGGCGGGGTCTCGGCGCTCGATTTGATCTCAAGTGCACTTGAGGTTTTACGGTGGAGGGCGTGAGTAGGACAGGGATCGAGTCGCGATGACGTACGTGATCGCGCTGCCGTGCGTCGACCTCAAGGACAAGGCCTGCGTCGACGAGTGTCCCGTCGACTGCATCTACGAGGGGGAGCGCACGCTCTACATCCACCCCGACGAGTGCGTGGACTGCGGCGCCTGCGAGCCCGTCTGCCCCGTCGAGGCGATCTACTACGAGGACGACCTGCCCGACGAATGGCAGGACTACTACAAGGTCAACGTGGAGTTCTTCGACGAGATCGGCTCGCCCGGAGGCGCCGCCCGCACCGGACTCCTCCCGCACGACCATCCCCTCGTCGCCGCCCTCCCCCCGCAGGAGGTGCACGAGTGAGCCCGCGCATCGCGATCGTCGACGCGGACCCGCCCCTGGACCTCCCGGGCGTGGTGGACTGGGAGGGATGGTTGCGCATCGACGAGGCCGAGCGCCGCGCCGGAGCCCTCCGCGGACGCGAGCGCACGAAGCTCGTCGACCGCGAGGCCATGCGCGCCCACGCGACACCCACCCCCATCCCTCTCGAGGAGAGCACCCGATGACCCCCGACCCGCACACCACCCCGCACCCCGCCGCCCCGGTGCCGACACCGGTCGGGGAGGGGCTCAAGGCGGCGTTCCGGACCCACCCCGCCGGCGTCGCCATCATCACGGCGCAGGGTCCGGACGGCCCCGTCGGCCTCACGGCGTCGAGCGTGTCGTCGGTCGCGGTCGATCCGGCGGCGATCGTGTTCTCGGTGACCAGGGCGACCGGCAGCGCCGGGGCCATCCTCGGAGCCGAGACCTTCGTCGTGCACCTCATCGACGACGAGCACTCCGCGCTCGCCCAGAGCTTCGCGGTGAGCGGTTCCGAGCGCTTCACGCCCGAGCAGGGCTGGACGACGCTGCCCACCGGCGAGCCGCACCTGGCCGAGGCCCGTGTCGCCCTGCGCTGCCGGGCGATCCAGACCGTGCCCGTCGGCTCGTCGACCGTGGTGATCGCGGAGGTGCTCGAGGTGCTGACGGGCCGCCCCGCCCGCCCGCTCGTGTACATCGACCGCCGTTTCCACGCCCTGTCCCACGACACCGCTCTCTGACCCCGTCACGAAAGGAACACCATCATGTCCACTCCGTACACGCTTCCCGAACTGCCCTACGACTACTCCGCGCTCGAGCCGCACATCTCCGGCAAGATCATGGAGCTGCACCACTCCAAGCACCACCAGGCCTACGTGACCGGCGCGAACACGGCGCTGGAGCAGCTCGCGGCGGCCCGCGACAGCGGCGACCTCGGAGCGGTGAACAAGCTCGAGAAGGACCTCGCGTTCAACCTCGGCGGTCACATCAACCACTCCGTGTTCTGGCAGAACCTCTCGCCCGAGGGTGGCGGGGCGCCGGAGGGTGAGCTGTCGGCGGCTCTCGCGGACTCGTTCGGCTCGATCGACGGCTTCCGCGCGCACTTCACCGCGACCGCGCTCGGAGTGCAGGGCTCCGGCTGGGCCGTTCTCGCCTGGGACTCCGTGGGCGCTCGCCCCGTGATCTTCCAGCTCTTCGACCAGCAGGGCAACGTGCCGCTCGGCGTGACGCCGCTGCTGCAGCTGGACGTGTGGGAGCACGCCTACTACCTCGACTACCTCAACGTCCGCGCCGACTACGTCAAGGCGTTCTGGAACCTCGTGAACTGGCCTGACGTGCAGCGTCGCTTCGAGACGGCGCGCACGGCGACCGCCGGTCTCATCGTTCCCTGACCCCCGCCGACCCGGCCCCTTGCGTGCCTCCCGGCCCCTTGCGTGCCTCCCGGCCCGTTGCGATCGTCCGCAACGGGCCGGGGTGGCCGCAAGGGGCCGGGTCGCGTTCAGGCGAGGGAGAGGAAGAGCTTCTCCAGGTCGGGGAGGGGAACCGCATCGTCCTGCGCGGGGTCTTCCAGGCACGTCTTCATCGCCGAGGCGATGATCTGGAACCCTGCCTTGTCGAGAGCCGAGGTCACGGCGGCGAGCTGGGTGACGACCGCCCGGCAGTCCCCACCGCTCTCGACCGCGGCGATGACGGCGCCGAGCTGTCCCTGGGCGCGCTTGAGGCGGTTGGCGATCTTGCGTTGCGTGTCGGTGTCGACGGTGGTCATGGTCACTCCCTGAAGGCCGGCTGTGTGCTCCACTATACCCCCGGGGGTATAGTGTCCGGATACCCACCGGGGTATCGAGTGAGGAGTGAACACATGTGTCGAGCAGCCCGATGCCGTACCTGCGGCAAGACCACCTGGGCCGGATGCGGCCAGCACGTCGACGCCGTCCGTCGCACCGTCCCCGCGTCGGACTGGTGCGCCGGCCACCCGAAGGGCGAGACCACGGGCGGGCTGCTGTCCCGGCTGTTCGGCCGATGAGCGCGCCGCTCCGTGTCGTCATCGTCGGGGGCGTCGCCGGCGGCATGTCGGCAGCGACCCGGCTCCGGCGACTCGACGAGTCCGCGGAGATCGTCGTCTTCGAGCGCGGGCCCGAGGTCTCCTACGCCAACTGCGGCCTGCCGTACTACGTGGGCGGTGTCATCGAGGAGAGGGACGCCCTGCTGTTGCAGACCCCGGAGTCGCTGCACCGCCGCTTCCGGCTCGACGTGCGCGTGCGCCACGAGGTCGTCGCCGTCGACACCGAGCGGAAGACGGTCGAGGTCATCGATCTCGACACCGGGCGCCGCAGCACCCATCCGTACGACCACCTCGTGCTCGCCGCCGGCGCCCGGCCCCGCCGTGACGAGCCCGGCGGCGCCCTCCCGACGCGGAGCCTGCGGACCGTGGCCGATGCCGATGCGATCGACGCCGCCCTCCGTCCGGGGCTTCCGGTGGTCGTCGTGGGCGGCGGCTACACGGGCCTCGAGGCCGTCGAGAACCTCGTCGCCCGGGGCGCGGCCGTGACCCTGGTCCAGCGCGGGGGCCAGCTGCTCGGACCTCTGGATCCGGAGATGGCGGCGCCGCTGACCGCGGAGGTGCGTCGCCGCGGGGTGGACGTGCGGTTCGGAGTCGAGGTCGTGGCCACCGGTGCGGACTCCGTGACCCTGAGCGACGGGACCTCCGTGCCCGCGGAGCTCCTCGTCGACGCCTCCGGGGTCGTGCCCGAGGTCGCACTCGCTCGCGCCGCCGGGATCCGCCTCGGCGAGACCGGCGGCATCGCGGTCGACGACGCCTGCCGCACCAGTGCCCCGGACGTCTTCGCGGTGGGCGACGGCGTCGAGAAGACCGACCTCATCGGCGGCGATGCGGCACTTGTGACCATGGCCGGTCTCGCCAACCGCCACGGGCGCATGGTCGCCGACGTCATCGCCGGTCGGGAGGAGTCGGCGCGCCCCGCCCTCGGCACCGGGATCGTGCAGGTGTTCGGCCTCGCAGCCGCGAAGACGGGATGGAGCGAGACGCAGCTCCGCGCTGCGGGCCGCGACTTCTCCGCCGTGCACGTGCGCCCCGGGTCGCATGCCGGGTACTACCCGGGTGCAGAGATCCTGTCGATGAAGCTCCTCGCCGATCCGGTGTCCGACCGCATCCTCGGGGCGCAGATCGTGGGGCGAGACGGGGTGGACAAACGGATTGACGTCATCGCGACAGCGCTGCAGGCGGGCGTCACGGCCTCCGGGCTCGCGCACCTGGAGCTCGCGTACGCTCCGCAGTTCGGCTCCGCGAAGGATGCCGTGAACATCCTCGGCTACGTCGCGGAGAACACGCGTACCGGGACCACCCCGACCGTCCAGTGGCACGAGCTCGACGACGCCCTGCAGGCGGGGGCCGCCCTCATCGACGTCCGTTCGGCGACGGAGCATGCGAGCGGCGCCATCCCGGGCGCTAGGAACATCCCGCTGGACGAGTTGCGCGACCGCCTCGACGAACTCCCGGACGGGCCGCTCGTCGTGCACTGCCAGGTCGGTCTGCGGGGGCACATCGCCACCCGACTGCTGCGCCAGCACGGGCGCGAGGCGCGCAATCTCGACGGCGGCTACCGCACCTGGCGGGATGCGACCGCGGAGTGCTGAGCTCGACGCGTTCACAACTCAGGAGAATTGGCGCACCTGCGCCCGTCAGGGCCGGAACCGCGGTCTCCGCGCGCCGTACTCCTGAGTTGTGAACGCCGAGCGGCTCAGACGAGCCGGGCGGTCGTGCCGCGCACGTTGAGTTCGTACGGCAGCGCGGCGGGCGGACGCACGGCGTCCGGGTCGGTGATCTTCGCCAGCACCGCGTCGGCCGCCCGCTCCCCCTGCCCGAGCGGGAACTGGTCGACCGTGGTGAGGCGGAAGAACTCGCCGAGCTCATGGCCGTCGATGCCGACGATGGAGAGGTCGCCCGGCACCGCGAAGCCGAGGTCGCGGGCGGCGAGGAGCGCCCCGATGGCCATCTCGTCCGACGCGGCGAACACCGCGGTGGGGCGCGGTCCGGGGCGTCCGAGCAGCTGCTTCGCGGCCCGGTAGCCACCCTCGACCGTGAAGTCGGCGGGCTCGAGGAACGCCGGGTTCAGGGGGACGCCCGCGGTCGCCAGCGCCTTCTCGAAGCCCAGCCGCCGGTTCGTTGGGATGTGGAAGTCGATGTCGAACTCGGGGTTCGCACCGATGTGGGCGATCTCCGTGTGGCCGAGTCCGAGCAGGTGCTCGGTCGCGAGCTGCGCCACGGCGACGTCGTCGACCGTGAGGGTGTCGAGCTTCGGGTTCGGCCCGCCGATCGCGATGACGGGCAGGCCGAGATCGAGGAGCTGCTGCGTCTCGTCCTCGTCCAGCTCGATCGACACGGCGATCACGGCGTCCACGCGCTGGCGGCGCAGGAACGTGTCGAAGACGTGTCGGCGCACGTCCTTGTCGGCGGTGATGTTGTAGAGCGTGATGTCGTAGCCCGCCCGCATCAGCGCCGCGGAGACCCCGGACAGTACGGTGCTGAAGAACCAGCGGTCGAGGAACGGCACCACCACCCCGATGTTGTTGGTGCGTCCGGACGCCAGACTCGAGGCGCGGGAGGAGACCACGTACCCGAGCGAGGCAGCGGCGGCCCGCACGCGCTCCCTGGCGGACTCCGACACGTGCCCGCGTCCGCTCAGCGCGCGGGAGACCGTCGCGGTGGAGACGCCGGCGAGCCGGGCGACCTCGTCGATGCTCGCCATCGTCTGTCCTTCGGGTCGGAGACGTCCGTGGCGCGCCCCTGGTCGAGGCGCGCCACGAGCGCAGGGTGTCAGGCCGTCGTGTACCAGACGGCGGTGTCGACGGGGACCTCGGGGCCGTCGAACGGCTGGCTGCGGAGCAGGATGACCGCGCCCTCCGGGAGGTCGAGCGGGGCCGTGCCGAGGTTCGCGAGCACGTGCACCTCGCCGCGGCGGAACGCGACGGCGTCGGGACCGGCGTCCTCCCACACGAGCGATCCGGTGCCGAAGCCGAACTCGCGGCGGCCGGCGAGCAGGCGCTTGTACAGCGCGAGGGTCGAGGCCGGGTCGACCTCTTCGACGTCCCGGGCGTAGGCCGCCCAGTCCGCGGGCTGCGGGAGCCACGAGAGCCCGGTGTCGTTGAAGCCGAAGGCGGGGGCCTCCGCCTCCCACGGCAGGGGCACGCGGCAGCCGTCGCGTCCGTAGCGCTCGCCGTTCGTGCGGAACCACGTCGGGTCCTGGCGGTACTCGTCCGGGATCTCCATCGCCTCGGGCAGTCCGAGCTCCTCGCCCTGGTACAGGTAGGCGGAGCCGGGGAGCGCGAGCATCAGCGTCGTGGCGGCGCGGGCGCGGGCCAGGCCGATCGCGGTGTCCGGCTTGTCGGGGGTGTTCGGGCCGATGCCCTCGCCCTGCGGGTTGTCGATCGTGAGGGCGAGGCGCGTGGCGTGCCGGACCACGTCGTGGTTGGACAGCACCCAGGTGCTCGGTGCGCCGACCGCGCCGAACTCGTCGAGCGACTCGCGGATCACGTCGCCGAGGGCCTTCGCGTCCCATGCCGTCATCAGGTACGGGAAGTTGAAGGTCTGGTGCATCTCGTCCGGACGCACCCAGAGGGCGGTCTCCTTCAGCGTCGGCATCCAGGCCTCGCCGCACAGTGCGCGGTCGCCGTCGTATTCGGCGAGCACCTTGTGCCAGTCGCGGTAGATCTCGTGCACGCCGTCCTGGCCCCAGTACGGCACGTTCGACTCGCCGCCGCCCATCGAGTCGGCGTCCGTCGGGGGCGTGTAGTCGGGCAGGCCCTCGGTCTTGATCATGCCGTGGGCGACGTCGACCCGGAAGCCGTCGACGCCGCGGTCGAGCCAGAAGCGCAGGATCGAGCGGAACTCCTCCTGCACCTCCTCGTTGTTCCAGTCGAAGTCGGGCTGCGTGGCGTCGAAGATGTGCAGGTACCACTGGCCGGGCGTGCCGTCGGCCTCGGTGACGCGCTGCCACATCCCGCCGCCGAACACCGACTCCCAGTTGTTCGGGGGCAGCTCACCGTTCTCGCCCTTGCCGTCGCGGAAGATGTAGCGCGCACGCTCCGGGCTGCCGGGGGCGGCCTTGAGGGCCTCCTGGAACCAGGGGTGCTGGTCGGACGAGTGGTTGGGGACGAGGTCGACGATGACGCGGATGCCGCGGGCGTGGGCCGCTTCCAGCATCTCGTCGAAGTCGGCCAGGGTGCCGAACAGCGGGTCGACGTCGCGGTAGTCGGCCACGTCGTAGCCGGCGTCGCGCTGCGGACTCGTCATGAACGGGCTCAGCCAGATCGCGTCGACACCCAGTTCCTGCAGGGCATCGAGGCGCTTCGTGATGCCGGGGAGGTCGCCGATGCCGTCGCCCGAGGCGTCCGCGAAGGAGCGGGGGTAGATCTGGTAGATGACGGCGCTGCGCCACCACTCGGAACCGGGGGCTGCGAACTGTTCGAGCTGTGCCATGCGATCAGGCTACTGCAAACGCTTACACTCCCGCCCCTCCCGCCGACCCACCCCTTTCCGTCCGACCCACCCCCTTCCGTACGGCCGGCACGGGCCGGAAGGAACGCAAGGGGGTGGGTCGACGGATGACGAGGGTCAGGGCGTGGGCATGCCGCCGTTGACGTTGAGGGTCTCGCCGAGCACGTAGCTCGATTCCGGGGAGGCGAGGAAGACGTAGGCGGGGGCGAGCTCGGCGGGCTGACCCATCCGGCCCAGGGGCGTGTCCTCGCCGAACTGCGCGATCTTCTCCTGCGGCTGCCCGTCGCTCGGCTGCAGCGGGGTCCAGATCGGTCCCGGAGCCACGGCGTTCACGCGGATGCCCTTCGGCGCGAGCTGCTGGGCGAGGCCCTTGGTGAACGCGTTGATGGTCGACTTCGTCGAGGCGTAGTCGACGAGGATGTCGGACGGCGAGTAGGCCTGGATCGAGGTCGTGTTGATGATCGTCGAGCCGGCGGGGAGGTGCGGGAGGGCGGCCTTCGTGATCCAGAACATCGCGTACACGTTCGTCTTGAACGTGTCGTCGAACTGCTCGTCGGTCACGTCGGTGAGCGACTCCTGGAACACCTGCTTGCCGCCGTTGTTGACGAGGATGTCGAGCCCGCCGAGCGCCGCGACGGCCTCGGCCACCAGCGTGCGGCAGTACTCGGGATCGCGGAGGTCACCGGGAATGGTGGCGACGGTGACACCCGCCTCGCGCAGGATGTCGGCGATGCGGCTCGCATCCTGTTCCTCCTCCGGGAGGTAGGAGATCGCGACGTCGGCCCCCTCGCGGGCGAACGCGATGGCCGTGGCCGCCCCGATGCCCGAGTCGCCGCCGGTGATGAGCGCCTTGCGACCGGTCAGTCGACCGGTGCCGCGGTACGACTCCTCGCCGAGGTCGGCCTTCGGGGTGAGATCCGCATCGAGTCCGGGTTCCCGCATGTGCTGCTTCTGCGGCTGGATGTCGGCGTAGAGCTCGACCGGGTTGGTGAACGTGTACTGATCGCGGGACATGGGTGTCCTTTCCGGGAGGTCGGGGACGGGACGACCATCGTGCGCGGCGTCTCGCCGGTCCGGCAAACGCCTTGCACCCTTCGGCACGCTTTGGTACACGCGCATGTGGACGAAAGACACTTCCCTCCTCCCGCCCTGTCATGACAGGGTTGCGAACATCCCCCGTGTCGCGTGCGGCATGTCCCCCGGGGGCGCTGCCGTCGAGAGGTCGTGATGTCCGCTTCCGCCCGCCGATCCGCGCCCTGGGCGCTCGCCGCCGCGCTCGTCGCCGGAGTCGTCCTGGTCGGCGCGGCTCCTGCCGTCTCGGACGCGTTCGCGGCACGGAACCAGCCGGCCGCGGACCCGGTGACGGATCCCGCCGCGTCGGTCGCGCTCGCGTACGAGTTCCTCGATGCGCGGGTCGACGAGTTCTGCGACGACGCCGGCCGGTGCCTTCCCCGGAGCTACGAGGGCGGCTTCTTCACCACGCCCACCTGGGACTTCACCCCCTCCTTCGTCTACGACGACGCGCTCGTCGTGATCGCCTACACCGCGCGCGGTCTGCCGGACGACCTCCGCCGTGCCCGGGCCGTCGCAGACACCCTGCTCTTCGTGCAGCAGCACGACCCGATCGGCGACGGCCGCGTCCGCACCTCGTACGAGCCGCACGGCATCCGTCAGGGGCGCGCGGAGATCACCGGACCCGGCACGTTCACCGGCAACCAGGCGTGGGCCGGCATGGCTCTGGCGCGGCTCTTCCATGCCACGGGGGAGTCGAAGTACCTCGACGGCGCGGTGCGCATCGCCGAGTGGATCCAGGACCACACGGCCGACATGATCCGGGCGCCCTACGGCTACACCGGCGGGGAGACCGACGCCGGAGTCCCGCTGGAATGGAAGTCCACGGAGCACAACAGCGACTGTGCCGGGTTCTTCACCCAGCTCGCTCAGCTCACAGGGGACGAGGTCTGGGCGGAACGCGCGACGGTCGCCGCGGGGTTCGTCGCGGCGATGCAGAGCGCCGACGGGCACGTCGACACCGGGACGCTGCTCGACGGCAGCACGATCAACACGCGTCCGATCCCGCTCGATGCGCAGACGTGGAGCCTCCTCGGCACCGGGGACGCCCGCTTCGGATCATCGATCGACTGGACTCTCGCGCACCTCATCGCGCAGGACGGTCCCTACCGTGGTCCCGCGATCAGCGACGTGGACGTGTCGAAAGTATGGTTCGAGGGCAGCGGACACCTCGCGCTCGCGCTGCAGGAGCGCGCGGCGGCCGGCGACCAGGCCCGCGCGGAAGACCTGCTGGCCGATATCCGCCTGGTGCAGCGCGACGCGGCGAACGGCGACGGCAAGGGCATCGTCGCGACCTCGACCGACGGACTCGACTCCGGCTTCGGCGACCTGTACTACGCGAGCCTGCACACCGGCACGACGGCCTGGTACCTGCTCGCGGCCATCGGCGACAACCCGTTCCGTCTCCCCTGACCTCGTCCGTCGACCCGGCCTCCTGCGGTCGCCCCGGCCCCTTTCGCGCGTCCGTACCGGGGTGGCACGCACACAGAGGGGTGGGTCGAGGAGGTGTCAGGCGGCGACGCGGGCGACGGCGGCGATCGCGCTGGTGAAGAAGTCGAGGCCGTCCACGCCGCTGCGCATCGCGGCGGCGGTGTCCGGGCCGAAGCCGGGCTCGGTGGCGTGCTCGGGGTGCGGCATCAGGCCCACGACGTTGCCGGCCTCGTTCGTCAGGCCGGCGATGTCGCGCAGCGAGCCGTTCGGGTTGACGCCGGCGTAGCGGAAGGCCACGAGGCCCTCGCCCTCGATGCGGTCGAGCGTCTCTTCATCGGCGATGTAGCCGCCGTCCGCGTTCTTCAGCGGGATGATGATCTCCTGGCCGGTGCGGAAGGCGTTGGTCCAGGCGGTGTCGGCGTTCTCGACCGTGAGCTTCTGGTCGCGGCGCACGAAATGCTGGTGGTTGTTGCGGATCAGGCCGCCGGGCAGCAGGTGCGCCTCGACGAGCATCTGGAAGCCGTTGCAGATGCCGAGGACGGGCATGCCCTTCGCGGCGGCGTCCTTGACCTCGGCCATGATCGGCGAGAGCGCGGCGATGGCGCCCGCCCGCAGGTAGTCGCCGTAGCTGAACCCGCCGGGGAGGACGAGCGCGTCGACGCCCTCGAGGTCGTGCGAGCCGTGCCACAGGGCGACCGGCTCGGCGCCCGCGATGCGCACGGCGCGCTGGGCGTCGACGTCGTCGAGCGAGCCGGGGAAGGTGACGACGCCGATGCGGACGGTCACTCCGCCACCTCGACGCCCACGACGTCCTCGATCACGGAGTTCGACAGCACCTCGTCGGCGAGGCGGCGGGCCTCGGCGAGCACCTCGTCGGTGACCTCGCCCTCGACCGTGAGCTCGAAGCGCTTGCCGATGCGGACGTCGGTGAAGCCCTCGACGCCCAGGCGGGCGAAGGCGCCGGAGACGGCCTTCCCCTGCGGGTCGAGCAGTTCGGGCTTCGGCATGACGTCGACGACGATGGTGGGCATGACGGCTCCAAGAGTCGCGGGCGGACGGGCGGGTTCAGTCTACCGCTCGCCGATACTCCGCCGAGACCCCGGACTCTCGCCCGGACCCCGCTGCCACGCCGGGGTGTCGGCGAGAAAGCGGGGCCTCGGGATCAGGAGTGTCGGGGTCAGGAGTGGAAGACCGTGTGGAGGTCGCCGATCGCCTCGCGGCCGCCGAGGCCGTCGATCTCGAACAGGACCGAGATGCCGGCGACGTGGCTGCCCAGGCGCTCGACGAGCTGCCGCCCGGCGGCGAGGGTGCCGCCCGTGGCGAGCACGTCGTCGATGAGGAGGACGCGGGATCCGGCGGGCAGATCGTCGTGCATCTCGATGGTCGCCGTGCCGTACTCGAGGGCGTAGTCGACGGACGCCGCCGGGCGCGGGAGCTTGCCCGCTTTGCGGATGGGGATGAGCCCGACGCCCGCGGCGATGGCGGCCGCGCCGGCGAGGATGAATCCGCGCGCCTCGATGCCCGCCACCACGTCGAACTGGCCCGCGAAGGGCTCGATGATCGCCTCGGTCGTCGCACGGAGGGCCTCGGCATCGGCGAGGAGCGGCGTGATGTCGCGGAAGATGATGCCGGGCTCCGGGTAGTCCGGGATGCTGCGGATCAGGGATTCGGCGCGGGTGAGGGCAGGGGAGAGTGTGGCTTCGGGCACCGGTCAAGGGTACGCCGCGTTCACAACTCAGGAGAATCCGTAGGCGATGGGCGGATAGCGGCCGAGAGGCGGGACGGGGCGCCGGTTCTCCTGAGTTGTGAACGCGAACCAGCCGGGACGGCACGTGCTTGACACTGTGGGAGCGCTCCCATAGAGTTCACGACAACGTGTGGGAGCGCTCCCATGCGATCCCGAGCACCACCACCGCACGAACCCACAAAGGAGTGAACCGTGAACTCACGTGCCCGCACCCGGATCCTGGCGACAGCCGCCGTGGCATCCGTCTCCGCCCTCGCCCTGGCCGGCTGCTCCGGCAACACCGGCGGCGACGGCGACGCCAACGCCGACGAGGACGTCACGCTGACCATCACCACCTTCGGCACCTTCGGCTACGAAGACCTCTACGAGGAGTACGAGAAGGCGCACCCGAACGTGAAGATCGAGGCGACCAACATCGACACCGGCGGCAACGCCCGCACCGACGCCTTCACCAAGATCGCCGCCGGCTCCGGCCTCAGCGACATCGTCGCGATCGAGGAGGGCTGGCTCGGCGCCATCATGGACGTCTCCGACACCTTCGTCGACCTGCGCGACTACGGCATCGAGGACCGCAAGGACGACTGGGTCGACTGGAAGTACGGCCAGGCCACCGACGCCGAGGGGCGCGTGATCGGCTACGGCACCGACATCGGCCCGAGCGGCATCTGCTACAACGGCGCCGCCTTCGAGGCTGCGGGGCTGCCCAGCGACCGCGAGTCGGTCGCCGAGCTCCTCAACGGCGACTGGGAGAACTACTTCCAGGTCGGCGCCGACTACACGGCCAAGACCGGCAAGGCCTGGTACGACCACTCCGGCTTCGTCTGGAACGCCATGGTCAACCAGCTCGACGAGGGGTACTACACGTCCGACGGCACGCTCAACGTCGAGGGCAACAAGGAGCTGCAGGAGCGCTTCGAGCTGCTCGGCGCCGCGACCGAAGGCGGCCAGTCCGCCGCGCAGACCGCGTGGGACTGGAACGGCGGCAAGTCGTTCGTCGACGGCACCTTCGCGACCTTCGTCTGCCCCGGGTGGATGCTCGGTGTCGTGCAGGGCCAGGTCGAGGCCGGCGGCGGCGACGCGTCGACCGGCTGGGACTTCGCGGATGTCTTCCCCGGAGGCGCGGCCAACTGGGGCGGCGCATTCCTCTCGATCCCGGAGTCGTCGGCGCACAAGGAGGCCGCGGCCGAGCTCGCCGACTGGCTGACGCAGCCCGAGCAGCAGGTGAAGCAGTCCGCCGCCGCGGGCAACTTCCCGTCGACGGTCAAGGCGCAGGAGTCCCTCGCCGCGGACGCCACGCCCAACGCGTTCTTCAATGACGCCCCGACCGGTGCCATCCTCGCCGAGCGGGCGAAGGGCGTGGTCGCGCAGTTCAAGGGCGCCGATGACTCGGTGATCCAGGAGAACGTGTTCGGCCCGGCGCTGAGCGCGCTCGACCGCGGTGAGACCGACACGCAAGGTGCCTGGAACCAGGCGATCGGCCTGCTGAACGACCTCGTCGGCTGATCATCTCCGCTTCGACAGGCTCAGCGACCCACAAGAGTTGGGTGGCTGAGCCTGTCGAAGCCCGGCTAAGGACACGCCCATGACCCTCACCGCCCCGCCCGCGGAGCAGCAGGCCGCCGCCTCCGCCGCGTCGGATTCCCCGCCGCGCCGCTCCTGGCGCACCCGCCTCTCGCGCTTCGACCACCGCGCGTCGCCGTACTTCTACATCTCCCCGTTCTTCCTCCTGTTCGGCCTCATCGGCCTGTTCCCGCTGCTGTACACGGTGTGGGTCGCGGTGCACGAGTGGGACCTGCTGAAGGGCGAGGGGCCCTTCGTCGGACTCGGCAACTTCGCCGCGATCCTCGGCGACGGCATGTTCTGGAACTCGATCCGGAACACGCTGAGCATCTTCCTGCTCTCGGCCATCCCGCAGCTCGCCGTCGCGTTGGTGATCGCGTACCTGCTGGACCGCGGGCTGCGCACTCCGACGTTCTGGCGGATGAGCGTCCTCATCCCGTTCGTCGTGACGCCGGTGGCCGTGGCCATCATCTTCTCCAGCATCTTCAACGAGGCGGATGGGCTGGCCAACAACCTCCTCAACCTCGTCGGCATCGCCGATCAGCAGTGGAAGCACGACACGTTCCTGTCGCACATCGCGATCGCCGTCATGGTGAACTTCCGCTGGACCGGCTACAACGCCCTCATCCTGCTCGCCGCGATGCAGGCCGTGCCCCGCGATCTCTACGAGTCGGCGGCGCTGGACGGGGCGGGGGCCGTGCGCCGGTTCTTCGCGATCACGATCCCCACGATCCGCCCGACGCTGATCTTCGTCATCATCACGGCGACCATCGGCGGGCTGCAGATCTTCGCCGAACCGCGCCTGTTCGACGTTTCGACCGCCGGCGGCATCGGCGGCAGCGACCGGCAGTTCCAGACCACCGTGCTGTTCCTCTGGGAGCTGGCGTTCTTCCGCCGCAACCTGGGGGAGGCGTCGGCCGTCGCGATCCTGCTCTTCCTGCTCATCGTCGCCATCGGCCTGATCAACTTCCTCCTCTCCCGGCGCATCGCCACGGGAGACGCCCCGAAGACCCGCGCGGCCCGACGCCGCATCCGCCCGACCGGGAAGGAGGAGGCGCGATGACCGCCACCCAAGCCCTCAGCGTGCCGGAGCGCATCCGCCGCCGGCGCGGTGCCGCGAGCGGGAGTGCCGGCCTCGGCAGCCGCCCCGGGTTCCTCACCTACGGACTCCTCGCGGCCTTCATCATCGGCGGCGCCTACCCGCTGTGGTGGTCGTTCGTCGTCGCGAGCGGGACGAACGCCACGCGCGGTGAGACCCTGCCCCTCATCCCCGGCGGCAACTTCCTCGCGAACGCGGCGAAGGTGTTCGACGCGATCCCGTTCTGGCTCGCGCTCGGCAACTCGTTCCTCATCTCGGCGATCATCACGATCTCCGTCGTGACGTTCTCGACCCTCGCCGGTTACGCGTTCGCGAAGCTGCGGTTCCGCGGACGCGACGGTCTCATGGTGTTCGTGATCGCGACCATGGCGATCCCCACGCAGCTCGGCATCATCCCGCTGTTCATGCTGATGCGCGAACTGGGCTGGACCGGCACGATCGGTGCGGTCATCGTGCCCACCCTCGTCACCGCGTTCGGGGTGTTCTTCATGCGGCAGTACCTCGTGGACGTGATCCCGGACGAGCTCATCGAGGCCGCCAGGGTCGACGGCGCGAACCAGTCCCGCACCTTCCTCACCGTCGGGGTGCCCGCGGCGCGGCCGGCCATGGCGATCCTCGGACTCTTCACGTTCATGACCGCCTGGACCGACTACCTCTGGCCCCTGATCGTGCTCTCCCCCCAGAACCCGACGCTGCAGACGGCGCTCAGCCAGCTGCAGTCCGGGTACTACATCGACTACTCGATCGTGCTCGCCGGCGCGGTGCTCGCGACCCTTCCGCTCCTCGTGCTCTTCGTGCTCGCGGGCCGGCAGCTGGTCAGTGGCATCATGGCGGGCGCGGTGAAAGGATGACCTCTATGACGCGTGCCTTCCCCTCGGACTTCCTCTTCGGCGCGGCGACCGCGGCCTACCAGATCGAGGGGGCCGCCTTCGAGGACGGACGGACGGCGTCCATCTGGGATGCCTTCTGCCGGGTGCCCGGGGTCGTGGTCGGCGGCGACGACGGGGATGTGGCGTGCGACCACTACCACCGGTCTCCGCAGGACGTGGCCCTCATGAAGCAGCTCGGTCTGCAGACGTACCGCTTCTCCACCTCGTGGTCGCGGGTGCGCCCCGACGGCGGCGCGGTCAACCGGGCCGGGGTCGACTTCTACAACCGCCTCGTCGACGAGCTCCTCGCGGCCGACATCCTGCCGTGGCTCACGCTGTACCACTGGGACATGCCGCAGGCCCTGCAGGAAGTCGGCGGCTGGACGAACCGCGACGCCGTCGACCGCTTCCTGGAGTACGCGGGCACGATGCACGACGCCCTCGGTGACCGGGTGGACGTGTGGACGACCCTGAACGAGCCGTGGTGCTCGTCCTTCCTCTCCTACACCGGAGGCGAGCACGCGCCAGGGCACACGAGCGTCGCCGAGGGGCTGCTGGCCTCGCACCACCTGCTGCTCGCACACGGCGCGACGGTGCGGGAGCTCCGCGGTCGTGACGCCTCCCTCAACCTCGGCATCACGCTGAACCACACGGTGGCCGACCCCGCCGACCCGCAGAACCCTGCGGATGTCGACGCGGCCCGGCGGCTGGACGGCCAGTTCAACCGCTGGTTCCTCGACCCCATCTACCGTGGCGCCTACCCCGCCGACACCGTGGAGGACATCCGCGCGGTGGACCCGGACGCGGTCGCGCGGTTCGAGGCGGCGGTGCACGACGGCGACCTCGAGACCATCGCGCAGCCCATCGACACGCAGGGCGTGAACTACTACCACGGCGATCTCGTGTCCGGCACGGGCCCCGACGACGCCACCGTGTCGAGCGGTCCGGAGACGGCGCACGTGACCCGGAGTCCGTATCCCTCGCACGAGGGCATCCACGCGGTCGAGCGCGGGCTGCCGCGGACCGCCCAGGGCTGGGAGGTCCAGCCGGAGGGGCTCACGCGACTGCTGCAGCGGCTCTGGACCGAGTACGCCGAGCCCGCGGGCGTGGTGCTCTCGGTGACCGAGAACGGCGCGGCCTACGACGACACCGTCGTGGAGGAAGGCGGCGAGAAGCGGGTGCCCGATGCCGACCGCACCGCGTTCCTCCGCGCGCACCTCGACGCCGTCCTGGACGCCAGGGACAGTGGCGTGGACGTCCGCGGCTACTTCTACTGGTCCCTGTTCGACAACTTCGAGTGGGCGTGGGGGTACGACAAGCGCTTCGGGATCGTCCGCGTGGACTACGACACCCAGGAGCGGACGGTCAAGGATTCCGGCCGCGAGTACGCCCGCATCATCGCCGCCCGGTCGCTCTGACGATTTCGAATCCCTCGATGCGCGGCCTCCGGGGGCGGAACCGGGTCATTTGCGCGATTCGGATCAGCGGGAAGAATGGGGCCATGGAAGAGAGCATGCGGTGATGTCCCCCCGGGCGACCATCGAAGAGGTCGCGGCGACGGCGGGGGTCTCCCGGTCGACGGTGTCGCGGGTCGTGAACGGCTCGACGGCGGTCAGTCCCGAGGCGCTCGCCGCCGTGCGCGCCGCGATCGACGAACTCAACTACGTGCCCAACCGCGCCGCCCGATCGCTCGCGTCCCGGCAGACGCATGCGATCGCCCTCATCGTCCCGGAGGACACGACGCGCTTCTTCGGCGACCCGTTCTTCGCGGCCATCGTGGCCGGGATCACCGGGGCGCTGCGCCGCTCCGACTATCTGCTGAATCTGCTGATCGCGAGTGATGATCCCGGCGACAAGATGACGAGTTTCGTGCGCAACGGCGCGGTCGACGGCGCGCTCATCGTGTCGCACCACACGAGTGACGCGTTCGTGGACCGGATCGCGGACGCGGTCCCCGTCGTCTACGGCGGACGCCCCGTGCGCCGTGGCGCGGGAGATTACGTGGTGGACGTCGACAACGTCGCGGGCGGCCGGGTCGCCACCCAGCATCTCGTGGACATCGGTCGTACCCGCATCGCCACCATCTCCGGTCCGCTCACGATGGTGTCGTCCACCGACCGCGTCCAGGGCTTCCGCGCCGCGCTCTCCGCGGCCGGGCTCACGCCGTTCGCGGTGGAGGAGGGCGACTACAGCGAGGCGAGCGGCGCTGAGGCGGCCCGGCGGCTGCTGGCGGAGGGGCGGCCCGACGCGATCTTCGTCGCCAGCGACCTCATGGCCCGCGGTGCGCTCACCGCCCTGCGGGCCGCCGGCGTGCGCGTCCCGGAGGACATCGCCATCGTCGGCTTCGACGACTCGTCCGTCGCATCGACCACGGATCCGCCGCTGACGACCATGCGGCAGCCCATGTACGCCCAGGGCGAGGCGATGACGCAGGTGCTGCTGTCCCGGCTCGCGGGAGAGGACCCGCCGCGCACGACGATCCTGCCGACCGAGCTCGTCGTCCGCGGCTCCGCCTGACGTCCACCCGCCACGCACGAACGAGGCCCGGTCGCGCGCGACCGGGCCTCGAGGGGTGTCGGAACGACTGTTCCGGCGGGGTCAGTTGCCGTAGAGCGACACGACGCCGGCGCGGTCGGCGGCGGTCATCGACAGGTCGGCCGAACTGCCGTTGCACTGCGGGTAGTGCATGATCGACGACGAGTCGTACGGCGTGAGCGGGCGCCAGTTGTTGTCCTCGAAGCACGTGCCCGCCTCCGGCCGGGTGTGCTCGTGACGGAACCCGAGGACGTGGCCGAGCTCATGGCCGAGGACGTTGGTCGGGGTCCAGGCCCCGGCGCTCCAGATCGAGTCGTCGATGAGGACGTTCTGCTGTCGCGCGGGCGTGCTGGGGAAGAAGGCGCGGGCGATGTACTGCGTGGTCTGCACGGGCTCCACCGAGAACACGACGGCGTTGTTGCGCGTCGTGCAGTTGGCGTCGGCGCTGCTCACGTAGCGGAAGTCGATCCGGGAGGAGGCGGACTCCCAGAGGGCGGCGCCGCCCTCCATCGCCCGGACGACGTCCGCATGGCGGCTGCCGAACTTGGTGCTCACGCAGTAGGTCAGATTCGCCACCTGGGAGGCCGACCACTTGTCGTCGATGTTGTTGACCGTGTTGACGATGAGCCCGTCGATGGGGGTCTCCGGTCCGACGAGGCGGTCGTAGAACTCGCGCAGCTCCTTCTTGTTCGAGATCACCTCATCGCCGTTGACGACGTAGCTGCCGTCGACGTCCCGATAGGTCGAGGCCGCGAACTCCTGGTACGAGGGCGCGGCGTCGTCCGGAGTTGCGGCCGTGGCGGGGATGACCGCGCTGAGGCTGAGCGCGGCCGCCGCGGTGGCGGCGAGCGCGAGTTTTCTGGTGAATCGCATGGAAGATCCTCTTCGATCTGAGCGGTGCCGCGCGTCCGGTGGGCGAGCGGGCTCCGGTGCGGTCGGTGGCGTCGCCGCCGTCCGGGGGCCGAAGCCCGCTCACGGTAACGTCGCGGATTCGCGAGGGTCAAGGCGCGACACGGCCGGTGCTCCGCTTTCTGTCCTCAGGTCAGAAATATCGGAATCCCGGTCTGCACGAAGGTCCTGCACGAGGGTCTCCGGAGGTCGCGCCGCCGGGAGGACCCGCGCGACGGGTCGTCGGTCCGTGGTCGTACACCGGACGTCGAGGTGGCCACGGACGCGGCTTCGCCGCCCCCTCCGTCGGTCGAACGACGCGTCCGTGGCCCGATGCGGCGTATCCCCGCGCCGCGAGTGCTCGCACCCTCCGTAGGTTGAACGAGCATTCAGTTATTAATCTATCCCGAGACGGCCGACAAGGGAATTCCGCCGATCCCGGGAGGAGGACGGCGCATGGCGCGATCCGACGAGCAGAACCGTCGCGCACGCGAGCGTGCGCGCGAGATCATCCTCCAGGCGGCGATCGAGGTCTTCAGCGAACGAGGGGTCGCCGGGGCCGGCATCGCCGAGATCACCCGCCGCGCCGGCGTCGCGCAGGGGCTGGTCAACTACCACTTCGGCGGCAAGGATCAGCTCATCGGCGCGGTGATCGACCGCTGGTTCGAGACCGTGCTCGGCTTCGCGCAGGTACAGGGCGAGCCCGACGAGATGCTCGCCGGGATCATCGACGGCGTGCTCGGGGCCACCGCGTTCGCGATGCCCTTGCAGCGCACGGTGCTCGCGATGCAGCAGCAGCCGTTGACGCATCGGCTGTTCGCGGAGTCGGAGCAGCGTCACGCGGCGGGCACCACGGCGGCGGAGGATGCGGTGCGGGCGGTGTTCCAGGCCCGGGGGGCCGACGACCCGGCGCTCGAGGAGGTCATGCTGCGCAGCACGCTCGAGGGGATCTTCGTGAAGTACTGCGTGTACGGCGACTCGTACCCACTCGAGGAGGCGCGGCGCTGGCTGCACCGCCGGTACGGGCTCCCCGAGCCCGCGACCCCGCTGCCGGGAGCGCGGCCTCCGGCGCCCGGCGAGCCGCGACCGCGGGCGACGGCGGCGCTGCGCACCGACGCCCCCTGAGCGGTCGGTGCCGGTCAGTCCAGATGCATGCGGGCGAACGCCCCGAGCACGACGCGCTCCGACTGCACGAGGTAGCGCTCCAGCTCCGCCGCGCCCGCCTCGGCGCCCCGGGAGAGGAAGGTGTCGAGGACCGCACGGTTCTTGCGCACGAACGGCTCGTGCAGCGCGCGGGGGTCGTCGATCTTGAGGAAGGCGAGCCGGAGTTCCGCGGCGACGTTCCGGTAGGTGCGGGCCAGGCGCGGGCTGTCGGCGAGGTCGACCAGGGCGACGTGGAACGCCATGTTCGCGCTGCCGACCGCGCGCCAGGCGGAGGTGTCGTCGGCCGAGACCCCGGCCACGGCGGCTTCGGCGGCGGCGACCGCGTCGGTCATGCGCTGCACGGCGGGATGCTCGGGTTCGGACTGCCGGAGAGCCGTGCACTCGATGACCCGGCGCGCGCGGTAGATGTCGATGACGTCGGCGATCGAGGGGGAGGCGACCGACACCCCGCGGTGCGGGACATGGGCGACGAGGCCCTGCTCCGCGAGCACCCGGAAGGCCTCGCGCAGCGTGTTGCGCGAGACGTCGAAGCTCTCGGCCAGCGCCGACTCGGACAGCCGGGAACCCGGGGCGACGTCGCCGTCGATGATGCGCTGACGGAGCACGTCGGCGAGCGGGCCCTGCTGGTTCATGCCTTCATCGTAGGGGCCACGCCTCGCGATGATCACACGAAAGCAACCGCGCTGTAGCACGACGGAAACATGATTGTTGAACAATCGGGTTCTGTCCGTTCTACACTGGGGGTCACCCGACACCCACCAACGACGATGGGACCCCCCCCTATGTCCGAGCAGTCCGCCCCCGCCCTCACCCCCGAGGACGAAGCCCGCGCCGCCCACGCGAAGAAGCGCGCCGGCCGCAGTGCCGTCATCGGCGCAATCTTCCTCATGGCGACCAGCGCCATCGGCCCCGGCTTCATCACCCAGACCGCGACGTTCACCGCGCAGATGGGGGCGGCGTTCGCCTTCGCCATCCTCGTGTCGATCCTCGTCGACATCGCCGTGCAGCTGAACATCTGGCGCATGATCACCTCGTCCGGCAAGCGCGCCGGCGAGCTCGCCAACAGCGCCATCCCGTTCTCCGGCCACGTCATCGCCGTGCTCGTCGTCATCGGCGGGCTCGCGTTCAACATCGGCAACATCGCCGGCGGCGGGCTCGGCCTCAACGCGCTGCTCGGGATCGACCCGAAGATCGGCGGCGCGCTCACCGCGGCCCTCGCCATCATCATCTTCCTCGTCAAGAAGGCCGGGAAGGTGATGGACATCGTGCTCATCGTCCTCGGTATCGGGATGATCGTGATGACCCTCGTCGTCGCCCTCATCGCCCAGCCGCCCGTCGGCGACGCCCTGCGGCAGACCTTCGTGCCCGACCAGCTCAACTTCGCCACCATCACCACCATCGTCGGCGGCACGGTCGGCGGCTACATCACCTACTCCGGCGCGCACCGCTACCTCGACTCCGGCCACGTGGGCCCGCAGTACGCGAAGCCCGTCATGCGCGCCGCGGCCAACGGCATCCTCGTGACCGGCATCATGCGCTACGTGCTGTTCCTCGCGATCCTCGGCGTCGTGGCCTCCGGGGTGGCGCTCGACCTCTCCTCGCAGGCCGCCAACCCGGCCGGGCAGGCGTTCGGTGCGGTGCTCGGCGACGCCGGCCTGCGGATCTTCGGCGCGATCTTCTGGGCCGCCGCGATCAGCTCGGTCATCGGTGCCGCGTACACCTCGGCGACCTTCCTGTCGACCTTCACCGCGAAGCTCCGCGGCGGCTGGCCGCTGCAGCTCGCCACGGTCGCGTTCATCGTCGTGTCCCTCGGCGTCTACCTCGCGATCGGCACGGCCCCGGCCGCGATCCTCGTGTTCGTCGGCGGCTTCAACGGCCTTATCCTCCCCATCGGCCTGACGGTGTTCATGTACATCGGCTGGTTCCGCCGCGACCTGCTCGGCGACCGCAAGTACCCGATGTGGCTGCTCATCGCGGGCACGGTCGTGACCGCCCTCACCTGGTACATGGGCGCCGTCTCGATCGGCCCCATCTTCGCCTTCCTCGGAATCGGAGCGTGACATGGCGACCATCGATCTGAACTCGGACCTCGGCGAGAACGTCGTCGACCGGATCGTCAGCGACGACGCGAGCATGCTCGACATCGTCACGAGCGCGAACGTGTCGTGCGGGTTCCACGCCGGGAGCCCGGAGGGCATCCGCGAGACCCTCGCCGCGGCGGTCGCGGGCGGGGTCGTGATCGGCGCCCACCCCGGCTACCGCGACTACGAGAACTTCGGGCGCACGAAGGTCGACATCGACGCGGCCACCCTGCAGGCGCACGTGGAGTACCAGCTCGGTGCCATCATCGGGCTCACCGCGGCCGTGGACGGCCGGGTCGCGTACGTGAAGCCGCATGGCGCGCTCTACAACACCATCGCCCGCGACGAGCGGCAGTCGAAGGCGGTCGTCGCCGCGATCCGTGCGATCGACCCGTCGCTCGTCCTGCTCGGCCTCGCCGGCGGCGTCGTGCTCGACGTCGCGGAACGGGCCGGACTCGCGGTCGCGGCGGAGGCCTTCGCCGATCGCGCCTACCAGCCCGACGGGCAGCTCGTCTCCCGTACCGAGGAGGGCGCGGTGCTGCACGACCCGACCGCGGTGGCCGAGCGGATGGTGCGTCTGGCCGCCGACGGCGTGATCCGGGCGATCGACGGCACCGACGTGGCCGTGTCCGCGCAGTCGATCTGCGTGCACGGCGACAGCCCGGGATCGGTCGCGATGGCCGCCGAGACGAAGCGCCTGCTGCAGGCGGAGGGCATCACCATCGCCCCGTTCGCCGGAGCCTGACATGGCCGTGCTCGCGACCCCCGCCCAGCTCGCCGACGCGCGCGCCGCCCGTGCCGCCCACCGGGCGGGGCACGCCGCCCCCACCAGCGGCGTCGCCCCGGGGCTGACGCAGGCGAACCTCATCGCGGTGCCCGCCGACTGGGCCTTCGAGACCCTTCTCTACGCGCAGCGCAATCCGAAACCCTGCCCCGTCCTCGAGGTGATCGAGGAGGGTGCGGTGGAGTCCCGCCTCGCGCCGGGCAGCGACATCAGGACCGACATCGGCCGCTACCGCATCTGGCGGGACGGCGAGCTCGTCGAAGAGGTCTCCGACGCGACGGCGGCGTGGGACGAGCACCCCGACCTGGTCGCCTTCCTCATCGGCTGCAGCTTCACGTTCGAGACCGGGCTGGCGGAGGCCGGGATCCCGATCCGTCACCAGGAGCTCGGGCGCAACGTCCCCATGTACCGCACGGCGGTGGACTGCACCCCGGCGGGACGGTTGCGCGGCGAGATGGTGGTCTCGATGCGGCCGATCCCGGCGGATCGCGTCGCCGATGCGGTGCAGATCTCCGGACGCACCCCGGCCGTGCACGGCGCGCCCGTGCACATCGGCGACCCGGCCTCCCTCGGCATCGCCGACGTGATGGTGCCCGACTTCGGTGACGCCCCGGAGATCCGCCCCGGCGAGATTCCGGTCTTCTGGGCCTGCGGCGTCACCCCGCAGGCGGCGATCATGGCCTCGAAGCCGCCGTTCGCGGTCACCCACGCCCCGGGCTACATGTTCGTCACCGATGTGCCGGATGCGGAGTACCGGGTCTGATGCGCATCCTCACCGCCTCCGACAGCGCGCTCCTCGTCGAGGCCGACGACCTCGCGCAGGCCATGCGGCTGAACCTCGCCTGGAGCGACGTGCCCGACGTGGTCGAGCGCATCCCGGGTGCTCGCACCGTGCTCGTGCGCTTCGATCCGCACCGCACGTCGGCAGCCGCGCTCGCCGAGGTGCTGGCCGCGACCGAGGTCGACGCGGCGGCGCTGCCGGACGCGGGTGAGGTGACGGTCCCCGTCCGGTACGACGGGGAGGACCTGGACGAGGCCGCCGCTCTGCTCGGCGTCTCGGCGGAGGAGCTGGTGGCCCGTCACCTCGCCGCCGAGTGGCGGGTCGCCTTCTCGGGCTTCGCCCCCGGCTTCGGATACGCGGTCAGCGGTGACCCGCTCTTCGACGTCCCCCGCCGGTCGTCGCCCCGCACCCGGGTGCCGGCCGGTTCGGTCGCGCTCGCGGGGGCGTTCAGCGGCGTCTACCCGCGGGAGAGCCCGGGCGGCTGGCAGCTCATCGGCCGCACGGACCTGCAGATGTGGGACATCGATCGCGACCCGCCCGCCCTGCTCGCGCCGGGCCGCCGCGTGCGCTTCGTGCGTGCGGAGCGGGAGTCGGTCGCCGGCGTGCCCGCGGTCGCCGCCGCGCCGCGCACGACGCGTCCGGAGGGCGTCGCGGCGGTCGAGATCGTGCGGCCGTCGCTGCAGCTCCTCGTGCAGGACGCCGGCCGCCCGGGCTTCGCCGCGCTGGGCGTCTCCGCGTCGGGCGTCGCCGACCGCGTGGCGATGCGCGATGCGAACCGCGCCGTCGGCAACCCGCCCGCCGCGGCCGTGCTCGAGAGCGTCGGGGGAGCCGTGCTGCGCTTCCACGGGGCCGGGGTCGCCGCGGTCACCGGAGCCGTCGGCCCGCTCACGCTCACCGACGCGGATGGCGTCGACCGGACGATCCTTCCCGGTGCACCGTTCGCGACCGTCGACGGCGACGAGCTCACGCTGGGGCACCCGGAGCGCGGGCTCCGTTCCGTGATCGCGGTCCGCGGCGGGCTCGTCCCGGACGCGGCGCTCGACAGCCGCGCCACCGACACGCTCGCCGGACTCGGCCCCGCGCCGCTCGCCGCGGGCGACCTCGTCCTCATCGGCGACGCCGCCGTGTCCGCCGTCGCGCCGGACCCCGTGCCGCGACCCCTCCCGGCGGCCGGGGAGCTCGTCACGCTGGAGATCACCCTCGGTCCCCGTGACGACTGGTTCACCGCCGCGGGGGTCGAGGCGCTCACCGGGCAGGAGTGGACCGTCACGCCCCGCTCCGACCGCGTCGGCATCCGCCTGCACGGCGACGTGCCCCTGGAACGCGCGATCGGCGGGGAGCTGCCGAGCGAAGGAGCGGTGACCGGGGCGATCCAGGTGCCGCCCGACGGGCAGCCCGTGCTGTTCCTCCCGGACCACCCGCTCACCGGCGGCTACCCCATCATCGGCGCCCTCACCGATCACAGCCTCGACCTCGCCGCCCAGCTCCCGCCGGGCGTGCGAGTGCGCTTCACCGTCAAGGAGACCTCATGACCACAGTGCTGATCGCCAACCGCGGCGAGATCGCGGTCCGCGTGATCCGCGCGTGCGCGGAGGCCGGGTACACGTCGGTCGCCGTGTACGCCGACCAGGACGCCGACGCGTTGCACGTGCGCCTCGCCGACGAGGCGGTCGGCCTCGGTGGCGACACCGCGGCGACGACGTATCTGTCGGTCGAGGCGCTGATCGACGCGGCCCGCCGCAGCGGCGCCGACGCCGTGCACCCTGGCTACGGCTTCCTCTCCGAGAGCGCCGCGTTCGCCCGTGCCGTCGAGGACGCCGGACTCGTCTGGATCGGCCCCTCACCGGAGAGCATCGACGCACTGGGCGACAAGATGACCGCGCGCCGCATCGCGCAGAAGGTCGGCGCGCCGCTCGCCGCCGGCACGGATCAGCCGCTGTCCGGCCCACAGGAGGCGGTGGCGTTCGCCGAGGAGCACGGACTGCCCATCGCGATCAAGGCCGCGTTCGGCGGCGGAGGCCGCGGACTCAAGGTCGTCCGCGAGCTCGCCGAGGTCGCCGACGCCTTCGACGCGGCCACCCGCGAGGCGACCGCCGCGTTCGGCCGCGGGGAGTGCTTCGTGGAGAGGTTCCTGGAGAGCCCGCGGCACATCGAGGTGCAGGTGCTCGGCGACGGGCGCGGCGGCGTGGTCGTCGTGGGCGACCGTGACTGCTCGATGCAGCGGCGCAACCAGAAGCTCATCGAGGAGGCGCCCGCGCCCGGCCTCGCGGAGGCGCAGCGGACCGCGTTCCATGACGCGGCACGCGCGATCTGCGCCGAGGTGCAGTACCGCGGTGCCGGAACGGTCGAGTTCCTCCTCGCCGCGGACGGCACGATCTCGTTCCTCGAGGTGAACACCCGCCTGCAGGTCGAGCACCCCGTGACCGAGGAGGTCACCGGCACCGACCTCGTCCGCGAGCAGTTCCGCATCGCGTTCGGCGACGGGCCGTCCTTCACCGAGACCCCCGCGCCGACCGGGCATGCGTTCGAGTTCCGCATCAATGCGGAGGACCCCGGGCGCGGATTCCTGCCCAGCCCCGGACGGGTCGATGTCCTCCGCATCCCCGGCGGACCCGGCGTGCGGTGGGACAGCGGCATCGAGGCCGGAGACACCGTGCAGCCCGCGTTCGACTCGATGATCGCGAAGCTCATCGTGCACGCGGACAGCAGGGACGCGGCTCTCGTGCGGGCGCGGCGGGCGCTGCGCGAGCTCGCGGTCGAGGGTCCGGCGACGGTGATCCCGTTCGACCTCCGCGCCATCGACGATCCCGCCTTCGCGACCGCCACCTTCGCCGTGCACACCCAGTGGATCGAGACGGTGCTGCTCCCGGCTCTGGAGACGCAGCCCCGCCCCGCGGTCGCGCCGGCCGCCGGACTGCAGCGGTTCCCGGTGGAGATCGACGGCCGCCGCGTGATGCTCGGCCTGCCGGCGGAGCTGCTGGCCGGCATCGGCCGCTCGACGGGAGACGTCGCGGCACCCGTGCCCTCAGCGGACCCCTCCGAGCTCCGTGTTCCCGCGCCGGGCACGCTCGTGCGGTGGCTCGTGGACGACGGCGCCACGGTGGCCGAGGGAGACCCGGTGGCCGTCCTCGACGCGATGAAGATGGAGACCACGGTCACCGCGCACCGCGCCGGCACCCTCACCCCGCGCGCCGACACCGGCACCATCCTCTCCGCCGACGCCCTCCTCGCCACGATCGCCTGACCCCCCTCCCCTCCCGTCCCCCGTCCCGTCCCCTCCGCGTGCGGAGTGCAAAAACGCCCCTCCCACACCCCTCCCACACCCCTTTCCGATCCCGCACCCGCTGCCCCGAGCAGCGTCCCCCGCGTGCGAGTGCGAAAACGCCCCCTCCTCGTGTGAGGAAGGGGCGTTTTCCGTTCGGGCTCCACCCCACCAACCGGTGCGAGTGCGAAAACGGGCCTTCGAGGGATGCGGGCGGGGCGAAACCCGTCCCGCATGTGGGCGTTACGCGGGGTCGCCGCCGAGGGGGCCGACCGGCTCGAGAGGCTTCGGGTCGTCGGCGCCGGTCTTGCGCGCCCGGGCGATGAGGTTGCCCAGGTGGTAGATCAGCAGCGCCGCGACCGTGCCGAGCACGATCCCGCCGAACGCGAAGTCGCCGAGCTGCATCGAGAAGCCGGCGATGCCGATCACGAGCGAGACGGCGGCGGTGTACTGGTTGACCGGACGCGAGAAGTCGACCCGGCTGTCGACCCAGATCTTGATGCCGATGATGCCGATGAGGCCGTAGAGCGCCGTCGTCGCCCCGCCGAGCACGCCCGCGGGGATCGAGTTGAACACCTCGCCGACCTTGGGGGAGAACGCGAGGAGGATCGCGAACAGACCGGCGACCCAGTAGACGGCGGTGGAGTAGACGCGCGTCGCAGCCATGACGCCGATGTTCTCGCCGTAGGTCGTGGTGCCCGAGCCGCCGAAGCCGCCGGCGATGGTCGTGGCGACACCGTCGGCGATGAGGGCGCGGCCGGTGTGGCGGTTGATCGCAGGGTCTTCCGTCATGGTCGCGACACCGCGCACGTGGCCGACGTTCTCCGCGATGAGCACGAGCACGACGGGCAGGAACATCGCGATGGTCGACCAGGTGCCGGGCTCGACGAAGTCCGGGAACTGGAAGTGCGGGAGACCGATCCAAGGCGCGTCCGCGATGAGCTCGGCCGGGGTCTTGTCGCCGCGGAGCGGGTTGGGCACCTCGAACGAGCCGTTGAACGCCGCCCAGAGGAAGCCGACGGCGACACCGAGGAAGATCGAGATGCGGCCGAGGAAGCCCCGGAAGAGCACGGCGAAGAGGATGATCGCGACGAGCGTGATCGTGGCCGTCACCGGGTCGAGCGCGAAGTTGCTCCACGCGGTGGGCGCGAGGTTGAACCCGATGAGCGCGACGATCGCACCGGCCACGACCGGGGGCATCAGCGCATCGACCCAGCGCAGGCCGACGAACTGCACGACGAGGCCGACGACCGCGAGGAGCACGCCCACCGCGACCACGCCCGCGAGGGCCGAGCCGGTGCCGCCCGCCGCGACGGCCGCGGTGATGGGAGCGATGAACGCGAACGAGGAGCCGAGGTAGCTGGGCAGCTGGTTCTTCGTGATGAGGAGGAAGAGCAGCGTGCCGATGCCGCTGAAGAGCAGGGTCGTCGACACCGGGAAGCCGGTGAGCGTCGGCACGAGGAACGTGGCGCCGAACATGGCGACGACGTGCTGCGCGCCGATCGCGATGGTCGCGGGCCACGACAGGCGTTCCTCGGGGGTGACGACGGCGCCGGGCTCGACGGTGCGGCCGTTTCCGTGCAGCTTCCACAAAGCCATGCGGGCTCCTCAGGGTTCGGGATCGGGGGCGGAGTGCTGGAGCAACACTACCGATTCCTGAGTTTTCCCTGTGCGCCCGGCGGCGGGGAGCGCGGCGTCAGGCGCCGAGGCGATCGATGAGCTCGCGGTAGCGGGCGGCCGTCCGCGCCACGACCTCCTCGGGCAGCACGGGGGGCTCGCCCTGCTTGTCCCAGTTCGCCGCGAGCCAGTCGCGCACGATCTGCTTGTCGAAGCTCGCCATCCGCTCCGCCGGGGTCGACCCCGTGCGCCACGCCTCCGCGTCCCAGTACCGGGAGGAGTCGCTCGTGAGGACCTCGTCGGCGAGGCGGAGGGTGCCGTCGGCGTCGGTCCCGAACTCGAACTTCGTGTCGGCGAGGATGAGGCCCTTCTCCTCGGCGATGGCCGCGGCACGACGGTAGATCGCGAGCGAGGCGTCGCGGAGCTCGGCCGCCCGGTCCGCCCCGACGAGCTCGACGACGCGGTCGAACGTGATGTTCTCGTCGTGTTCGCCCATCGGCGCCTTGTAGGCCGGGGTGAACAGCGGCTCGGGCAGCCGGTCGCCGTTCTGCAAGCCTGCCGGCAGGGCGATGCCGCATACGGTGCCGTGCTCCTGGTACTCGGCCCAGCCGGAGCCGGTGATGTACCCGCGGACCACGCACTCGATCGGCAGCATCTCGAGCGACTGGGCGAGCATGGCGCGGTCGGCCACCTCCTCCGGCAGGCCGCCGTCCGTGAGGTGGTTCGGCACGTCGAGCTGGGCGAACCACCAGCGGCTGAGGCGGGTCAGCAGGGCGCCCTTGTCGGTGATGCCGGGGGAGAGCACGACGTCGAACGCGCTGACGCGGTCGGACGCGACGACGAGGATGCGGGTATCTCCCGGGTCTTCGGACGCGTAGAGGTCGCGGACCTTCCCGGAGTAGAGGTGTCGCCACCCGGGGATGGCCTGCGCGTTTCCTGCGGACGGTGTGCTCACCCGCCCATTATCCCGGTCGCGCGTGCGGGGAGGTGCAGGTGTATAGTCCATGTGGACTATTTGCGCAGGACAGGGGAGAGGCGTGGGGAAGAGCAGGGATGTGGTGGCGGCGCTCACGCCGCTCGGGGTGATGGTGCTCGCGCTGCTCCGCGAGAGCGACATGCACCCGTACGAGATGGTGCGGTTGCTCCGCGCACGCCACGACGACCGGCTCATCACCGTCACCAACGGCACGCTTTACCACACGGTCGCCCGGCTGCAGCGGGCCGGGCTGCTCGACGAGGTCGGCACGGATCGCGACGGCAACCGCCCCGAGCGCACGACGTACACCCTCACCGACGCCGGTCGCGAGGCGGTGATCGCCTGGGTGCGTCGTGCCCTCCCCCGCATCGACCGTGAGACCGACGCCCGCGTCGCCCTCGCCGAGTCGCACAACCTCGACCGCGCCGACGCCGTCGCGCTGCTGCAGGAGCGCCGGGTCGCCCTCGTCGCCTCGCACCAGCGCCACCACGACGGCCTCGCCGCCGCCCGCGCCAAGGGCGCCCCGCCACAGGTGCTCGTCGAGCTCGAACGCCAGGAGGCGCTGCTCGACGCCGAGCTCCGCTGGCTCGACTCTCTCCTCACCCGCCTCGACGGCGACGAGCTCCGCTGGGGTCCCGACGCCTTCGACGACACCGACCGCTACCGCGCTCAGCGAAAGGCTGCACAGCAATGACCGATTCCCGCCAGACCTCGGGGCCCGAGACGGGGCCCTTCGCCGCCGGTCACGCGCCGAAGAGCCCGTGGCCCGCGCTCTGGGCGCTCGTCATCGGGTTCTTCATGATCCTCGTCGACACCACGATCGTCTCCGTCGCCAACCCGGCGATCAAGACCGCGCTCGACCCCGACACCAACAACCTCGACAACGTGGTGTGGGTCACCAGCGCCTACCTGCTCGCCTACGCCGTCCCGCTGCTCATCACCGGGCGACTCGGCGACCGCTTCGGCCCGAAGAACATCTACCTCATCGGCCTCGCCGTCTTCACCCTCGCCTCGCTCTGGTGCGGACTCTCCACCACGCTCGAGGGCCTGATCGCGGCCCGCGCCGTGCAGGGTCTCGGCGCCGCGTTCATGACGCCGCAGACCATGGCCGTCATCACCCGGACCTTCCCGCCGAACCGCCGCGGTGCGGCGATGGGCCTCTGGGGCGCCACGGCCGGCGTCGCCACCCTCGTCGGCCCCCTCGCGGGCGGTCTGCTCGTCGACGGCTTCGGCTGGGAGTCGATCTTCTTCGTCAACCTCCCCGTCGGCGTGGTCGCCTTCGTACTCGCCTGGATCCTCGTGCCAAAGCTGAAGACGCACCCGCACCGGTTCGACCTCGTCGGCGTCGTCCTCAGCGCGCTCGCGCTGTTCCTCATCGTCTTCGGGCTCCAGGAGGGCGAGAAGTACGACTGGGGGACCATCGTGGGCCCGATCTCGGTCTGGGGCCTCATCATCGCCGGCGTCGTGGTGCTGGCGCTCTTCATCGTGCAGCAGGCGCGCACCCGCAGTGAGCCTCTCGTGCCGCTCGCCCTCTTCCGCGACCGCAACTTCTCCGGCGCGAACGTCGCGATCGCTGCGGTCGGCTTCACGGTCACGAGCATGTCGCTGCCGATGATGTTCTTCCTGCAGACCGCGCGCGGACTCACCCCCACCGAGGCGGCGATGCTGCTCATCCCGATGGCCGTGCTGTCGGGCGTGCTCGCCCCGGTCGCCGGGAAGATCCTCAACCGCGTCGACCCGCGCATCATCCTCGTCCCCGGCCTGATCTGCGTCGCGGGTGCCCTGGTCTGGTACTCCGCCCTGACCACGATGGACACCCCGATCCTGATGTTCCTGCTGCCGTCCGCGCTGATGGGCATCGGCAACGCGGGCATGTGGGGGCCGCTGGCGACCACGGCCACGCGCAAGCTGCCGCCGCGACAGGCCGGTGCCGGTGCGGGCATCTACAACACCACCCGCACCATCGGCTCGGTCATCGGCTCTGCCTCGATCGCCGCGTTCATGCAGTCGCGGCTGGAGGCGAACCTGCCCGGTCTGGCCGACGCTCCGGCCGGCACGGGCAGCGGCGCGCTGCCCCCGCAGGTCGCGGAGGGCTTCGCCGCCGGCATGTCCCAGGCGCTGCTGCTGCCCGCCGGTGTGATCCTCGTCGCGCTGGTCGCCTCGCTGTTCCTCCGCGGCCAGGATCGGAAGGACGAGACCGTCGTCACGGCCCCTCCGGCCTGACCGCGGCGACCCCGACACGCCGCTGTCCGCGCGGGTTCCGGCGGGGCGTCCTGCCCCGCCGGGATTCCGGTGCGCAGGACACGCAGGGTTAGGGTGGATGGTCGGCGGCCGCCGGGCCGCCCTTCCGAACCCCCGAGGAGCACTCGACGTGAGCCGCCATCCATCCTCTGCGCGGAGCCGTCTGCGCCACCTCGGTCGCACCGCCGGCGCGACCGCGCTCGCCGCCCTCGTCGCCGTCGGGGCGCTGCTCGCCGGAGCCGCGCCCGCCACCGCGGCCGACGACGGCCAGACCTACGTCATCGGCACCGACACCACCTTCGCCCCGTTCGAGTTCACGAACGAGTCCGGCGACCTGGTGGGCATCGACATGGACCTCCTGCGGGCGATCGCGGAGGACCAGGGCTTCGACGTCGAGATCCGCCAGCTCGGCTTCGACGCCGCCGTGCAGGCGCTCCAGTCGAACCAGGTCGACGCCGTCATGGCCGGCATGTCGATCACCGAGGAGCGTCAGCAGACCTTCGACTTCAGCGACCCGTACTTCACCAGCGGCGTGCAGCTCGGGGTGCTCGAGTCCAGCGACATCCAGTCCCTCGACGACCTGGACGGCAAGACCGTCGCGGTCAAGACCGGTACGCAGGGGCAGACCTTCGCCGAGGAGAACGCCGACGAGTACGGCTTCCGCATCACCCCCTATCAGGACACGACCGACATGGTCGATGCGGTCAAGGCGGGTCAGGCCGTCGGCTACTTCGAGGACTTCCCCGTCCTCGCCTACGGCATCCAGCAGGGGTCGGGCTTCCGCCTCGTCGGCGAGCCCGCGCTCGGCGGCGAGTACGGCTTCGCGGTCAACAAGGGCGAGAACGCCGAGCTCCTGGAGATGTTCAACGCCGGGCTCGCCAACCTGCAGGAATCCGGCGAGTACGACGAGATCGTCGACACGTACCTCGCCACGGGCGAGGGTGAGCAGGAGGCGCAGCCCACCGACATCATCTCGGTCGCGGTCAAGTACTGGCCGGCCCTCATGCAGGGGCTCTGGCTCACGATCCTCGCGACGATCGTCGCGGTGATCGCGGCCTTCATCCTCGGCATCATCTTCGGCTTCGGGCGCCTGTCGAAGTTCGCGCCGTTCCGCTGGATCGCCACCGCCTACGTCTACGTCTTCCGTGGGACCCCGATCCTCATCCAGGCGTTCTTCGTGTTCTTCGCCATCCCGCAGCTGATCCCCGACCTGAAGTTCGACCCGTTCGTGGCCGGCGCCATCACCCTGTCGCTCAACACCGGTGCGTACATGACGGAGATCATCCGCGGCGGCATCCAGGCGGTCGACCCCGGTCAGGCGGAGGCCTCGCGTTCGCTGGGTCTCAGCCACTGGAAGACGATGCGCAAGGTCGTGCTGCCGCAGGCGTTCCGGATCATGATCCCGTCGTTCGTGAACCAGGGCATCATCACGCTGAAGGACACCTCGCTCATCAGCGTCATCGGTCTCGCCGAGCTGACGTTCGTCTCGCGCCAGATCATCGCCTCGACGTATCTGTCGGCGCAGGTGCTGACGATCGTCGCCATCATCTACTTCGTCGTGATCACGCTGCTGACGCTGCTCGCGAACCGCCTGGAGAGGAAGGCCAACGCATGAGCAAGATCGAGGTCAGGGACCTGCACAAGTCCTTCGGTGACAACGAGGTGCTCAAGGGCATCGATCTCACGGTGGAGGACGGCGAGGTCATCGCGGTCATCGGGCCCTCCGGCTCGGGCAAGTCGACGCTCCTGCGCTGCCTGAACAAGCTCGAGGAGCCCACGTCGGGGCACGTCGTCATCGACGGCGTCGACCTCACCGACAAGAGCGTGAAGCTGGACGAGGTGCGTCAGCGCATCGGCATGGTGTTCCAGCACTTCAACCTGTTCCCGCACATGACGGTGCTGGAGAACATCACGCTGGCTCCCGTCGAGCTCGGCCGCATGACGAAGGCCGAGGCCCGCGACCGCGCCCTGTCGCTGCTCGAGCGCGTCGGCCTCTCGGAGAAGGCGGACGCGAAGCCCGCCTCGCTCTCCGGCGGGCAGAAGCAGCGCGTGGCCATCGCGCGCGCCCTCGCGATGGACCCGGAGATCATGCTGTTCGACGAGGCCACCAGCGCCCTCGACCCGGAGATGGTGGGCGAGGTGCTGCAGGTCATCCGCGACCTCGCCGAGGGCGGCATGACCATGGTGCTCGTGACGCACGAGATGGGCTTCGCCCGCGAGGTGTCCGACCGCACGGTCTTCATGGACGGCGGCGTCGTGGTCGAGGAGGGCACGCCCGCCGACCTGTTCGGCGCCCCGAAGAACGAGCGCCTCCAGGACTTCCTCTCCAAGGTCCTCTGACCCCGTTCGAGGAGCGCAAATGGCTGCATTCCCGGTCGGGATGCAGCCATTTGCGCTCCGTGAAGCCGGTCAGTCGGCGACGCGGGCGGCGATGTCGGTGCGGTGGTGGGAGCCGTCGAGGCGGATGCGGCCGATGGCCTCGTACGCGCGGGCGCGTGCGGTCCGGAAGTCCGGGGCCACGGCCACGACGTTCAGCACCCGGCCGCCCGTCGCGATGAGCGAGCCGCCCGGCGCATCCGGGCTGGCGGTCGCGGCGTGCACCAGGCGCACCCCTTCGACGGCGGCGGCATCGGCCAGGCCCTCGATCGGACGCCCGGTCTGCGGCGCCTCCGGATACCCCTCGCTCGCCAGGACCACGGTGATCGCGACCTCATCGCGGAACACCGGCTCCGGCTGATCCTCGAGGGTGCCGGAGGCGGCGGCGAAGAGCAGCTGCGACAGCGGGGTCTCCAGCCGCGGCAGCACGACCTGGGTCTCCGGGTCGCCGAAGCGCGCGTTGAACTCGATCACGCGCACGCCCTGCGGGGTGAGGATGAGGCCGGCGTAGAGGAGCCCGATGAACGGGGTGCCCTCGGCGTCGAGCTGCCGGACGACCGGGAGGGCGACATCGCGGGTGACCTCCTCGACGAACGCCTGCTCGCTGCCGAACTGCTCGGCGAGCCAGGGCAGCGGCGAGTACGCCCCCATGCCTCCGGTGTTCGGACCGGCATCGCCGTCGAGGGCACGCTTGAAGTCCTGTGCCGGGCTGAGCGCGCGCACGGTGTCGCCGTCGCTGAGGAAGAAGAGGGAGACCTCGGGGCCGGAGAGGAACTCCTCGACCAGGACCGGGCCTGCCGGGAGGTACTGTTCCGCGTGAGCGAGGGCCTCTGCGCGGTCGGAGGTGACGATGACGCCCTTGCCGGCGGCGAGCCCGTCGGCCTTCACGACGTGCGGGGCGCCGAGCTCGTCGAACGCGGCCTCGACCTCGGCGACCGTGGCGGCGCGGACGGCGCGTCCCGTCGGCACACCGGCGGCGTCCATGACCCGCTTGGCGAAGGCCTTGGAGCCCTCGAGCTGGGCTGCGGCCCTACCCGGACCGAAGACGGGGATGCCGCGGCCGCGGAGCTCGTCCGCGACACCGGCGACGAGCGGGGCCTCCGGGCCGATGACGACGAGGTCGACGGCGTGCTCGTTCGCGAAGGCCGTGACCGCGGCCCCGTCGAGCGGATCGAGCGCGACCGGGGTGGCGTCCTGCGCGATGCCCGCGTTGCCGGGGGCGACGAGGATCTCGTGCGCGGGGGACTCGGCGCGCAGCGCCAGGATGATCGCGTGCTCACGGGCACCGGAACCGAGGACGAGGATCTTCACGCGTCCAGCCTATCGAGGCGTGTGCGCCGGGTTTCGGCTGGTCCGGCGTTCACAACTCAGGACGATCGGGCCGCCGGCGGCGATTCGACGGCAAATCCGACAGATCGGCCGCGGTTCTCCGGAGTTGTGAACCGAGGGCGGCGGGGTCAGAGCGTGATCGGGCGCTGGTCCGCCACGTCCCAGGGCACGGTCCAGCCGGTGGCGTCGAACAGGGCGTCGAGCACCATGGCGGTGAAGCCCCACACGATCGTCCCGTCGACGTCGAACGCGGGGCCGCGGAACGTGCGGCCGGCGCGCGTCAGGGTGGAGGTGAAGCGGGTCGCCGGATCGAGGAGCTGCGCGACGGGGACGCGGAAGACCTCGACGGTCTCCGCATGGTCGACGGCGACGACACGGGACGGCGACTGCCACCAGGCGAGGACGGGCGTGACGAGGTGGTTGCTGGCCGCGAGGGGGATGACCGGGAGGGTGGCGAGCACCTCGACGCCGGCGGGGTCGAGGCCGGTCTCCTCCTCCGCCTCACGGAGCGCGGTGGCGACCGCGTCGGCATCAGCGGCCTCCGTGCGCCCACCGGGGAAGGAGACCTGTCCCGGATGCGAGGAGAGGGTCGGGGCGCGGCGCTGCAGCAGGACGTCGAGGTCGCGCGCGACGGCGGCGTCGACGATCGGGGCGGGGATGCGGTCGAGGACGCCGAAGAGGATGAGCACGGCGGCGTCGTGCGCGCTGCCGGGATCGGCGAGCGGCGGGATCGGCACCGTCCACGAGTGGTCGGCCGCGGCGGCGAGCAGCTCGGCGCGGGCCCCCTGCGGATGCATGCTCATGCTTTCGAGCTTATGACCACGGCCCGGCGCCGGACCTAGGGTGGGGGGATGGCCAAGAAGATCGACATCGTCGACGGGCGGGCGGCGCTCGCCGCCGTGCGGGACGCTGAGGACGCGGGCGCGAGGCCGGAGCGGACGGCGCTCGCCACGGCGGTGCGGTACCTCCTGCAGCTGCTCGACGAGAAGGCCCCGGGAAACAGCGTGGAGGTGCGGGTCCCGCCGTTCGGTGCGGTGCAGGTGATCCAGGGTCCGCGGCACACGCGGGGTACCCCGCCGAACGTCGTGGAGATGGACGCCGCCACCTGGATCGCGGTCGCCACGGGGACGGAGGCCTGGGCGGATGCCGCGTCGGCGGGGCGCATCCACGCTTCCGGCACGCGCGCCGACCTCACCGGGGTGCTCCCGCTGCGGCCCTAGCGGCGGGCGACGACGAGCGGCACTCCGGTGACGGGGTGCGGGAAGACGTCGACGGGCTGCCCGTAGACCTCCTCGATCCGTGCGGCCGTCAGGACGGCGTCCGGTGCCCCGGTGGCGGTGACGCGACCGCCGGCGAGCAGGGTGACGCGGTCGGCGTGCGCGAGTGCGGCGTTGAGGTCGTGCAGCACGATGGCGACGGCCACCCCGGTCTCCGCCTGGGCGCGGATGACGCGCATGACGTCCTCATGGTGCTTCAGATCCAGTGCCGCGGTCGGCTCGTCGAGGAGGAGGATCCCCGTGTCCTGCGCGAGGACCCGGGCGAGGGCGACTCGGGCGCGCTCGCCGCCGGAGAGCGAGGGGACAGAGCGGTCGTGGAGGTCCGCGACCTCGGTGGTCGCCATCGCCGCCGCGACCCTGCGATCGTCGTCATCGGCCGCGGGGGTCCTGGCCCACGGCGTGCGTCCCATCCGCACCACCTGCGCGGCCGTGAAGGGGAACGTGACCCGGTTCTCCTGCAGCAGCACGGCGCGTTGCTGGGCGAGCGTGCGGGGACGGACTCCCGCGACCGGACGGCCGTCGAGGAGGACGGTGCCGGACGCCGGAGCGATGTCCCCCGCGAGCACGCCGAACAGCGTGGACTTGCCCGCGCCGTTCGGCCCGACGAGGGCGTGCACCTCGCCCGCGTGGATGTCGATGGCCGCGTCGTCGAGGATCGCGCGTCCGTCGCCGACGCGCACCGTGAGCCCGCGGGCCTGCAGCCGGGGGATCACGCCCACCCTCCGGCCCGCCGCCGCGTGCGCACGAGCAGCCAGAGGAAGAACGGGCCGCCGACGAGCGAGGTGATCATGCCGATGGGGAGGTCTGCGAGCGGCACGGCCGTGCGGGCCACGAGGTCGGCGACCGCGATCAGGAGCGCCCCGCCGAGGGCCGAGGCGATCACGAGCGGCAGGTGGGCCGGACCGATCAGCATGCGCAGCAGGTGCGGCACGACGAGCCCCGCGAACCCGATGATGCCCGCGAAGGCCACGGCGGCGCAGACGAGCAGCGCCACCGTCACGATCACCACCACCCGCAGCAGTTCGACGCGCACGCCGAGGTGACGGGCGGTGCGCTCGCCGAGGGCGAAGAGGTCGAGTCGGGGGGCGACGAGGAGGGCCACGATGAGGCCGATCGCCACCAGCGGTGCGACGAGGCGGATGTTCGACCACAGGGCGCCGTTCAGGGACCCGAGCTGCCAGAAGACGATCTGCTCCCGGGTCGAGGTGGTGCCGAGGAAGGTGAGGAACGCCATGCCCGCGCCGGCGATGGCGTTGATCGCGATGCCGGTGAGCAGCAGGGTGACCACCTCGGTGCGACCGCCGGAGCGGCTGAGCAGGTAGACGGAGAACACGGCGACGAGCCCGCCGAGGAAGGCGAAGGCGGGCGTCGTCCACAGGCCGAAGGTGGCCAGCCCGAACGTGATGCTGGCCGCGGCGCCGAGTGCCGCGCCGGAGGAGACGCCGACGACGCCCGCGTCGGCGAGCGGGTTGCCGAAGATCGCCTGCATGAGCACGCCGGACACCGCGAGCGCGGCGCCGACGAGGAGCCCGAGGACGAGGCGGGGGAGGCGGAGGTTGTGGATGACGCCGTAGTCGGTCGCGGTGGCCGGCGCCCCGCCCGTGTCGATGCCGATGCCGCGCAGGAGGACGTCGAGGAGGGCGGCCGGCGACAGGTCGTACTGCCCGCTCGTGATCGACGCGACGCAGGTCACGGCCAGACCGACGACGAGGGCGACGAGGACGGCGGTGAAGCGGAGCCCGCGGTGCCGGGTGGGTGTGGGGGTGACGACCTCGCCGCTCACGACGAGGAGCCCGGGGCGTACAGGGCGCGGGCGAGGGCGCTGATGACGTCGGCCGATCGGGGGCCGAAGCTGAGGATCTCGGCGTCGGCCATGTCGATCACCCGGCGGTGCGCGCCCGCGGGGGTCTCGGCGATGGCGGGGACGCGCTCGATGAGGCCGTCGACCCCGCCCACCGATTCCAGGCCGTCCGTCATCATCACGAGCACGTCGGGCTGGGCGGCGACGAGGGCCTCCGCGGTCATCGGCTTCATGCCCTGCCAGCCGATCTCCGCGGCCACATCGACCCCGCCGACCGCGTCGATGAGGGAATCGGCGCCGGAGTCCTCGCCGAAGATGTAGTAGACGTTGGCGCTGCCCCGCACGTACAGGAAGAGCATCCGGGCGCGATCCTCCACCGCGGGCGGGGTGACGGCGGCGATCTCGGTGACCGCCGCGTCGAGGTCCGCGTCGAGTCGGGCGATGAGCTCCGTGCCGCGCGTGGGGACGCCGAGCGCGGTCGCGATCTCGGTGACCAGCGCA
This sequence comes from Microbacterium sp. BLY, assembly GCF_017939615.1. Taxonomy (NCBI): domain Bacteria; kingdom Bacillati; phylum Actinomycetota; class Actinomycetes; order Micrococcales; family Microbacteriaceae; genus Microbacterium; species Microbacterium sp. BLY. The sequence goes on from NZ_JAGKSR010000001.1 coordinate 1,247,025, forward strand.
GCGGTGGTGTCGATGCGCCGGTCGCCCGAGATGACGACGACGGCGATTCCGGCGTCGCGCAGCTGCTGGCGGACCTCCTTGGGGCCGATGGTGGTGTCGGTGAGGATGACGGTGGGGGCGAGTTCGAGGATCGCCTCCGGGTTGAGCGTGTGGCCGCTGCGGGTGACGACGGTGAGCTCCTCCGTGCCGGGGAACTGCGTGGACGCGTCCCGCCCGACGACCTGGTCGCCCAGGCCGAGCGCGAACACGGTGGCGGCGATGGTGCCGGAGATGTCGATCGGGAGGATGCGGTCGACGGCGGTGATCTCCACCGTGCGCCCCTCGCTGTCGGTGACGGTCACCGGGAGGGCGGGTGCGGTGTCGTCCTCGACGGGGACGACGGCGTGGCTCGCCAGGCAGGCCGTCGAGGGGCCGGTCGCGGCGCGGACGTCGTCGACGAGGTCCAGGGAGGCGAGCGGGGTCGCGGCCTGCGGGCAGGCGTCGTCGACGGCGGCGGGAGTCGCGGGGCCGGCGTCGGAGCCTCCGCAGGCGGTGAGGCCGAGGGCCAGAACGGCAGCGAGGAGCAGGGCAGGGGTGCGTCGCATTAGGCAAGGCTATCCTAAAACTTGACGCCCTCGGTGGCGCCCCTCTACGCTCGGGACCGGCGGCTTGCTTAGCTAAGCCTAACCAAAATTCCATCCTCGCCCGACTGCCGTGCGGCACCGCCGGAGCGCACGCTCGATCGCGCCCCGGGGGCCGCGGAGAACCGTGAACGCCACAGCACACACCCCCACTGCGAGCACACGCCTACGCGTCCTGCTCGCCGCCCTCGTCTCCTTCGTCCTCGTCGCCGCCGGTGCGATGACCGCCCCGCCGGCGCGCGCTGCCGGAGCGTCCGTCACCGCGACCGTGTCCGCCGCCGCCCCCACCGGCCTCACCGTCTCGGTGCAGGCCACCGGACTGCCGGACGTGACCGGGGTCTATGCCGCGCTCATCGTCACCGGGACCGAGAGCGGCGTCTCGGCGGGCGGCGGCTACGCCGCCTTCGCGCTCCCGTTCCCCACGGTGCAGCAGGGCGCGACGACCTTCACGCTCACGGCTCCGGTCGCCGCGCTCGATCGGACGCAGAGCTACGAGGTGGTCGTGTGGCAGCAGCACTCCGCACCGACCGCGGCCACGATCTACGGCCGCGGCGACGTCGCGGTGACGCCGGCCCAGTGGGACACGGTCTTCGGCACGACGTCCACGGAGCCGGAGCCTGGCGAGACCGAGCCCGGCGAGACCGAGCCCGGCGAGACGCAGCCTGGCGAGACTGAGCCTGGCGAGACCGAGCCCGGCGAGACCCAGCCTGGCGAGACCGAGCCCGGGGAGACCCAGCCCGGGGAGACCACGCCGGCGCCGGCCGCGATCGAGGTGTTCCTCGCCGATGGCACCACCCCGGCCTCCGGCACGCGTCTCCAGGCGGGCGACCGGATCATCGTGAAGGGCACCGGATACGAGCCGACCGCGAACGTGGGCGGCCGGGGCGTTCCCATCCCGGCCCACCTCCCGCAGGGCACGTACGTGGTGTTCGGCAACTTCGCCGAGACCTGGCAGCCGTCCCAGGGGGCGCCGTCCTCGAGCCGTTCCGTCGGCGCGCAGGCCTGGGCGCTCGCGGAGGACGTGCTCGCGCAGGTGCCCACGCAGTACCAGGGCGCGATCCGTGCGCAGTGGGGGGACATCTCCGCCGAGGGCTCGTTCGAGGTCGCGCTGACACTGAAGGACACCCCCGCGACCCCCGGCACCTACGGCGTGTACACGTACGCGGCCGGTGGCGTCGCCAACCCGGAGCAGGAGCGCCGCGTCGCCCTCGACTACCGCATCCCCTCGGCGCTGACCACGACCGTGAAGGCCGCCACCGCCGAGGACGGTCTCACCGTCACCGCGACCGCGTCGAAGCTCGGTGCCGTCAGCGGCGCCTACGTGGCGCTGATCGAGAAGGGCACCGAGGCCGACGTCACCGCCGGGGGCGGGTTCCTCGCGATGCAGTACGTGCGGAACATCACCGGCGGCGGCTTCGCCGTCGACCTCACCGCGGAGGCGAGCGCGCTGGACCGCTCGAAGACCTACGAGGTCATCGTGTGGCAGCAGCACACGATGCCGAACGCGAGCACGATCCACGCGCGGTCCACCGTCGCGATCACCGACGCCGAGTGGAACGCCCTCCTGCCGTCGCCCGGGCCGACGGTCACGACCGCCGTCGTGGGCGCCACCGCGCAGGACGGCCTGACGGTGAAGGCCACCGCCGCCGAGCTCGGCGCCGTCGCGGGGGCGTACGTCGCCCTCATCGAGACGGGAACCGAGGCGGACGTGACGGCCGGCGGGGGCTTCCTCGCCATGCAGTACGTGCGGAACATCGGCTCCGGGGCGTTCACGGTCGACCTGACGGCCGCGGCGAAGGACCTCGACCGCGCGAAGACCTACGAGGTTATCGTGTGGCAGCAGCACACGATGCCGAACGCCGACACCATCCACGCGCGGGCGGCCGTCGCGATCAGCGACGCCCAGTGGCGCGCGCTGCGCGGCGAGAAGCCGACCGAGCCGAAGCCTCCGGTGACGCCGACTCCGACCGCGCCCGCCGCGACCGTGCCGGGCGGATCCCTGCGCTGGGCGATCTCCTCGTCGTTCACGAACTACATCACCGGGCCGATCGCCCAGGGGGCGATCTCCGTCTCCGGCGGGGCCACGCGTTCCGGCAGCCAGTTCCAGTTCGGGCAGACGGTGGGCGGCGACTACGACGCGAAGAGCGGACGAGGCAGCGTCGTGTATCGCGGAGCGGTGCGCTTCACGGGGCACCACGGAGTGCTCGACGTCACGGTCGCCGACCCGGTGATCCGGATCACGTCCGCGTCGTCCGCGACACTGCTCGTGACGAGCGGGGGGACTCAGGTGCCGTTCGCGACGCTCGACCTGTCGCGGGCCGTCCGCACCGCCGCCAACGGGGCCGTGACCTACACTGCCGCGCCGGCCGCCCTCACGGACACCGGACGCGACCGCGTGCTCTCCGGCTACGGCACCGCGCTGAACTCGGTCACCTTCACGATCGGCTCCGTCGCCGCGGCACCGTCCGGCGCGACGGGGACCGTCGCCGCGGCCATGGTCGCTCCGAAGCGGACGCTCCCGGCGACCCCTCCTGCGGCCACCGGCATCGAGGTCGACGCGGACAACCTCGCCGCGCTCACCGCCGGCGAGCCCGCCACGGTCTCGGCCTCCGGCTTCCGGCCGAACGAGGAGGGCATCCAGGTGGTCGTGTACTCCACGCCCGTGCTGCTCGACACCGTCGCGGCCGACGCCGCGGGGGTCGCGACGTGGTCCGGATCGCTGCCGGCGACCCTCGCGGACGGTGACCACACCCTCACCTTCCAGGGGTCCGTCGACCGCGGCCTCGCGTTCACGCTCGCCCGGCAGACGACGGCGATCGGCGCGTGCACGGTGGAGGGAGCGACGCTGCACTGGGGCTACAAGGAGTCCTTCCGCACCTACATCGAGGGCATCGCGAAGGGCGGCTGGACCCTGAGCGACGTCACCTACGAGTACCCCGCGTTCGTGTGGGCGAACGGCACAGGGTCGCTGGACGACACGGCGCGCACCGGCCTGGTCACGTACGGCGGCGCGCTCACCTTCACGGGCCACGACGGGGCGCTGAACACCACGCTCGCGAACGCCCGCGTCGAGCTCGCCGGCGACACCGGGTACCTCGTGTTCGATGTCACCGGCACCACCCAGGCCGGCGAGAGCATCGCCCAGCAGGGCGTGCGTCTGGCCGAGTTCACCCTCGCGGACGCCGCCGTCGTGGACGGTGCCCTCGTCCTCGACGCGCTGCCGACGACGCTGACCGCGGCGGGAGCCGCCGCCTTCGGCACCTACCAGGCGGGCGAGGAGCTCGACCCGGTCTCGGCGACGATCCCGGTCGGTGCGGCCTGCGGGACCCCCGCGGAGGAGCCCGAGGCGGAGGCGGACGCCGGAGCCGCGGTGACCGCGATCAGTGCGCCGGTGGTCGCCGACCAGGCCCCGGTGTGGCCCTGGATCGTCGGCGGCCTGGTCGTCGTGGCGCTCGCCGCGACCGGCGGCGTGCTCCTGGTCCGCCGCGCCCGGAGGGACGAGTCCGCCGAGACGACCACCGAGGTCTGACTCCGGCGGCGGCCGGACCGCCCTCCCCTCGTCTGCGGGGGAGGGCGGTCGCGCATCCGGGTGCACGGGGCCTGCGGACGGTGGGACAATGGAGGCATGCCCTCCTCTGACACCCACCAGACCGTCGAAGCGACCGTGCGCCGCGTGCCGCGGTACGGCGTGCTCATGGGCATCGGGGTGGTGCTGGGCATCATCGCCGCGGGCATCCTCACCATGGTGGGCAGCTTCGAGCAGTCCGACGCCCTCGACGTCGTCTACCCGCCGGGCCAGGTCTTCGGCTTCCTGCTCCTCTGGACGGTGCCGATCGGGCTCGCCCTGGGCGGGGTGGCGGGACTGGTGCTCGAGCGTCTGGCCCGCCGGCACGACCGCGTCGTGACCGTCGACCGGGAGACCGTGGTCGACGACGGCGACGACGCGGAACGCGGCTAGGCGAGCTCGGCGATCACCGGGCGGATCGCGGAGTCGAACGCCACCACGTCGCGACGGAGGCCGTCGGTCACCGCGACCGTGAGATCGCCGATCCACCAGATCCCGCGCTGCGACAACGGCAGCACCTGCACGTTCAGCTCGAAGGAGTGGGCGCGGCGGCCGATGTCCCGCTCGAACTCGGCGATCGCGCTGGCATACGCCCGATAGGCGTCCCCGCCGGTGTGGCTCTTCATCGCCCCCACATAGCGGTGGTGGGCGACCTCCGCGTACTGCAGGGCGGTGCCGGCGTGCGGGCGGATCGCCGCCGTGAGTGCCTCGGCGCCCGTGGCGGGGAGGGCGACCAGCGTGTCGAACCCGTCGACGAGCTCCAGCGGCACACCGGAGTGATGCGAGCGCGGTTCCACCGTCATGTCCCAGTAGTCGCGCCACTGCGCCTCCACGGCCGGCGACGCGTCCGCGGCGTCCGGTGCCCGCACCGGGAGGTCGCGCAGGGCCGGCAGATCCAGCGGTGCGCGGATGCCCAGCAGCTGTCGCAGCGCGAGCGCCACGAGCACCGCGATGCTCGCGTCTTCGCGGATGAGCCACTGCGGCTTGTCGGCCATGGCCCCCATCGTAGGCGGCCGCGGCAGCGGCGCGGGGGCCCGGCACGGTAATGCCCGCGGCGAGCCGCGTCAACCCTCACCGTGATCCCCCGACCCGGGAGTAGACCTGCTGGCACGTCGGCGGCCGTCGGCGGGAGTCGAGAGGAAGAACGATGTCGCAGAGCAATGCAGAAGGTGCCGCGGGCAGCGGTACGACCGAGTCTCCGGGGACCGTCCGGACCGCCGCGAACGAGGCGGCGGGCGTGGCGGGCACGGCGAAGGACGAAGCGGCGGGCGTCGTCGAGACGGCGAAGTCCGAGGTGGGCGCCGTCGCCCACGAGGCGAAGGACCAGGTGCGCGACCTGTACCACCAGACCAAGAGCGAGCTGACGGAGCAGGCGGCCGTGCAGCAGCGGCGGGTCGCGGACGGGCTGCGGTCCGTCGGCGGCGAACTGGGCTCGATGGCGGAGCACTCGGAGGGCGGCGTGGCCGCCGATCTCGTCCGCCAGGCGTCCACGCGCATCCAGGGGATCGCCGGATGGATCGGCGACCGCGATCCGGGGTCGCTGCTCACGGAGGTGAAGTCGTATGCGCGGGCCAAGCCCGGCACGTTCATCGCCGTGGCCGCCGTCGCCGGTCTCGTGGTGGGCCGGCTGACGCGGGCGCTCTCGGAGGGCGCCGCGGAGTCCGCCTCGTCCGGATCGGGGGCCACGACCCCCGCCGTGCCGCCGCGGCCCGAGGTTCCCGTCGCGACCACGCCCGGGGCCGTCCCCGGCAGCGCGGGCGCGGCCGGCGTCGTCGGAGGCGCCGACGTGGCGGGCAACACGACCCTCGGCCAGCCGCCGCTGCCGACCGACGGCACCGTGCCCGGAGCGCCGGACGGCATGAGCGGAATCGACGCCGGCACCGCGCCGTGGGGCGTCACACCGCACGGCGAGCGCGCGGGCGACGCGGGCACGCCGCTCTACGACCGGACGGACGCCGCCACCCGCGGCTCCGCCGATGAGGAGCGACCATGACCGACGCCACCCCTACGCCCTCGGAGCAGAAGGCCGAGACCACATCGCTCGGCGATCTGCTCAGCGAGGTCACGACCGACCTGTCCACCCTGATGCGGCAGGAGCTGGAGCTGGCGAAGGCCGAGCTCAAGCAGTCCGCCGCCCGCGCCGGACGCGGAGCGGGGATGCTCGGCGGGGCGGGATACGGCGCACTCATGGCCGTGTTCTTTCTGTCGGTCGCCCTCTGGTGGGCGCTCGGGGCCTACGTCACCGGCCTCGGCTGGTCGGCCGTGATCGTCGCGGTCATCTGGGCGCTCGTCGCCCTCGTCCTGTTCCTGATGGGACGCACGCAGTTGAAGAGCATCGAAGGGGCGCCGCGCACCGTGGACAGCCTCAAGCGCATCCCCGATGCGGTGAAGAGGAATGAGGAGAACAAATGAGCGATTCCCCCGACGCGATCCGCGCCGACATCGAGAGGACGCGAGCGGAGTTCGGCAGAGACGTCGACGCGCTCGCCGACAAGGTCACCCCCTCGAAGGTCGTGCACCGGCAGACGCAGAAGATGAAGGGTGCCGTGCGCTCGGCCGTCGACCGGGTGATGGGCGCCGCCGACGACGCCGGGGACCGGGTGGGGGATGCCTCCTCCGCGGTCGCCGACGCCGGACGGCACACCGTCGCGAAGGCGCAGGGCAACCCGCTCGCGGTGGGGCTGATGGCCTTCGCCGCCGGGCTCGTCGTGGCCGCCGTGATCCCCGCCTCGTCCAAGGAGAAGGAGCTGGCCGAGGAGATCAAGGACAAGGCGCAGCCGCTGGTCGACGAGGCGACGGACGTCGCCAAGACGATCGGGCAGGACCTCAAGGAGCCCGCCCAGGAGGCGTTCGCCGCGGTCAAGGACGAGGCGGCGGGCGCCGCCGCCCACGTCAGGGACGACGCGAACCGCGCCGTCGACGAGGTGAAGAGCAGCGCCCAGGACGCCCGCGACACGGTCGCCGGTGGCAGCTGAGCGCCGACCCGTGTGACGGCAGGGGCCCGGTTCGCGGTGGCGAGCCGGGCCCCTGCCGCGCGTCAGCCGGCCTCGGAGGCGAAGGCCGGCGGCCGCTTCTCCAGGAACGCGGCGATGCCCTCGCGGCTGTCGTCCTCGGCGAATGCGACGCCGTACAGCCGGGTCTCCTCGGCGAAGGCCGTCTCCCGGTCGTCGCCGATGGCGGCGCGCAGCGCGGTCCGCGCCAGGGCCGTCGCCGCCCGTGAGCGCGGGGCACCGGCGGTGAGGCTTGCCGCGGCCTCCCTCGTCAGCGCCGCGGACGGCACCAGACGCGTGGCGAGGCCGTGCGCGAGGGCCTCGCCGCCGTCGATCCGCCGCCCGGTCAGCACCATCTCGCTCGCGAGGGCCGGTCCCACACGGTCCACGAGCCGGCGGACGCCGCCGAACCCCGGGAGCAGGCCGAGGGTCGGCTCGGGCAGCGCGAACAGCGCATCCGGACCGGCGTGGATCGTGTCGCACGCGAGCGCGAGCTCCAGGCCGCCGCCCACCGCCGGACCGTCCACGCAGGCGATCGTCGGGAAGGGGAGCTGTTCGATGCGCGCCATCAGTCCCTTCGCCCGCTCCGCGACGGCGCGGCCCGCGGCGCCGGGATCGGGCGACTCGCGCACGTCGCGGAGTTCGCGCAGGTCGGCCCCCGCGGAGAACGCCGTCCCGGCGCCGCTGAGCACGACGCCCGCCAGCGTCCGGCGAGCCAGGCGCTCGAACGCCTGGCTGAGGTCGCTCATGACCAGTGCGGACAGTGCGTTCCTCCGTTCCGGTCGGTGCAGGCGGACGTGGGCCACCGGGCCCGTCACGGTCACATCGATGGTCTCGTACACGTCGCTCATGAGTCCCAGATCGCTCCGAAGGCCGGGATGCCCTCTTGTTCGAGCCCCTCGACGAGGGACCAGGTGGTGGAGATGTTGGAGATGCAGATGACCGCTTCGGCCCCGCTGCGGCGCACGGCCCGACGGGCCAGGGCGAGCAGGTCGGGTTTGCCGTCGGCGCTGGTGTCCCAGATCAGGGCGCCGGGCACCGCGTCGCGGATCTCGCTCACGAGGTCCGGCCCGTAGGTCTCGACGGGGGACCGCGCCGACCACACGAGATGCGCGGGAGCGGTGCGGGCGAGGAGGTGCGGCAGGCAGGGCCCGATGCCGCTGCCCGTCGCCACCCACACCACCCGCGTGAAGAGGCGGTCGATGTTGCCCACCCCCGCGGTCGGGATCCCCTTGACCCACAGGTGCTGCGGCTTGTCGTCGATGAGCCGGCTGGTCCAGTCGCCTGCTCGCGAGATCGTCAGTCGGAACCCGGACTGCCCCGGAGCGGGGATGTTGGCGAACGCGTGCCACTCCCGCAGCGGGCTGCGGCTGATCGCGGTCGACGACCCGGCGAACGGCGTGACCCCGTGGTCGAAACGGACGATCGCCACGTGACTCGACGGTGTCTCGATCTCGACCGGCACGCGACGCAGCCGCAGCCACGGGAGCGCGATGCTCACGGTGGTGGCCGCCAGCAGCCACAGCGGCACGGAGCCGAGGTACTGCGCGGGCGGGGTCCGCGCCTCGACCAGCATCGCCACGGCCTGCACCCAGACGAGCAACAGCAGCGCCCATCCGCCGAAGCGGTGCGTGCGCTCGAAGAGGTCGTGGTGGCGGGCGCGCAGCGGGGGCAGCGAGGTGACGATGAGGGACAGGAGGATGAGGGACGCCATCATGCTCGTCGTCAGGAACAGCGCCGATGCGCCGTCGGCGATCGTGCCGGCGGTGTACGCGAGATACCAGGCGGTCGCGCCGACCGCGGCCCCCACATGCACGCCGCCGAAGCTGTAGATCTTCCCCAGCCCCCAGCGGACGCGCAGGGGGAGCGCGTGCGGTGCCCGCGTCGCGAGACGGAACAGCAGGTTGATGACGTACTGCTGCCGGACGATCGCCGCCACGAACACATTCACCCCGGCGGCGGTGAAGGCCTGCGCCGGCGTCGGCGGTGCCAGCAGAGCGAACGCGAGCGCGTTGCCCGCGATGACCAGCGCGGCGAGCCGGTTGTACGGCTTCAGGTGGCGGGAGCGGCGCAGGCGGGTCCACCGCGAGGCGACGGCGTCCTCACGGTGTGACGGGGCGGTGGTGGTCGGCGCGGTCATGCGGCCGCCTTCGGCACGAGGGCGGCCGCCGCGTCGAGGAGGCGCTGCACGGCCTCCCGATCCACCTTGCCGCGCGGGGTCAGGGGAAGCCGGTCCACCGCGACGACCTCCGCCGGCACGCAGTAATAAGGAAGGAGTTCCGCGACGGCGGCGCGGGCCGCCGCCGGGTCGGCGGTGGCCGGTACGATCACCGCCGCGAGGTTCCGGGAATCCCGCTTCACCGTGACGGCGGCGGTGCACCCGGGCGCGGACTCCAGCGCGCGGGAGACGGAGTCGAGCTCGACGCGGAACCCGCGCACCTTCACCTGGTCGTCCGTGCGGCTGAGGTGCTCGAGCTCGCCCTGCGGGGTCCAGCGGCCCACGTCGCGGGTGCGGAACATCCGGCTGCCGTCCGCCGCGAACGGGTCGGGACGGTAGCGCTCGGCGGTGAGCTCCGGGTTGCCGATGTACCCGGCGGTCACCCCGGCCCCGCCCACCCACATCTCGCCGCTCTCGCCCTCCGGCACGGGGCGGAGGTCCGCATCGAGCACGTACACGCTGGTCCCTGGCACCGGCCCGCCGATGGTCAGCGGCCGGCCGGGGACATGGTCGACGAGGGTGTTGATGATCGTGATCTCGGTGGGCCCGCAGGAGTTGAGGAAGCGATGCCCGCGCGCCCACTCGTCCGCCAGGGCCTGGGGGCAGCGCTCGCCGGCGACGACGACCGTCCGGGCGGCGCTGCGGGCGGACGACAGCGTCGCGAGGATGCTGGGGGTGGCCACGAGGACGTCGACGTCCTCGGCGGTCGCGGCGATGTCCGCCCCGCGGATGACGAGGGTGCCGCCGTGCAGGAGCGCACCGAACATCTCCCACATCGCCATGTCGAAGGCGATGTTGAGAACCTGCCCGACCCGGGTTCCCGGCGTGATGCCGAGGTCTCCCGGCGCCTGGGTCAGGAGGTTGACGAGGTTGCCGTGCGTCACCTGCACGCCGTTCGGCGTCCCCGTCGTGCCGGAGGTGAAGATGACGGCGCAGGGGGCGGCCGGGTCGGACTCCCCGCGGGCGACCGGCGCGGCGGCGGCGCGCGGCTCGTCGATCCGGACGACGTCCGGGCCCTCGGGCATCACCGCGATAAAGCGTCCGGTGGTGAGCACCACGCGCATCCCGGCCTGCTCGGCGACTCGGCGCAGCTGCGCGCGCGGCGAGATGCGCGCGTCCTGCGGCGCGTACGCGGCTCCCGTCTTGAGGACGGCGAGGACGCCGATCACCATCGCGACCGAGCGCTCGACGAACACCCCGACGACGTCGCCGCGACCGACGCCGCGCCCCCGGAGGTCCGCGGCCAACCGGGTGGCCGCGTCGTCGAGTTCGCCGTACGTCGCCGCCGCGGTGAGGTGCTCGACGGCGGGGCGGTCGGGCCGCGCCGCCGCCTGGGCCTCGAACAGGTCCGTGATCGTCGTGCACGGTGCGGCGGCGGGCGCCCCGAACGACGACGATGGCAGCGGGTGGGCGTCGGGCGTCACGGGCAGGGTCGAGTCGGTCATCGCGGGTCCTTTCCATCCGAGGCTCGTCCGACCCGGGGCGGGTGCGGAGCGAGGAAGGAGTGCCACGGTAGGCAGGGCCGGCGGCGCCGGAGGGGAGTTCTTTCCGAACCGTAAGCAGCGGGCGTCCGGCGGGCCGGGGGAGGGCCCGCGGGCGGTAGGCTGTTCGCGTGGCTGCCTCCCCCACCAACCCCTATTCCGAAGCCGGCGTCGATACCGCGGCGGGTGATCTCGCCGTCGAACTGATGAAGTCGTCCGTGCGGGCGACGCACGGTCCCGAGGTGCTCGGCGGTGTCGGCGGTTTCGCCGGCCTGTTCGATGCCAGTGCCCTGCGCGACTTCCGGCGTCCGCTGCTGGCGACCAGCACCGACGGCGTCGGCACGAAGGTCGCGATCGCGCAGGCCATCGACAAGCACGACACGATCGGGCAGGACCTCGTCGGCATGGTCGTCGACGACATCGTCGTGGTGGGCGCCAAGCCGCTCTTCATGACGGACTACATCGCGTGCGGCAAGGTCGTCCCGGAGCGCATCGCGGACATCGTGCGCGGCATCGCTGAGGCGTGCGCCGCGACGGGCACCGCCCTCGTCGGCGGCGAGACGGCGGAGCACCCCGGACTCCTCGGGCCCCGCGACTACGACGTCGCCGGCGCGGCGACGGGCGTGGTTGAGGCCGACGCGATCCTCGGCGCCGAGCGCGTGCAGGACGGCGACGTGGTCATCGCGGTCGCCTCCAGCGGCCTGCACTCCAACGGCTACTCGCTCGTGCGCCACATCATCACCCGCGCCGGCATCTCCTACGGCGACAACGCCGCGGACTTCGGCGTCACCTGGGGCGAGGCCCTCCTCGAGCCCACCCGCCTCTACACGCTGCCGCTGCTGCGCCTGATCGAGGCCTCCGGCGGCGTCCACGCGCTGACCCACGTCACGGGTGGCGGCATCGCCGCGAACCTCGCGCGCGTCCTGCCGCAGGGGAGCTGGGTCGAGGTCGACCGCAGCACGTGGTCGCCGAGCCCGGTGTTCCGTGTGCTGAGCGACATCGCCGGCTCCACGCTGGAGTCCGCCGAGGGCACCTGGAACCTCGGCATCGGCTTCCTCGCCGTGGTGGCGGCGGACAGGAAGGACGCCGCGATCGCGGCGCTGAACGCCGAGGGTCTGCCCTCCTGGCAGGTCGGCACGGTGGGCTTCGGGCCCCGCCCGTCCGGCGAATTCGAACAGGGCGCCAAGGGCGTCGACGGTGGAGCGGTGCGCCTGGTCGGCGCCTACGCGGACGGAGCGAAGTAACACCCCATGTGCGGCATCGTCGGAATGGTGGGCTCTGCCCCGGTCAATCAGGACATCTACGACGCCCTCCTCCTGCTGCAGCACCGCGGGCAGGATGCGACGGGCATCGCCACCGCCGAGGCGAACGGCGTCATGCACAACGCCAAGGCGCAGGGCATGGTGCGCGAGGCGTTCCGCACCCGCGACATGCGCGGGCTGCTGGGCAACGTCGGCCTCGGTCACGTGCGCTACGCCACCAAGGGCACCGCGTCGAGTGAAGAGGAGATGCAGCCGTTCTACGTGAACGCGCCCTACGGCATCATCCTCATCCACAACGGCAACCTGACGAACACGCGCGAGCTCGCCGCCGACATGGCCCAGCGCGACCGCCGGCACCTGAACTCGTCCAGCGACACGGAGCTGCTGCTCAACGTGCTCGCCGGTGAGCTGCAGGCCACGACCTCGACCGTCGATCTCGACCCCGACCGCATCTTCGAGGCCGTCGCCCGCACGCACGCCCGCATCGAGGGCGCGTACGCGGTGATCGCCGTCATCGCGAACTACGGTCTGCTGGCATTCCGCGACCCGTTCGGCATCCGTCCGCTGATCCTGGGCCGTCGTCCGTCGGTCGTCCCTTCGACAGCCTCAGGGACCCCGTTCGGTGAGTACGAGTGGGTGGTCGCGAGCGAGTCGCTCGTGCTCGAGAACGGCGACTACGAGGTCGTGCGCGAGGTCGAGCCCGGTGAGGCCGTCTTCATCACGAACGACGGCGAGCTGTTCTCCCAGCAGTGCGCCACCGCCGCGACGCTCGCGCCCTGCGCGTTCGAGTACGTCTACCTCGCCCGTCCCGACTCCGTCATGAACGGCATCTCGGTGTACGAGTCGCGTCTGCGGATGGGTGACAAGCTCGCCGACACGATCGCGAAGCACGTGCCGATGGACAAGATCGACGTGGTCATGCCCATCCCCGACTCCTCGCGCCCCGCCGCGATGGAGGTCGCCCGCAAGCTCGGCATCGAGTACCGCGAGGGCTTCTACAAGAACCGCTACGTCGGCCGCACATTCATCATGCCGGGGCAGGCGGTGCGCAAGAAGAGCGTGCGGCAGAAGCTCAACGCGATGTCGACGGAGTTCCAGGGCAAGAACGTGCTCCTGATCGACGACTCGATCGTCCGGGGGACCACCTCGAAGGAGATCATCCAGATGGCCCGGGATGCCGGTGCCGCCTCGGTGACCTTCGCCTCCGCCGCCCCGCCCGTCCGGCACCCGCACGTATACGGCATCAACATGCCGTCGCGGCACGAGCTCATCGCCCACGGGCGCACGATCCCCGAGATCGCCGAGGAGCTGGGCTGCGACCACCTCGTCTACCAGGAGGTCGACGACCTCAAGGCCGCGATCACCGAGGGCTCCGCGCTGGAGGATCTCGACATGAGCTGCTTCGACGGCCGCTACGTCACCGGCACCGTCACCGACGAATACCTCGCCTGGGTGGAGGGGTCGCAGACCTCTTGATGACCGGGTCCCTGCGCTCACCCCAGGGGCGGCCCCTCTGGCAGGGGCGCACCCTCGCGCTGATCGGGATCGTGCTGGTCGCCTTCTCGCTGCGCTCGGCGGTGGCGTCGCTGTCTCCGGTGCTCGACCACGTCGCCGAGGATTTCCCGGTGGCTCCCGTCATCGTCGGCCTGATCGGGGCGGCTCCGCCGGTCTGCTTCGCGCTGTTCGGGCTGCTGACGCCGCTGTTCGAGCGGCGGTTCGGGCTGGAGCGCATGGCGGTCGCGGCGATCGTGCTCATGGCAGCGGGCATGCTGCTGCGCGGCCTGGCCCCGGACTCCTGGAGCCTGCTGGCGGCGACCGCGGTCGTGTTCGCCGGCGTGGGATCGGGCAACGTCCTGCTCCCGCCGCTGGTGAAGAAATACTTCGCCGACCGTCTCGGCGTCATGATGACGGCGTACTCGACGACGCTCGCGGTATCGACCTTCCTGCCGCCGCTCGTCGCGGTGCCGGTGGCGGATTCGGTCGGCTGGCGGATCTCGCTGGGCATGTGGGGCGTGGTGGCCGCACTCGCTCTCGTGCCGTGGGTCACGCTGCTCCTCCGTTCCCGGGGCGACGCCGACCGTGAGGTGCCGACGGAGCTCCTGGTCCCCGACCCCACCGACGGTGTGGACGATGTGCGCGACGCCGTCGCGGCCTCGACGGGGCCGATCACGACCCAGTCGGCGAGTCCGCGCGTCTTCGGCCGGCTCTGGCGGCTGCCGCTCGCGTGGGCGCTCGCGCTCGTGTTCGGCACGTCGTCGACGATGGCGTACGTCGCGTTCGCGTGGCTGCCGACCATCCTCGTCGATCTCGGCGGGGTGAGCGCGGCGACCGCCGGGTTCCTGCTCTCCCTGTTCGCGCTCGTCGGGCTGCCGTGCTCGATGCTGGTGCCGGTGCTCGTGGTGCGGTTCCAGGCCACGCGCCCGTTGTTCCTCGTGGCGGTGGTCGCCGGTCTCGTCGGTCTCGTCGGTCTGCTGCTGGCCCCGACCGTGGCGCTGCCGCTGTGGGTCGCGATCTTCGGGCTCACGGCCATCATGTTCCCGCTCAGCCTCGTGCTCCTCAGTATCCGCGCCCGCACCCCGGAGAGCGCGGTCGCCCTCAGCGGATTCGTGCAGAGCATCGGCTACGCGATCGCGGCGGTGTTCCCGCTCCTCGTGGGCCTGCTGCACGACACGACCGACGGCTGGACGGTGCCGCTGCTGGTGGTGGCGGGCGTCCTGGTCGTCTCGATCCCCGCGGGGATCATGGCGGGTCGTCGCCGCACGATCGAGGACGAGTGGGAGCACCGCCACGGCCGCTGGTGACGGCGACCGTCAGCGTGGGCGGCGGGGTGGCGCGGTCGACGACCGCACGATGAGCTGCGGGTCGGTCGATGGCATCTCGCCGATCGGCTCCTGGCCCTCGATCTGGGCGATGAGACGCAGGGCGGCCGCGCGGCCCATCGCCTCGAACGGCTGACGGATGGTGGTCAGCGCGGGCGAGGCGTAGGCGGCGAGGGCGATGTCGTCGACGCTCACGACGGAGATGTCCTCGGGGACGCTGCGTCCGGCCTCGTGCAGCGCGCGGATGAGACCGAACGCCATCTCGTCGCTGCTGACGAACACGGCCGTCGCCTCCGGGATCGCGGCGATGGTGCGGCCGGCCCGGTAGCCGGACTCCGGGGTCCAGTCGGCGGGGATCACCGGCGGCGGGACGATGCCGCGTTCGCGGAGCGTCTGCTCCCAGGCCTCGCTGCGCTGCTCCGTCTCGGTCCAGTAGTCGTCGCCGGAGACGTGCCAGACGGTCTCATGGCCGAGGTCGAGGAGGTGCTCCACGGCGAGCCGGGCGATCGCGCGCTGGTCGACCGCGAGCGGGGCGTCCTCGTCCAGGGAGGTGCGCTCGCTGCGGGTGGCGGGGGTGCGCTCGGTGCGCGCCCGCATGGCCGGAGTGTCCAGGGCGATCGGGACGCCGAGGATGATGCCCTCCGCGCCCTGCCGCTCCAACCGGTCGAAGGCCTCGAGGAATGCGTCGTCCGAGGCATGGTCGGCCACCGCGGCCGTGGTCACGGTATAGCCGTTCGCCGCGGCGGCCTGCTGGATGCCGACGCCGAGCGCCGCGGAGGAGTAGCGATCGCTCGACACGACGATCACCCCGAGCACGCGCGTGCGTCCGGACGCCAGGGAGGCGGCGGCGGCATGCACCCGGTAGCCGAGCTCCTCGACCGCGGCGAGCACGCGTCGCGCGGTGTCGGGGCGGACGTTGTCCTGCCCGGACATCACGCGCGAGACCGTCTGCGTGGAGACCCCGGCGAGGCGGGCGACGTCGACCTGGCTGGGGGCGCGGTCGTCTTTCGGGCGGCGAGGGGACATGCCCCAATGGTAGCGATCCCTCCGCGGAAAACCAGGGAGCATGGACCTCCGCGATGCGATAATGTGAACGCAAACAATTTCGACTGGAGCGCCATGTCCGACCTTCTCGCCGCGGCTGCCGACGGCTCGACCACCGCGGTCGCCCCGCCGAGCGACGCTGCCGTCCCCGGCGCTCCCGCCCTGTCCTGGCGCGACGGGGAGATCCTCCGTGACGGCATGCCGCACCGCATCCTGTCCGGGTCGATCCACTACTTCCGCGTGCACCCCGATCAGTGGGAGGACCGCCTGCGCCGGCTCGCCGCGATGGGCGCGAACACGGTCGACACCTACGTCGCCTGGAACTTCCACGAGCGGGTCGAGGGCGACCGGCGCTTCGACGGCTGGCGCGACGTCGAGAGGTTCGTGCGGCTGGCCGGCGAGGTCGGCCTCGACGTGTTCCTCCGCCCCAGTCCCTACATCTGTGCGGAATGGTCGAACGGCGGGCTCCCGTTCTGGCTCACCGGGCGGGTCGCCGCTCTCCGGACGAGCGATCCCGCGTTCCTCGCCGCGGTCGACGCCTGGTACGACGAGCTGATCCCGCGGCTCGCCCCGCTGCAGGCGGCGTACGGGGGGCCCATCGTGGCCGTCCAGATCGAGAACGAGTACGGGTCGTTCGGCAGCGACGCCGCCTACCTCGCCCATCTGCGCGACGGTCTGCGCCGGCGGGGCATGGTCGAGATGCTGACGACGGCCGACGGGATCACGCCCGACATGATCGCGCACGGCAGCGTGCCGGGGGCGATGACGACGTTCACGTTCGGCACCGGGGTGCCGGTGGCGGCCTCCCTGCGACGGCCGGGCGAGGCTCTCATGTGCAGCGAGCTCTGGGGCGGGTGGTTCGATCACTGGGGTGAGCGGCACCATGTACGGTCGGCGGACAGCATGAGCGGCACGATCCGCGAACTGCTCGACGAGGGCGGGTCGGTCAGCCTCTACACGGCGCACGGGGGCACGAACTTCGGCCTGTGGAACGGCGCGAACCACGATCAGGTGCTGCAGCCCACGGTGACCAGCTACGACTCCGACGCCCCGATCGGCGAGGACGGCACGCTGGGGGAGAAGTTCCATGCGCTCCGTGCGCTCTTCGCGCCGTTCCATGCGGACGGGCTGCCGCCGGTTCCCGACCAGCCGCGTCGGCAGTCGGCGGCCTCCGCGCCGCTGGAGCCGCGGACCGCGCTGCGGGACGTCGTCCGGGCGATACCCGCGGCGGGCGCGCGCTCGCCCCGCCCGCTGACCTTCGAGGAGCTCGGCGCGGAGGACGGGCTCGTGGCCTACGAGGCCGACGTCTCGTTCCCCGACGGCGCGACGCTGACCGTCGACGGCCTGCACGATCGCGCCGTCGTCTTCCTCGACGACCGCCGCCTCGGTGTGCTCGAACGGGACGGTGAGACGTCCCTCGCTCTCCCCGCCGACGGCGGGTCCGGGCGGCTGACGCTCGTCGTCGAGAGCCTCGGGCGCATCAACTACGGACCGTACACGGGTGAGGGCAAGGGCATCATGCGCGGCGTGATGATCGGCCGCCGTCTCGTGAACGGCTGGACGCACCGCCTCCTGCCGCAGACGGCTCCGGTCGCGGACGACGCCGCCGCCTGCGGGGTGGACGGCCTCGCGGTCGCCACACTGGACGTCGCAGAGCCGCTGGATGCGTGGCTCGCCTTCCCCGGCGGCGGCAAGGGCATGGTGTGGCTGAACGGATTCCTGCTCGGACGCTACTGGCGCGTCGGTCCGCAGGAGACGCTCTACGCCCCCGCGCCGCTGTGGCGCGCGGGCCGCAACGCGATCGTGGTGCTCGACACCGACGGACTCGGTGCGACGGTGGAGATCCGGGAGGCGCCGTCCTTCGGGGAGACCGAGGAGTTCATCGGCTCCTGAGCGCTTCTGCACGTGGCGGGGCGTGCCATGAGTTCTCCACGGGCCGCGGGTCCCAGGCGGAACGGCACGGTTCCGGCCCTCGATACTCGAGGGGTATCCACGAAAGGAGCCTTGCATGCATACTGTAAGCATGCCGAACGTCCTCATCCGCGACCTCGACCCGGGCGTGCACTCCGTGCTCGCCGCACGTGCGCGCGAGCGGGGCCAGTCGCTCCAGCAGTACCTGTCGGCGGAGCTCGCCCGCCTCGCCGCGCGTCCCCCGCTCTCCGAGTTCCTGAGCGCACGAGCGGGGCAACCGGAGGCGACCGCGCTCACCCCGGAGACGATCGTCGCCGCCGTGCACGAGGGGCGCGCGGGGCGGTGATCGTCGTCGACGCCTCGATCGTCGTCGACCTGCTCTGCGCCGGGACATCGGCTCGCGCCCTGGGCGCGCGGTTGGAGGACGAGTTCCTGCTCGCCCCGGAGCTGATGCCCGTGGAGGTGGTCAGTGCGCTGCGGGGGCTCGAACGCGGCGGTGTCCTCAGCGCCGGGGCGCTCGAGTCCGCGGCCGACGACCTCGCCCGTCTCCCGGTCGACCTGCATCCCACGCTGCCGCTGGTGCCGCGCATCCTGGCAGTGCGGGCCAACCTCACCGCGTACGACGCCGCGTATGTGACGCTCGCGGCGGCCCTCGGCTGCCCGCTCCTCACGCACGACCGGAGGCTCGCGCGGGCGGCCTCCGGTCTGTGCGCGGTCGAGGTGCCTAGCCCTTGACGGCGCCGGCGGCGAGACCGGAGCGCCAGTACTTCTGCAGCGTGAAGAACAGGGCGATGAGCGGGATCACGCCGAGCAGCGCCCCGAGCATGACGGCGCCCTTGTCGGGAGAGAAGTAGCTCATCATGCCGTAGAGGCCCAGGGTGACCGGCTTGAGGTCGGGGCTGGAGATCATCATGAGCGGGAGCAGGAAGTTGTTCCACGTGGCGACGAAGATGAAGAGGAAGATCGTCACCATCGCGGGGCCCAGCAGTCGGAGCACGATCGTGAAGAAGATCCGCCCCTCCCCGGCGCCGTCGATGCGGGCGGCTTCCAGCAGCTCGGTCGGCACGGACGACTGCGCGTAGACCATGCCGAGGAAGACCCCGAAGGGCGAGACCGCCGAGGGGATGATGATCGCCCAGACCGTGTTCGTGAGGCCGAGCGCCTGGAACTCGATGTACAGCGGCACCGTAAGGAGGGCGACCGGCAGCAGCAGCCCCGCCATGATGATGCCGACCGCGAGCTTCTTCCCCGGGAAGGCGAACTTGGCGATCGCGTAGCCGGCCATCACGGCGAACAGCGTGCCGATGACCCCGGCGCTGAGCGAGTAGAACAGGGAGTTGCCCACCCAGCGCCAGAACAGTCCCTGCGTCCAGCCCATGAGGCTGTCGTAGTTGGCGGCGAGGTTCGGCTCGGCGAACCAGAATCCGAACGTCGACGTGAGGTCGGCGTTGTTCTTCGTCGAGGCGACCACCAGCCAGAACACCGGTACGAGGAAGTACAGGGTGGCCACGACCAGGGCGATGATGCCGAACGTGCGGGCCGCGGGCCCGGGAGCGATCGAGGGCGGAGGGGCATCCGCTGCCTGCGGCTTGCGCGAGTGCCGCGTCGACTGCGGGGCCACGGTCACGAGTCGTGTGGTGGTCATGCGTCGTCCTTCCGGCGCTGGAGCAGGGCGTACACGATCGCGAGCGCGCCCGCGATCCCGGCCATGAGCAGCGAGTATGCCGACGCGGGGCCACTGCCCGACGGCGACAGCTCGCCCATCATCGTGTTGTAGGTGAGCATCATCGGGGTGAAGTCCTTGCCCATCCAGGAGTTCGCGGCCTCCAGGATGACGGGCTCGTTGAACAACTGGATGGTGCCGATGATCGACAGCAGCACGGCCAGCAGGGCGGCGCCGCGCACGAGCGGCACCTTGATGCGGGTCGCGATCTGGAATCCGGTCGCGCCGTCCAGGCGGGCGGCCTCGTACAGGTCGCGGGGGATGGCTTGCAGGGCGCTGAGGAAGATGAGCATGTTGTAGCCCGTGTAGGTCCACGTCGTCATGTTCGCCATCGAGAAGAGGATCGTCTGCGGCGACATGAGGTCGGTCCCCTCCGGCAGATACGGCAGGAAGGGCGACACCTCGGGGGTGTAGAGGTAGAGCCACATCATCGCCGCGATGATCCCGGGGACCGCGTACGGGAGGAAGAACGCGAGGCGGAACAGGGCGGGCCGCCGCACGATGAACGAGTCCAGCAGCAGGGCCAGGGCGAGGGCGGCGATGATCATCACCGGGATCTGGAACGCCGCGTAGAGCACCACCCGTCCCATGCCGGCCCAGAACGCGCCGTCCGTCGCGGCTGCGGCGAAGTTGTCGAGCCCGACGAACGTGTCGACGAGCTCGCCGCCGCCGTACAGGCCGCCGCCGGCGGGCACCTCGGCGAAGAACGACGACCGCACCGACACGATGATCGGGATGAGGAAGACGACGGCGAACAGCAGCGCGAACGGTGCCATGAACAGCCACCCCGTCAGCCCCTCCCGTCGGAGCCGCGATCGCCGGGTCGGCGGGACGGCGGGGCGGCGTGCGGGGGGAGCCGGGGTCGCCGCCCGCGTCTCGGTCACTGTGGCCATGATGTGCCTCTCGCTCTCACGACGACGGCGGAGTGCACGATCGCCCGTGCACTCCGCCGCCGTTCATCCGATGATGCCGTCCGGTCCGGTCATTCCGCGACCGGGAGGCCGAGGTCCTTGAGCGACGCGACGGCCGTGTCCTGCGCCGTCGTGAAGATGTCCGCGACCGTGGCCGTGCCGGCGGCGGCCGCGGCGGCCGTCTCGTTCATGTTCGCCAGGGTCGAGAAGCCGGGGGCGTAGGGGAAGTCCGGGTTGAGGTTCTCGGTGGCCGTGCCGAGCTCGGTCAGGACGTCCTGCCCGCCGAACTGGCGCAGCATCTTCTCCGGGGTCTCGACCTCGCCCTTCGCAGCGACGACGAGTCCCTGTGAGGCGAGGTCGTCGACCTGGGTGTTGAACCAGTCGTTGAACTCCATGGCCTCCGCCGGGTTCTCGCAGCCCTTCATGACCGCGACCCCGGAACCGCCGTCCGGACCGCTCATCGCCCCGGCGCCGAAGTCGGGGAGCGGGGCGACCCGCCACTGTCCCTCGGCCGGCGTGCCGTCCAGTGAGTCGAGGAGGAAGCCGGCTTCCCAGGCCGCGCCGATGTGGCCGATGAGGCGGCCGTCGTTCAGCGCTGCCGTGAAGCCCTCGCCCCAGCGCTCGGTGGCGAGCGTCTGCTTGCCGTCGAGCAGACCCTGCCAGAAGGCGGCGACCCGCTCGGAGCCGGCACCCTCGGCGTCCACCTTCCACTCGTCGCCCTCCGTGGAGAACCAGGTGTCGCCGGCTGCGGCGGCCTGGCCGGAGAGCCAGTTGTGCGCCTCGTCGGGTGTGAACGCCGTGACGAACTTGCCCGCGGCCGCGGCCGTCTCCGACGCGGCGGTCAGGTCGTCGAGGGAGGCCGGGGCGCCGATGCCGAGGGCCTCGAACTCGGCGGTGTTGTAGAAGTAGACCAGGGGGCCGGTGTCCTGCGGGAGGCCCACGACGGCGTCGCCCACGCGCATGCCGCTGAACGCCCCGGCCGAGTAGTGGTCCTCGTACTTCTCGGCCTCGGCGGCGACGTCTTCCAGCAGTCCCTTCACGTAGAGCTGCGGCACCTCGGAGTACCCGGTCTGCGCGAGGCAGGGGGCGTTCCCGGCCTTGATGTCGGTCTCGAGCTTGAGGATCATGTCGCTGGCCTTGCCGTCGAACTTCGTGGCCTTGACCTGGATGTCGGGGTGCTCCGCGTTCCACCGGTCGACGATCTCCGCGACCGTGGTCATGCCCTCCCCGTCGGGGAGGCGGTGCATGTACTCGATGGTGACGGGCTCGCCGTCGGCGCCGCCCCCTCCGGACGCGGCCGGGGCGCAGGCCGCGAGTCCGAACGCCGACACCGCGCCGAGGGCGACGACCGCGGCGACGCGGGGGGTGCGTGAGGTGGGTGCCATGCTGTTCTCCTCTTTGAGGTCATGTTCCTGCGGATCGCCCGAAGCGGGGACGCGGCGAGGGTGCGCCGTCGATCACATGCACATCAAATCAGAAAATGTTTGCGCTCACAAGACGCGGATGAGAGGGATCGCGTCGGATTCTCCCCGGCTCAGAGGGAGCGCTGACATCGAGGAGCGAGCGCGCGGGTGTGGCGGCATCGAGCATCGCGACCGCCCCGCACGGGCGGCGCCGAGGTCCCGGATGATGCCCGGCTACGACGAAACACCCGCACGACATGTGCGGGTGTTTCGAACCGAGGGGCTAGGCCTTCTCTAGTTCGTCTTCGTCTTCGTCCGCGTACTCATCGGCCCACTTGTCGACGTAGGCGTCTTCGTCGGAGTCGCTCGAGTGCGCGAGCTCGCGCTCCAGCGCCGAGTAGTTCACCGACGGACTGTACGCCTTGAGTTCGCGGGCGATCTTTGTGTGCTTCGCCTTCTGACGGCCACGGCCCATGCCTGAGACCCCCTCACGAGTTAAGCTGCGGGCAGACAGGCGCCCGAGTCATTCACGACACCGGCTCGAGGCCGGTAAGAGTAGCATTCAGGATAGCACGCGGGGAACCGACCCTGGCCGCGGCCAGGCCGCCGAAGGGAGCGATCTCCATGACCGACGACACCTCCACTCCGTCCGACGAGGCCACGCAGAACGCCGCTCTGCAGAAGGCCGTGATCGTCGGCATGCAGCTCGACCAGGACCCGCACGTGATCGACGAGGCCGTCCGATTCGCCCGGCTCCTGAACGCCCCGCTGGTCGTGGCGCACGTCGACGTCACGCGCTTCGTCACCTACGAGGACCCGGACGGCTACGTGCACTCCGCTCCCATCGACATCAACTTCGACGCCGGCGCGGCCGAGTTCGAGGCCGTCGAGGCCGCGGCGGCCACGATGCTCGCCGGCAAGGGCGTCACCTGGACCGCGCGGCAGCTCGTCGGCGACCCCGCCCTGGCGATCAAGCAGCTCGCGAACAAGCTCGACGCGCAGCTCATCGTCGTCGGCACCCGCAAGCGCGGCATCGGCGAGTCCATCCGGGAGTTCTTCACCGGTTCCGTCGCCGCCCGTCTTGCGCACCGTCAGCACCGCTCCGTGCTGGTCGTGCCGCTCGGGGAGTCGGTGCCGGACGAGCAGAAGGAGATCTGGCCGGAGTGATCCGGACGCAACGAGGCCCCGCCGACGGATGTCGGCGGGGCCTCGTCGCGTCAGCCCATATGGATGACGACGCCGTGCTGCGGCACCACGCGCGGCGGTGTCGTCGCGGCCGGCGCGGCGGGGCGCCCGGCGCGGTCGCCCCGCTCCGGTGCCGTGCGCGCGCCGGGCGGCACCGGAGCGGGCCGCGGTGCGGGCTTCACGAGCCTGACGCGCTCAGGCCCGCGATCACGCTGCGGGCGGCCTGATCGAGAGCGTCCTCGAGGTCGGTGACCACCGACGCCGGGAGGGCGCCGCCCTTCGCGACGTGTGTGCGCAGGTCGGTGCGCACCCGCGCGCGGAAGGCGTTCACGATGGCGTCGGCGCGGTGCAGCTCCTCGCGGCTGGTCAGCCGCGCCTCCTCGCTCGCGGTGCGCGGCCGTGACTTCGCCGCCGCCCTGTCGTCCTTCGTCGCCGTCGCCAGGTCGGCGCGGAGGCTCTTCATCGCCTCCTGCACGCTCTGACGCACCTCGTTCGCGATGAGGCGGACGGTGTCGGTGATGCCCGCCTCGATGTCGGCGAGGTCGCTCTCCCGCGAGGCGAGCTCGGCGCGACCGGCCTCGGTGATCGCGTAGATCGTCGTGCGACCGTCGACCGTCTTGGTGACCAGGCCCTCCTCCTCCAGCTTCGCCAGGCGCGGGTAGATCGTGCCGGCGCTCGGCGTGTACGTGCCGCCCGTCCGGTCGGTCAGCGACTGGATGATGCCGTAGCCGTGCTGCGGGGACTCCGCGAGCAGGGCCAGCAAGTACAGGCGCAGATCGCCGTGGGAGAAGACCGCGGGACTCATGCTTCCTCCCACTCCGGGTCGTTCTCGATCGTCTGCGGGGTCCGGCGCAGCACCGTCACCCCGCCGGAGACGGAGTTGGCGCGCAGGTCGACGAACCGTCCGGCGAGTTCGCCCGTGGAGCTGTTGTAGGTGCTCGGGCCGGACGAGCTCCGCTCGACGCCGTCGATGAGCAGGCGGCCGCTGAGGGAGCGGATGACGTAGTTCGCCGCGAGGGACTCGTCGAGCCGGACCGTGGTGCCGCCCGACACGGAGTTCACGGTGATGGTGTTGACGTCGCCCGTCGCATCCACCAGCGTCGCGCCGGAGACGATGTCCACCGTGGCCTTCCGGATCGCGCCGGTGACGGCGACGTCTCCCGAGACGCTGTTCGCGCTGATCGAGCC
The DNA here is from genome assembly GCF_017939615.1 of Microbacterium sp. BLY. Lineage (NCBI taxonomy): Bacteria > Bacillati > Actinomycetota > Actinomycetes > Micrococcales > Microbacteriaceae > Microbacterium > Microbacterium sp. BLY. Next base: position 1,271,345 of record NZ_JAGKSR010000001.1, read on the forward strand.
GGTGAGGTTGCGCACCTGGACGTCGCCCGAGACGGAGTTGACGCTGAGGTCGCCGATGAGCGTGTCGACGATGATGTCGCCGGAGACGGTGTTGAGGCGGGTGTCGTTGCGGAGGCCCGACACCAGGGCGCCGGCGCTCACGACCCCCAGATTCAGGGCGATGGTCCGCGGCACGGCGACGCTCACCTCGGCGCGGGGACCGCCGGAGCCGAAGTTCCGGAACACCTCCAGGAAGTTGTCCCAGCCCAGCTGCGGGTGGTCGATCTCGACCTCGCCGTCCCGGGACTCGATGCGGAGGTCCTTGGTGGTGACCCCGTGCACCTCGATCCGGATGCCGGGTTCGTCGTGGGCGATGACGTCGACCTGTCCGCCGACGAGGCCCACCTTGAGCCGGGTCGCGGAGGCGATGTCGATGACGCGTTCCTCGCCGGGGGCGATGAGCCACTTCTCGGTCATGTCTGCTTCTCCTGTGTCGAGGGATTCACGATATATCGTGTTGCCTGACGATAACACGATATATCTCGATCCCGACACCCCCTCTTCCTCCGAATCGCCTGATGGGTCCCGTTTCCGCCGGAGATCGCGCCATTCACACGATTCGAAGCGGGGTTGACCTTGACGTGACGTCAACTTCTACCGTGGAGGGAACGACACGAAGGGAGCGCGAGATGGCGGAGCGGGACTGGTCGATCCAGGAGATCGCGCGGCTCGCCGGGACGACGAGCAGGACGCTGCGGCACTACGACGACATCGGGCTGCTGCCGCCGTCGCGGATCGCCGCCAACGGGTACCGGCACTACGACGCGGCGGCGCTCGTGCGGCTGCAGCGGATCCTCCTGCTGCGGGAACTCGGACTCGGGTTGCCGCAGATTGGGGAGGTGCTGGGCCCTTCGACAGGCTCAGGGACCCAGGACGCAGGCTCAGGGACCCAGGGTGCCGGCTCAGGGACCCAGGGCGCGGGCTCAGGGACCCAGGGTGCGGGCTCAGGGGACCGGGAGGCCGCGGCCCTCGAGACACACCTCGCGCTGCTGCGCGAGGAGCAGAACCGGCTGGCACGGCAGATCGCGTCGGTCGAATCCACCATCACGGCATTGAGAGGAGGTGAGAACCTCATGGCAGAGAACATGTTCGACGGCTTCGACCACACGCAGTACCGGCAGGAGGTCGAGGACCGCTGGGGCACGAAGGCCTACGCCGACGGCGACCGCTGGTGGCGCGGGATGACCGATGCCGAGCGCGCCGACTGGCAGCAGCGCGTGTCCGACCTCGGACGCGACTGGATCGCCGCAGCGGAGCGGGGCATCGACCCCGCATCCGCCGAGGCGCAGGAGCTCGCGCGTCGTCACGTGGCCTGGCTCACGGGAATCCCCGGCACTCCGGCCGCCGCCCTCCGACAGGGGCCGGACGCGGGCGCCAAGGCCTACGTCCTCGGTCTCGGCGAGATGTACGTCGCCGATCCGCGCTTCGGTGCGAACTACGCGACGTCCGCCGGCGGCACGCAGGGCGCGGAGTTCGTCCGCGACGCGCTCCGCATCTACGCGGAAGCCTCGCTCTGATCCATCGAGCCACCCCCTTGCGTGCGACCCACCCCGTTGCGGTCGTACTCAAGGGGGTGGCTCGCACGCAAGGGGGTGGGTCGGGGGAGGAGGAGAGGGCGTAGGGTCGTGCCATGCCCGAGCACGACGACCGCCCCGTGTCCGGAGCCTTCGCGGTGGCGGCGGCGGCCTACGGGGCGAACTGCGCCCTCGGGGCGGCGGTGGCCGCGCGGCTCATCGACACGCGCCGGTTCCGCTGGGTGCACCACGCGCTCTACATCCTGACCTGCGCGACGACCGGACTCGCCGCCGTCGTCGGCCTCGCCACCCGCTCGCCGCGCGGCCGCCGCGCCGCCCTGGCACTCCTCCCCGCCGCCGCCCCGCTCGCCGCGATCCCCTACGCCGGGACGCACACCCGCCGCCACCCCCTCGTGGCCCTCACCGCCGCGCCCTTCGTCCTCGCGGGCCTCGTGGTCTCGCGCCGCCCCTCCGACCGGAAGTGACCGCATGGAACTCCTCGACGCCATCCGCCGCCGCAAGACCACGAACGGGGCGTTCCTGCCCGACCCGGTCTCCGAGGAGCACCAGCGCATCCTGCTGGAGGCGGCCGGTCGCGCGCCCTCGCAGCTGAACAGCCAGCCGTGGCGCTTCGTCGTGATCGAGAACCGCGACACGATCGACGAGATCGCGCGCATCTCCGGCGAGAGCATGACGGAGGCGATGTCGAACGGGACGTTCTTCGAGCGGTACAAGCCGTACTTCCGCTTCAGCCAGGAGGAGATGGAGGAGAAGCGCAGCGGCATGCTGTTCGACAAGCTCCCCGCGCCGCTGCGCCCCTTCACGTCGCAGGTGTTCACCAAGCGCGGGCAGACGCTGATGAACACCTTCGGGGTGCCGAAGACGCTGGGCTCGGAGAACCGGAAGCTCGTCGCGGGATCGCCGCTCCTGCTCGGCGTCATGCTCGACCGCAGCGAGTACCGGCCAGGGCAGCTGTCGTCGTTCTACTCCGTTTTCAGCATGGGCGCGGCGATGGAGAACGTGTGGCTGACCACGGTCGAGCTGGGCATGGGGATCCAGTTCATCTCGTTCCCGATGGAGGTGCCGGGCCGCTGGGACGAGATCGTCCGGCTTCTTCGCGTGCCCGACGACCTCGAGCTCATGGCCGTGTACCGCCTCGGCTACCTGCCGCCGGAGCAGCGGCGCCCGGCCATCGACTGGTCCAGCAGCCAGCGCAAGCTCGTGTCGCAGTACGTGTTCCGGGAGGACTGCGACACCCCGCAGCAGGGCTGGGACGCCCCGCCGATCCGGTCCTGAGTCAGGAGTCCCCTGCCGTGCGCGGCACCGTCGGGAGGTCGTTCAGCGCGGGCCCCTCGATGCGGGTGCCGTCCGCGGCGAAGCGCGACGCGTGCAGCGGGCAGTCCCAGGTGCACTCGGCGTCGTTCCAGTCGAGCACGCCGCCCAGGTGCGTGCACACCGCGCTGACCGCTCGGGTCACGCCGTCCACGGTCGAGATGGCGACGGGGCGCCCGCCGCGGTTCGCGACGACTCCCTCGCCCTCCGCGGGCTGCGGCACCGGAACGGGCGTGGTCTCGGCCTCGACCCAGCCCTTCGTGGCCGCGGCGGCCACCTTCGCGCCCTCGACGGCCCCCCGTGCGAGGTCGGCGGGGACGGTCAGGCGGGTGCCGATCCGCAGCATCCACGCCGGTCGTTCGCTGCGCTTCGTGCCGATGATCTCCTCGGTGAGCCGCAGCGCCGCCGCGGGAGCGTTGGAGAGACCCCACTTCGCGTAGCCGGTGGCGATGCGGATGCGTCCGAGGCCGCGGGGCAGGGCCCCGACGAACGGGATGAGGTTGTGCGACTGGTAGTCCTGCGCCGACCAGCGGTGCGTCTCCTCCGCATCGGGGAAGTGCAGGCGCGTCCAGTCCACGAGATCGTCGATCGCGGCGGTCTCGCCGTCGGAGCGGCCGACGGGGTGGCCGTTGCCGCCGACGACCAGCTGCGCCGTGCCCGCCGGGCCGTCGGCCGCCGAGACGGGACGGATGGAGCGGGTGGGGCTGTCGGCGGAGATGAACGTCCCCTCCGGCACGCCGCCGGCGACCCGGAACGAGACGCAGTACGACCGCATGCCGGCCACCTTCGAGAAGTACAGGCCGCGATCGAGGATGGGGGTGCCGGTGGCGAGGACGATGTGCTCGGCGAACATCGGCCCGGCGGCGGTCTCGACGCGGGGTTCCGGGAGGGCGTGCGCCCCGGTCACGCGCACGCCGGTGTGGAGGGTGCCCCCGCCGGCGAGGAACTCCTTCGCGAGCGCATCGGCCACGGCGACGGGATCGATCGTCACCTGCCCGTCGAGCGCGACGGCGCCTGCGATGGGGAACGGCGTCGACAGCTCGCCGGCGGTGAGCATCCGCGTCGGCAGGCCCGCCTCCCGTGCGGCGGCGTGCTGGGCCCTGACCGACTCGAGCCCGTCCGGGCCCTGCGCGTAGGTGTGGTCGGTCCGCTCGGTGTAGCTCAGGCCCGCGCTGTCCGCGAAGCCGGTGAGCCAGTCCATGCCGGCGCGGTTGGCGTCGACGTAGGCCTGCACGAGCGCGGCCGAGTGATGCGCGCGGATGGTCGCCAGCTGCTGGCCCTGGAGGAGGGAGAGCTTTCCGGTGTTGCCGCCCGTGGAGAGTTCGGCGACCGCTCCGGCGTCCACCACCGCGACGTCGAGTCCGGCTCGGGTGAGCAGGACGGCGGTGGAGAGCCCGGTGAGGCCCGCGCCCACGATGAGCACGTCGTGCCGGGCACCGGGGTCGAACGGGGTGCCGTGGGGTGCGTCCTGGTCGACCTTCCAGAGTGGCTTCATGCCGACAGTCAACGCCTCTCCCTGGCGCGATCCAACGCCTTGACATCGGGCGATCGCCCTGTCATGCGGCGACTACAGTGGCGAACGTGAGTCTCCGTCGCGTCCTGCTCGTCGCACTCGGCGGCATGCTCGGGACGTCGGCCCGGCTCGGTCTCGGGCTCCTCGTGCCCGATCCCGGCGGCTTCCCCCTCGCGGTGCTGACGGCGAACGTGGTGGGGGCCCTCCTCATCGGGGTGGTGGCCGCGCGGCTCCCCGCCTCCGCCGAGCTGCGGCTCCTGCTGGGCACCGGCCTCCTCGGCGGCTTCACGACGTACAGCGCCTTCATGACCGGGACCCTCGCCCTCTGGGCGTCGGCGCCGCTGCTGGCAGCGGCGTACGCCGTCGGGAGTCTCGCCCTCGGTCTCGCGGCGGCGGCCGCGGGCCTCCGGCTGGCGCGCCCGCGCCGGGGAGCGGCGTCGTGAGTCCGCTGCTGTTCCTGGCGGCGGTGCTCGCCGGGGGCGTCGGCGCCGTCCTGCGTTACCTCATCGACGTCGGGGTCGCCCGGCTCGCCGGGAGGCGGTTCCCGTGGGGAATCCTCATCGTCAACCTCACCGGCTCCTTCGCGCTGGGTGTCGTGACGACGGCGCTGCCGGAGACGGCGTTCGTGCTCGGGGCGGGCCTGCTCGGGGGTTACACGACCTTCAGCACCGCGATGCTCGATGCGGTCGCGCTGTGGCGCGATGGCGAGCGGGGTGCCGCGGTCTTCGACGCGATCGGCATGCTCGTGCTCGCTATCCTCGCCGCGGGGCTGGGTCTTGCGGTGGGGTCCGCCCTCTCGACCGCCGCCTGACCCCACGGGGCGGGATCAGGAACGGGCCGGACGGGGTCGTCCCCGGCGCTTTTTCGATCCCGGGAGCAGAGAGGAGGGGGCGAGAAGGCACCTCTCAGGGAGTTCACAACGGGGCGAATGTACAAACGTACATGTACGGGTGTTCCGGGGGTGAGCGATGGTGGAGAGTGCGCGTCGACGGCGCGACCCCGAAGCGCGCCGCCGGGAGATCGTGACGGCCGCCGCCGAGCTGATCGTCGAGGTCGGGGCGGACGCGATCACCCACCGCATGGTCGCCGCGCGCGCCGGGGTGCCGCTGGGAGCGACCACCCAGTACTTCGACACCCTCGACGACCTCCGCGGCGCCGCCTTGCGCGCGCTCGCCGACGAGATCGAATGCCGGCTCGACGGGGTGCGGCAGACACTCACCGAACGCGGAGCCGGAGCGGACGTGATCGCGGCGCTCGTGTACGAGAGCGCGCACGACGGGCACGCGGTGCAGGCGGATCGGGCCGTGGTCACGGCCGCCGTCCATGATCCGCGACTGCGCGAGCTCGCCCGGCACCTGTCCGACCGCCTCGTCGACCTCCTCGAGCCGGCCTATGGCGCCGACCGGGCGCGAGCGGCGATGATCTTCATCGACGGCGTCATGTGGAACACGCAGATCCGCGATGTCGATCTCGAACAGTCCTTCCTCGAATCCGCACTGGCGCGGATCCTCGGAGAACCTCTCTCCCTCCCATCCGCAGCTACCGCCACCCCCTGACATCGAGGACCCCGCCTTGTCGAAACTCGCCATCCTCAGCCTGAAGAACCGCGCTCTCATCGCGCTGGTGACGATCGTCGCCGCGGTGTTCGGCGGGCTCGCGCTCACCAACCTCAAGCAGGAGCTCATCCCCTCGCTCGAGCTGCCGGCGCTCGTGGTCATGACCACGTACCCCGGCGCTTCCCCGGAGGTGGTCGAGAACGACGTCTCCACGCCGATCGAATCGGCCATCCAGGGGGTGCCCGACCTCGAGTCGACGACCGCGACCAGCACGACCAACGCGTCCATCGTGCAGGCCATGTTCTCGTACGGCACGAACCTCGCGACCGCCGAGCAGAAGATCCAGCAGGCGATCAACCGCATCTCCTCGCAGCTGCCGGAGGATGTCACGCCGCAGGTGCTGTCGGTCTCGATCGACGACTTCCCGGTGATCCAGGTGGCGGTCACCGGCTTCGACGACGCCGACAACGCCCAGGCCCAGCTCGAGAGCGTCGCGATCCCCGACCTGGAGGACGTCGACGGCGTCAACGCGGCCGAGATCGTCGGCGGGGTCGGACAGCGCATCACCATCACCCCGGACGCCGCGAAGCTCGCGGCGGCGGGGCAGAGCACGCAGGCGATCAACACGGCGCTGCAGCAGAACGGCACGCTCTTCCCCGGTGGCGACATCACCGAGGACGGCGAGACCCTGACGGTGCAGACCGGCGCCAAGATCACCTCGGTCGACGAGATCGCCGCCCTGCCGCTGGTCGGCACGGAGCTCACGATCGGAGACGTCGCGAGCGTGGCCCAGGTGTCCGACCCGGTGACCTCGATCTCCCGCGTCGACGGCGAGGACGCCCTGTCGATCTCGATCACCAAGCTCCCCGCCGCGAACACCGTCGAGGTGTCGCAGGGGGTCATCGCGGCCCTCGGCGAGATCGGGGAGGCCCTGCCGGACGCCGAGTTCACGGTGGTGTTCGACCAGGCGCCGTTCATCGTGCAGTCCATCGACACCCTCGCCACGGAGGGCCTGCTCGGCCTCGTGATGGCCGTCCTCGTGATCCTCGTGTTCCTGATGTCGGTGCGCTCGACCCTGGTCACCGCGATCTCGATCCCGACCTCCGTCCTCATCACCTTCATCGGGCTGCAGGCGTTCGGCTACTCCCTGAACGTGCTGACCCTCGGGGCCCTCACGATCGCGATCGGCCGCGTGGTCGACGACTCCATCGTGGTGATCGAGAACATCAAGCGCCACTACGTGGGCGACGCGGACAAGGGCGATGCGATCCGCCTCGCGGTGCGCGAGGTCGCCGCCGCCATCACCGCGTCGACCATCACGACCGTGGCCGTGTTCCTGCCCATCGTCTTCGTCGGCGACATGGTGGGCGAGCTGTTCCGTCCGTTCGCGATGACCGTCACCATCGCGATGGTCGCCTCGCTCTTCGTGGCCCTGACGATCGTGCCGGTGCTCGCGTACTGGTTCCTCAAGCCCGGCAAGCCGCTGCTCGACGAGGACGGCACCGCGATCGACCCGGAGGACCCGGCCGCCCCGCCGACGCGGCTGCAGCGCGGCTACCGCCCGATCCTCGGCTGGACCCTCAAGCACTCGGGCCTCACCGTGGCGCTCGCCGTGGTCGTGCTCGTCGGGACCCTCGCCGCCGCCCCGCTGATGAAGGTCAACTTCCTCAGCGACTCCGGTCAGAACACCATGACCGTGACGCAGGACCTCGGTCCGACCGCGAGCCTGCAGGCGAAGTCCGACGCGGCCGCCCCCGTCGAGGAGGCGCTGCTCGACATCGACGGCGTCGAGCACGTACAGGCGTCGATCGGCTCGAGCGGCTTCGCCCTTCGTGACGCGTTCTCCGGCGGGGCGGGGATCACCTACTCCGTGCTGACCGACGGCGACGCCGACCAGGAGAAGCTGCGCGCCGAGGTGCAGGACGCGATCGACGGTCTCGGCGACGAGGTGGGCGAGGTCACCGTCGCCGCCTCGGCCGGCTTCGGCTCCAGCGACATCGAGATCACCGTGTCGGCGGCGAACGGCGACGACCTCGCGACGGCGACCTCCGCGGTGGTCGACGAGCTCGACGGCCGGGAGGGCATCGGGCAGGTAACCGACAACCTCGCCGAGGCACTGCCCTACATCGCCGTGGTCGTGGACCGCGACGCCGCCGCCCGGGTCGGGCTGTCCGAGGTCGCCGTCGGGTCGATCGTGTCGAACACGATGCGTCCGCAGCAGATCGGCTCGGTCGAGATCGACGACACCGCGCTGACCGTGTACCTGGTCAACCCGGAGCCGCCGACGACCGTCGCCGCCCTCCAGCAGCTCGCGATCCCCACCGCAGCCGGCATCGTGCCGCTGCAGGACATCGCGACGGTCGAACAGCGCAACGGCCCCACCTCGATCACGACCGAGCAGGGACGCCGCACCGCGACGATCACCGTGCCGCCCGCGTCGGACAACCTCGCGGTCGCCACCCAGTCGGTCACCGAGGCGCTCGCCGCGGCCGACCTCCCGGACGGTGCCTCGGCCGAGGTCGGCGGCGTCGCCTCGCAGCAGGCCGACTCGTTCGCGCAGCTCGGCCTCGCCATGCTCGCCGCGATCCTCATCGTGTACGTGGTGATGGTGGCGACGTTCAAGTCGCTGCGCCAGCCGCTGCTGCTGCTGATCTCGGTGCCGTTCGCGGCGACCGGCGCCATCCTGCTGCAGATCGTGACGGGCGTGCCGCTCGGCGTCGCGTCGCTGATCGGTGTGCTGATGCTGATCGGCATCGTGGTCACGAACGCGATCGTCCTCGTCGACCTCGTCAACCAGTACCGCGAGAAGGGGCTGTCGACCGTCGAGGCGGTGAAGGCGGGAGGGGAGAAGCGTCTGCGCCCGATCCTCATGACCGCGCTGGCGACGATCCTCGCGCTCACGCCGATGGCGCTGGGGATCACCGGGCACGGCGGGTTCATCTCCCAGCCGCTGGCCATCGTGGTGATCGGCGGGCTCGTCTCCTCCACGGTGCTGACGCTCATCGTGCTGCCGACCCTCTACAACCTCGTCGAGGGGGCGCGGGAGCGGCGCCGGGCGCGTAAGGACGACCCGCAGGCGGACGCGGGACCCGTCCCGGTGCACGCGGACGGCACTCCGGTCAGCCGCCGGGAGCTTCGGGAGCAGCACGGCGAGTAGCCGCGCGTTCACAACTCAGGAGAAAGGCCCCGGTCCCGTCCGCAGGACGAGGATCGGGGCCTTTCGGCGTCGGTTCTCCGGAGTTGTGAACCGCGGTCAGGCGAAGGTGAGGCCCCACTCCAGGGTCCAGGTCTCGCCGGGAGCGAGACGGCGCAGGCCCCGGCCGCTGTTGAGCGCGTCGGCCGGCGCGGTCATCGGCTCGATCGCGACCGCGAGCGGGGTACCGGGGTAGTTCGTCGCCGTGTAGACCTGCACGAAGTCGAAGCCCTCGCCCTGCCAGAGGGTGATCGCGCGGCCGTCGGGAGCGGTCAGCGTGTGCCGCACCCGGCCGTCGGCGTCGCGTTCGAGGTCGGTGAAGCCGGTGTCGAGCGCGATGTCGCCGACACGGACGCCCTCTCGCAGGGCGGACTCGGCCGGACGGGTGCCGACCGGCAGCATCCGGTCGTCCGTCTCGAAGGCGGTGTGGGCGGGGACGCGGAGGACGAGGTCGTGCGGATCGACGTCGCCGATCGTCGGGAACGGGTGCGTGCCGAGCGCGACCGGCGCCGCGGAGTCGGACCAGTTCGTGAGCGTGTGCGTCACGTCGATCCCGTCCGCGGTCAGGACGTACGCGACGGACGTCTCGATCAGGTACGGATACCCGGTCTGCGGGAAGACGGTCGCGCGCAGGGTCGCGGCGCCCTCCGTCTGCTCGATCGTGTACGCCGTGAAGCGCAGCAGGCCGTGGCTGGCGTTGTTCGTCTTCGGCTCGGTGACGGCGAGCTGACGGACTGTGCCCTCGTCGTCCCAGCGGCCGTCGCGCACCCGGTTGGGCCACGGCGTCAGCACCACTCCCGAGCAGGAGGGCGTCGGGATGTCGAGCGGGTAGGGCGACACGAGATCGACCTCGCCGATCCGGAGGGCACGCAGCGAGGCGCCGACCTGGGCGATCTGCGCGGTCACGTCGCCGAGGCGGAGGTGCACCTGGGTGCCGGTGGGGGAGACGGAGTTCACCCCGACATCGTAGTGCCGCCGGTGGGCGGCCTGCGGGGGCCTCTCAGGCTCTCCGGGTAGACTGGTGAGGTCGGCTTCGGACGCCCGCGCAGGGCGCGGACGTTTTTCAGTGTGTGAAGTGTGAGTCCAGGGGCCGATGGTGCACGTCGCTCGACGTGAATCAACCATCACAGGAATGGCCCCGGCCGCAGATCGTCCGGACTCCGCTGGATCGGAGTGCTTGCGCGTGCGCGCAGCGCTGTTCTCGTGCGAGAACGCAAGAAGGACACCCGAATGCCCAAGAACAAGAAGCCCCGCGGCGGTCGTGCCGCCGCGAACTTCGAGCCGCGCTACGGCGCGAAGAAGACCTCGTTCCACGACCGGCACCGCCCGGCCGGCGGCCGCGACACCGCCCGTGACGAGCGGCCCGCCCGCGACGGCGACGACCGGCGCGCGAGCAGCGGCTACGACCGTCGCCCCGGCAGCCGCAGCCCCGGGCACCGCGGCTATCGCCCGGAGGAGGCCGAGTCCGGCGCCCCGAAGCGACGCTGGAGCTCGCAGGAGCGTGCCGGCCGCGACGAGGCCCGCGGCATCCGCACCCGTGCGGAGTCGGGACGCCGCGAGGCCCCGCACCGCCGGGACGACCGTGCGGGTGGCGCCCGGTTCGACGAGCGCCCGCGGTCGGGTGACCGCGCCGGGGCCGGTCGGTTCGACGACCGTCCGCGCCGTGACGACCGCGGCGGCTCGCAGCGGCAGGGCTTCCGCGACAACGACCACCGCGACGGTGGACGTCCGCGCTTCGACGACCGTCGGACGGAGCGCCCGCGCTTCGACCGCGACGACCGCCCGCGCTTCGACGACCGCCGGACCGAGCGTCCCCGCTTCGACCGCGACGAGCGTCCTCGCCGCGACGACCGCGGCCGTGCGGGTGACCAGGGAGGCGAGCGTTCGTACGACGCCGCCCGTGCCCGCCGCGCCTTCGACCGCGACCGCACGCAGCGCTCCTTCGAGGGTGGGCGTGAGCGGCCGTCGACCGGAGGTGCCTACCGCACCGAGCGCCCGCGCCGGGACGAGCGGCCTCGGCGGGACGAGCGTCCGACCCGCAACGACTGGAATGCCAAGCCGAAGGCCGCGTTCGAGCAGGCCGACGACGTCGTCCACGAGCGCCTCGAGGCACAGGCCGTGCAGGCCGTCGAGGTCGAGGGTGTCACGTTCGCGGACCTCGGTCTCGGCTCGAACATCACCGAGACCCTGAACAACATGGGGGCGGCGACGCCGTTCCCGATCCAGGCGGCGAGCATCCCCGCCGTCCTCGAGGGGCGCGACGTCCTCGCCCGCGGCCGCACCGGCTCCGGCAAGACGATCGCCTTCGGTGCGCCGCTCGTCGAGCGCGTGCTGCAGTCGCAGGCCGGCAAGCGGCGGGAGTTCGGTCGTGCGCCGCGTGCGATCATCCTCGCCCCGACGCGCGAGCTCGCTCTGCAGATCGACCGGACGATCCAGCCGATCGCCCGCAGCGTCGGTCTGTTCACGACGCAGATCTACGGCGGCGTGCCGCAGGGCCGCCAGGTGGGCGCGCTGAAGAAGGGCGTCGACATCGTCATCGGCACCCCGGGTCGTGTCGAGGACCTGATGAACCAGGGCAAGCTCGACCTCTCCGACTGCCGGATCGCGGTGCTCGACGAGGCCGACCACATGTGCGAGCTCGGATTCGTCGAGCCCGTCCAGCGCATCCTCCGCCGCACGGCCGAGGGCAGCCAGAAGCTCCTGTTCTCCGCGACGCTCGACCGCGAGGTCGCGGCGCTGGTGGACGAGTTCCTCGTCGACCCCGCCGTGTTCGAGGTCGCGGGCGAGGACCAGGATTCCAGCACGATCGAGCACCGCGTGCTCGTGATCGAGCACCGGGACAAGGCCGACATCCTCACGTCGCTCGTCGACCGCGAGGGCAAGACGCTCGTCTTCGCCCGCACCCGTGCGTACGCCGAGATGCTGGCCGATCAGTTCGACGACGCGGGGATCCCCGCGGTGTCGCTGCACGGCGACCTCAACCAGGCGAAGCGCACGCGCAACCTGGAGAAGCTGACCTCGGGTCGGGTGAACGTGCTCGTCGCGACCGATGTGGCTGCGCGCGGGATCCACGTGGACGACATCGATCTCGTGGTCCAGGCCGATGCGCCGGACGAGTACAAGACCTACCTGCATCGCTCGGGTCGCACCGGGCGCGCGGGTCGCTCGGGCCGGGTCGTCACGCTCATCACCCGGCAGCGTCAGCGCCGGATGACCGAGCTGCTCGGTCGCGCCGAGATCGAGGCCCCGTTCGAGCAGGCGCGTCTGGACGACGACGTGATCGAGGAGATCGCCGGGCGCGTGCCGTCCGCGGCCGAGCTCACCTCCTGACCCGTTCGGGATCAGAAAGGCCCCGGAGACTTCGGTCTCCGGGGCCTTTTCGCACTCCGCACCGGGGGGTCAGGGGAGGGTGTGCTCGTGGAGGGACGTCGTCAGGGACGTGCCGTTGAGGTCGAGGTAGAGGACGCGCTCGGTGACCGTGAGGGTCAGGGTGTTGCGGCGGGCGAGGTGCGGTGTGGCGCTGTCGATGAACCCGGGGTCGAAGCTGTAGACCCGGATGTCCTCGGAACGGTGGATGCGCTTGTCGGCCCACGGTGCCATGACCTTGGCCGGGTCGCGGTGTGTGTAGACGACCGTCCGGTCCGCGAGGCGCGAGGCGTGATGCAGCCGCGCGGCGTCGGGAGCGCCCACCTCGATCCAGACCGTCACGCGCCCGGTGAGGTCGCGCACGAGCACCGCGGGCTCCTCGGTATCGGAGACGCTGCCGCCGAACGCGATGCCCTCCGCGAACGCGAGCCCGTAGGCGAGCACCCGCGTGAGCATGTACGCGTCGGTCTCGGAGGGATGCCGGGCGGCCCGGAGCGAGACGTCGTCGTAGACCCCGCGATCGGTGTCGGCCAGCTGCATCTCGAACGTGTGGACTGTCGAACCGATCGCCATGATCCTCGAGCCTACGCGGCGCGGCGGCCTCCGCCCGACCGGGTCAGAACAGCATCGGCTGCGGCGGGGCGGCGGCCGCGCGCCCGCTGGGGGTGAACAGCACCGGACCGCTCGTCGGCGCACCGGTCTGCACATGCCCCTGCCCGGGGCGGAACCCGCGCCGCGGATAGTCGTCTTCGTGCCGGCCGTCGAGACCGTGCATCCGGATGAGGGGACGGGCTCGCTTCGCCAGCCATTGCCGATACGGCTTCGGCGCCTCGACCGATGCTCCGGGATACAGCCCCCGATACGACGACACGAGGTCGGGACGGTTCTCGCCGAGCCACTGGAAGAACCACGGCTTGACGCCGGGACGCAGGTGCAGCGCCCCGTAGATCACGTTCCGCGCCCCGGCGGCCTTGATGCGACGGAGGGCGTCGTCGATCGCGGCGAGGGAGTCGGTGAGGTGCGGCATGATCGGCATGAGGAACACCGTGACGGGGAACCCGGCGTCGGACAGCGCGCGCACGGTGTCGAGACGGGCCTGGGTGTTCGGGGCGCCCGGCTCGATGGCCTTCTGCAGGGCGTCGTCGTACATCGCGATCGACATCTGCACGTCGACCGGGACGCGCCGGGCCGCCTTCTTCAGCAGCGGGATGTCACGCCGAATGAGCGTGCCCTTCGTCAGGATGGAGATCGGGGTGCCGGAGGCGGCGAGCGCCTCGATGATCCCGGGCATCAGCGCATAGCGCCCCTCGGCACGCTGGTACGGGTCGGTATTGGTGCCGAGGGCCACCGTCTCGTGCTGCCAGCTCCCGCGCCGCAGTTCCTTCTCCAGGACCTCGACGACGTTGACCTTGACGACGATCTGCGTATCGAAGTCGGCGCCGCCGTCGAGGTCGAGGTACTCGTGTGTCCCGCGGGCGAAGCAATAGGTGCAGGCGTGCGAGCAGCCGCGATACGGGTTGATGGTCCAGGCGAACGGCATGCGGGAGGCACCGGGGACGTGGTTCAGCGCGGACTTCGACAGGACCTCGTGGAAGGTCATGCCGGCGAACTCCGGCGTGGTCACGGTGCGCAGGACGCTCGACCGGTTCTCGAGTCCGGGCAGCGCCGCCTCGTCGGCGTCCGCGAGCTTCTGTCCCTGCCATCGCATCCTGCTAGTCGAACAAAGAATCGAACAACTGTCAAGCGAGTGTGGGAGAAATGTTCGAGTGGAAGAATGGGGGGATGCCCTCCTCGCCGTACGCTCAGCATGCGGCGCCGCGCTCCCCGATCTTCGGTCCTGCCCTGCCGGTCGGGCTGGCGGTGACCGCGCTGGGCGTGGTGCTCTCGCTCACCGGCGCGGCGGCGACCCCCACGGCCCCCGAGGCCCTGCCGCGTCCTGCCGCCGTGCTGCAGGTGCCCACGATCGAGAACGCGGCGACGCCCGCCGCCGACCCCTGTGCGGAGCCGGCGGTGCAGGCGGCGCTGGACGCGGGCGATGACGACGCCGCCGTCGCCGCGTTCGGCGGGGGTGCGGCCTTCCGCGCCGCGGTGGTCGCGGGGAACGCGCCGTGCATCTCGCTCAGCGACCCCGCCCGGATCTGGGTGGTCGTGAACAAGGGGCGGCCGCTCGATCCGGCCGACTACGAGCCCACCGGTCTCGGGCAGGTGCCGCTGCAGATGACGACGCCGTCCGGCCGGGTGCGTGCGGAGGTCGCGGACGCCGTCGGCCGCATGGCCGACGCGGCGGAGGCGGCCGGGGTCGGACGCCTCGGTGCGAACAACGGCTATCGCTCCTACGGGCTGCAGGTCGCGACGTACGACGCGCACGTGCGGGATCAGGGGCAGGCCGACGCCGATGCCGGCTCCGCGCGCCCCGGCCACAGCGAGCATCAGACCGGTCTCGCCCTCGATGTCGTGGCGTGCGATGCCGGATGCGGGGGTCTGGACGGCTTCGGCGCGACCCGGCAGAGCGAGTGGGTGGCCGCGCACGCCTGGGAGTTCGGGTTCATCGTGCGCTACGAGCAGGTGGGGACGCCGGTCACCGGCTATGCGCCGGAGCCCTGGCACCTGCGCTACGTCGGCCCGGCGCTCGCGCAGGCGTATCACGAGGGCGGCCATCACACCCTCGAGGACTTCTTCGGTCTGCCGGCGGCGCCCGACTACGGTCACTGAGGCATCCCACAAACGCGGAACCCAGTCCCACCGTTGGTGGGATGCATTCTCACAATCGCCTGTCCTGCCCCGTGTTCCCGCCGTAGACTCGCCGGAGCAACGACGCACGACACGTTCGGGAGGACGGCATGGAACGCGACATCTACGAAGAGGATCACGAGGCCTTCCGCGACCTCGTCAAGGACTTCGTCAAGCGCCACGTGACGCACGAGGCGATCGAGAGGTGGGACGCCGCCGGCGAGGTGGACCGCGCCACGATGCGCGCCGCGGGTGAGGCCGGCATCATCGGGCTCTCCGTGCCCGAGGAGTTCGGCGGTGCCGGAATGCTGCAGGACTACCGGTTCCGCGCGATCGTCAACGAAGAGGTCATCGCAGCTGGGGCCGGTTCGCTCGCCGGGGCCTTCGGCATCCAGGACGACCTCGCGGTGCCCTACCTGGTGCACATGGGCACGCAGGAGCAGAAGGAGAAGTGGCTGCCCCGCATGGCCACCGGCGAGGTCGTCGGTGCGCTCGCCATGACCGAGCCCGGTGCGGGCTCCGACCTGCGGGGCATCAAGACCACCGCGAAGAAGGTCGACGGCGGCTACCTCGTCAACGGCGCCAAGACCTTCATCTCGTCCGGCGCGACCGCCGACCTCGTCGTGACCTTCGTCAAGACGGGCGAGGGCAACCGCCCCGACGCGTTCAGCCTCGTCCTCATCGAGAAGGGGATGGAGGGGTTCGACAACGGCAAGAAGCTCTCGAAGATGGGCTTCCACGGCCATGACACCGCCGAGCTGTCGTTCAGCGACGTGTTCGTGCCGGAGGAGAACCTCATCGGCGGCGTCGAGGGCAAGGGCTTCATCCAGCTGATGATGAACCTCCCCCTCGAGCGCCTCTCGATCGCCGTGGCCGGAGCCGCCGCCGCGCAGGCCGCCTTCGACTGGACGGTCGCGTACACGAAGGACCGAGAGGCGTTCGGCGAGCGCATCATCGACTTCCAGAACAGCCGCTTCACCATCGCGGACATGTCGGCGACGGTCGACGCGCTCTGGGCCTTCATCGACCGCGCGCTCCTGGCCTACAAGGACGGCCGGCTCTCGGCCGAGGAGGCCGCGAAGGTCAAGTTCTGGGCGACGGAGCGCGAATGGGACGTGCTGGACGCCGGTGTGCAGCTGCACGGCGGGTACGGCTACATCACCGAATACCCGATCGCCCGCGCCTTCCTCGACGCCCGGGTGCACCGCATCTACGGCGGCACGAACGAGATCATGCGCGAGATCGTCGGACGGCAGATCGCCGGCAAGCGCTGACGTCGGGCCCGCACGGCGGGCCGCAGGAGAGACGCACCCCCGGGACACCCCGGGGGTGCGTTTTCCGTCCGGGGCGGGTGCGCGCGGCCCCACTTGTATCGACGAGTGGCGCCGATCGGGGCGATCCGCGGCGGTGTGCGCCGCCGTCTGCGCAGCACCGCGACAAACAAAAGCCTGGTCGGAAGGGCTAATCCGAAAGTCCGGTCCGGGGGTGGACTTTCTTCCGACTTGTCTCTTCAGGGGATACATGTGCTGGTCCATGATCGATACATGTCCGGACAGGCGATGTCCGGCTCGAGGACGCCGACGTCCTCGCACCCGCTCACCGAAGAGGCCGGAATGTCCACGCTCTCCCTGCCGCAGCTCGACCGCACGTCGACGGCTCCGATCTGGTTCCAGATCATGCGCGCCGTCGAGGGGCAGATCGCCCAGGGTGCCTGGGCGCCGGGCGACCGCCTGCCGAGCGAGAGCGAGCTGCGCGCGCACTTCGCCGCCTCCCGGACCTCGGTCCGCGATGCGCTCTCCCGTCTCGAGAGCGCCGGGATCATCTCCCGGCAGCAGGGCAAGGGCGCATTCGTGGAGCGTGCGCAGGGACCGTCCGCCTGGACGCTGCCCTCCGCGCCGAGCCTGCTCGGCGAGTACAGCGAGGACGGACGCAGCGCCCTGAGCTCCGAGATCCTGCGCGGAGGGATCGAGCCGCTGCCGTCCTGGGCCGCCGCGGTGGTCGGTCGCGACTCGCCCGACGGCATGGGCTTCGTGCTGGAGCGCGTGCGCGCGGTCGGCGCCCGCACCGCCGTCCACGTGATCAACTACCTGCCCACGCGCTTCGTCGGCGTCCTCCCCGACCTCCGCGACCCCCGGGCCAGCCTCTACGCCGCGATCACCCGCGTCACCGGCGTGCGGATCGCGCGCATGCACCGCACGATCGAGGCCGTCTCGGCCGACCGCATGCTCGCGGGACTGCTCGAGGTCGAGCCGGGGCATCCGATCGTCGTCGTCGAGGCCGTCGCCTACGACCAGAGCGGACAGCCCATCGACATCTCCCGCGCCTCCGTGCGGACCGACCGCCTGCGCGTGAGCGTCGACACCGGCTTCGACGCCGCCGGCATCTCGAACGAGACCGCGTCCGGCCGGTATCCGGCCGCGCTCCGCTGACCCCTTCTCCGTCCCTCGATCCCCCGGGAGCCCTGCATGACCGACCACCGCATCCTCGTCATCGGCGACAGCTACATGACCGCCGAGGTCTTCACCCGCGCCTTCCGGGAGCGGGGCATCGACACCGACGCGGTCACGATGACGATCGCGGAGCCCACCTGGGACACCGCCGCGATCCGCGAGTTCGAGGGCGACCCGGCCGAGGTCGCCCGTCTCGCCGCGGGGTACGACGTCGTCGCCTTCCACGCCGCCCCCGTCACCGCCAAGGTCATCGCGGCCCTTCCCGACCTCCGCCTCCTCGGCTGCGCGCGGGGTGGCCCCGTGAACGTCGACCTCGATGCGGCGCGCGGCGCGGGCGTCCGCGTGACGACCACGCCGGGCAAGAACGCCGACGCCGTGGCGGACCTCACCATCGGCTTCCTCATCTCCCTGGTGCGCAACGTGCCGGCCTCGCTGCGGGACGTGGACGAGCGGGTGGCGGACGGACGTCCGCTCGCCGAGTCGACGTTCGAGGGCGCCCGGTGGTTCGGACGCGAGGTCAAGGGGCTGCGCCTCGGGCTCATCGGCTACGGCAACGTCGCCCGGCTGGTCGCCGCCCGCGCCCGCGCCCTCGGCGCCGTCATCACGGCGTACGACCCCTTCGTCGATCCCGCGACGGTGACCGACGCGACGATCGTGGGCGACCTCGACGCGCTGCTCTCCGCCAGCGACGTGGTCAGCGTGCACGCCAGGGCGACCGCCGAGAACCGGCACCTGATCGGCCGGGCGCAGATCGAGCGGATGCCCCGCGGGGCGTTCCTCATCAACACCGCCCGCGAGTCGCTCGTCGATGAGCACGCACTGCTGGACGGGCTGCGCTCCGGACACCTCGCGGGCGTCGCGCTGGACGTCAACGAGCCCGACGGGCCGTGGCGCGAGCTGGTCGCGGAGCCGAACCTGGTCCTCACCCCGCACCTGGCCGGAGCGACGCACGAGACCCTCGCCCGCGGGGCGGACATGCTCGCCGCGGAAGTCGAGCGGTTCCTGGCGGGAGGTGACCTGCGATGGGAGCGCTGACCGACGTCTTCCTGGCGATCGACGCCGGGACCGGCTCCGCGCGCGCCCTCGTCTTCGACATCGAGGGACGGCTCGTGACGCACGCCGCCCGGGAGTGGACCCACCGCGCGATCCCCGGCCACCCGGGCGGCACCGCCTTCGACACCGTGAACGGCTGGGAGGCCATCGCCGGTGCGGTCGCCGAGGTCGTCGCACGGCTGGACGGCCGCCGCGTCGCCGCGGTCGCCGCGTCCAGCATGCGCGAGGGTTTCGTGCTGTTCGACGAGGCCGGCACGGAGATCTGGGCCTGCCCCAACACGGACGGCCGGGCCCGCGCCGAGGCCGACGAGCTCGTGGCGGAGGGCACGGCCGACGAGATCTACCGCACCGCCGGGGACTGGGTGTCGATCACGGCACCGTCGCGGCTGCGCTGGATCGCCCGCCACCAGCCGGAGGTCCTCGCCCGCGCGCGCCACCTCGGCATGCTGAGCGACTGGGTCACCGCCCGGCTCACCGGCGTCTTCGTCACCGAGCCGACCTGCGGGTCGAGCTCCGCCCTCTTCGACCTCCGCGCGCGGGAATGGTCTGCCGAACTCGCCGGCCTCGTCGGCATCGACCGGCGCATCCTCCCCCCGGTCGTCGCGGCCGGCGAGGTCGTCGGCGCCGTGACGCCGGCGGCCGCCGCCGCGACGGGGCTGCCCGTCGGCACCCCGGTCGTCACCGGCGGCGCGGACACCCAGCTCGCCCTCCACGGCATCGCGGCGCGAGAAGGCACCCCCACGATCGTCGCCGGGACGTTCTGGCAGACGACGGCCGTCGTCGCCGACCCCCTCATCGATCCGGACCGTCGGCTGCGCACCCTCTGCCACGTCGACCCCGGCACCTGGATGATCGAGGGCATCGGCTTCCTGTCGGGACTCGCGATGCGCTGGTTCCGGGACGCGATGTGCCCCGACGCGACGGCGCTCGGACGCGCGGAGGGCCGCTCCGCCTTCCGCATCATGGAGGAGTGGGCCGCCGAGGTCCCGGTCGGCGCGAACGGCGTGGTCGCCACGATGGCCAACGTCATGCAGGCCGACGCGTGGCACCACGCCGCGCCCGCGTTCGTCGGATTCGACATCAACGACGCCGCCGGCTCCTCCCGCGGCGCGTTCATCCGGGCGATCGAGGAGTCCGCGGCCATCGTCGCCGGCGCGCACCTCGAGATCCTCTCGGCCCTCACCGCGGGCCGCGCCGTCGCGGACGGCACCGTCACCTTCACCGGCGGGTCGAGCGCCGGGGCGCTGTGGCCCCGGATCATCGCCGGCGTCACCGGACTGGACACGCGCGTCACCCCCGCCCCCGAGGCCACCTCGTACGGGGCCGCCCGGCTGGCCGCCGCCGGCGTCGGCGCCACGCTCCCGCCCATGGGCGACGCCGAGCGGGTCGAACGCGTCGACCCCGCCGAGCACGAGCAGTACCGCGCGGTGACCGAGCGGTGGCACCGCATCTACCGCGACGTCCTGACGATCTCCGGCCCCGACCTCCCCCCGCTCTTCACCCCGCCCGGGGCGGCCCGCGGCCCCCTCGACCCCTCCACCCCCCGCCTCTCGCCCGTGGGCCACATCGGCTGACGACAACACGAAGGAGACCTCCATGGCAGACCTCGACGGCAACGCCGACGCCAAGCAGTTCCACGTCGGGACGCCCGGCGTCCGTTTCACGCAGAACATCCGTGGCGCCGCCAACCTCGACTGGGGCATGCAGAACCGCCTGTCGCGCATCCTCGACCCCGAGACCGGACGCACGGTCATGCTCGCCTTCGACCACGGCTACTTCCAGGGGCCGACGTCGGGACTCGAGCGCATCGACCTCAACATCGCGCCGCTCGCCGCGCAGGCGGACGCGCTGATGGGCACGAGAGGCGCGCTGCGCACCTCCCTCCCGCCGGCGACGCGCGCCGGACTCGTGCTCCGCGCCTCCGGGGGCCCGTCGATTCTCAAGGACCTCTCCGACGAGTACACGGCGATGGCGATGGAGGACGCCGTCCGTCTCAACGCCGACGCCGTGGCCGTGCAGGTCTTCGTCGGCGGCGAGCACGAGAGCCGCAGCATCCGCAACCTCACCACCCTCGTCGACCAGGGGTACGCGGCCGGGATCCCCGTGCTCGGCGTCACCGCGGTGGGCAAGGAGCTGGTGCGCGACGCCCGATACCTCGGACTCGCGACCCGCATCATCGCCGAGCTCGGCGCGCAGCTGGTCAAAACCTACTACTGCGACAAGGGCTTCGAGGATGTGGTGGCCGGATGCCCCGTCCCGGTCATCATGGCGGGCGGCAAGAAGCTGCCGGAGCTCGACGCGCTCACCATGGCCTCCCGCGCCGTGCGAGCCGGGGCGGCCGGCGTCGACATGGGGCGCAACATCTTCCAGAGCGCCGCCCCCGCCGCGATGATGACCGCCGTCCGCGCCGTCGTGCACGACGACCTCGACCCCGCCGACGCGTACGAGCTGTTCCGCGCGGCCACCGAGGCCCCGGTGCCCGCATGAGCGCCGACGTGCTGCGGACCGCCGACGCCGCACTGCGGTTCGGCGACTGGGGTCCGGGATACCTCGCCCAGGCGGAGGACGCGGCCTTCGGCGTCGTCGTGCTCCGCCCGGGAGACGAGTTCGCGAACCACCTCCACGAGCACCACACGGAGTCGTTCGTCGTGATCGAGGGCCGCGCCGAGATCTGGCTGGACCGCGACACGTGCCGTGTCGTCTCCGCCGGGGACGTGCTGCGCGCCGAGCCGCACGAGGAGCACTTCGTCCGCAACCCCTTCGACGAGACCTTCCGTGCGGTCTTCGTCAAGACCCCCTGGGTGGACGGCGACAAGGTCGACCGCCCCTGGACGCCGGACCCCCGATCCGGCGCCTGACGTTCCCCCCCTCTCACCCGAGAAGAACCATCGAAAGGACACCACCATGAGCAGGCAACGACGCCCCTCTCCGACCGCGCGCCTCGTGCGCCGTGCCCTTCCCGTCATCGCCCTGGCATCCACGGCGGGCCTCGTGCTCGCCGGCTGCGGCGGGGACGCGGGAGGCCCCTCCGGCGACGGAGGGGACAAGACCCTGAAGGTCCTCATCGCCGCACCCCAGGAGGGCGCGGGGGCCATCCTCGAGAAGGACTTCGAGGCCGAGACCGGCGTCGAGGTCGAGGTCGAGGTCGTCCCCTACGACCAGATCCAGACCAAGGCGATCCTCGACGCGCAGTCCGGCACCAACAACTACGACGTCATCCAGTACTGGTACACGTCGGTCGGCGCCCTCGCCGACGCCGGGGCGCTCGCCGACATCACCGACTGGGTCGAATCCGACGAGGACATCGACTCCGGCGACTTCATCGAGGCGATCTTCGGGCCGTACTCGCAGTACGAGGACGCCACCTACGGTCTGCCGATCGACGGCGACACGCACGTGCTCTTCTACAACAAGGCGATCTTCGAGCGGAACGGCGTCGAGGTCCCGACCACGTGGGACGAGTACATCGAGGTCTCGAAGAAGATCACCGACGCCGAGAAGGCGAACGGCGTCTACGGCAACGCGCTGCTCGGCTCGAAGAGCGCGTTCAACATCGGCTCGACGTTCTTCAACCGGCTCGCGACGATGTCTCCCGACCCCATCGACCCGCAGATGCCGCAGCTCGACACCGAGTACGCGGTGGCCGCCGCGCAGTCGATGCTCGACGCCGCGCCGTCGGCACTCCCCAGCCCGCTGGAGATCGGGTTCGAGCAGGCGCTGCCCCAGTTCCTGTCCGGGTCGGTCGGGATGATCGAGTTCTGGACCGACCTGGGTGTGTTCGCGCAGGACCCCGAGCAGTCGAAGATCGTCGACGGCTGGGGTGTCGCCCCGCTGCCGGTGGGTCCCGAGGGCAAGGTCTCCGGAGCCCTCAACGCCGGATGGGCGATGGGCATCAGCCCGAACGCGAGCGATGAGGACCTCGCGAAGCAGTTCGTCGCGTTCGCCTCGTCGAAGGAGACGAACGAGAAGCTCATCACGACGACCGGCTCCGGTGTCGACCCCACCCGTACCTCCACCCTGGAGAGCCCGGAGTACGTCGAGTTCGCCCCCGAGGTCTCGGCGGTCGCCGCCGAGGTGCTGCCCAACGCGCAGTCCTGGCCGACCTCGCCGCAGGCGCCGGAGATGATCCAGTCGCTCAGCGACAACCTGGCGCTGATGCTGCAGGGCGGCCTCACCGCCGAACAGGCGATGCAGAACACCTGGGACACCTGGCAGTCCCTGGCCGACTGATCCCCTCGTCGAACCCGAAAGGACCGCTCATGTCGCACCCCGTCACCTCCCGGCGCCGCGCCCGACGCGCGTCGTGGACGGGACGCGCCCTGCTCGCGCCCGCCGTCATCGCGATCGTCATCATCGCGATCTACCCGCTCGGCTACATCATCGCCGCCTCCTTCTCGGAGTCGTCGCTGGGACGGCCGTTCACCGAATGGGTCGGGTTCGACAATTTCGCGGCACTGCTGGGGGACGGGGTCACCCTCCCGTCCCTCGGCAGGTCGCTGCTCTTCGCCATCCCCTCCGCCCTGATCGCGCTGGTGGCGGGGCTGGTCGTCGCCCTGTCGCTGGACGCCGCCGTCAAGGGCGGCCGCGTCATCCGGGTGCTGCTGCTGCTGCCGCTGATGACACCGCCGGTGATGGCGGGCGTCATCTGGAAGCTCATGCTGGCGCCCACCGGCGGACTGCTCAACAACATCGGGCAGTCGTTCGCGCCCGGCTCCGAGCCGTTCCTGTTCCTCGGTTCCAGTCCCGCGGCGATGATCTCCGTGATCCTGGTGGACGCCTGGCAGTGGACGCCGTTCTGCGTGCTGCTCGTGTTCGCCGCGCTGCAGACCCTGCCCACCGAGGTGTACGAGGCCTCCCAGGTCGACGGGGCCGGGGTGTGGCAGACGTTCTGGCGCATCACGTTCCCGCTCGTGCTCCCGAGCCTCATCACCGTGCTGCTGCTCAAGCTCGTCGTCTCGTTCAAGGTCTTCGACCTCGTGTTCATCATGACCAGCGGCGGACCGGGCTTCGACACCACCGTCAGCAGCTTCGAGATCTATCGGACCGGGCTGCAGACGTTCGACGTCGGCGCCGCGGCCGCGCAGACCATCGCCTTCCTGGTGCTGGTCACCATCGTCATCCTGCCGCTCAACGCCGTGCGGCAGCGGCTGCACAGAGAGGGCTGACCCATGTCGCTCACACTCCGCTCCACGGATCGGGTCGACGAGAGCGCGACCGTCACGCTGGTGGTCCCCGACGCCCGGCGCCGCCAGCGACGCCCTCGGACCGCGAGCATCTCCCGACCCGGCCGGCCGTCCGCCGCGGTGACGGCGGTGAAGGCCGTCGTGATCGTCGTCGCGATCGCCCTCGCGCTGCTGCCCGTGCTGTACATGGTGAGCATGTCGTTCAAGAGCCCGGACGACATCCTGTCCACCCGCATCCTCCCGTCCCGCCTCGCGTTCGAGAACTGGGTGGCCGCATTCGAGAACTGGCCGATCCTCACCTATCTCCGCAACTCGATCGGAGCGGCGGTCGGAGCGGTGATCGTCTCCCTGCTCGTGGCGATCCCTGCGAACTACGCGATGGCCCGGTTGCGGGCGGGCGGGAAGCAGACCCTCGGGCTCATCGTCTCCGCGTACGTCGCCCCGCCGATCGTGGCGATCATCCCGCTGTTCGTCCTGGTGCGCACCGCGGGCCTCATGGACTCGGTGATCGGGCTGGGCATCGTGGAGGGCCTGCTGCTCACGCCCGTGGCGGTGTGGCTGCTGGACGGGTTCTTCCGCTCGATCCCGTTCGAGGTCGACGAGGCGGCGCAGATCGACGGGTGCGGTCCGCTGCGCACCCTCTGGGCGGTGATCCTGCCGCTCACGGCCCCCGGCATCGTCGCCGTGTCGATCATCGTGTTCATCCTCGCGTACAACGACTTCCTCATCCCGCTGCTGCTCACGCAGAGCGTGGACTCCCAGACGCTCCCGGTGGGCATCGCGCTCATGCAGGGCGGTCGCGAGGTGATGTTCGGGCAGATGGCCGCCGCGAGCCTCTCCGGCCTGATCCCGATCTACCTGCTGGCGCTGTTCCTGCAGAAGTGGCTCGTCGGCGGGCTCACCCAGGGCAGCGTGAAGTGACCCACCCCGGGACGATGTTCCGGGATCCCGTCTCCGTCTCCGGGCACGACTTCGGAGACTCCTGACGACGCGCCGGGGCGGCGCCGTCCGCCCCGGTGTGTCGTGCCGTGGCTCCGAAGTTGTGCCCGGTCAGGGCGTGAGCAGGGACCGGTCCGAAGTTGTGCCCGGCCTCAGGGGAGGGGCTCTGCGGCGGCCTCGCGGGCGGCCTTCGAGGCGGGGGAGGCCGCACCGATCTTCCAGTAGCCGCAGAAGCTGACCGCGTTCTTGTCGATACCGCGCTCGCCGACGAGGTGCTTGCGGGCGCCGGAGGCCAGGGACTGCTCGCCGGCCGCGTAGGCGTGGAACGGAGCATCCGGCAGGTCGGTGCGGGCGAGGGTGTCCAGCGCCAGGGCCCCGGGCGGGATCTCCTGCGGCCGCACGATCCACACCACCTCGAGGCCCGGCGGATGCGGGAACTCCAGGGCATCCTCCGCCGAAGGGACCTCGATGATGGCCGTGCCGGACGCCTCGACCGGCAGCGAGGCGCTGATCGACGCGATCGCGGGAAGGGCGGTCTCATCGCCGACGAGCAGCACCCGCTCCGTGCCCCGCTGCGGATTGAACGTCAGCCCCTCGTCGATGATGAGCACGTTCTCGCCGGGAGCGCAGGTCTCCGCCCAGCGGGACGCCGGACCGGCGGTGCCGTCGGCCGCGGAGCCGTGGAGGACGAAGTCGACATCGAGCTCGGCACCGCTCTCGGGCGTGGCCGGACGGAACGCCCGCACCGTGTAGTTGCGCATGACCGGGCGTTCACCGTCCGGGATGCGGAGGAACTTGAGGTAGCCGAGCATCCGGTTCGCCTTCGCCGGCACGCGCTCCAGCCCCGCCGCGCCGCCGATCGGCAGGAACAGCCGGAACCACTGGTCGTAGCCCATCGGGCGGAAGCGGTCGATCTCCCCGCCGCCCAGGGTCACCCGCACCCAGTGCGGCGCCAGCCGGGCGGTGCGGAGCACGGTGAGAGGAAGGAGCTCTGCCGACTCCGGCTTGACCATCTTGCTGTATGCCATGGGGCGCCTTTCAGGGGAGCTGCCAGGGGAAGAGGACGACGAAGATCACGGCCGACACGGCGAGCATGATCACGGTGAAGACGGTGTCCCTCGTCCGGAACGGCACGAGGTTGCGTTCGGTCCGGGTCGGATGCGCGCCGAACGCCCGCGAGTCCATCGCGAGCGCGACGCGCTCCGCATGCCGGATGGCGCCCGCGAGCAACGGGACGATGTAGCCCCACCCGCGCGCGATCCGGGCGAACGGACCGCGGCCGCCGTGGGAGCCGCGCACACGATGCGCGGCGCGGATCACGGACAGCTCGTGGCCGAACCGCGGGACGAAGCGGAACGCCGCCAGGGCCGTGTAGCCGATGCGGTACGGCACGCGCAGCTGCTGCACACTCGCGCGCACGAGGTCGGACCCGCTGGTGGTGAGGCCGCCGACGAGCGCGAGTGCGACGATGGCCCCGAGCCGCAGCGCCGTGGCGAATCCGATGCGCGGCGCGCCGCCGTAGAGGGTCCAGTCGCCGATCGTCACGACGGGGGTGGTGTCGGCGACCAGCGCCGCGTCGACCCACAGCGAGAAGCCGACGCCGATCGCGACCATGCCCACGGGCAGCCCGAGCAGGAGCAGCGCGAGCAGCCGTCCGGTGACCCGCGCGCCGACGAGGATCAGCGCGTACGCGAGCAGGAGGAACGCGGCCGGGGTGGCGAGGTCCCGCACGAAGACGAGCAGCAGCATCGCGGGGGCGAAGGCGGCCACCTTCGCCAGCGGATTCAGGCCGTACAGGAACTGCCGGCGGGAGGTGGCGGTCAGCGGCGCGTACGGATCGAGGGCGGGCATCGTCATGGTGCCGCCTCCCATCCGAGCGGCGCGAGCGCGCGCTGGAGGGCGGGCGCCCGCAGCCCCGCCGCGGCGAGGAGCCCGGGATCGGCGAACAGGTCGGCCGTGCGACCGGACGCGTGGACGCGGCCGCCGGCGAGGACGACGGTGTCCGTGCTGTGCTCGGCGACGAGCTGCAGGTCGTGGGTGACGATGACGATCGTCGTGCCGTCCGCCCGCAGGTTCTCCAGCAGCTCGAGGAGTTCGGCGGCCCGCGCCCGATCCTGCCCGAACGTGGGCTCGTCGAGGGCGAGCACCGGCGGCCGCGTGAGGAGGGCCGTGCCGACGGAGAGCCGCCGCTTCTCCCCGCCGGAGAGGAGGAACGGGTGCACGCCGGCCTTGTGCGCCAGCCCGAACCGTTCGAGCATCTCGGCCACGCGCGCGGCCACCTCATCCTCCGGCACGCGACGCAGCCGGAGCCCGTGGGCGAGCTCGTCGAACACCGTCGCCGCGATGAACTGGTGCTCCGGGTTCTGGAACACGAACCCGATGCGCGTCGCGAGATCGCGGGGGGAGGCGAGGCCCGGGTCGATGCCGGCGACGGAGACCCGGCCCTTCGGCGGCGGCACGACACCGGCGAGCGCCTGGATGAGGGTGGTCTTGCCCGCGCCGTTGGCTCCGACGATCGCGGTGAGGCTGCCCGCCGCGATGTCGAGGTCGATCCCGTGCAGGATCTCGGTGCGGCGCCGCGTGACGGTGAGACCACGCGCCCGGATGATCGGCTCCCGGTCGGCGGGCGCAGGCGGCGGCTCGGGGGTCGTCGCCGGTGCGGCCGGGCGTGGTGGCAGGGCGGCGGCGAGGGCCTCGGGGGTGAGCGGCAGCGGGTCGAGGGGCACGCCGCGGTCGCGCAGGCGCAGGGCGGCGAGGGTGGCGGCGGGCAGCCACACCCCCATCGCGACGAGCTCGTCGGCGTGGGTGCGGATGATCTCCGCGGCGGGCCCGTCGAAGGCCACCCGCCCCTCCCGGTCGAGCACGACGGTGCGGGTGACGAAGCGCATCGCGGCGTCGAGGTTGTGCTCGACGAGGAGGATGCCGCGGTCGCCCGCCGCCACGACGTCGGTCAGGGCGGCGTACACGTCGTCGATGCCCTGCGGGTCGAGATTGGCGGTCGGCTCGTCCAGCACGATCAGCGGTGAGCCCATCGCGAGCGCGCAGGCGATGGCGAGGCGCTGCCGCCCGCCGCCGGAGAGGTGGTCGGGGTTGTCGGAGCGGCGCTCCCACAGGCCGACGCGCTGCAGGGCGTCCTCGACGCGGGCGCGCACGGTGTCGAGGGGGAGGAGGAGGTTCTCGGGCCCGAAGGCGACCTCGTCGTACACCGTCCCCGTGACGATCTGGGCGTCGGGGTCCTGGAAGACCATCGCGACGTGCGTGCTGAGCGTCGCGGTGTGTGCGGCGGTGGTGTCGACGCCCCCGGCTTCGACCGTGCCGGTCATCGCCGCGGGCAGCGCGTGCGGGATGAGGCCGTTGAGGGCGAGGGTGAGCGTCGACTTCCCGGAGCCGGAGGGGCCGAGCAGGAGCACGACCTCGCCCGGGTGGATGTCGAAGGTCACGTCACGCGGAGACGGGTGCGCGGCGTCCGCGTGGGTGAGGGTCAGCTCGCGCACGCGGAGGAGGGGTGCGGATGGGCGCACGGCACGTCCCTGGATCGACGGTGGGTGTGCCTCTAACTTAGCTGAGCCTTACCTGCGTCACCAGAACGCCGTGGTCGCGATCAGCGGCGGACGACGCCGGCGGTGCGCAGCGCGGAGCCGATGGCGAGGCCGATCGCGGTCCAGGCCACCGGGCCCAGGACGGAGATCGTCAGGTACAGCAGCTGGGCCCACAGCGGCATGACCGCGAGGTTCGCGGCGAAGAACACCACGACCGCGACCACGATGCCGATGACGACCGCCGAGACGAAGAAGCGCCACGCGCCCCACGACCGGTAGCGGGTGAGGGCGGCGACGCCCTCCTGGATGAGACCGAACAGCAGGGCCGTGCCGACGAATCGCAGCGACCAGGCCGGGTTGAACGCGCTCGCGATGAGGGCCGCGAACACGTGCGTGATGAGGGCCACGAACGGCAGCCGCAGCACCTCCTGCGCGATGATGCCCGGGAGGACGTGCGAGCCGAGCACGAGGCCGTAGAGGAACAGCAGCGGACTCGCGAGCAGGACGGGCGTGACCCATCCGGCGATGCCGCCGAGGATGCCCGTGGCGACGCCGATCGCTGCGCAGATGAGCAGCACTCTGGTCGACAGGACGGAGGAGCGGGCCACCCTTCCAGCTTACTGGCGACCTTCGCCGGGTGCGGCCGCCGCCGACCCTGACCGATCGGCGCGACCGGATGCGACCATCGTTCAGTTCTCGTTCCGGCGCCGATGAGCGGGGCTATCGTGATCCGCGGTGCGGCAAGGACGCCGCACCGTGATCATCGGGAGTGAAAGATGGGTCGAACACCCCTCCGGATGACAGCGGCCGCCACCCTGGCCACGCTGTTCATCGCGTCGACGGCAACCGCAGGCTTCGCAACGACCGGGGAGGTGACGCATCCCGTTCCGGTCGGCGGCACCCCCGGGCACTACATCGTGATCATGAAAGCCGATCCCCTCGCCAGCTACGAAGGCGACGTCAAGGGACTCAAGGCGACGAAGCCCGACGAGGGCGAGCAGCTCGAGACGCAGTCGCAGGACGCGCAGCGCTACGTCAAGCACCTCGAGTCCGAGCAGTCCACCCTCATCAACGACGTCGGCGTCACGCCGGACACGACCTACCAGGTCGTGCTCAACGGATTCAGCGCCGACCTCTCGGGCGAGCAGGTGGACCAGCTCCGCGCCTCGAAGGACGTCCTCGGGGTGTATCCCGACGAGATCCGTCACCCCGATGCGCAGACCTCCACCGACTACCTCGGCCTCGGCGACGACCGCAAGGGCCGCGGCGGGGTGTGGCAGCAGACCGGAGGAGTGAAGAAGGCCGGCGAGGGCGTCGTGGTCGGCGTGATCGACACCGGCATCGCTCCCGAGCACCCCTCGTTCGCGGGCAAGAAGCTCAAGCAGCAGAAGAAGCAGAACAGCCGGCACAAGGGCACCGACCCGTATACCGACGGCACCTACGTGTACTTCGACAAGTCCGACGGCGGGCAGTTCCGTGCCGCGATGGTCGAGGGCCAGGACTGGGACGAGCGGGACTATTCGACCAAGCTCATCGGCGGACAGTACTTCTTCACGGGAGCCCGGGCCGCCGGGTTCGACTTCCAGCACGACTACCTGTCGCCGCGCGACGGCGACGGCCACGGCTCGCACACGGCGAGCACCGCCGCCGGCAACTTCGGAGTGGACGCCGCGGTGGAGGGCGTCGACTTCGGGACGATCTCGGGCGTCGCCCCCGGCGCGAAGGTCGCGGCCTACAAGGCCTGCTACGTCGGGCCGGACACGACCGTGACCACCGATGACATCTGCGCGCTGAGCGACCTCGTGGCCGCGATCGACCAGGCCGTCGCCGACGGCGTCGACGTGATCAACTACTCGATCGGCGGCGGCGCCGCGAGCACCGTGATGGCTCCGGAGGACCTGGCGTTCCTCAACGCCGCCGCCGCCGGCGTCTTCGTCGCGACCAGTGCCGGCAACGACGGCCCCGATCCGGTCACCGCCGACCACGCGTCGCCGTGGTACACGACGGTCGCCGCCTCCACCATCCCGACGTGGGAGGGGACCGTGCAGTTCGACGGCTTCGCGCAGGCCGGGGCCTCGGTGAGCGTGCCGTTCGGCGAGAGCGTCTCTGGGCCCTCCATCGCCGCGGTGGATGCCGCCGCGCCCGGTGCGGCGGATGCGCAGCTGTGCCTGCCGGGCACGCTCGATCCGGCGAAGGTCGCCGGACACATCGTCGTCTGCGACCGCGGCGGCAACGCCCGCGCCGAGAAGTCCCAGGTCGTGAAGGACGCCGGGGGCATCGGCATGGTGCTGGTGAACGTGCCCGGTGGTGCGGACTCCCTCGACAACGACTTCCACGCGGTGCCGACCGTGCACCTGAACGCCGTGCACCGGGAAGCCGTGCTCGCGTACGTGCAGGGCGGCGTCGATCGGCCGATCACCCTCGTGGGCGAGAACACCACCGGTGTGACCACGCCGACGCCGCAGATCGCGGGCTTCTCGAGCCGAGGGCCGGTCCTGGCCGACGGCACAGACGTCCTCAAGCCGGACATCGCCGCTCCGGGCGTCGCGATCCTCGCCGCGACGCACAACGCGCCGGGCGAGGACCCGACCTTCGGAATCCTCTCCGGGACGTCGATGGCCTCCCCGCACATCGCCGGCCTCGGCGCGCTGTACCTGGGGGAGCACCCGCGGGCCACCCCGGCGGAGATCCGGTCGGCCCTGATGACCACCGCGTACGACACCGTGCTCCCCGACGGCTCGAAGAACACGAACCCGTTCGAGCAGGGTGCCGGACAGGTCGACGCGACGCGCTACCTGAACCCCGGGCTGCTGTACCTCAACGGCTTCAAGGACTGGGCGGCGTTCCTCGACGGGAAGGGGCTGTCGGACTTCCCCGGCATCGACCCCATCGACGGCAGCGACCTGAACCAGGCGTCGATCTCGATCGGCTCCCTGGCCAGCGCGCAGACCGTCACCCGCACCGTCACGTCGACCGAGAAGGGCGTGTTCACCGCGAAGGCGTCCGTCCCTGGTGTGAACGTCACCGTCACTCCGTCTCAGCTCGCCTTCGACAAGCCGGGGCAGACGAAGACCTTCACGGTCACGTTCGACAGCACCACCGCGCCGGTCGAGCAGTGGGCCACGGGTTCGCTCACCTGGACGAGCAAGAAGAACACGGTGCGCTCGCCGATCGCGGTGTTCCCGGTCACGGCGGATGCCCCGGCCGAGGTCACCGGCAGCGGCGTCGACGGCAGCACGACGGTGGACATCGTCCCCGGCCTCGACGGCGACCTGGCGCTGGGCGTCTCCGGTCTCACCCCGTTCCAGCTGCTCAGCGACCCGGACAACCCGGTCGAGGGGCACTCCGGGAACGAGAACTCGGGCGACGCGAACAAGGACGTGTCCTGGATCGTCGACGTGCCGGAGGGCGCCACGCTCTCCCGGTTCGACCTCGACTCCTCGGACGACGAGGGCAGCGATCTCGACCTCACCGTCTACCGGGTCGTGAGCCCCGACGACCTGCGCTATTACGAGCGCTGGCAGTCGGCGACGGGCTCGGCCGACGAGCAGGTGACGATCCCCGCACCGACCGCCGGCACGTACCTGGTCGTGGCGAACGTGTACGCGACCACCGGGCCGATGACGTGGGACATGACCTACGCCACCGTGCTCCCGGACGGGGAGGGGGCGTTCACCGCCACGCCGAATCCGATCGCCGCGGTCCGCGGGGAGAAGACGAGCTACGAGCTGAGCTGGTCCGGCCTGACCGCCGGCACCCGCTACCTCGGACTCGTCCAGTACGGCGACTCGGCTGTGCGCACCGTGGTGACGGTCACGACACCCGCGGCCGTCGCCCCGGCCCCCGCGCCGACCCCGGACCCGACCCCGGATCCGGATCCGACGCCGACTCCGACCCCGGACCCGACTCCGGCCCCGACGCCGGATCCGGCTCCGATCCCGGACCCGACCCCGACCCCGGAGGCCGACACCGCCGGCTGATCCCGGAACGGATGCACGACACGGTCACGGCCGCACGAGGGAATCCCTCGTGCGGCCGTGCCGTCGTCTCCAGGTCGTGCAACCGTGCCGACGTGCCGTCGTCTCCAGGTCGTGCAGCCGTGCCGACGTGCGGGCGGTCCGTTCGTCGCACGACCGCCGCCGCTCGTCGCAACGTCCCCCGATCCGGGCGCGACGGCGGGGCGCACTCCCTACCGTGGGGAGACGCAATGATGCGCCCCCAGAGGAGAACCCCATGACCGCACCTTCGTCGCGCCGCCGCGACGGCGCCGGACTCGTCGACGACGAGCCCGTCATCGAGACCGACCCGAACCTCCCACCCGTCGCCCTCTCCGCGGAGCACGAGGCGAAGAGCCGCCGCTGGACCCTGCCGAAGATCCTGCTGTGGACGGCCATCGCCCTCCTCGGCGGTGTCGCCTGGGTGATGCTCGCCATCGTGCGCGGCGAGACCGTGAACGCGATCTGGTTCGTGTTCGCCGCCGTCTGCACCTACCTGATCGGCTACCGCTTCTACTCCAAGGTCATCGAGCGGTACATCACCCGCCCCGACGACCGCCGCGCCACGCCCGCGGAGGTGAAGCAGGACGGCAAGGACTACGTCCCCACCGACCGGCGGGTGCTCTACGGACACCACTTCGCCGCCATCGCCGGCGCCGGACCGCTCGTGGGCCCCGTGCTCGCGGCGCAGATGGGCTACCTCCCCGGCACCATCTGGATCATCGTGGGCGTCGTGCTCGCGGGAGCCGTGCAGGACTACACGGTGCTCTTCTTCTCGATGCGGCGCGGCGGCCGGACCATCGGCCAGATGGCGCGGCAGGAGCTCGGCAAGATCGGCGGCACCGCGGCGATCATCGCCTCGCTGCTCATCATGCTCATCATCGTCGCGATCCTCGCGCTCGTCGTCGTCAACGCCCTCGGTGAGAGCCCGTGGGGCGTCTTCTCCGTCGCGATGACCATCCCGATCGCCCTCTTCATGGGCGTGTACCTCCGCTATCTGCGCCCCGGCAAGGTGACCGAGGTCTCGATCATCGGCTTCGTGCTGCTCATGGCCGCGATCATCGGCGGCGGCTGGGTGGCCGGCACCGAGTGGGGCCAGGCGATCTTCCACCTCGACCGCACCACGATCGCGTGGGGCATCATCGTCTACGGCTTCATCGCCGCGGTGCTGCCGGTCTGGCTGCTGCTCGCGCCCCGCGACTACCTCTCCACGTTCATGAAGATCGGCGTCATCGTGATGCTCGCCGGCGCGATCGTGCTCGTGCGTCCGGAGATCTCGGTCCCCGCGGTCAGCATCTTCGGTGAGAACGGCATGGGGCCGGTGTTCGCGGGTCCGCTCTTCCCGTTCCTCTTCGTCACCATCGCGTGCGGCGCGTTGTCCGGATTCCACGCGCTGATCGCGTCGGGCACCACGCCGAAGCTGGTGGAGAAGGAGCGCCAGACCCGCTTCATCGGGTACGGCGGCATGCTCATGGAGTCGTTCGTCGCGATCATGGCCCTCGTCGCCGCGATCTCGATCGACCAGGGCATCTACTTCGCCATGAACGCCCCGGCCGCCGCGACCGGCGGCACCGTGGAGGGCGCGGTCGCCTTCGTGAACTCGCTCGGCCTGACCGGGGTGAACCTCACCCCCGACATGCTCACCGGCACGGCGGCGGCGGTCGGCGAGGAGTCGATCGTCTCGCGTACCGGTGGTGCGCCGACACTCGCGCTCGGCCTCGCGCACATCATGCAGCAGGCCCTCGGCGGGCAAGCGCTCATGGCGTTCTGGTACCACTTCGCGATCATGTTCGAGGCCCTGTTCATCCTCACGGCGGTCGACGCCGGCACCCGGGTCGCGCGCTTCATGCTGCAGGACTCGATCGGCGCCTGGTTCCCGAAGTTCCGCGACGTCTCCTGGCGTCCCGGGGTGTGGATCTGCACCGCGATCATGGTGGCCGGCTGGGGAGCGATCCTCATCCTCGGCGTCACCGACCCGCTCGGCGGCATCAACACCTTCTTCCCGTTGTTCGGCATCGCGAACCAGCTGCTCGCGGCGATCGCGCTCGCCGTGGTGCTGGCCATCGTCGCCAAGCGCGGGCGCAGCTACTTCCGGTGGCTGTGGATCATCGCGCTGCCGCTCGCCTTCACCGCTGTGGTCACCATCACGGCATCGCTCTACAAGATCTTCTCGCCGGTGCCGGCGATCGGATACTGGGCGAACCACTTCCGCTACCTGGAGGCACTGAACTCCGGTGACACCGCGCTCGGCGAACCGGAGGTGCTGCAGGCCGTCATCCGCAACACCGCGGTGCAGGGAACGCTGTCGATCATCTTCGTGGTGCTCGCGATCATCGTCATCGTCATGGCTGTCATCGCGACGGTGAAGGCGATCCGCAACGGCGGCGGCGAGAACACGGAAGACCCGCCGGTGCCGTCGCGTCGCTTCGCCCCCGCCGGGTTCCTCCCCGACGCGGAGGAGCGCGAGCTGGAGAAGCAGTGGGAGCCGATCCTCGCCGAGGAGCGCGCGGCGGCGCGGCACTGAGATGACCCACGCGATGGATCGGACGGATGCCGCGACCTCCCCGCTGCGGGCGCTGTGGAGCGCCCTCGGCCGGGTCGGCCGCGGCATCCGCTGGTACATGACGACGCTGATGGGCGACACCGCGTACGCCACGTACGTCGCCCATCACCGGCGGCATCATCCGGACGAGGAGCCGCTGACGGAGCGGCAGTTCTGGCGTCAGCGGATGGACGACCAGGACCGCAATCCCGGTGCCCGCTGCTGCTGACCCTTCGACAGGCTCAGGGCCCCAAGGCGGGTCGCTGAGCCTGTCGAAGCACCGAGGTGGGTCGCTGAGCCTGTCGAAGCGTGGGTCGCTGAGCCTGTCGAAGCGTGGGTCGCTGAGCCTGTCGGCGCGTCCCTAGGCTGAGCGCATGAACGACGTCGTCCTCGCCGCGGTCCTCGGCGTGCTCGGCGGCATCGCCCTCACGGCGCTGCTGCTGCTCGCGCGGCGGTTCGCGCGCGGGTCGGCCGATCTCGGCAGTGAGGCGGAGCAGGGGGCGCTGCGGGCGCTGCACCAGGCGAGCCTCGCCGCGCCGCACCTGCGCGGCGGGCTGACCGGTCCGGATGCGGTGAAGGCCGCGCGGCACCTGCGGGTGCTGCTGGGCAGCGCGGCGGTCGCGATCGTCGGTCCGGACGACACGGTCACCCTCGACGGCGCGGCGGACGGGCTCGAATCCGCCGCCGTGCGCATCGCCGCCCAGGTGCGCGCGTCGGGGCGGCGTCAGGTGTTCCCGTCGCCCTCCCGGACGGACGACCTGGAGGCGGTCGGCGCGCCCATCCTCGTCGACGGGGAGACGGTCGGGGTGGTCGTCGCGTTCGCGTCCCCCGTGCGGGCCGCCCTCGTGCGGGCGGCGGAGGAGGTGGCCGACTGGTGTGCGGCGCAGGTCGCCCTCGGTGGGCTCGAGGCCTCGCGCACGCAGCTGGCGGAGGCGGAGCTGCGGGCCCTGCGCGCGCAGATCTCCCCGCACTTCATCTACAACGCGCTGACCGCGATCGCCTCGTTCATCACGACCGATCCCGACCGGGCGCGCGACCTCGTGCTCGAGTTCGCCGACTTCACCCGCTACTCGTTCCGCCGGCAGGGGGAGTTCACCACGCTGGCGGAGGAGCTGGGCAGCATCCACTCGTACCTGGAGCTGGAGCGGGCGCGGTTCGGCGACCGCCTGCGGGTGACGCTGCAGATCGCGCCGGAGACGCTCGCGACGGTCATCCCCTTCCTCTCGGTGCAGCCGCTCGTCGAGAACGCGGTACGGCACGGCCTGGAGCCGGGGGAGGGCGGCGGAGAGATCCGCATCACCTCCCGCGACGACGGCACGCACACCGAGATCCTCGTGGAGGACGACGGTGTCGGCATGGACCCGGAGGGCCTGCGCGCGCTGCTGACAGCGCGCGACGAGGGCGGGCACGTGGGCCTGCGGAACGTCGACACCCGGCTCCGCCAGGTCTATGGCAGCGGGGGCGGTCTGGTCGTCGAGACCAATGCGGGCGCGGGTACCCTGGTGCGCATGCGAGTCCCGAAATCGCAGCCCCTTCATGACCCGGACGACGACTGAGGAGCGGCATGATCGACGTCCTCGTCGCCGACGACGAGCAGCCGGCCCTCGATGAGCTCGTCCATCTGCTGCGCGCCGATCCGCGCATCGGCGAGATCCGCACCGCCGGCAACGGCGCCGATGCGCTCCGGATGCTGTCGGAGCGGGCGGTGCGCATCGCGTTCCTCGACATCCACATGCCGGGACTCCTCGGCACCGACCTCGCCCGCGCGCTCCTCGGGCTCGCAGAGCCGCCGGCGGTCGTGTTCGTCACCGCCGACGAGGCGCGCGCGGTCGAGGCGTTCGAGCTGCGCGCGGCGGA
Organism: Microbacterium sp. BLY; assembly: GCF_017939615.1. NCBI lineage: Bacteria > Bacillati > Actinomycetota > Actinomycetes > Micrococcales > Microbacteriaceae > Microbacterium > Microbacterium sp. BLY. Next base: position 1,308,146 of record NZ_JAGKSR010000001.1, read on the forward strand.
CTACCTCCTGAAACCGGTCCGTCGGGAGCGCCTGCGCAGCGCCGTGGACCGGGTGATCGAGCAGGAGGCCGCGCCCCGCGGCGACGACGAGGTGCTGCCGGTGACCGTGGGCGCGTCCGTGCGGTTCGTCCGGCGCAGCGACGTGCGCTGGGTGCGCGCGCAGGGCGACTACGCGCGATTGCACACCGACGACGACGGACCGGGGCACCTCGTGCGCATCCCGATCTCGGAACTCGAGACGCGGTGGGCGCCCGCCGGGTTCCTGCGCATCCACCGGTCCACCCTCGTCCGGGTGGACGCGGTCACCGAGGCGCGGCTGTCGGGAGGGGAGCCCACGATCGTCGTCGGCACGGCGGTGCTGCCCGTGAGCAGACGGCTCGTCGCTGCCGTGCGGGAGGCCCTCGTGCGCGGGGAGGCCGGATGACCGAGGCGCCGAAGCGGGTGCGGGTCACCGCCGACGCGCCGCCGCGTCGCCCGGCGGCAGCGACGCGGGGGATCGCGCTGCCCGGCGCCCCGGTCGCGGAGGCCGACGCCGTCTACGCCCGGGCGCTGATGCGCAGTCAGCTCCGCCTCGCGCTCGGCACCGTCGCCGGGTTCGTCGTGGTCGTCGTCGCCCTGGCACTCGCGATCGCGCTGATCCCCGAGATCGACGCCGTGGTCATCGGCGGGCTCCCGCTGTCGTGGCTGCTGCAGGCGTTCGCGTTCTACCCCGTCATCCTCGTCTTCGCCGTGCTCTACGTGCGCACCGCCGTCCGCAACGAGCGCCGGTACCGCGCGCTCCGGGACCGCGAATGAACGCCGTGCTCGACCTCGTCGGCGTCGCCCTGGTCGTCATCGCCACGCTTCTCATCGGCGTGTACGGGCTGCGGGTGTCGCGGACGACGAGCGACTTCTTCGTCGCGTCGCGGACCGTCCGCCCGGTCTGGAACGCGTCGGCGATCAGCGGCGAATACCTGTCGGCGGGCACCTTCCTCGGACTCTCCGGGCTGGTGCTGCTGGACGGTGCCCGCGGCTTCTGGTTCCCCATCGGCTACGCCGCCGGCTACCTGCTCGTCCTCGTGTTCGTCGCCGCCCCCCTGCGCCGCAGCGGGGCGTACACGATCCCGGACTTCGTCGAAGCCCGCCTCGACTCGACGGCCGCGCGCCGGGTCACGAGCCTCGCGGTGCTCATCATCGGCTGGCTCTACATCGTGCCGCAGCTGCACGGCGCGGGCATCACGCTCGTGGTGGTGGCCGGACTGCCGGAGTGGGTGGGGGCGGTGACCATCGCGGTGCTCGTGGCGGCGGCGGTCGCCGCGGGCGGCATGCGGGCGATCACCTTCGTGCAGGCATTCCAGTACTGGCTCAAGCTGACCGCGCTGCTCGTGCCGGTGGTGTGCATCGCCTTCGCGCTGAGCGGCGGCCCGCACGACTTCGATCCCGCCCTCGTCTTCCCCGCCGAGGCCGGACCGTCCGGGTTCGACGCCTACGAGACCGCGTCGCTGCTGCTCGCGCTGCTCCTCGGCACGATGGGGCTGCCGCACGTCCTGGTGCGGTTCTACACGAGCCCGACCGGAGCGTCCGCGCGGCGGACCACCGTGATCGTCATCGCCATGGTGAGCGCGTTCTACGCCGTGTCGAGCGCGATGGGGCTGCTGGCGCGGATCGCCGCCCCCGACCTCGCGCAGCCGGGGATCGCCGACACCGTGGTGCTGCAGCTCCCGTCGCGGGTGTTCCCCGGACCGGCCGGCGAGCTGCTGACGGCCCTCATCGTCGCCGGGGCCTTCGCCGCGTTCCTGGCGACCTCGGCCGGACTCGTGGTCTCGCTCGCGGGGGTCATCAGCCAGGACGTCTTCTCCGGCTCCGTGCGCTCCTTCCGGCTGTCCGCGGTGCTGTGCGCACTCGTGCCGCTGGGGGTCGCGCTCCTCACGGTTCCGGCGGGACTCGTGTCGAGCGTGGGAGTGGTGTTCGTCGTGGCGGCGTCGACGCTCTCCCCCGTGGTGCTGCTGGGCGTGTGGTGGCGAGGCCTCACCGCGCGCGGGGCGGTCGCGGGCATGGTGAGCGGCGGCGTCGCGACCGGGCTCGCCCTGCTCGTGCACGCCGCCGTGGACGGGGTCGGCGTCGCCGCTCCGTACCTCGCGCAGCCCGCCGCCTGGACGATCCCGCTCGCGACGGCGGTCACGGTCGCCGTGTCGCTGCTCGACCCTCGCGGACCCTCGCCCCGCACGGACCGCTTCCTCGCCCGCGTGCACACCCCCGACCGCGCCTGACCCTCCTTCTTCTTTCCCCTCTCCTGTCCCTCTCCTGTCCCTGTCCCGGCCCCTGCGTCCCGGAGCAGGCGATCGCGCCAAGACAGGCGTGTGGCAGCCAAAAAAGCCTGTCGCAGCGCGAGTGCCTGAGAGCGCGGGCGTGTCCGGGTGGCCGGTTCAGAGGCGCTCCCGCGCGATGCCAGGCAGTCGCGCGGAAGCAGGCAGGCAGGACCGGGAGGGCTTGAACTGGCGGGATTGCCTGAACTGGCCGGGGTGCCTGAACTGGCGGGACGGCCTGAACTGGCCGGAGTGCCTGAACTAGTGGGATTGCCTGAACTGGCGGGATTGCGTGAGCTGGGCGGAAGAGCCTGTGGTGGCGGGATGGCCTGGGCTGGCGAGAGTGCCTGTGTCGGCGGGGCACGGCAACCCGCTCGCGGATGCAGGCAGTCTCGCGAGAACAGGCGAGGAAGACCAGGAGTGCCTGTGCTGGCGGAAGTGCCTGTGCTGGCGTGGCTGCCTGTTCGGGCGCGTCAGCGAGGTCGCGCGCGAGGGCAGGCAGTGGCGCGGGAGCAGGCGGGGACGACCAGGAGTGCCGGAACTGGCGGAAGTGCCTGTGTGGGCGGGAGTGCCTGAATCAGCGGGAGTGCCTGAATCAGCGGGAGTGCCTGAATCAGCGGGAGTGCCTGTCTGGGAGTGGGGTCAGAGGGTGCGACTGCGGGGCATCAGGCGCACGGGTGGGAGCGGCGGCGCGGGGATGCGCTGGTCGTGCCCCTCGACGACGCCGAACCGGGGGGATGCGGCCTCCCAGTCCTCGCGGGCGGTGGCGATCTCATCGTGGGAGCGCCCGGCGAAGTTCCACCACATGACGATCTCGTCCTCGAACGGCTCACCCCCGAGGAGGAACAGCAGCCCGCCTTCGCTGCTGGTGACCTCGACGCCGTCGCGGGAATCGCCGAGGTAGAGCATGTCGTTGCGGGCCATCGCGTGCTCGGGCACCGCGGCGTCGCCCTCGACGAGGAGGATCGCGTGCTCCCACTCCGGTCGCAGCGGCAGGCGCACGGTGGCTCCGGCGGGCACGACGATCTCCGCCCCGACGATCGGCGTGTGCACGGTGGCGGGCGAGTGCACTCCCGCGAACTCGCCGAGCACGACGGTGGCCGTGGCGTCCGGCCCGGTCACGGCCGGGAGGGTCGTCGTCGGCAGGTCGGTGTGCCGCTCGAAGCCGCCGTCGCCGTGGCGTGCGGACTCCGGGAGCACGACCCAGAACTGCAGCGCGTCGAGCGGAACGGAGCCGTCGCCGACGGAGTACTCCGAGTGCGAGATGCCGTTGCCGGCGGTCATGAGGTTGAGCTGTCCGCGCCGGAGGTCGGCGTCACTGCCCAGCGAATCACGGTGCCGGATCTCTCCGACGAGAGGCCAGGTCACGGTCTGCAGACCGATATGCGGGTGCGGCTCGACGCGCATCCGGGTCTCGGCCGGGCCGAAGCGGTCGAGGAAGCACCAGGCGCCGATGGTGGGGAGGTTGCGATGCGGCAGCACTCGCAGCACTTCCATGCCGCGCACACCGCCGAGCGGAACCGCCCGGGGCTCGAGGACGATCCGGCGCTGTCCGATCATTCCGCCCTGCCCGTGGGGTCCTCATCCGCGCCGGACGACTCCTCCTGCACCGGAGCGTCCGCGGTCGAGCCCGGGCGCTGCGGCCAGCGGATCTCGGCGCCGGGGATCTCGTGCGTCTCGAGGTACTTCGCGATGTACGGGCAGAGCGGCACGATCGCGTCGCCCGTCCCGGCGGCATCGGCCAGCGCTGCCGCGGCCAGCTTCCCGGCGAGTCCCTGGCCCTGGAAGGCCGGGTCGATCTCGGTGTGCAGGAAACGGATCGCGCCGGGGCGGGTGTCGTACTCGGCGAACCCGGCCAGCACCTCATCGGAGCGGATCTCGTAGCGGGAGGCCTCGTCGTTGCGGCTCACGGTGATGTCGGTCATCGGATGCTCCTTCCGGCGTCTGGAACCAACCTACGCCCGGGATCGGGGGTGCGGGGCTGTGGAGGTCGAGGTGCCGGTGTCGGCCGGGGTGATTACGCTGGAGGGATGCCGCAGACTCCCCGAGACCCGTACGACGGATGGGTCCGCGAGCCGGACGCGGCAGCCGACCAGCCCTGGGATGACGGGTGGGAGCCGGCCGAGCCGCCGGAGCCGATGGACTGGGAGCCGCAGGGCGCGGGATTCGAGCCGCCGCTGGACTGGGGCCCCGGGCCCGCCACCGCCGTGGCCCCGGCGCCGACCGTCCGTCGAGCCACACCGAGCCGGTACGCGACGGCCCGCGAGGCGCTGCACACCGTCTTCGGCTACGACGACTTCCGCGGCGACCAGGCCGCCATCGTCGAGCAGGTCATCGGCGGCGGCGACGCCGTCGTCTTGATGCCCACCGGCGGCGGGAAGAGCATCACCTATCAGGTGCCCGCGCTCGTGCGCGAAGGCACCGGACTGGTCATCAGCCCGCTCATCGCGCTCATGCACGACCAGGTCGACGCGCTGCGCGCCAACGGCGTGAAGGCCGCCTACCTCAACTCGACCCAGTCGATCGAGGAGCGCCGCGAGGTCGAGCGCGCCTACGTCGCCGGGGAGCTCGACCTCATCTACGTCGCTCCGGAGCGGCTGTCGAGCGCGCAGACGACCTCCCTCCTGCAGCGCGGCACGCTCAGTGTCATCGCGATCGACGAGGCGCACTGCGTGTCGCAGTGGGGCCACGACTTCCGGCCCGACTACCTCGCCCTCGGCGACCTGGGCGAGCGGTTCCCCGGCGTTCCCCGCATGGCCCTGACCGCGACGGCGACGCGGGCCACCCACAAGGAGCTCACCGAGCGTCTGCACCTCGACGCGGCGCAGCACTTCGTGGCGAGCTTCGACCGTCCGAATATCCAGTACCGGATCGTCCCGAAGATCGATCCCCGTAAGCAGCTCGTGCAGTTCATCCGGTCGCAGCCGGAGGGGGCGGCGGGCATCGTCTATGCGCTCAGCCGCAAGTCCGTCGAGCAGACGGCGACGTACCTGGCCGCGCAGGGTCTCGACGCGCTGCCGTACCACGCGGGGCTGCCCGCCGAGGTGCGGGCGGCGAACCAGTCGCGCTTCCTCCGTGAAGACGGCGTGGTGATGGTGGCGACCATCGCGTTCGGCATGGGCATCGACAAGCCCGACGTGCGTTTCGTCGCCCACATCGATCTGCCGAAGTCTGTCGAGGGCTACTACCAGGAGACCGGTCGCGCGGGCCGCGACGGGGAGCCGTCCGTGGCGTGGATGGCGTACGGGCTCGGCGACGTGGTGCAGCAGCGCCGGCTCATCGATCAGAGTCCCGGCGATCGCACGTTCAAGATGCGCATGGGGCAGCACCTCGACGCGATGCTCGCGCTGTGCGAGACGGTGGAGTGCCGCCGGCAGAACCTCCTCGGGTACTTCGGTCAGGACTCGCAGCCCTGCGGCAACTGCGACACCTGCCTCGACGACACGGCCACCTTCGACGGGCTCGTCCCCGCGCAGAAGCTGCTGTCCACGATCGTGCGGCTCAAACGCGAGCGCAATCAGGCGTTCGGGGCGGGCCACCTCATCGACATCCTCCGGGGCGCCTCGACCGAGCGCATCCGCCAGCAGCGGCACGACACCCTGGCGACCTACGGCATCGGCGCCGACCTCTCCGACCAGGACTGGCGGAGCGTGGTGCGCCAGCTGCTGGCCCGGGGCATCCTCATCGCGCAGGGCGACTACGGCACGCTCGCACCGGGCGAGGCGGCCGCCGGGGTGCTGCGCGGCGAGACCGCGGTGCCGCTCCGGAAAGACACGATCGGTCGCGCGTCGTCGCCGTCCCGTGCGCGGAAGGCGAGTGCCGCCGACGCGCTCGACGCCGGAGACCGGGAGCTGTTCGAGGCTTTGCGGGCCTGGCGCGCAGAGACCGCCAGGGAGCAGGGCGTCCCGGCGTACATCGTCTTCGGCGACGCCACGCTGCGCGCCCTCGCCGAGCATCGCCCGGCCTCGCTCGCCGACCTCGACGGCATCACCGGCATCGGCGCCAAGAAGCGCGAGGCCTACGGCGAGGGCGTCCTCGCCGTCATCGCCGCCTCCTGACTCCTCTCGCGCCGACCCACCCCCTTCCGTCCGAGCCACCCCTCTGCGGGCTCCCGCAAGGGGCCGGGACGCACGGAAGAGGGTGGGTCGACGGGCCCGCCGAGGCGGAACCTGTCGCGAGCCGACAAGGCGGGGCGCGGACGGGGCGGCCAGGCGTTGGAGGATGCGGACAGGGCACTTCGTGCCGTTTTGTCGCACACCTACCATGAGAGGCATCCACCTTCGTCTCTCCGAGAGGAACAGTCATGGTCGACGCCGCCGTCCGCCCTTCGACGACACCCGGCCCGCGCGAGAGCGCCAGCGCTCCGCAGATCGATGTCGCCCGCCTGAACGACGCCCTGATGGGCACCTGGGGCGACGTGCGCCGCCAGGCCCGCGAGATGATCAAGGACTCCGCGTTCTGGCGGAAGGACGAGCTCGGCAAGGACGAGCACCGCGAGCGGGTGCTCAGCCAGCTCCACCTCCTCGTTGACAACAAGGCCGTGCACCGGGCGTTCCCGCAGCGCTTCGGCGGCGAGGAGAACAACGGCGGCAACATCGCCGGGTTCGAGGAGCTCGTGGCCGCCGACCCGAGCCTGCAGATCAAATCCGGCGTGCAGTGGGGCCTCTTCGGCTCCGCGATCCTGCAGCTCGGCACCCAGGAGCACCACGACAAGTGGCTGCCCGGCGTGATGGACCTCTCGATCCCCGGCGCGTTCGCGATGACCGAGATCGGCCACGGTTCCGACGTCGCCGCGGTCGGCACCACCGCCACCTATGACCCGGAGACGGAGGAGTTCGTCATCCACACCCCGTTCCGCGGGGCGACGAAGGAGTACCTCGGCAACGCGGCGCTGCACGGCATCGCGGCGACGGTGTTCGCCCAGCTCATCACCAACGGCGTCAACCACGGCGTGCACTGCTTCTACGTGCCCCTGCGCGGCGAGGACGGCGTCGACCTTCCCGGCATCGGCCGCGAGGACGACGGCCTCAAGGGCGGACTCAACGGCATCGACAACGGACGGCTCTCGTTCGACCACGTCCGCATCCCCCGCACGAACCTGCTCAACCGGTACGGCGACGTGGCCGCCGACGGCACCTACACCAGCCCGATCGACAGCCCGGGACGCCGGTTCTTCACGATGCTCGGCACCCTGGTGCAGGGGCGGGTCTCGCTCGACGGCGCGGCCTCGTGGGCCTCCGCGCTCGGCCTGCACATCGCGATCACCTACGCCACGCAGCGCCGGCAGTTCGACGGGGCGGACGGGCAGGAGGTCGTGCTCATGGACTACGGCAAGCACCAGCGCCGCCTGCTCCCGCGCCTGGCCACGACGTACGCACAGATCTTCGCGCACGACGAGTTCCTGCAGAAGTTCGACGGCGTGTTCTCCGGACGGACCGACACTCCGGATGACCGGGAGGACCTGGAGACGCTCGCGGCGGCGCTGAAGCCGCTGTCGACCTGGCACGCGCTGGACACCCTGCAGGAGGCGCGCGAGGCGTGCGGCGGCGCGGGCTTCATGTTCGAGAACCGTCTGGTGGGGCTCCGCCAGGACCTCGACATCTATGTCACGTTCGAGGGCGACAACAACGTGCTGCTGCAGCTCGTCGGCAAGCGGCTGCTGACCGACTACGCGAAGCAGTTCCAGGGCAAGGATGCCGCCGCCCTCGCCCGCTACGCCGTCGGCATGACGGCCGGCAAGGTCTTCCACGGCGCCGGACTCCGTCAGCTCGGCCAGGCCGTGACGGACTTCGGTCAGGTCGCCCGCTCCGTGGAGCGGGGGCTCCGGGAGGAGCAGCAGCACGACCTCCTCGCGGGGCGCGTGCAGCAGATGGTCGCCGACATCGCGTCGCGGCTCCGTCCGGCCGGCAAGGACAAGGTGCTCGGCGCCCGCCTGTTCAACGAGAACCAGGCCGAGCTCATCGAGGCGGCCAGGGCCCACGGCGAACTGCTGCAGTGGGAGGCGTTCACCGACGCTGTGCACGCGATGGACGACCCCGGGACGAAGCGGGTCATGACCTGGCTGCGCGACCTCTTCGGTCTGCAGCTCATCGAGAAGCACCTGGCCTGGCACCTCATCCACGGGCGTCTGTCCACGCAGCGCGCGGCGGCGGTGTCGAGCTACATCGATCGGCTGTGCGCGCGGCTGCGTCCGTACGCCCTCGACCTCGTGGACGCGTTCGGGTACGAGCCCGAGCACGTGCGGGCGCCCATCGCGAGCGGCGCGGAGAAGCAGCGGCAGGACGAGGCGCGTGCGTACTACGCCGACCTCGCCGCCACCGGTCGCGCCCCGATCCTGGAGAAGACGCTGAAGCAGCAGAAGCGCTGAGCGGTCGGCCCGGGCCGACCAGACGGCCCGGGCCCCCGGACAGCGGATTCATCGACGCAGGCGGATAGTCTCGGCGGGTACCGACCCGAGGAGCACCATGTCGACCGTCACCGCCTACGCCGCCCCCGCCGAAGCCGCCCCGCTGGGGAAAACCGTCATCGAGCGCCGGGAGCTGGGGCCGCACGACGTGCTCATCGACATCGCGTTCGCCGGCATCTGCCACTCCGACATCCACACCGTCCGCGGCGACTGGGGCCCGCAGCAGTACCCGCTGGCTCCGGGACACGAGATCACCGGAACCGTCGCCGCCGTGGGCGCGGAGGTCACGGCGCACGCCCTCGGCGATCGCGTCGGCGTCGGCTGCCTGGTGAACTCGTGCCGCGAGTGCGAGTACTGCCGCAGAGGCGACGAGCAGTTCTGCACGCAGGGCGCCGTCGGCACGTACGGCGCGGTCGACCGCGACGGCACGATCACGCAGGGCGGCTACTCCCAGCAGGTCGTCGTCACCGAGGACTTCGTGCTGCGCATCCCGGACGCCCTGCCGCTGGACGCGGCGGCTCCGCTGCTGTGCGCGGGCATCACCACGTACTCGCCGCTGCGGCACTGGAAGGTCGGCCCCGGCACGCGCGTCGCGGTGGTCGGGCTGGGCGGGCTCGGCCACATGGGTGTGCAGATCGCGCACGCCCTGGGCGCCGAGGTGACCGTGCTGTCCCAGACGCTCGCCAAGCAGGACGACGGTCTCCGGCTCGGCGCCGACCGCTACTTCGCCACGAGCGACCCGGAGACCTTCCGTGCGCTGCGCGGCTCCTTCGACGTGATCCTCAACACCGTGAGCGCCGTGATCGACCTGCGCTCCTACCTCGGGCTGCTCGACGTCGACGGCACGATCGTGTGCGTCGGGGCGCCGGCGGAAGCCCTCGCCCTGAACGCGGGGTCGCTGATCGCCGGGCGGCGTTCCATCGCCGGGTCGAACATCGGCGGCATCCGGGAGACCCAGGAGATGCTCGACTTCTGCGCGGAGCACGGCATCACCGCGCAGATCGAGGTGATCCCGGCCTCGGCCATCAACGACGCGTACGAGCGCGTCCTCGCGTCCGACGTCCGCTACCGCTTCGTCATCGACGCCGCCACCCTCTCCGACTGACCCCCGCGCGCCCTCTCGCCGCATGCGGGATGGGAAACGCGCCGGTGCCGGCCCCTCGCGGGCCGTTGGTGATCCCGCGTCCTTGCGAAGGGGGAGGGGGTCGCTACCGTGATGAGCATGACCTCGCTCCTCACGGGCCCCGACGCCCGCATCCGTTGCGCCTGGGTGGGCGACGACGCCGAATACCGCCGGTACCACGACGAGGAGTGGGGGCGGCCGCTGCACGGCGACCGCGCCCTGTTCGAGAAGATGGCGTTGGAGGGGTTCCAGGCCGGGCTGTCCTGGATCACGATCCTGCGCAAGCGTCCGCGGTTCCGGGAGGTGTTCGCGGGGTTCGAGCCCGAGCGGGTCGCGGCGTTCGACGACGAGGACGTCGAGCGTCTGATGGCCGACCCCGGGATCATCCGCAACCGCGCCAAGATCCTCGCGACGATCGGCAATGCCCGCCTCGTGCAGGACATGGCCGACGGCGAGCTGGACGCGCTCATGTGGTCGTTCGCCCCGGCGCCGACGGGGGTGCGGCCGGCGGCCTTCGCCGACGTCCCGGCCGTCACCCCGGAGTCCACCGCGCTGAGCGCGGAGCTCCGGCGCCGGGGCTTCCGGTTCGTCGGGCCGACGACGATGTATGCGCTCATGCAGTCGGCGGGGATGGTGGACGACCACATCGCGGGGTGCTGGCGCGCGTGACCGGGAGAGATGGGGAAAGCTCCCCATCGAGTGATATTCCGGTACATGGTTAGGATGTACCAGAGTTCCGTGGGCCATCGTGCCGCGGTGGAGTCAGAGGGATGTTGACCCTGGGGGGGAACCGGGAATGAAGGCGCTGTCCTGGATGCGGGCGCGACCCAAGACGCTGGCGTCCGCCGCCGGAGTGACCGTCGGCGTCGTCGCGCTCACCACGATGGCCTTCACCTATGAGGGCTTTCCGACGACGAAGGTCGATCTGAACGACGGCGGCGTCTGGATCACCAAGACGTCGAGCCTGCTCGTCGGGCACTTCAACCACGAATCGACGATCCTCGACGGCGGCCTGCGCACGACGAGCGAGGACTACGACATCCTCCAGGACGCGTCGAACGTGCTCGTCGTCGACGAGAGCGCGTCCACCGTCACCGCGGTCGATCCGGCCCGGGTGTCGCTCGGCGACTCCACCCTCATCCCCTCCAGCGCGAAGGTCGCCCTCGGCGGCAACACCGCCGCGATCCTCGATCAGGATTCCGGCGACCTCTGGGTCGTGCCGGTGGAGGGCATCGCCTCCTTCGAGATCGAGGCCGCCGAACCCGTGGTCGAGCTGGGCGACGACTCCGACGTCACGGTCGCCCAGGACGGCACCGTCTTCGGTCTGTCCGGCGAGCGCGGCGAGGTCGTCACCGTCCCGGTCGACGCGGAAGGCACGCCGGGGGACCCGTCCGCGGCCTCGGTCGGCGAGCTCGACGTGACCGCGCGCCCGTCCATCACCGCGGTCGGTCGTACCCCGGTCGTGCTCGACCCGGCGGCGGGCGTGGTCACCTCTCCCGGCGGCTTCCGCACCGAGGTCGCCAACGCGTCCGACGCGGTGCTGCAGCACGCCTCGGCCGACACCGACGCGGTCGCGCTGGCGACCCCGACCGCCCTCGTCCGCGTGCCGTTCGACGGCGGCGAGCCGGAGGAGACCTCCGCCGGTGCCGAGGGCACGGCCGCGGCCCCCGTCTGGCTGCGCGGCTGCACGTACGGCGCCTGGGCGGGATCGGCGACCTTCATCCGCGAGTGCCCCGGCGACGGCGACGATGTGAACGCGCCGATCGATGGCGCCGAGGACTCCGCGAGCCTCACCTTCCGCGTGAACCGCGACGTCATCATCCTCAACGACGCGGTCGGCGGTGCCGCCTGGCTCGCGAACGAGAGCCTGCAGCGGGTCGACAACTGGAACGACCTCACCCCGCCGGAGGGCGAGACGGAGAACCAGGAGGACTCGACCGAGGAGACCGTCGAGACCACGCTTCCCGAGCGCAGCGAGGAGAACACCCCGCCGATCGCCGAGGACGACTCCTACGGGGTGCGCCCCGGGGCGACGACCATGCTGCCCGTGCTCGACAACGACAACGACCCGGACGGCGACGTGCTCGTGGCGGCGCTCGCCGAGGCCCAGCCGTCGATCGGCACCGTGCAGGCCATCAACAACGGCGGAGCGCTGCAGATCGCGGTGGACGAGAACGCCTCGGGCACCGCGAGCTTCACCTACGAGGTCGACGACGGCCGCAAGGGCAAGGACACCGCGGTGGTCACGCTGACGGTCCGCGACTGGAGCGAGAACAAGGCCCCCGAGCCCAAGCGCAAGACCTCGCTGACGGTCGAGACCGGCGGCACCATCTCGTACAACATCCTCCCGGACTGGATCGACCCGGACGGCGACGACATCTACCTCAAGGAGGTGGTCGCCGCCCCCGGCGACGAGGTCGACTTCAGCCGTGACGGGCAGATGACCTACAAGGCGACGGCGAGCCTGCAGGGCCGCAAGGACATCATGGTCACGGTCGCCGACGCCTCCGGCGAGGTGGGCACGGCGTCGATCGCGCTCGACGTCCGGCCGCAGGGGTCGACCAACCCCAAGACAAACGCCGACCACGTCGTCACCCGCGCGGGCGAGCAGGTCACCGTCGCCCCCCTCACGAACGACACCAGCCTGAGCCGGGAGCCGCTGCGGCTGACCCGCGTGCTGGAGACCGCCGGCGCGACCATCGAGCCGAACACCCCGAACAAGACGTTCACGTTCATGGCCCCGAACCCCGGGGTGTACTACGTGCAGTACCAGGTGTCCACCGGGCCGAAGAACGGTGAGGGCCTGGTGCGGGTCGACGTCATGCCGGAGTCGGAGACCGACCTGCCGCCGGTGGCGGTGCGCGACGTGGCGCTCCTGCCGACGGGTGGGGACGTGCTCCTCGGCGTGCTGAACAACGACACCGACCCGGCGGGTGGCATCCTCGTCGTGCAGTCGGTGTCGATGGACCCGAGCACCGGCATCTCGGTCTCGGTGCTGAACCATGAGACGCTCCGAATCACCGATCAGGGCGCGCTGGACGAGCCCGTCCGCATCGGATACCGCATCTCGAACGGCTCGAAGTCGGCCGACGGCGAGGTCGTGGTCATCCCGATCCCGGCGCCGGACGAGATCCTTCCCCCCATCGCGAACCCCGACACGGCCACCGTCCGAGCGGGCGACGTCGTGACGATCCCCGTGCTGGACAACGACACCCACCCCAGCGACGACGTGATGCACGTCGAGCCGGAGCTGGTGGAGACCGTCGACCCCGAGGACGGCGAGGCCTTCGTGTCGCAGGACACGGTGCGCTTCAAGGCCGGCCCCGAGGCGAAGACGGTCTACCTCACCTACGAGGTGTCCGACTCGCGGCAGCAGAAGGCGGCCGGGTACGTCACGATCCAGATCCTCCCGGTCGATGAGGAGACCAACGCGGCGCCGCGTCCGAAGGACCTCACCGCCCGGGCGCTCGCCGGCAGCGACGTGGACATCGCGGTGCCGCTGGACGGGATCGACACCGACGGCGACTCGGTCGAGCTCCTCGGCATCGACTCCAGCCCGACCAAGGGGCGCGTCACGGCGGTCGGACCCAACTACTTCACCTACGAGGCGGGCACCGACGCCGCCGGCGTCGACTCCTTCACCTACCGCGTGCGCGACCGTCTCGGCAAGGAGGGCGTCGCCACCATCCGCGTCGGCATCGCCCCCGCCGAGCAGGTCAACCAGGCGCCGTACGCCGTGAAGGACGCCGTCGTCGTCCGTCCAGGGCGCGAGATCGCGGTGCCCGTGCTCGAGAACGACTCCGACCCCGAGGGCGACAAGATCGCGCTCGTCGAGGACGGTCTGGAGGTGCCGGACAACCTCGAGGCCCGTGTCTCCGGTGACCGGGTGATCGTGACCGCCCCGGACACCGAGATGGAGACCTCGCTGCAGTACACGGTGAGCGACGCCCGCGGCGCCACCGCCACCGCCACCCTGCAGATCACGGTCGATGAGGACGTGCCGCTGCAGGCGCCCGTCGCCAGGGACGACCGGCTGCAGCCCTCCGACCTCAAGGACGGCGGGCTCTCGGCCGACCTGGAGATCCTGAAGAACGACGAAGACCCCGACGGCACGAAGGACCGCCTGGAGGTCGAGGTCGGCGCCGGCGGCACGCTGCTCGAGAACGGCAAGGTGCGCGTCACGGTCACCGACGAGCTCCAGCTGATCCGCTACACGCTCACCGACCCGGACGGGCTGCAGGCGTCGGCGTTCATCTTCGTCCCGTCCCGTGACGGCCTGCGTCCGACGCTCACCTCCACGAAGCCGCTCGAGGTCGTCAGCGGTGAGACCAAGAAGCTGCCGCTGTCGGAGTACGTCACGGTCGCCGGCGGCGGTGACGTGCGCATCACCGAGAAGGCGAAGGTGAGCGCCAACCACGCGGACGGCTCCGACCTGCTGGTCGACGAGAGCACGCTCGTCTACACGTCCGCCAAGGGGTACTTCGGTCCCGACGCGCTGACGTTCGAGGTGACGGACGGCGACGGCCCGGACGACCCCGAGGGGCGCAAGGCGACCCTGAGCATCCCGATCAACGTGCTCCCGCCCGATAACCAGCAGCCGACCTTCATCGCCGGGCAGGTCAACGTCGCCCCCGGGGAGGACGCCAGCGTCCTCGACCTGGCCGCGCTGACCGACGACCCCGATCCCGAGGACAAGGGCAAGCACGAGTACACGTTCGTGGGCGGCGACGGCAACGGCATCTCGGCGCGGGTCGACGGTGACAAGCTGCTCGTCGAGGCGTCGTCGAACGCCAAGAAGGGCACGTCGGCCTCCCTGCAGATCCGCGTGACGGACGGCGAGACCGAACCCGTGGAGGGTACGGTGACGGCCCTGGTGACGGCGTCCACCCGCGCGATGCCGACGGCCAACACCGACACGATCTCCGAGGCCGACGCCGGGCAGACCATCCGGGTGCCCGCGCTCGCGAACGACTTCAACCCCTTCCCGGAGACCCCGCTGAAGATCGTCGGCGCGGTCACCGAGTCGGGCCGCGGGGAGGCGTCGTTCACCGCCGACGAGGTGCAGGTGACCCCGGCGGAGGGCTTCGTCGGAACCCTCGTCGTGCGGTACCGCATCCAGGACGCCACGCAGGACGTCGACCGCGAGGTCAACGGACAGATCGTCGTGACGGTGCAGGACGTGCCGTCGGCCCCGGGCACCCCGGTGGTCACGAGCGTGCAGGACCGCACCGTCGTCGTGTCGTACTCGGCGCCGTCGAACAACGGCGCCGTGATCGAGAAGTACACGGTCAAGTCGGTCGGCGGAAGCGCCTACTCCAAGGAGTGCGCCTCGACGACCTGCACCCTGGACGGCCTCACAAACAACGTCGAGTACACGTTCCAGGTGACCGCGACGAACCGTGTGGGCGAGTCGGAGCCCTCGGGTGTCTCGCAGGTGGCGCGCCCCGACGCCCGTCCGGACACCCCGAACCCGCCGACCCTGAAGTTCGGCGACAAGTCGCTCGACGTCTCCTGGAAGACGCCGAGCACCCCCGGCTCGCCGGTCGAGCGGTACACGCTCGAGATCTCGCCCGCGCCGCCGTCCGGCATCTCCCAGAAGGAGGTCACGGGCAACTCGGTCACGTGGGAGGGGCTGGAGAACGGCTCGGACTACCAGGTGCGCGTCCAGGCGCACAACCGCGCTCCCGAGCCGTCGAGCTGGAGCGGCTGGTCGGCGTCGGAGATCCCGGCCGGGCCGCCGATGGCCGCGGGTGCGCCCGCCACCAAGGAGCTCGAGCCGGTCGGCGGCCAGGCGCAGATGCTCGTGAGCTGGACGCCGCCGAACAACAACGGCGACGCGATCAGCGCCTACCAGCTCCAGGTCCTGGAGGGCGGCTCCGTGTTCCGTACCGTGACTCCCGGTGCACAGGCGCAGAGCCAGGCCGTGACCGTGCCCACCTCCGAGTCCCCGTACACGTACCGCATCCGCGCCTACAACAAGGCCGGCTGGGGGCCGTGGAGCGAGCAGTCGGCGCCGCGCCGCGGGGTCACGCCCCCCGGCGCCCCCACGAGCCTGCGTGTGACGCAGGAACTCGACCGTGCGCTCGAGATCTCGTACCAGCCGGCGTCCCGCAACGGTGCCCGCACGGACGAGATCAGCTACCAGTACCGCCTCAACGGCGGCGGCTGGACGGGCCTCAGCGGCACCCGGATCGGCGGCCTCTCGAACGGCCAGAACTACCGGGTGGAGCTGCGGGCCGTGGCCACGGTCGACGGCGTCACGTACGCGGGCGCGGTCTCGAACGCGGCGAACGGCAATCCGTACGGCCCGCCGGGCACCCCGCAGGCCTCGGCCGGCGGCGGAGCGACCCAGGTCACGCTGAACTGGAACGCCAACGGCACCGCCAACGGCCGCGACATCACCCTCGTCCAGATCTCGATCGACGGCGGCGGCTGGGAGGGCGTCGGCATCTCCGGCTCCCGCACGGTCGGCAACGGCTACAACGAGGGCCACAGCATCCGGGTGCGCGCGCAGGACGCGGCAGGGCAGTGGACGCCGGAGGCCTCGGCGTCGGCGAGCTCCGGCCCGCCGCCCGCGCCGCGCGCCTGGGTCAGCCGGGGCACCTCGGGCTACTGGCCGGGGCAGTGCACCGACGGTACCTGCGCGAAGTTCGTCATCAACACCGCCAACTTCCCCGCGGGGAAGTACCAGGTGTGGTGCAACAGCAACGCCCCGACCGCCGGTCCGCGGTTCGCCGGCGGCAGCAGCTGGAACATCCCCGCGAACGGCGCCATCGAGATCGGCTGCTTCCATGGCGCGGGCGGTCGCGGCTACCAGGTGTGGGTCACGATCGGCGGCACCGACTATGAACGAACGAACTGGTGACGGGCATCCGTCCATCCGAGAGGAAGCAGTGACTCCATGACAATGACCCCCGAGCAGGCCGCCTGGTTCCACGGCACCTTCCAGCGCCTGGTGGAGAACGTCGACAAGGCGGTGCAGGGCAAGCGCGAGATCGTCGGTCTCGTGCTCGCCTCGATGCTGGCGGAGGGGCACGTGCTCCTGGAGGACGCCCCCGGCACGGGCAAGACCAGCCTCGCCAAGGCCCTGGCCGCGACGGTGCAGGGGACGAGCGCGCGCATCCAGTTCACGCCCGACCTGCTGCCGTCCGACGTGACCGGTGTGACGATCTACGATCAGCAGTCGCACCGCTTCGAGTTCCACAAGGGCCCGATCTTCGCCTCGATCGTGCTCGCCGACGAGATCAACCGTGCCTCGCCGAAGACGCAGTCGGCGCTGCTGGAGGTCATGGAGGAGTCGCGCGTCACGGTCGACGGCGTGACGCACGAGACCGGTCGCCCGTTCCTCGTGATCGCGACCCAGAACCCCATCGAGCAGGCCGGAACCTACAAGCTGCCGGAGGCCCAGCTCGACCGCTTCCTCATCAAGACCTCGATCGGCTACCCGGACCTCGCGGTCACGGAGAGCATCCTCGCCGGGGCGTCCGACCGCAACCCGTCCGCGGGACTCTCGGCGATCATCACCACCAGCGCGGTCGCCGACATGGCCGACCTCGCCGCGACGGTGCACGTCGAGCCCGCCGTGCTCCGCTACGTGGCGGAGCTCGCGGAGGCGACCCGCGCCGACAGCGCGATCCGCCTCGGCGTCTCGGTGCGCGGCGCGATCGCCATGGTGCGCATCGCGAAGGTGTGGGCGGCCGCGCAGGGTCGTCACTACGTGCTCCCCGACGACATCAAGGCGCTTGCCCGCCCGGTGTGGCAGCACCGTCTGCTGCTCGATGCGGAGGCGGAGTTCGCCGGCACGAACAGCGAGACCGTCATCGGTCGCGTGCTCGACGGCGTCGCGGCGCCCCAGGCGCGAACGGCGGCCTGATGACCGCGGAGGCCCTGCAGACGCCGCCGGCGTCGGCGGAACGCGACGCCGGATGGCGGGACATCGCGGCCGTCGTCGGCGCGCGCGTGCAGGCGCGCCTCCGCCTCATCGCGTCGGCGGTGCGCCCGCTCGCGTGGGTGCTGATGGTGCTCGCGGTGGGCTTCTGGATCCTCGGGCAGCTCGCCGGCTGGGTGGAGTTCACCGTGGCCGCGGTCGTGATCGCGATGGCGGTCGCCGTGTGCGCCCTGTTCCTCATCGGACGGACCGCGTACGACGTGTCGCTGGACCTGGCGCGCACGCGGGTGGTCGTGGGGGAGCGCGCGGTCGGCGCCCTCACCCTCGCCAACCGCGGCACCCGCGCGATCCTGCCGTCGCGGGTCGTGCTGCCCGTGGGCTCCGGCCGCGGCGAGTTCGGCATCCAGCGGCTCGCCCCCGGGGAGGAGGCGGAGGAGCTCTTCGCGATCCCGACCCACCGCCGCGGGGTCGTGAAGGTGGGACCGGTGAGCGTCGTCCGCGGCGATCCGCTCGGCCTGTTCGAGCGCGCGCACCGGCGCGACGAGCCGGTCGACCTCTTCGTCCACCCGCGCACGGTCCTCTTCGACGGGCAGTCGCTCGGCTACCTGCGCGACCTGGAGGGGCTGCCGGCGGCCGACCTCTCCCGCGACGACGTGTCCTTCCACGCCCTGCTCGAGTACCAGCCGGGCGACGACCTCCGCCACGTGCACTGGCGCTCCACCGCGCGCACGGGCACGATGATGGTCCGGCAGTACGAGGAGACCCGGCGCTCGCACTTCGTGATCGGGTTGTCCCGGTCCGCCGCTGACTACGACACCGCGGATGACTTCGAGCTCGGCATCTCGGCCGCCGGGTCGATCGGGCTCCGGGCGCTGCGGGACTCGCAGCGCGTCGACCTGCGCGTGCAGGGACGCGAGCTGCCGTCCGGCACGGGCAAGCAGCTGCTGGACTCACTGTCCGCGATCGCGCACAGCAAGCCCAGGGAGGGCGGCATCGCCGAGCTCGCCGGTGTCGTGGCCGCCACGATGCCGCTCGCCAGCGTCGTCGTCCTCGTCTGCGGATCGCGCGTGCGTGCCGACGACCTGCGCCTCGCCTGCTCCCGCCTGCCGTTCGGCGCCCGTGTGCTGGCCGTCGTGGCCGACACCACCGCACCGACCCCGTCGCTGCGCCGCATCGGCGAGGCGGACGTCGTGACCGTCGGCGCCCTGGAGCAGATCCCGCTCGCCCTGCAGAAGGTGCTCGCATGACCGCGCCCGCTCTCGCGCCGGGCGGCCTCGCCCTGCGCCGCTGGATCCTCGACCTCGCGGCCACCGTGCTGCTCATGCTCACGGCGCTCGTCGGGTTCTGGCCGACCTTCGCCGGGCCCTCCTTCCTCCCGGCCGCGGTCGGCGGGATGCTGCTGGGCCTCGCGATCGCCGCCGTCGCCGCCTGGCGGCGCTGGGGCATCCTCATCATCGCGGGTCTGACGGTCGGCGCGTACTTCGTCTTCGGCGGCGCGCTGGCCCTGCCGCAGACCGCGCTGCTGGGCGTGATCCCGTCGCTGGAGACGCTGCAGAAGCTCGCCGTCGGGACGGTCACGTCGTGGAAGCAGATGCTGACGACCGTCGCACCGGTCGCCGCGGCCGACGGGCACCTCCTGGTGCCGTTCCTCCTCGCGCTCGTCTTCACCGTGGTGACCGCCTCGCTCGCGCTGCGGCTGGCCCGCGTCGCCTGGGCGCTCATCCCCGCGGGTGTGCTGCTCATGCTCGTCATCGCCCTGGGGACCCCGGAGCCCGCGTTCCCGCTCGTGCAGGGGCTCGTGTTCGCGGTCGCGAGCATCGCCTGGCTCGCGCTGCGCCAGCTCTGGGCTCCGCAGAACATGGCGATCTCGGTGAGCGAGGTCGACCCCGCCCGCGCCGCGCACATGCGCACCCGCCGTCTGCTCGCGGGGGTCGCCGTGCTCGCCGTGGCCGGCGGCGCCGGCATCGCGACGAGCGCGATCGCCTCGCCCGCCCAGCCGCGGCACGTCTTCCGCGACGTGATCATCCCGCCCTTCGACATCCGCGACTATCCGAGCCCGCTGCAGGCGTTCCGCAAGAACGTGCGCGACGACGCCGACAAGACGCTCTTCACGGTGCAGGGGCTGCCCAAGGGAGCCCGCATCCGCACCGCCGTCATGGACCAGTTCGACGGCATGGTCTACAACGTCACCGACGGCGGACCGACGTCGTCGAGCGCGTTCTCCCCGCTGCGGTCGAACATGGCACCCGAGGCCGAGGGCCTCCCCGTCACGCTGAAGATCGAGATCGACGGCTACCGCGGGGTCTGGATGCCCACCGCCGGCGAGCTCGCCGAGATCCGCTTCCAGGGCGATCGCGCCGAAGAGCTGCGTCGCGGCACGTACGTGAACACCGCGACGGGCACCGCCGTCGCCACCCCGACCGTCGGCAAGGGCGACGAGTACGCCGTGGATGCCGTGCTCCCCGTCCAACCCGACGACCGGCAGCTCGCCGAGGTGCCCTTCGGCCACGTCACGATGCCGAAGCCGAGCAACGTGCCGGAGGAGCTGACCTCGCTCGCGGCGGAGACCGTGGCGGGCGCCGAGACCCCGATCGAGCAGGTGCGCGCGCTGGAGAACTTCCTCTCGGAGGGCGGGTTCTTCAGCCACGGGCTCGAGGGTGAGGTGCTGTCGCGCGCCGGGCACACGGCCGAGCGCATCTCGACGCTCGTCGGGGCGGATCAGATGATCGGCGACGACGAGCAGTACGCGGTCGCGATGGCGCTGCTCGCGGGCCAGCTCGACATCCCCGCCCGCGTCGTCCTGGGCTACTACCCGGACGAGGAGCAGGCGGACGCCGTCGTGTTCGAGGCGACGGGCGACAACGTGCACGCCTGGGTCGAGGTGAACTTCGACGGTGTCGGCTGGGTGACGTTCAACCCGACACCGCCGGAGGATCAGGTACCGAACGACCAGAACACCAAGCCGCGCGTCGACCCGAAGCCGCAGGTGCTGCAGCCGCCGCCCCCGCCGCAGGAGCCGGTCGACCTGCCGCCGACGCTGCCGGACGACCGCGAGTCCGAGGACGAGACGCTGAACCTCGCGGAGATCCTCGGGGTGATCCTCCTCATCGGCGGGATCACGCTCGCGGTGATCGCCCTGCTCATGTCGCCGTTCATCGTCATCGGGGCGTGGAAGGCCGCACGACGCCGGTCGCGCCGGTCGGCGCCCCGCACCGCGGACCGCATCAGCGGCGGCTGGGACGAGCTGACCGACCGGGCGGTCGACTACGGCGCCCGTCTGGCCCCGAACGGCACGCGCGGGGAGGAGGCCGCGGTCGTGGCCTCGACGCTGACGGTGCCGCGGGTGACCGGTCTCGCCGCGCGCGCCGACGCCGAGGTCTTCGGCCCGACGGAGCCGACGCCGCAGGACGTGGACGCCTTCTGGCAGGAGGTCGACGAGATCGTCGGCGGCCTCGGTGCGGAGGCCGGGTTCTGGAAGCGTGTGAAGGCCCGCCTGAGCCTGCGTTCGCTGCTGGGCGGGAGCGCCGTCTCGCAGGGCTTCCAGAGTCTGAAGGAGGCCGCGGCCGCCCGCGTGCGCCGCGAACCTGGCACCATCGAGAGCAACAAGGACACGACGCCGTCGTCCTCCGAGAGGGAGACCCCATGACGCAGCCCGCGCTCACGCAGATCGCCCCGATCTCCCGCCGTGCCATCGCGTACCTCATCGATGCCGCCATCGCCGGCGTGCTGGGGGCTCTCCTCGTCGGCGGGCTGGTGCTGGTCGCGCAGTTCTCCGGGAGCCTGGAGGCGATGCTGGGTGTCCTGCTCATCGGCGGGCCGATCGTGGGACTGCTGCTGCTCGCCTGGTTCGTCGTGTACACGGTGATGCAGGCTGGCGCCGGCTCGATCGGCATGCGGACCCAGGCGCTCCGGCTCGTGTCCGCGGCCGACGGCGCGCGGATCGGCTTCGGCCGGGCGCTGCTGCGCAACATCGTGTTCGGGCTCGCCGGCGCGATCGTGGTCGGCTACTTCAGTCCGCTCTTCGACGGCTCCGGACGCTTCCAGGGCTGGCACGACAAAGCGGTGGGCTCGCTGATGCTCGACGCGAAGGTCCCGGCCCCGGAGCCGGAGCCGGAGCCCGCCCCCGTCGAGGAGGCCCCGCCGTTGCTGCCGGCCCCCTCGTTCGAGCGGCTTCCTCCCGCCCCGATGCCCGGGTTCGCCCCGGCGGGCACGGCTGCCGCGCCCGCGCCGACCCCTGCGGCACCCGCCGCCCCGGTCGCGGCCCCGGCGGCGCCCCCGCTCCCCGCTTCGGACTCCGGGATGATCGCGTATGTCCCCGGGATCACGCAGGACTCCCGGCCGGCGCGGACGCCGGCCCCTCCCGCCCCTCCCGCCCCGCCCGCCCCGGCGCCCGCTGCGGCGCCGGCCGCCCCGGCGGCTGCGCCGGCGGCTCCGCCCACTTCGCCCACTCCGGCGGCCGCGCCGGCGGCCCCACCCGCTCCGGTGACTCCGCCCGCGCCCGCTGCCGCTCCCGTCCCGGCTCCGGCCCCCGCCCCGGCGCCCGCGGCGACCGACGACGACGACCTCGAGGAGACGCGCATCAGCATCCCCGGGCACCGGCTCGTGTTCACGTGGGACGACGGCACGCGCATCCCGGTCTCGCGACGGACGGTCTTCGGCCGCAACCCCGCGGTGGAGGAGGGCGCGACGGTCGTGCCCGTGCGTGATGAGACGCTCTCGCTGTCGAAGACGCACTTCGAGGCCGCGTCCGAGACCTCCGGCGGCTGGGTGCTCGACCGGCATTCCACGAACGGCCTGACGATCGTCCGCGACGGGCAGCGCATCGCGTGCCCGCCCGGACAACGGGTCCCGATTCGCCTCGGCGACGTCATCGAGATCGGCGACCGGGTCGTGATGGTCGGGGGCTACGCATGAGCGCCCCGCTGCTGGTCTCCACGGGAGCCGCGACGCACTCGGGCCTGCGTCGTCCTCTCAACGAGGACTCCTACATGGCCTCCGCACCGCTGTTCCTCGTGGCCGACGGCATGGGCGGACACGAGGCGGGGGAGCGCGCCAGCGCGACCGTGATCGACGAGTTCGCCCGCTACATCGGACGGACCAACCTCGAGCTCGACGATCTGCTCGAGGCGCTGGCCCGGGCCCGACAGGCCGTCGAAGAGCTGTCCACCGCGGGGAACGGTCGCGCGGGCACCACGCTCAGCGGGGTCGTCGTCGCGTCGGTCGAGGGCATGGGCTACTGGCTGACGGTCAACATCGGCGACTCGCGCACCTACCGCTTCGCGGACGGCGAGCTGGAGCAGATCAGCGTCGACCACTCCGTCGTGCAGGAGCTCGTCGAGTCGGGCGAGCTGACCGCCGAGGAGGCCGCCACCGACCGGCGGCGCAACATCATCACGCGGGCGATCGGGGCGAGCAGCACCGGCGACGCCGACTACTGGCTGTTCCCCGCCGAGCTGGGCGACCGGATGCTGGTGTGCTCCGACGGGCTCACCACCGAGGTGCCCGACGAGCGCATCCGCCAGATCCTCGCCGCGGAGCCCGACCCGCAGCGCGCCGCCGACGTCCTCATCGACGAGGCCGTGCAGGCGGGCGGCCGCGACAACATCACCGTGGTCGTCGTGGACGCCGTCTCGGTCGCCTCGCGACCGGGGACGCGGCTGCTCTCCGACGACACCGACATTGACGCCGACACGCGCCCGCGCGAGGCCGCAGCAGGAGGGGTTCGCTGATGCAGACGAGTTACCGACCGGGACAGTGGTACCTGATCGTGATCCCCGGCGCCCTGGTGGCGCTGCCGCCGGACGTCTCCGGTGCCACCGTCACCGCGCTGTGGGAGCGTCTGCCCGGCGCGCGCAGCCTCGCGACGGTCATCGACGTGCTCACGACGCAGGCCGGCGGGTCGTTCTCCGCCATGCCCCCGTTCGTGGCGGCGGTGCTGGAGGGGGCGGATGCGCGGGTCGCGGTCCGCGGTCCGCTGACGGTCCGCGTCACGGGGTCCGAGGCGTCGGCCGCCGCCTTCTCCGGCGCTGACGTGACCACCTGGAGCGAGCGCTTCGTGCCCGGCGCCGCGAAGATCGAGCTCACCGTCGAGGAGGACGGCACCGGCACCGCGCTGCCGGTCCAGGCGGGCATCGTGCTCGCCGCGGCGGTCAGTGCCGAGATCGAGCCGGCCGACGCGGACGCGGTCCTCGACGGTGCCGGACCGGCGCCGGTGCTGGACGAGTCCGTGCGCCCGGCGCCGTCCGCTCCGGACGCTGCTCCGTCGGCCCCGGCCCCGGCCGCAGCCCCCACCCCGGCCGCGTCGGGCCTGCCCGCGGCGCCCGTCCCCGGCACCTCCGTGCCGCTGCCGCCTCCGCCGACGCCGGCCGTCGCGCCCCCGCCCTCGGCGGCGACGACCGCCTCCGACGACTCGTCCGCGCCGGAGGAGCAGCCGGACGCGGAGACGCCGGCGACCGACGACGCGGTGATCGAGGCGACGCTGGTGCCGACCGAGGCGACCTTCGCGCCCCCCGTGGACGAGTTCGACCACCTCTGGGGCGAGACCGTGCACACGCCCATCGAAGCCGCCGCGGTGCGCCCCAGCGAGGAGCCGGAGACGGCCGCCGCCGCCGCCCCGACCGCCGCTGAACCCGGCGGCGACCACGACGGCTCGACGATCTCGGCCGCCGACCTGCGCGAGCTCCGGCAGCAGCCCACCGCCGCCCCGGAGGCGGCGACCGAGGTCATCCCGGTCGCCGAGCCGGCGGCGGTGTCAGACGGACGCATCCGCATGTCCACCGGCCAGGTCGTCACGCTGGACCGCACGGTCATCATCGGCCGCCGCCCGCGCTCCACCCGAGCCAGCGGCGCCAACATGCCGCACCTGATCGCCGTCGACAGCCCGCAGCAGGACATCTCGCGCAGCCACCTGGAGGTGCGGCCGGAGGGCGACACGGTCGTCGTGATCGACCTGCACACCACGAACGGCTCGACCCTGCTCCGCCCCGGCGCCGACCCCGTCCGCCTGCACCCCGGCGAGCAGACGCTCGTGCTGTCCGGCGACGTGGTCGACCTGGGCGACGGGGTGACGGTCGCCTTCGAGGACCTCCCGTGAGCCGTCGCCCCTCCCCGCCGCCCGAACTCCCCGGTTTCACGTACGTGGAGCCGCTGGGCACCGGCGGCTTCGCGGACGTCTTCCTGTACGAGCAGGAGATGCCGCGGCGTCGGGTCGCGGTCAAGGTGCTCCTCGCCGACCGCATCTCCAGCGGCGCGGCGCAGGAGTTCGCCGATGAGGCGAACGTCATGGCCATGCTGTCGACGCACCCCGCGATCGTCACGATCTACCAGGCGGGAGTGGCAGGAGACGGCCGTCCCTACCTGGTGATGGAGTACTGCCCGCGGCCGAACCTGCAGATGCGCTCCCGCAAGGAGCCGTTCTCCGTGGCCGAGGCGCTGCGGGTCGGCATCCAGGTGGCCGGTGCCGTCGAGACCGCCCACCGGGCCGGTGTGCTGCACCGGGACATCAAGCCGGCGAACATCCTCGTCACCGAGTACAACCGTCCCGCGCTGACCGACTTCGGCATCGCGTCCACGACGGGCGCGACCGGCGAGTCCTCGGGCATGTCCATCCCGTGGTCGCCGCCGGAGTCCTTCGCGGAACCGCCCCAGAGCGGTCCCCGCACCGACGTGTGGGCGCTCGGGGCGACGCTGTACACGCTGCTCGCCGGCCGGTCGCCGTTCGAGCGCCCCGGGGAGCGCAACTCGAGCGCCGACCTCATCGAGCGCATCGAGCGGGCGGCGCTGCCGTCCCTCGCCCGTCCGGACTCCCCGGAGAGCCTGCAGCGTCTGCTGGAGCGGGCGATGGCGAAGAACCCGGACGACCGGTTCCCGAGTGCGGTCGCGTTCGCTAGGGCCCTGCAGAAGATCCAGATCGAGCTCTCCCACTCCGTCACGCCGATCGACATCGTCGACGACCACCCGCCGGCGGAGGATCTGGAGGACGACAACGACGGCCTCACGCGGGTGCGCGAGATCGTCAGCATCGACCCCGGGATGTCCTCCACCTCGACGCGTCCGTCCGCGGCCACGCAGCCGAAGGGCCCCGCGGTCGTCGTCCCCGACGCTCCGCGGTTCACGCTTCCCGCCCGGGTCGACGACGCCGTGGAGCAGACGCAGCGCCGGGGCGCCGGAGTGGCGTCCGCCGCCGCTGCCCCTGCCCCGCCGACGGCCCCGTCCGCGCCGGCCGGGCCCGGTCCGGACCGCGACGACCGGACGATCCTCCGGCCGCCGCAGGTCGTGCACCCGGAGTCGGCTCCGGCGCCGACGCCCGCACCGGCGCCGGTCGTCGAGGCGCCATCGGCGGCACCGTCCGCGGACGCCGACTCCCCCGCACCCCCGCGGTCCCGACGCGGACTCTGGATCGGCCTGGCCGCGGCGGCGGTCGTCATCGTCGTGGGCGGCATCGTGGGTCTCAACCTCCTCGTCGCCGGGCTCGCGCCGGAACCAGCGCCCGAGACCACCGAGGCGGCGGTCGACCCGCAGAACCCGGTGTCCGATGCGGTGCCGAAGGTGACGCAGCTCACCGGCACCCGCTCCGGCGCGGAGGTCACGTTCACGTGGCAGAACCCGGATCCGCAGGAGGGCGACAGCTACATCTGGACCGAGACCGGCGGAGCCTCCGACGGCGCGGTCAGTCAGGCGGCGGAGGCGACCGTGACGTTCACGCCCGCGTCGCCCGGCGAGGTCTGCGTGGAGGTGATGCTGCGCCGCGGTGACGGGCGCGCATCCGAGCCGGCGAGGGGATGCGTCGAATGAGCGCGGGGGCGCAGGTCACGGTGGAGTTCGCGGGGGAGTACTTCCCGATCGCGCAGGGCAGCCGCTTCATCGTGGGGCGCGAAGGCGACCTCACCCTCGACGACAACCTGTTCCTGCATCGGCACTTCCTGGAGATCAGCGAGAGCGACGGACTGTGGTGGCTCGTCAACATCGGCTCCCGCCTGACCGCCACGGTCACCGACTCCGCGGGCGGGGTGCAGGCCTGGCTCGCCCCCGGTGCCCGCCTGCCGCTGGTGTTCGAGACCACCACGGTGGTCTTCAGCGCCGGCCCCACGACCTATGAGCTCGTGCTGCATGCCGCCGAGCCGGCGTTCCGCGCCACCAAGCGCGACTACGACGACGACGGCATGTCCACGATCGGCGACGTGCCCCTCACCGTGAGCCAGAAGCTGCTGATCCTCGCGCTCGCCGAGCCGCAGCTGCGGCGCGACGGCACGGGCATGAGCGAGATCCCCTCGTCGGCGAAGGCCGCCGAGCGGCTCGGCTGGACGGTGACGCGCTTCAACCGGAAGCTCGACAACGTGTGCGACAAGTTCGACCGGGTCGGGGTGCCGGGCATGCGCGGCGGCCAGCGCAGCTTCGCCACCAACCGGCGGGCACGGCTGGTGGAGCACGTGATCGCATCGCGGCTCGTGACGAAGGACGACCTCCCGCTGCTGGACGCCCCGCAGCCGAGTGAGGCAGAGGGAGACAACGAGTGAAGGTACGGCTGACCCTGCTGCGTCAGGGCGCGGCATCCAGCGACATCGAGGTCACCGCCGAGAGCACCGCGACGATCGGGGAGATCGCCGCGATGATCGTCCGGGCCGATCCCCTCGGGGCGTTCGCGCACGCCGACCCCTCGGCGGTGACGCTGGAGGCCTACAGCTCGGTCGTCGCCGGGGCGGGAGACCTGCTGGCGCCGGAGTCGACGTTCGCGCACGTCGGTCTCGCCCACGGGGCCACGGTCCGCGTGGTTCCGGCCTCGTACGAGCAGCGTCCCGTCGTCGGCCGCATGGAGGTCGGCTCGGGCCCGGGGGCGCGTTCGATCGCCCTGACCCGCGGCACCATCGTGCTGGGACGGGACGAGTCCTGCGACGTCGTGATCGACGACCCGCTCGTGTCGAAGAAGCATGCGCGGCTGGAGATCGGTGACCGGGTCGAGCTCATCGAC
The DNA here is from genome assembly GCF_017939615.1 of Microbacterium sp. BLY. NCBI lineage: Bacteria > Bacillati > Actinomycetota > Actinomycetes > Micrococcales > Microbacteriaceae > Microbacterium > Microbacterium sp. BLY. The sequence goes on from NZ_JAGKSR010000001.1 coordinate 1,335,815, forward strand.
CTGAACTCCGCGAACGGGATCCTCATCGACGGGGCGTCCGTCGTGCGTCTGGTCGCGGCCGACGGGGAGCTCGCCGTCGTGCTCGGCGACACCCCGGTGCGGGTGAAGGTGGAGACGGGAGCGACCGCTCCCACGACGGCCGAGGCGTCGATCCGCCAGGTCGAATTTGTGCGCTCGCCGCGCGTCGAGGAGCGCTATCTCGGCGAGGAGCTGGACGGCACCGACCTGCCCGTCCCGGCGCGCAAGCAGCCGTTCCCGCTGCTCACGCTCGTCGCCCCGCTGCTCATGGGCGGCGCGATGTACTTCTTCACCCAGAGCATCCTCTCGATCATGTTCGTGGCGTTGTCGCCGCTGCTCATGATCGGCACCTGGCTGACGACGAAGAACCAGCAGAAGCGCGAGCTGGAAGAGGACAAGAAGCGCTTCGAGGAGCAGCTGGAGCGCCTGGACGCGCGGCTGCAGGAGGAGCGGGAGCGCGAGATCGACGTGCGCCGCCGCGAGGTGCCCCTGCTGCGCGAGGTCAGCGACGCCGCGCTCGCCGCCGGTCCGCTGATCTGGACCCGTCGGACGGAGCACTGGTCGTTCCTGCACGTGCGCCTCGGTATCGGCGACACCGCGTCCCGCAGCTCCGTGAAGGACTCGAACGGCCGCGACCGGGCGATCCCCGAGTACGTCGAGAAGCTCGATGCCGTGATCGACGCCACCCGGATCGTGCCGCAGGTGCCGATCCTGGAGGACCTCACGGATGTCGGTGCCCTCGGCATCGCCGGACTCAGCGGCCGCTCGACCGGCTACGCGCGCGCCCTGCTCGCTCAGCTCACGGGGCTGCACGCGCCGGCCGACGTCGGCGTGGTCGGGCTCTGGGGCCCCCGCTGGGGGGCGCAGCTCGCCGACACCAAGTGGCTGCCGCACGCCTGGTCCGCGCAGGCGGTGCTCGGCGTGCAGCCGATCGGCGACGGTCCCACCTCGGCCGGGCAGATCGTCGCCCGGCTGGAGGAGCTCATCGCGACGCGGTCGACCCGCAACGGCGATGCCGTGGAGCTCGGCGCGCTCGAGGCCGAGAAGGCCGCGACGAACAGCGGCTCGAAGGTCGGCGAGGACTCGCGCAGCCGCCACGACGGCGTGCCGAAGCCCGCGATCGTGGTGCTCATCGCGCCGGACGCCCCGGTCGACCGCGGGCGCCTCATCCAGCTCTCCGAGCGCGCCGCGTCACGGGGCATCTTCCCGGTGTGGCTGACGGAGGACGTCGCGACGCTCCCCGCGTCCTGCCGCACCTTCGTCGAGCTCGGTGCGACGGACAGCGCGCACTTCGTGCGTCTCGGCGAGGTCGTCGAGAACCTTGCCGTCGACGAGCTCACCCGCGAGCAGTTCGCCGTGTTCGCTCGGGCGCTGGCGCGCCTGACCGACGCCGGGGAGGTCGCCCTCGATCGCAGCGACGTGCCGCGGACGATCTCGATGCTCCACCTGCTCGGGCGCGACATGGCCACGCAGCCGGAGAGCGTCGTCGACCGGTGGACGCAGAACGACTCCCTGCACTCCCGCCGCAAGAGCGGGTCCGCACGGCGGTACCAGCCCAAGCTCCGCGCCCTCGTCGGCGCGGGGGCCGAGGGTGCGCTGCAGCTCGATCTGCGGCAGCAGGGCCCGCACGCCCTCGTCGGCGGCACCACGGGATCGGGCAAGAGCGAGTTCCTGCAGGCCTGGGTGCTGGGCATGGCGACCGAGTACAGCCCCGAGCGCTTGACCTTCCTGTTCGTCGACTACAAGGGCGGCTCGGCGTTCGCCGACTGCGTCAGCCTGCCGCACTGCGTCGGCATCGTGACCGACCTGAACGAGCACCTCGTGCGCCGCGTGCTGGTGAGCCTCCGCGCGGAGCTGCACTATCGGGAGCACCTGTTCAACCGCAAGAAGGCCAAGGACATCCTGGAGCTGGAGCGCGCGGGCGACCCGCAGGCGCCGCCCGCGCTCGTGCTGGTGATCGATGAGTTCGCGGCGCTCGCCAAGGAGGTCCCGGAGTTCGTCGACGGCGTCATCGACATCGCCCAGCGCGGGCGCTCGCTCGGCATCCACCTGATCATGGCGACGCAGCGCCCGGCCGGTGTCATCAAGGACAACCTGCGGGCGAACACGAACCTCCGCGTCGCCCTGCGCATGGCCGACGAGACGGACAGCAACGACGTCATCGGCACGAAGGACGCGGCGCTGTTCGACCCCGGCACCCCCGGTCGCGGTATCGCGAAGACGGGTCCCGGCCGCATGACGCTGTTCCAGTCGGCGTATTCCGGCGGGTGGAGCCTGGGAGAGGACGAGGGCACGGATGTGACCATCGCGGCCTTCGGCACCACCGACCAGGGGCCCTGGGAGCTGCCGATCGACGAGAACGCGGTCGTCGTGGACGAAGACCTCGGGCCCAACGACCAGCAGCGTCTGGTGAGCACGATGGTGCTCGCGGCCCAGGCCGCGCAGGTCGATCCGCCGCGGCGCCCGTGGCTCGACGAGCTCGCCCCCACCTTCGATCAGCTGAAGCTGCCGCAGCGCACCGATGCGGCGCTGCTGCTCGGCGTGATCGACGAGCCGGAGCGGCAGGAGCAGGTGCCATTCCACTTCCTGCCCGACACCGAGGGCCACATGGTCATCTACGGCACCAGCGGGTCGGGCAAGAGCGCGGCGCTGCGCACACTCGCCGTCTCCGCGGGCATCACCCCGCGGGGCGGGCCCGTGCAGGTGTACGGCCTCGACTTCGGCTCCGGGGCGCTGCGCATGCTCGAGCCGCTGCCGCACGTCGGCTCGGTCATCTCGGGTGACGACGCCGAGCGCGTGGCGCGCCTGTTCGCGACGCTGCGCAGCGAGCTCGACCGCCGGGGCGACGCGTACTCCGCGGTGGGCGCGGCGACGCTCACCGAGTACCGGGCGCTGTCCGGCAAGACGGACGAGCCCCGCATCCTCGTCCTCATCGACGGCTTCGCGGCGTTCCGCAACGACTACGAGGCGGTGATCGGCCGCACCGACACGTACAACGCGCTGCAGGAGGTGCTGTCGGACGGCCGCGCGGTCGGCATCCACGTCGTCCTGTCCGCCGACCGCTTCCAGAGCATCCCCAGCGCGCTGAACGCGATGCTGCAGCGTCGGGTGGTGCTGCGCATGGCCGACACCGACGCCTACAACATCCTCAACGTGCCGAAGGACGTCCTGACGCCGGAGTCGGTTCCCGGGCGGGCCATCGTCGGCGAGAACGAGGCGCAGATCGCGATCATCGGCGGCACGCGCAGCATGAAGGAGCAGTCGCTGGCGATCGAGCGGATGGCGGCCTCGATGTCGCGCCGCGGGGTGCCCGACGCGCCGCCGGTGCGGGCGCTGCCGCTCAGCTACGGTCTCGACGAGATCCCGGCGACGGTGGGCGACCAGCTCGTCGTCGGTCTCGCCGACACCGATCTCGGACCGTTCGGCATCGAGCCGACGGGGACGTTCGTCATCGCCGGGCCGCCCGCGAGCGGGAAGAGCAACGCGCTCGCGGCGATCACGCAGCAGGCGCTCCGGGCCCGCCCCGGCACGCCGACGCTGTTCCTGGGGTCGACGCGCTCGCCGGCGCGGAACGCGGTGGCGTGGACGGCGATGGCGACCGACGGCATCAGTGGCACGGCCGCCGTGAACGAGATCGTCGAGAAGGCCGAGCAGGGCCTCAGGCCCGTCGTGGCCGTCGAGGGCGTCGCGGAGTTCGCGTCGTCGCTGCTGGAGATGCCGCTGTCCGATCTCGTGAAGCGGGCCACCCGGGGCGAGCTCCTGCTGCTCTTCACGGGCGACACGAGCGAGTGGACGAGCAACTTCGGCCTGCTCGGCGAGATCAAGCAGGCGCGTCGGGGCGTGGTGCTGCAGCCGGAGACCATCGACGGCGAGCTCGTGCTCAAGGCGCCGCTGCCGCGCATCGGCCGGGGCGAGTTCCCGGTCGGTCGTGCCGTCCTCGCGCAGCGGGGGAAGATCGTGCGGGTGCAGTTCCCGCTCGTCATCCCGGAGACGGTGTGAGAGGCCGTCGCGGAATCATGGGGAGTTCTCCCCATAGGCAGGGCACATTCCCTTCGTTACTCTCGAAGGACAAGAACACCTCCGGCACCCGCCGGGGCGACCGGAAGGTAACACCATGACGAACCTCAAAGTCAGCTACGCCGACATGAAGGACGCTGCTGGCCGTCTCCGCACGGGCCAGCAGGAGATCGAGACCCAGCTGAAGAACCTGCGTGCGTACGTGTCGCAGCTCGTCTCGGGCGGCTTCGTGACCACGTCCGCCTCGGGCGCGTTCGACGCCTCGTACGCGCAGTTCAACCAGGGCGCGACCGCGACCATCGCCGGTATCGAGGGCATGGCCCGCTTCCTCGACGTCGCAGCCCAGTCGCTGCAGTCGACGGACGAGCAGCTCGCGGCGCAGATCCGCCAGTAAGGCCTCAGCGAGAAGAGGGGATGCCGATCCGGCATCCCCTCTTCTGCGTCTGCGGGCCGTTCAGCGGACGGCGGAGGCCGCGTCCGCGAGGTGCCGCGCGTTGTGGTTCAGCACCTTGACGATGATGCCGTGGCGACGCAGCTCGGCGACCGTCCTGGCACCCTCTTCGCTGTCCCGGCCGAGGGCGGCGATGGTCGCGACGACCAGCACGTCCCCGGGCTGCAGCGTGGCGATGAGCCGGGCGATGCGATCGCTCCAGCTCTCCAGGATGTCGGGTGCCGGGTGACGGAATCCCTCGATCGGGACGCCGAAGCGGGTGAGGTCGGCGCGTTGCTCCACGACGGACGGCATGTCGTCACGGGAGACGACGAGGCCGACGAGGCGCGAGCCATCGGGTCGCGCGAGCCAGAAGTTGCGGTTCTCCTGCAGCTCGGTGAAGCACTTGGGGCACTCGGCCGCGGCATGCGGAAGGTGCAGGGGGCTCGTCAGAGCCTCATCGACGGCGTTCTCCGCCACGGGTTCGATCGTCTCGCTCATCGCGCACCTCCATGTCTATTGTGCCCTGTCCGGGCGACCGGTGCGGCGGTGTCGCGTGTGCGGATCGGCTCAGGGAGTGCCGCCGGTGGCGGCGCTCGTGATCTCGGCCTCCTGGGTCTCGAACGCGGTCGCGGCGTCACGGGCGACGACGCCGGCACCGGCGGTCATGCTCTGCAGCTGCAGCAGCGTGCCCTTGGCCCACAGGGCCCAGGTGTCGGCGGCGGCCGAGACGGCGGAGCTGCCGCAGGCGCCGAGCGCGAGGTCCACCTCGAGGCTCATCGCCCACGCGGTGCTCTGCAGGGTGCTGCCCGTCGCGCCGACGGCACCGGAGTCGAACTGGAGATCGGTCATGACGGCTCCTTCACGTCGTCCGGGGAATAGGTCTCGGTGGGGTCCGGCTGCGGGTCGAAGAGGCCGACGCTGACACCGTCGAGGTCGCACTCCTCGCCGGTCGGAGCGGGTCCGCTGGCCCGGCGGTCGTCGGTGCCGACGACCCGGTACTCCTTGATCTCCCCGACGAGCTCTGCGGGGATCTCGGGCTGGTCGGCGCTGATCTGCCAGTTGGTCGCCTCGCAGACACGGACGACCGCTTGCGTGTCGCTCTCCTCGTCGACCGAGAGGGGGATCATCGGCGTCGGGCCGGGGAACGTCGTGAACTCCTCACGTCCGGCGCGTCCGACCTGCGCGTTGTACACCTGCTCGGGCACCAGGGCCTGCGTGGACGACTCCAGTTCCTTCGAGGAGTAATCGCGAGTCACCCACGCGGTGTTCAGCGCGAGGTCGGAGGCGCGTACGGCCTGCACCCAGGGGCTGTCCTCGAGTTCGCCCGACGGGGCACCGTCCTGCCAGGCCACTTCGGGTGCTTCCACACTCGGGGTCGGGGTGCATCCCACGAGGGCGATGCCGACGATGACGAGCGCTGTCCACGCATACTTCCGCTGCATTCTCAGTGTCCTTTTGCCCACGAGGCATTCGCTTCGACGGCCCGCTGATAGTCGCGGAACCGTTCGCCGGTGAGTTCTTCGATCTGCGATGGAGAGAGGCCCTCGGTCATCCCGAGCTGCTCCAGCATCTGTCTGAACGTCTCGCGGGCCGCCCTCTCCCGGCCGTCGGCGCTGTTCTCCTGCTCCTGCAACAGTACTTCGTGCGTGTTGCCCCACGCGGCTGTGGCCTGTCCGGACCCCCAGTCAGTGATCCCGCCGACGACAGCGCTCTGTGCGATGTCGATCGCGACGTTGCCACCGGCGACCAGCACCTCACCGACCGCGGGGATCGGGATGAGCCCGACGACGGTGCCGACGCCGTCGATCGCCGCCTGCACTGCCGCGTCATGGCGGCTGGCCTCGGCGAGAGCGGAACCGGCGGGAGAGCCGTCGAGCCATCCCTGCAGTTCGATCACGCGCTCCAGGAGGTCCGCTTTCACCTCGCTGCCGGCGGGTGCGAGGTCGGCGATCGCGATGAGGGCGTCCTGATACTGGCTCACCGACTGCGCCATGACCGCAGCGCCGGCGGACGGCGTCTCGCCATCACTCCAGGTTGCGGTGCCCAACAGCTGCGCGAGCACGTTCGGTTCCAGGTTCGGGATCGGGCGGGACACGTCGTCCGTGCCGACCATGATGTTCATCGCGAAGGGACCGTCGCTCGACGTCGCGTTGCTGTCGCTGATGGCCTCGGAGAAGTACGGCATCGACAGTGAGATGCCCTCTGCGAGCCGCACCTGGCCGATGCTGGTCAGGTTTTCCGGCAGGAAGGCATCGTTGCCGGTCAGCGCTGTGACGACCTGCGTCGTCAGGCTCGCCACGCGCTCCCACGTCTCCGGGTTGTACGTGTGCGCGGCGTCCGCGGGGCCGCCGGCGGCCTGCTGGGCTCCTGCCCACAGTGCGCTCGGGCCTTCGAAGCCGTCTCCGGTGGTGTTGGCGCTCCAGTCACGCTCGCCGAACCAGTACTCGATACGGCCGGTGCCGAGGTCGCCGTCGCCGAACGGGTCGGACTCGGTCGAGGTCAGCCAGTCGAGGGCGGCGTCCGGGTAGGTGCCGAGCGTGGAGAAGATGCGGCCGGCGAGGTCGTCGACGCGGTTGCCGTCCAGCCCAGTCTGCTCGCCCTCCAGGAACGCCAGGGTACGACCACCGGCGTTCGGGGAGAAGTCGGTCCAGTTGCCGTACTGCATGCTCGACGGGTCGCGCTCGATGCGGTCGATCTCGTCGGCCATCGCCACGGTGAGGTTCACGCCGAGCGGGTGGTTCTTCTCGTCCGAGAAGAGGAAGCCGATCGCGGCGACCGCGCCGCCGACGCTGGACGAGGCGCCGGTGAGCATGCTCTCGGCGAAGTCTCTCGAGGTGGAGGGCATCCAGATCTGGGATCCGGTCGACAGACCGCCGCGGATCGAGGTCGCCAGGGCGAGGGCGGTCGCGCCGGCGAGACCGTCGACCATCACCGCGTCACCGAGGTTGTCGATCATCGAGACGGTGTTCTCGCCGCCCACCTCGAGGAAGAACTGCGACATGACGAACGTGTCGTCGCCCCACACGTCGAAGAAGTCCTGCATGGCCTGCAGGTTCTCGTCGGTGATGTCGCCCTCGGCGATCTCGTCCGCCACGTTCGCGAAGGCGTCGCCGAGGTTGTCGTAGGTCAGCTCGTCGAGGTCCTCGATGCCGGCGAAGCTCAGCGCCGACTGCATCGCATCCCAGCGCGCCGAGGCGGGCGGGGCGAGGGCGGCGACGAGCGCGTCGTCGGCGGCCTGCCGCTGCGTGGCGAGGGCCTTGAGCTGGTTGGCGGCCTGGCGCATGTCCGCGAGACCCGGCTTGGTGCCGCTGGGCACGAAGAGTCCCGACTGCAGGGTGGGGCTCGGGGCGTTGAAGGTGTAGGTCGACAGCGGAAAGAGGCTGTCCTCCTGCTCGGCCGCCTTCCACGTGGCGTAGCCGGTGGCGTACGCCTGGTGGGCGGCGGTGGTGGCGGCCCGGATGCGGTCGACCTCCGCGGCGTATGCCGAGAGGGCGGACTGCACGGCCGCGAACTCCGTAGTCAGCTCGGTGCACAGCGCCTGCGGCTTGGTGAGCGAGGTGCGGAAGGCGGCCCCGGCGTCACCGGCCCAGATCTCCTCGGTGGTCCCGGTAGCCGCGTTCGACAGCGCCGAACGCACCGTCTCGGTGCCCGTGCTGCGGTTGCCGACGCGTGTCGCCGCATCGTTCACCGCTCCGGTGTTGCCGCGTCCCGGATGCAGATCGTCCCACTGTGCCATGTCGTCGCCCCTCCTCGACGGTGCTCCCGTCCGCAGTCAATCTACCGGGGGTCGGCAAGCCGAGGCGATGGGCAGAACTCCCCATGCGGGGCGCGAGCCGGGTCAGAGCAGGCCGAGGTCGCGGACGGCGTCGCGCTCCTCCTGGAGCTCCGCGATCGACGCGTCGATGCGGGCGCGCGCCCAGTCGTCGATCTCGAGCCCCTCGACGATGCGCCACTCGCCGTCCACGGCCTGCACCGGGAAGGACGACACGAGCCCCTCTGGCACCCCGTATTCGCCGCGGGACACGACCGCGGCCGACGTCCACTCCTCGGTGCCGCGCACCCAGTCGCGCACGTGGTCGATGGTCGCGCTCGCCGCGGAGGCGACCGACGACGATCCCCGCACCTCGATGATCTCGGCCCCGCGCTTGGCCACCCGGGGGATGAAGGTCTGCTCCAGCCAGGCGGGGACGTCGCCGACGATCCGCTCCAGGGCGTCCCGGACGGGCCCGCCCCCGACCGTCGCGTGCGACACGTCCGGGAACTGCGTGGCCGAGTGGTTGCCCCAGATCGGGACGCGGCGGACCGTGTGCACGGGGGCGCCGAGCGTCTGCGCGAGCTGGGCCCTCGCCCGGTTCTCGTCGAGACGGGTCAGCGCGGAGAAGCGGTCGGCGGGGACGCCGTCGGCTGCCGCCGCGGCGATCAGCGCGTTCGTGTTCGCGGGGTTGCCGACCACGGTCACCCGGACGCCGGGGGCGGCGTTCGCGGCGATGGCCGCGCCCTGCGGGCCGAAGATCCCGCCGTTCGCCGCGAGCAGGTCGCCGCGCTCCATGCCGGGACCGCGAGGGCGGGCGCCGACGAGCAGTGCGAGGTCGCAGCCATCGAAGCCGACCGCGGCGTCGTCGGTCACCTCCACGTGCTCGAGCAGCTCGAACGCGCCGTCCTGAAGCTCCAGCGCGGCGCCCTCCGCGGCACCCAGCCCCTGGGGGATCTCGAGCAGCCGCAGCCGCACCTTCTCGTCCGGTCCGAGCATGTCCCCGGCGGCGATGCGGAAGAGGAGCGCGTAGCCGATCTGTCCGCCCGCGCCGGTGATGGTGATCGTGGTGGCCATGTCACGAGCCTACGACCGTCGCGGTGCCACCGTGCGGAGTACCCTCGACGCATGACGTTCAATCCCGATGCCGACCTCTCGGGCAACACCACCCGGCGCCGCGGACGCACCGCCGCCATTGCGGGCGGGACCGGCATCGGCGTGCTCGGCCTGCTCGCGCTCATCGCCGGCCCCCTGCTGGGCATCGACCTCAGCGGTCTCGTGGGCGGCGCCCCCGGCGGCGGAAGCGAGCCGGCGGGAGGGTCCGCCATCGAGAACTGCGACTCCGGGGCCGACGCGAACGCGGACGTCGACTGCCGCATGGCGGGGGCGCAGGTCGCGCTCGACGCCTTCTGGGAGGACAACGTCGACGGCTACCGGGCTCCGCAGCTCATCGTCGTCGACGGAGCGACCTCCACGCAGTGCGGCACCGCCTCCAATGCGGTCGGCCCGTTCTACTGCCCGCCGGAGGAGACCGTCTACATCGACCCGACGTTCTTCCAGCTCATGCAGCAGCAGTTCGGGGCTTCGGCGGGCAACCTCGCGCAGCTCTACATCGTCGGGCACGAGTGGGGCCACCACATCCAGAGCATCATCGGCACGATGGAGCAGTACCCGAACAACGGGACGGGCCCGGGCAGCAACGGCGTGCGCATGGAGCTGCAGGCCGACTGCTACGCCGGCGGCTGGCTCGGCCGCGCGACCGAGCAGACCGACGCCGACGGCGACCCGTACCTGGAGAAGCCGACCGAGGAGCAGATCCGGGACGCCCTGAACGCGGCGGCCACCGTCGGTGACGACCACATCCAGGAGCAGGCCGGGCAGGTGAACCCGGAGACCTGGACCCACGGCTCCAGCGAGCAGCGCCAGCGCTGGTTCGCGGAGGGGTACCAGAACGGGCTCGACGCGTGCGGGCAGGTGTTCACGCTTCCCGCCGACCAGCTCGACCCGTAGGCGCGGTGGTCCCGTCGCTGTCAGATAACGTGGAGTCGGCAGGACCGCACGACCGGTGGGGAGATCGGACATGACGAACACCGAGGGGCTCTATCCGCCCATCGAGCCGTTCGAGACCGGGGTGCTCCTGGTCGGGGACGGGCATCGCGTCGCGTGGGAGGCCAGCGGCAACCCCGATGGCAAGCCGGTCGTCTTCCTCCACGGCGGGCCCGGCAGCGGCACGTCCCCGTGGCAGCGGCAGTTCTTCGACCCGGAGGTCTACCGCATCGTCCTCCTCGACCAGCGCGGGTGCGGACGCAGCACCCCCTCAGCCGCCGAGTCGGACGCCGACCTCCGGCACATCACGACGGCGCACCTCATCGCCGATCTCGAGCTGCTGCGCAAGAACCTCGGCATCGAGCGGTGGCAGGTGTTCGGGGGATCCTGGGGGAGCGCCCTCGCCCTCGCCTACGCGCAGGCCCACCCCGGCGTGGTGACCGAGCTCATCCTGCGGGGCGTCTTCACCCTGCGCCGCGTCGAGCTGGAGTGGTTCTACGAGGGCGGGGCGGCAGCGCTGTTCCCCGACCTGTGGGAGGACTTCCTCGCACCCATCCCGGTGCTGGAGCGCTCACGGCTGATCGAGGCGTACCACCGGCGGCTGTTCGATCCGGACCCGGCGGTGCACGAGCCCGCCGCTCTCGCGTGGGCGGCGTGGGAGGCGGCGACCGTCGGTCTCACTCCCGACCCCGCGCAGATCGCGGCGATGGCCGACCCCCGCCGGGCACTCGCGTTCGCCCGCATCGAGAACCACTTCTTCGTGCATCGCGGCTGGTGGGCGGACGGGCAGCTGCTGGCCGGGATCGACGCCATCCGGCACATCCCAGCCGTGATCGTGCAGGGGCGGCACGACGTCGTCACCCCGATGATGACGGCGTGGGAACTGCATCGCGCCTGGCCGGAGGCCGACTTCCGGGTCGTCGACGACGCCGGGCATTCCGCCGCCGAGCCCGGCATCCGCGCGGCTCTCCGCGCGGCGACCGACCGCTTCCGTCCCGGCGTCTGACGCGCCGTCAGGCCCGCAGGGCCTGCAGCAGGGTCTTCACCAGGCCGAGGACGCCGCCCTCCGCGCGATGGCGGGTGAGCCCCTCGCTCACGGCCGCGCCGGTGCGCGAGGAGACGAACCACGGCGGTGTCGGGAGGATGGTCAGCCGTCCGCCGCCGTTGCGACCGGGCAGGGAGCGCGGGAAGGGCCGGAACGGGCCGCGCAGCACGGAGCGTTCCACGCGGTCCAGGAGCAGGGCGTTGTGGACGACGCCGATGCCGCTGCCGACGTCGGCGATCGTGCCGCCAGGGAAGGCGCCCCACGTGAGCGTCGGGGTGATGAAGCCGAAGGCGGTCCAGCCGTTGATCGCGATCGACCCGTAGTGCAGGGCGGTGAGCGCCCGCTCGAAGCCGCTGCCCAGGGCCTTCTCGGTTGCCGGGTCGATGAGCAGGTTCGCGCCGAGGGTGCCCTGCAGCTTCTCGTTCGCGTGCGCGACGGCCGCGTCGAGGAACTCCTGGCCTGTTCCCGGCAGGCTCACCACGCCGAGCACCGGGGCGAAGTACTCCGTGTTCTCCAGGGCGGCGGCGTCGTCATCGGCGTCGAGCTCGACGAGGATCCGGTCGCCGAGCACGAGGGCGTCGGGGTAGTCGTCCGTCGCCGCGTGCAGGCGGGAGGTGCCGCCGGGGTACCAGACGGGGCGTTCCGGGGCGGTGGCATAGGCGCGGCGCAGCGCCGCACGGAAGTCGTCGGCCTGCTCCCAGTCCGCGGAGAGGAGGACGACCTGCCCGGCGATGCAGTTGTGGCCGCTGTTCTGCAGGCGCATGGTCGCGATGTGCTCGGCCTGATACGTGAGGTCGGCCGCGGTCCACTTCCCCGGCACGACGATGATGGGGGAGACCCCGCCGAGCTCCGCGGTGATGGGCTTCTTCAGCAGGGGGCGGTTCTCGCGGCGGCGTCGCTTCGTGGCCGCCGCCCCCGCGCCCGAGGAGGGGCCCCAGACGATGGTGTCGAACGTGGCGGCCGAGCCGGTGATGTGCACATGGGCGAGCCCCGGGTGCTGGGTGAGATACGCCCCGGCGGCCGGGCCGCCGCGCACGATCCGCAGCAGTCCCGGTTCGATGAGCGGCGCGAGGGCGCGCTTGTAGACGGGGACCAGCGCGTCCTGGGTGGGGTTCACCTTCAGCAGCGCCGTGCGGTTGTGCGCCAGCAGTTCGTAGAGCACGTCGAGCACCGGGATGGAGGTGACGTTGCCCGCGCCGAGCACCAGCCCCACGCCGCCGGAGACCGTGGGGGTGCGCTGCGCCAGGCCCGCCCCGGCCCGTGCCGTGTTCGGGGTGGTGCCCGGTTCGAGCCAGACCTCGCCCGTGAACCCCGACAGCAGGAAGCGGTCGATCCCGGTGAGCGGGAACGCGTGCACGCGCGCCCGGCCGCCCGGTGCCCGGTCGATGCGGACGCCGTCGAGCGGATTCGCGCCGCTCGCGATGCGCGTGAGGGTGGTGATGGAGGCGTCGAGCGCTCCCAGGACGCTGTACGGACCGCTCAGCCACTCCTCGCCGCGGAGCGGATGCCGAGCGTCCAGGCCCTTCGAGGCGGCGGCGATCGTGGCCCAGTCCTCCGCGGTCGCGGCGACGCTCGTGCGCACCTGGCGCAGCAGGGTCGCGCGCTGCGCCACGGTGAGCGCGGTCCACACCGCGGTCCCCGTCTGCAGGTCGGCGACGGCGGCGTCGAGGCGTTCCTTCTCGCCCTCGCCGAGGGCGGGAGCGGGCGCGGTCGTGGGCGCAGAAGTCATCGGCGTCTCCTTCGAACGGGCTTTCAGCTTAGGCGTCCGCGCGGAGATCCGCCGAGAGGGCGAGGACGATCAGATGATCGACAGCTCGCGCAGCTTCGCCTCCACGTCGGCGTTCGACGGCTCCACGTGGTGGGAGGCGTCGGGGTACACCACGACGGGGATATTCGTGCGGCCGGAGATGTCCCTCGCGATGTCCGCGGCGGCGGGGTCGGCGACCAGATCGACGTACGTGTACGCGACGCCGAGCTCGTCGAGCTGCTTCTTGGTGCGGATGCAGTCGCGGCACCAGTCGGCGCCGAACATCGTGATGGTGTCGGAGGCGGGGTTGGTCATGCGTCCAGCCTACGTCCGCGGGGGAGGGGTGGCGCCGAAGAATCCGGTCAGGGCCGCGGCGAGGGCACCCGGGGCCTCCTCCGCCATGTGGTGCCCGCTGTCGATGCCGTGCCCGCGGACGTCGTCGGCCCACTCCTGCCAGATGCGGAGGGGATCGCCGTGCAGGTCCGCGAGGTCGTCGCGCTCCGACCACAGCACGAGCGTCGGCATCCGGAGCCGACGCCCGGCGGCACGATCCGCCTCCTCGTGCGCGCGGTCGATCGTCAGGCCGGCGCGGTAGTCCTCGAGCATCGCCCGGACGACCGCGGGATCTCGGATCGCCCGCAGGAACTCGGCATGGTTCGCCGCGCCCATCGTCGCCGGGTCGGCCTTGGGGGCGTACCAGGCCTCCGGGTCCGCACCGATGACGCGCTCCGGGATCTCGGGCTGGGCGAAGAAGAACCAGTGCCACCAGCGGGTGGCGAAGGCGGCATCGCAGCGGCGCAGATGCTCCGTGATCGGCAGGCAGTCGAGGAGAGCGACCTGCGTGACCGCTTCCGGATGATCGAGCGTGAGGCGGAGGGCGACGTAGCTGCCGCGGTCGTGGCCGACGAGGCGGAAACGGTCGTGCCCGAGTCGTGCGGCCACGGCCCGGATGTCGGCCGCGACCGCACGCTTGGCGTGCGCGGCGTGGTCGGGGGTCGGCGCGGGACCGCGGGAGCGTCCGTAGCCGCGCAGGTCGGGACAGATCACCGTGTAGCCCTGGGCGACCAGGAGAGGAGCCACCCGGTGCCAGGTCGCCGAGGTGCGGGGATGGCCGTGCAGGAGCACCACGGCGGGGCCCGCTCCGCCGTGACGGACGAAGATCTCCGCCTCGTCGGTCGCGACCCGCGTCGTCGCGAAGCCGGGGAAGAACTGCTCGTCGCTTCCGCTCATCGGCCGGGATCCGCTTCGTCGGGCAGCTCCTCGACCGGGATCACCGCCACGTCCTGCACCTTCCAGTCCAGGTCGGTGATCCCCGCGGCGGCGGCGGTGAGGTCGGCGACGCGCACCGTGCGGTGGTGCGGCACGACGAAGGCCTCGATGTGGAACACCTGGCCCTGATCGCGCATGCGGACGGCGGCGCGCTCCACCCACGGGCGGCTGCGCAGGTACGACACGACATCGCGGGCCAGTGGGTGCGGCTCGGTGCTGTCGAAGGTCCGCGCGCGCTGGTCCATGAGGTCGACGATCGCCGTCCTCGTGTTGCGGAAGCCGTCCCAGATGATGCCCAGCGAGATGAAGAGCGCGGCGGCGCCGTCGAGCCACCAGATGCCCGCGCCGACGCCGAGCACGCCTATGATCGAGGCGACCGTCGTCTGCCAGTCGGCCTTGGCCATGTCGGCGTCGGCATAGAGGAGCTTGTTGTGCAGGACCGGGGCGAGCTTCGCCTTCGCGGGCCCGTAGAAGAACACCGGACCGACGATCACGACCGCCATGACGGCCACCATGAGCCAGCCCAGCCAGATCGACTGGCCGAACAGCTGCACGGTGCCGATCGTCGGATGCTCCGCGCGGAGGAGTCCGCCCACGGCCTCGATGGCGAGGTTGAGGCCGACCGCCAGGAGGGCGACCCCGGCGACGAGGTGGCCGACGCCCATCGCGCGGTGCAGGCCGTACGGGTGCGTCCGCGTCGGGCGGCGGCGCACGAACAGCAGCGCGAGGAGGAAGGCGAACTGCGGGATGAGCGACAGCATGTCCTCGATCCATGCGGTGCGCATCGCCTGGGACTCCCCGACGACCAGCGCGATCACCGCGATCGTGATCGAGGTGTAGACGATCGTGAAGATCTCCCAGCGCACCGCCTTCCTGATGGCCTGCGCCTGTTCTTCGGGGAGCTGGGTGCGCCCGAAGCGCGTCGTCTCGGTCATCGCCCGACCTCCTCGTCGAGGGTGGCCTCCAGGGCCGAGAGGAATGCGTTCTCTCCGAGGGGGACCAGCATGACGAGCTCCCGATCGCCCGCCCCCTCGATGCCGGGGTAGCCGCGCGTGACGCCGGCCTTGTCGATCCAGGGCGTGTCCGGGGTCAGGCCGCCGGCCACGAGGTCGAGATCGCCCTCCTCGAGCATGCCCACGAGGGTCTCCTCGGTCGCGACCGTCCACGTGACGTCGGCGTCGATGCGCGCGGCGAAGTCATCGACGAGATCCACGACGGGCCCGCGGGGCTCGCCCTCCTCGACCTCGACGAGGGCGCCGTCCGGCGATGTCCCGACCCGCAGTTCCCCGCCGGTCACGCGGTCCAGGGTGCCGTCGGGGTCGGTCGGGACGCTCATGCCGCATCCGCTGAGGGTGACGGCCACGAGGAAGGCGGTGATGGCGCCGGCGGCTCGTCGGGTGCCGGATCCCCGTCGAATCACGTTGCTGCTCATCCCGTCAGGATGGCGTGCGGCACGGGCGCCGGCAACGGTGTTGACGGGGCCTGACGCCGCGGGCTAGACCCTGATGCCCCTTGCTGGTCCGTGCGTGTGATGTACAGTGAGCTATACGCATAGTTCGCTATACATGGAGGCGTGATGGTTGTTCGCTGGTTCTTCACCGTTCTGATCGGGGTCGTCGTCGCTGCCGTCGTGGGCGTGCTCGCATGGGCACTCTCGCCCGTTGCGCCCGAGGTGTCGGGGATCGTCTTCGCGATCGCGGCCCTCCCCTTCGGGGTGATGCTGGGCTGGATCATCGCCGTGGCACCAAAGACCCTGCCGGCTTCGCCCCACCCCTCCGACACCGCTGAGAGTGCGTGGATGAGCACGGCGCTGGCCGGCACGGCAACAGACCTCGTCGTCGTCGTCGGGCTCGGGCTGGCCGCGATCTCGATCGCACGGTGGGAGCTGCCGACGCAGCTTGTGCTGCTGGGCATCCTGCTCGTCGCATTTGCCTCGACGGCGACGCGTTACTCGATCGTGCGCACCCGCGCAGTCCGGGCATGAAGAACTCGCTGCGAGAGCGCCGTCAGGAAGCCGGCTGGTCGCAGGCCCGCCTCGCTGAACTGGCCGGTGTGACCCGCCTGACCGTGATATCGATCGAGAAGGGCCGCTTCGACCCCAGTCTGCCCCTCGCGTTCCGCCTGGCATCGTTGTTCGGGATCCGCATCGAGGAACTCTTCGACCCAGAGGTCGAAGATTCCCCGCAATAGGAGGAGCCTCAGACGGCTCGCTTGAAGGTTAGGTAAGGCTTACCTATAGTGAAGACATGACCAGCGCGCACGAGCATGTGGACGATCCGGACTGGGAAGCCCTGGAAGGGGCGGTTCTCATCGCGGGCGATGCCGCCGACACGGCGGCGATCGCCCGTGTCGCGGCGCGGCTCCCGGGAGGAGCGCACGGCGTCGTCCTCATCGAGGCCGCCGCTCCGGTCCAGCGCCGACACATCGACGTCCCCGCGGGCGTCTCGGTGCGCTGGCTCGTGCGTGCCGACGGTGCGCACGCGCACACGCGGGGCGAACGTCTCGCGAACGCCGTCTACGCCTGGTGCCTGGAATGGACGTGCGCCGAGCCTCCGGAGCACTGGACGGTCTGGTTGGGCCCGCACACCCCGCCGCACGTGGCGCGCATGGCGCGCAGCCTCCTCGGCGTCGCGAACTGAGGCCCGTCGCCGTCAGCGCGTCGCGCCGACGGCCGGGACGGCGGCGTTCGCGGTGATCGCGTCGAGGGCGCGGCGCAGGGCCGAGCTCGACGTGTGCGCGGTGTACGGGAAGTAGACGACCTCGACGCCCACGGCCGCGAACTCGCTCTCCAGACGCAGGCCCTTCTCGGTGCCGCGCCAGTCGTCGCCCTTGAAGAAGTGCGTGAACTGCACGTCGCGCCACGAGTCCATCTTCGACGGCGTCGTCTCGACGTAGACGTCGTCGACGAAGGAGATGTGCCGCACGATCTCGGCACGCTCCGCGGTCGGGATGACGGGCTCGATCCCCTTGACCTGCCGCAGCATCTCGTCGCTCACGACGCCGGCGATCAGAATGTCGCAGTGCTGTTTGGCGTGCCGCAGCAGATTGAGATGCCCGACGTGAAAAAGGTCGAAAGCTCCGACGGCATAGCCGATACGTGTCCCCATGATCTCCCCAGATCGATCATTCCCCAGTCGAACGGATCCCCACCCGTTCGTCGCGACTCCCACAGCCGCACGGGACACTCTAGCAGCAAGCCGTCCCCGGCCCATAGGAACCCATGAAACGATGGACCCGGAGCAGATGGGGTCGCGGAACGAAGGGGACCACGTGGGGGCAGGGGTCACGGTCATCGTGCCGACGTTCAACGAGCGCGACAACGTCGCCGAACTCGTGCAGCGGACGGCCGCGGCGCTGGCGGGGCGCAACGCCGAGATCCTCTTCGTCGACGACAGCGACGACGACACCACGGCCGAGGTGGCACGCGTCGCCGCCGATGCGCCACTGCCGGTCCGCGTCATCCACCGGACGGACAACATCGGCGGTCTCGGGGGCGCCGTCGTCGTCGGCCTCGGCGCCGCGGACGCCGATGTCTGCATCGTCATGGACGGCGACCTCCAGCATCCGCCCGAGCTGCTTCCGGCACTGCTCGACCGCTACGCGGCGGGCGACGCGGACGTCGTGGCCGCGTCGCGCTACATCGGCGGCGGTGACACCAGCGGACTCGGGACGGCGGTGCGCTTCGGCGTCTCGCGGGCGGCGACCTGGCTCACCCGTGCCATGTTCCCGCGCCGCCTCGCCCGCAGCACCGACCCCATGACGGGGTTCTTCCTCGTGGACCGCCGGCGCCTCGACCTCTCCTCGCTGCAGCCGCGGGGGTTCAAGATCCTCCTCGAGATCCTCGCCCGCACCGACCTGCGGATCGCCGAGGTGCCGATGGAGTTCGCGGAGCGCCGGCACGGCACGTCCAAGGCGAGCCTGCGACAGGGTGCGACGTTCATCGCGCACCTCGCCCGGCTGCGCTTCGGCAAGATGTCGCTGTTCGCCGCGATCGGCGTGCTCGGTGCCATCGCCAACCTGGCGATCATGTGGGCGCTGACCGCGGCGGGCGTGCCCTACGTCTGGGCGGCCATCATCGGCGCCGAGGTCACGATCATCGGCAACTTCCTGCTGCAGGAGCGCTTCGTCTTCGCCGACATGCGCACCGACGCCCGCAGCGCCGGGGTGCGGTTCGCGGCGTCCTTCACGTTCAACAACGTCGAGGCGGCCCTGCGCATCCCCGTGATGGCGCTCATGGTCGAGTCGTGGCACATTTCCAGCGTGCTCGCCACGGCACTGTCGCTCGTCGTGGCGTTCTTCGCCCGGTTCCTGTTCCACTCGCTGGTCGTCTACGCGCCGCGCCGGCGCCGCAAGGAGCGGGAGGCGGCGGGCGAGCCGGAGCCCGACACCGCCACCCTCCGCGTCATCCGCGCGATCGACGCGGAGGCGATGAAGCCGGGCGAGCTCTAGGCGTCCGCGGAGAGATACTCCGCGAGCGCCGCGTCCGCATCCCGCGGCGTCCAGCCGGTGGACCGGATACGGGCGAGCTCGAGGACGCTGTTGCGGGGGCGGGGTGCGATCGGCCCCGCCTGGTCGGCGAAGTACTCCTCGGTGGTCACGGCGGTCACCGCCTCGGCGTCGTGGCCGGTCAGCCGGTAGACGGCCCGGGCGATGTCCGCCCAGGAGTGCGGCTCGCCGTCCCCCGTCACGTTGTAGAGGCCGAACGGCGCGGACACGTCGAGCAGGTGCCGGATGGCCGCCGCGAGATCGGTCGTGAAGGTGAGCCGTCCGATCTGGTCGCCCACCACCCGCGGGGCGATGCCCCGCTCCGCCAGCGAGGCCATCGTCCGGACGAAGTTGCGGCCGTCGCCGATCACCCAGGAGGTGCGCAGGATGTAGTGGCGGGGCACGTTCGCGACGATCGCGTCCGCCGCGGCCTTCGTCTGCCCGTAGACGCCCAGCGGGCGGACGTCGTCGGCCTCCGTGTAGGGCGCGTCCTTCGTGCCGTCGAACACGTAGTCGCTGGAGACGTGCACGAGCGTGAGGCCGTTCTCGGTCGCGATCCGGGCGAGCGCGGACACGCCCGTGACGTTCGCCGCCCACGCGTCCGCGCGTCCCTCCGGGGTCTCCGCGAGGTCGACGGCGGTGTAGGCCGCCGCGTTGATGATCGTCCCGTAGTCGCGCCAGCGTCGGGCCTCCGGCAGGCCGGGGTCGCGCAGGTCGAGGGTCTCCCGGGTCGCATACTCGATGTGCGGCGCCTCACCGAGCGCGGCCCGCAGCGCCAGCCCGAGCTGACCGGCCGCGCCGAGGACGAGGGTCTTCCGCGGACCGATCGGCGTCACAGCGGACAGCCGCGGGTGCGCGCGGTCCTTCGGGGAGATCTCGACCTGATCGAGCGAGATCGGCCACGCGATCGCCGCCGTCTCGTCCGCGAGGTTCAGGAACGAGTAGGCCGCGTCGGGGGACCAGTGGTCGTTCACCAGGTAGGTGTACGCCGTGTCCGGCTCGAGCGTCTGATACGAGTTGCCCACGCCGCGCGGGACGAGGATCGCGCGCGACGGATCGATCTCCGCCGTGAAGACGCGGCCGAAGCTCTCTCCTTCACGAAGGTCGACCCAGGCGCCGAAGATGCGGCCGGTGGCGACCGAGACCCACTTGTCCCAGGGCTCCGCGTGGATGCCGCGGGTCGTGCCGACGGCGTCGTTGAACGAGACGTTGTTCTGGACCGGCCCGAAGTCGGGCAGACCGGCCGCGACCATCTTCTCGCGCTGCCAGTTCTCCTTGAACCATCCGCGGGAGTCCCCGTGCACGGGAAGCTCGACGAGGAGCAGGCCGGGGATCGGCGTTTCGGTGACCGTGAGCGCCTTGCCGAACGCGGTCATCACTGCCCCCGGGCGGCGTAGAACGACTCCGTGGCGTCCTTGGCGGGCGCCCACCAGTCCTCGTTCTCGCGGTACCACTCGATGGTCGACGCGAGGCCCGATTCGAAGTCCGAGAACCGCGGCGCCCAGCCGAGCTCGGCCCGCAGCTTGGAGGAGTCGATCGCGTAGCGCAGGTCGTGACCGGCCCGGTCGGTGACGTGGTCGTAGGCGTCCGCCGGCTGGCCCATCTGCGTGAGGATCAACTCGACGACGGACTTGTTGTCCTTCTCGCCGTCGGCACCGATCAGATACGTCTGACCGATCTCGCCCTTCTCCAGGATCGTGAGGACGGCCGAGGAGTGGTCGTCGGCGTGGATCCAGTCGCGCACGTTCTGCCCGGCGCCGTAGAGCTTGGGCCGGATGCCGCGCAGCACGTTCGTGATCTGCCGCGGGATGAACTTCTCGACGTGCTGGTACGGGCCGTAGTTGTTCGAGCAGTTCGAGATCGTCGCCTGCACGCCGAACGACCGCACCCAGGCCCGCACGAGCAGGTCGCTTCCGGCCTTGGTGGACGAGTACGGCGACGACGGGTTGTACGGCGTCTGCTCCGTGAACCGCGCGGGGTCGTCGAGCTCCAGGTCTCCGTAGACCTCGTCGGTGGAGATGTGGTGGAAGCGGCGCCCGTGGCGCCGGGCGGCCTCCAGCAGCGTGTAGGTGCCGATGATGTTCGTGTCGAGGAACGGCCGGGGGTCGTGCAGCGAGTTGTCGTTGTGCGACTCCGCCGCGTAGTGCACGACCGCGTCGACCTTCGCGAACAGGGCGTCCACGAGTGCGGCATCGGCGATGTCGCCCACCACGAGCTCGACGCGGTCGGCGGGCAGGCCCGCGAGCGAGGCGCGGTTGCCGGCGTAGGTCAGCTTGTCCAGCACGGTCACGTGCGCGTCGGTGTGCGCGACGACGTGGTGGACGAAGTTCGATCCGATGAAGCCGGCGCCGCCGGTCACGAGCAGGCGGGTCATCGCGCGCCCCTTTCGAGGAGTCCGAGCAGGTAGGAGCCGTAGCCCGACTTCACGAGGGCCTCCGCGCGCGTGCGCAGCGCCTCGTCGTCGAGGAAGCCCTGGCGCCAGGCGACCTCCTCCGGCACGCCGATCTTCATGCCGGTGCGGCGCTCCATCGTGCGCACGTAGTCCGCGGCATCGGTCATCTGGTCGAACGTCCCGGTGTCCAGCCACGCGGTGCCGCGCGGGAGGACCTCGACCTGGAGCTTGCCCCGCTCGAGATAGGCACGGTTCACGTCCGTGATCTCGTACTCTCCGCGGGCGCTCGGCGCGAGCGTGCGGGCGATCTCGATGACGTCGTTGTCGTAGAAGTACAGGCCGGGGACGGCGTAGTTGCTCTGCGGTGCGGTCGGCTTCTCCTCGAGGGAGACCGCCTGGCCGTTCTCATCGAACGCCACGACGCCGTAGGCCTCCGGCTCGGCGACCCAGTACGCGAACACCGCGCCGCCGTCGATGTCGGCGAAGCGCTTGAGCTGCGTGCCCAGGCCGGGGCCGTAGAGCAGGTTGTCGCCGAGCACCAGGGCGACGCTGTCGTCCCCGATGAAGTCCGCGCCGATCGTGAACGCCTGGGCGAGGCCGTCCGGCGACTCCTGCTGCGCGAACGAGAGCGAGATGCCGAACTGCGAGCCGTCTCCCAGCAGACGCTCGAAGTGCGCCGCGTCGTGCGGCGTCGTGATGATCAGGATGTCGCGGATGCCGGCGAGCATGAGGGTGGACAGCGGGTAGTACACCATCGGCTTGTCGTAGACCGGGATCAGCTGTTTCGAGACCCCCAGTGTGATGGGGTGCAGCCGCGTCCCCGAGCCGCCCGCCAGAATGATGCCCTTCATGAATCCCCCTTGTGAAACATCGATGCTCGTGGCGGCGTCACAGAGAGGACGGCCATCCCCTGCCGTCCGACGACCCCCACAGTCGTACGCTCGACTCTAGCGGAGAACTCGCCCTTTACACCGCCCGCGTCGAGGTTCATAGTGGCATGGTGGGATCCGAGGACAGCCCGGCGCTGTCCGTCACCTGGGTGCATCGCGCCGAGCAGTCGGCGTCCACCTGGGCGCGCGCACACGCCAGGGGAGAGGTTCCGAGCATCTGGCCCTATGGGCTGGACGCTCTCCGCGATCACGCCCGCGTGGAGGTGGACGAGCTGCCCGATCCGGGTCGGATCGCGCGGCTCCGTGCCCGGGCCGGCGTCGGTCCCCGCCCGCGGGAGGGACTCGCCCTGGTGTGGGACGAGAACACCGCCTACCGCATGCACGTCCTGCGTCCCCGGGCGCACTTCGCCACCGGGGTCATCTGGCTCACGGATCTGGCGGCCGCCGGTGCCGCCCCCGATCGCCTGGTGGCGATGCTGCGGTCCGCCACGGCGCTCTGGGTGCTCAGCGCGGCCCAGATCGCGCCGCTGCGCCGTCTCCTCGGGTCGGACGCACCACGGGTGTTCCTGGTGCCGTTCGGGATCGACCACGAGTTCTTCACCGCGCAGCCGCCCGCGGCTCGCCCCCGGATCGTCAGCGCGGGCAACGATCGCGACCGGGATCCGGCGACCCTGTACGCCGCGCTCGCCCTCGTCCTCGCCGCTCGTCCGGAGGTCGACGTCGTCGTGCAGTCGCCGTCCCCGCTGACGCCTCCGGACGGTGTGCGGCTGGTCCGTCGCCTGCCGCACACCGAGCTGCGCGACCTCTACGCGATGGCGAGCGTCGTGGTGACGGCGACCCGTCCGAACCTGCATGCGTCCGGCATGACGGTGGCGCTCGAGGCCCTCGCGACCGCCCGGCCCGTGGTGGCCACGGACACCCCCGGCATGCGCGACTACGTCAGCCCGCAGACCGGCACGCTCGTCCCTCCCGGCGAGCCGGAGGCTCTCGCCGCGGCGCTCCTTGGCCTCCTCGACGACCCGGATCGCGCCGCCGCCCTCGGACGCCGGGGGCGGGAGGAGGTCGAACGGCGGTTCACCACGAAGACCATGGTCGACGCGCTCGTCCGGGGCGTCCGCGAGGAGCGCTGACGGCCCGGACGGGAATCAGCCGCGGCGGCGACGCTTGACCCGCGCGGCTTCGCGGAAGGCGTCCCGATGCGCGCGGCCCGCGTCCGCCCACTCGCGCCGGGAGAGATCCGGGGTCCCGGTCAGGGCCGATGCGGCTCGCCACGACGTCACGAGCGTGTCCGCGTCGAGGTCGTCGCCGTCGTACATGTGCACCCAGTCGGTGCCGACCTCGCGCGCCAGCGCCTCGTTCGCCTCGTTCCGCGGCACGAGCACCGGGCGTCCCATCGACAGCGCGGCGAGCACGCTGCCGGAGTTGTGCATGAACCGGTAGGCGAGCACGATCAGCTCGGACGACGTGGCCAGCTCCACCAGCTCCGCGTCGCTGAGGAAGTCGAGGTGCAGGTCGACCCCGGGAAGCTCGGCGGTCCGGGCACGGAGATCGTCCGCGAGTTCCGGTGTGGAGGGGCGGCCGCCGATGCGCAGGCTCAGCGCGGGCTCGATCGCCACGGCCTCCCCGTACGCGTCGATGAACCCGTCGAGGCCCTTGTAGCGGCGGATCCCCCCGAAGGAGCCGAGACGTCCGTGGACGCGTTCGGCGAAGGGGAAGGCCGCGTACCAGTCGCGGTAGTGGCCGTGCAGGATGAGGCTGTGCGGCGTGCCCGGGGCGAGCGGTGTGGTCTCGTTGATGACGATCCGGTAATCGGTGTTCCGGTCGATGAAACGCAGCAGCCACAGGCGCGGTGCGTTGTCGTCCGGCAGCTCGAGGTTGTGCACGGTGCGCACGACGGCGATCCGCCGCGAGAGCCGATGCCGGAAGACGAGCGCGGTCGTCAGCGCGAACTTGCCGGCCGACTTCCACCACGTCGATCCGTGCAGCTTGGCCTCGGGCCAGTGCCAGTGGAAGGCGTCGTAGCGCCCGAAGAGCGCGGTCTTCCACGAGAACCGGAGGTGCTCGAGGCCCTCGGTGGAGCCCAGTGCCTCGTCCAGCATCTTGTTGTACGGGTTCGTCGTCGGGCGCGGGGCGCCGAGGGACTGCATCACGCGGATGCGCGCGGTGGGTTCGGTCATCGGGTCTTCCTCCGGAGGGCGACGGTATTCGTCGTAGCGGTGGCCGAGCGCGGCGGCGATGGTGCCGCGGCCGCGGTGGATCAGGCGGGTGCCGCGGGCGTGGTGGGTGATGTTCGAGGTCACGGCGCCGAAGGCACGGCGCAGCGCCCCGACGACGATCCGTGCGATGCCGCCCACGAACGCCCGCACCCGGAGCAGGCCGCGGCGCAGGCGTCCGTTCGTGAGCTTCAGGGCGATGCGGGTGCCGGCGTTCGCCGAGCTGAACGCGCGCTGGGCCGCCCAGGCCCGGGTGAGACGCGCGGCGACCACGAGGTCTTCGGTCTCGGACTCGTTGCACCAGACGATGCGGGCGCCGCGGCCGACGAGCTCGCGGGTGAACAGCGTGTCCTCGCCGCCGCCGAGCCCGAGCGACGGGTCGAAGCGCACCCCGAGCCGGCGCACGGATCGCAGGTCGAGGAGGAGGTTGCCCGCCGCGGCGACCGGCAAAACGGTCCCGGTGGGCCGCGGCGGACGACGGAACGTGCCCGAGGCAAGCAGCCACGGGTCGACGTCGTCATCGAACACGGAGATGACGCGGCCCATGACGGCATCCGCATCGGTGGCGTGCCAGGTGCGGACGAGCTCCGACAGCCAGCCGGGCCGGGGCACCTCGTCGTCATCGATGAAGGCGAGCAGATCACGATCCGCGCATTCGTCCAGCAGACGGTTGCGGGCTGCGACGATCCCCGGCGTCGGCTCGACCACGTAGCGCACCGGAAGCGGGGCGCTCGCGGCGACCGCGCGCGCGGACGCCGCCGGGTCGTTGTCGACGACCAGCACCTCCACGTCCACGCCCAGTCCCGCGCACTCCGCGATCCGGTCGGGGAGCGCTCGCAGCAGGGCCGCCAGCAGCTCCGGTCTCCGATAGGTGGGTACGCCGATCGTCACGGCGATCGCGTCGCCCGTCTCCGGTCCCCTCGTCATCCGCCTCATCCCCATGGCAGTCCTGCGTCTGTGTCCCCGCGCCGGCTCATCGTACCGTGAACGCCGGGTGCGGTGAGCCGGCTCTGGCGTATAGTCGGTGTCCTGGGAGTCGACGCCGGTCGCGACTCTGGGGAATTCGACCGGCGACCCGAAGAGGTCCGTGAGGCGGATCCGGGGGGAGGATCGCGTGTCAATCGTGCACGGACGACTGGCCGTCGTCGTGGTGAACTATGCCTCGGCGCGGCTGCTCGAGCGCAACCTGGTGGTCGTGGAGCGGGAGGCTCGCGCGGTCGACGACGGCGTGCAGGTCATCGTCGTCGACAACTGGGCGGGAGCCGCGGAGCGCGAGGCCGCCACCACCGTGGCGCGAGCCCACGGTTGGACGCTGATCGCATCGGAGACGAACTCCGGATTCGGCGGCGGGGTCAACCTCGGGGTGACGCGGGCCCTGGCCGACGGCGCCACCGACGTGCTCGTCATCAATCCGGACGCGCACATCGACCGCGCCTCGCTGACCCGTCTCGTCGCGGTCACCGCGACCGCGCGGACGACCCTCGCCTCGCCCGTGATCACCGACTCCGATGGGCGGATCTGGTTCGCGGGCATCGACCTCATGCTCGACGACGGCACGATGCGCGCCCGCCGCAAGCGGCAGGACGATCAGCGTCCCTACGAACCGTGGTTGAGTGGCGCCTGCCTGTGGATCACCCGTGAGGTGTGGGATCTCGCCGGCGGCTTCGACGACGAGTACTTCCTGTACTGGGAGGACGTCGACTTCTCGCGCCGCGTGGTGTCCGCCGGCGGCGCCCTCGCGCTCGTCGAGGAGGCGACCGCCGTGCACGACGAGGGCGGCACCCAGCGCGCCGATCCCGAGCTCTCCCGCGCCAAGTCGGAGGGCTACTACTACTACAACATCCGCAATCGCATGCTGTTCGCGGTCCGGCACCTCGACGACGAGGCGGTGCGCCGCTGGCGCCGGACGATCCCCCGTACCGCCCGCGAGGTGATCCTCCGCGGCGGACGACGACAGCTGCTGCAGTCCCCCGCTCCGCTCCGCGCGTACCTCCGCGGCGTGCGGGAGGCGCGGCGCATCGCACGGACGGCCGGCACGGGCCGGAAGGAGACGACATGGTCGTAGACGCCTACCGACAGCTCGCCAGGGCGCAGAAGGGGCACGCGCGCGGCGCCCCCGCCTATTCGGTGTACGTGAACCGGCGGCTCGGCCGTGTCCTCGCCGCCGTCGCCTACCGTCTGGGGCTCACCCCCAACCAGGTGTCGATCATCAGCGCCGTGCATTCGTTCGCCGCGATCGCGCTCATCGCGTTCGCGCCGGTGACCGTGCCCCTCGGGCTGCTCATCGCCCTGCTGCTCGTCCTCGGCTACGCGTGGGACTCGGCCGACGGACAGGTCGCGCGGCTTCGCGGGGGCGGGAGCCCGCAGGGCGAGTGGCTAGACCACTTCATCGACACGCTCAAGATCGCCTCGCTGCATCTGGCCGTGCTCATCGGTCTGTACCGCGTGCTGCCCGACACCCCGGCGCTGCTGCTGATCCCGATCGTGTTCAGCATCGTCGCCTCGACCACCTTCTCCGGCATGCTGCTGAACGACCTCCTGAAGGGCAAGCACGCGGTCGCCTCCACGCACGAGCGCGGCGGTGGCACCCTGCGCCGATCGCTCGTGCTCCTGCCGACCGACTTCGGCCTGGTGTGCTTCGTCTTCGTCCTCTGGGGGTGGACGCCGGGGTTCCTCGTCGCGTACGGGGCCCTCTGTGCCGCAGCGGTGCTCTTCCTCGCGCTCGCCGCGGTGAAGTGGTTCCGCGAGATCGGAAGGCTCGGTGACCCGGCATGACCGACGGCTCGATCCTCATCGTGTGCGCCGCCAACGTGTGCCGTTCGCCGCTGGCCGAGCTCGCGCTGCGGCGGGGGCTGCGGGACGGCTCGGCGCTCTCCGTGCACAGCGCCGGCGTGCGTGCGCACGCCGGCGACCCGATCTGCACGGAGGTCGCGGCGCGGCATGCCGATGCGAGCTGGCAGGAGCAGACGGCCGCGCACCGGGCACGGGAGGTCACGCCGGAGATGCTCGCCGACGCCACCCTGGTCCTCGCCGCGTCGAGGGACATCCGCGGCGAGCTGGTGCGGATGGCTCCGGAGTTCCGGGATCGGATGTTCACGCTGCGCGAGGCCGCGCATCTGGGTGAGGGCTTCCGTTCCGGCGGCACGGACACGGTCCGGGACTACGTCGCCTTCCTCGACCGTGCGCGTACGCGCGCGACGCCGCTCGGGGCCTCCGCGGATCGCGGAGGACGGCTCCGGCGGCTTTTCGGAGGGCGGTCCGGGGGCGATCCGGCGTCGATCGCCGACCGACACGGCAGCCGAGGACACACCGAGACGATCCGCGAGGTCGAGCAGGCCGTCGACGCGCTCGTGGGCCAGCTCGGCGGACAGCGGCGACACTCCTCCTGATCGCGGGGTTGTGGTTTCCCGTCAGTCGCCCTAGGATTAGCCGACGCCGTGTTCTGCACGGTTGGGGGGAACCGAAGCCGAGGGGGCTTCGGCTGGGGAATCTGGGTTCTGGGGAGCTGCAGTGTTCACTGTTTCAGCATGCCGTTCTGGGGACGGCTCTTCGCACGCGAGGCGTGCACTGTTCATCGCGCCCGTCGTGGCGCTCGCGATCGTGTTCGCCGGATGCACGGCGGCACCCGATACGTCGGCCACGCCGGAGCCCGATGGCACCAGCACGACCGACTGGACGCCGCCTGCCGATCCCGACGCGCAAGGGCCCACCGCGGCCCCCGCGCTGACCGAGGAGACCGGCGCGCTGGACGCGGAGATCGCCCTGTCCACCGACATGGTCGTGACCGTCGACGACATCTCGACGACCGAGATCACGCCCAAGACGCCGGGCGAGTACGCCGGCTCCGCCGTCGTGGTCACCGTGAAGGTCGCGAACGACTCGAAGCGGACGCAGAGCATCGACTCCGCCGTCGTGAATCTCGTCACCGACGACGGCGACGTCGGGGTGGCCACCACCGCCGGGCCGAACGAGCCGCTCCACGGGGAGCTGGCCGCCGGCGACGAGGCCACGGGAACCTACGTCTTCATGCTCGACCCGACCAAGGGTCGTGCCGTGAAGATCAGCGTGAACTACGCGGCCGGCGAGCCGGTGGCGGTCTTCGCCGGCAAGCTCTCCTGAGCCGCGGGCGCGACACCTTTCATCGCGTCTCGTACGTGACATTTTCAAAGAAGAAAACTGGGGCTGGGGAGCAACATGGGTAACACATCCACTTCGAGGCGGGCGCTGAGCGCACTCGCGTCGGTCGTGACGGCGGCACTGCTGATCACGGGCATGACCACGCTGGGAGCCACCGGGGCCGCTGCGGCGGACACGCCGTCGACGCCGCCGCCGCTACTCCAGCGCAACGACGACGTCGTGACGTCCGACCCGATTCCGACCGTGCAGATCGACAACGGCTACGTGTGGGCGCAGACGACGATCGGGTCGACCGTGTACGCGGTCGGCAAGTTCGACAACGCCCGCGCCCCGCTGGCTGCACCCGGCACGAGCCTCACCGCGCGGTCCAACGTGCTCGCCTACGACATCAACACCGGGCAGCTGCTCTCGTTCGCCCCGCAGGTGAACGGCGTCATCAAGGCCGTCGCGGCCTCGCCGGACGGCACCCGCATCTACATCGGCGGCTCCTTCAACTCGGTCAACGGCCAGACCCGCTGGAACTTCGCGGCCCTGGACGCCGTGACCGGCCAGCTCGTGCCCGGATTCTCGCCCTCGATCGGCGGCAGCGGCGTGTACGCCCTCGCCACCTCGGGCTCGAGCGTCTACGTGGGCGGTCTGTTCACGCAGGGCAACGCCACCCCTCGGAAGAACCTCGCCGCGTTCTCGGCGACGAACGGCGCGCTGCTCAGCTGGGCACCCCAGAGCGACCTCCAGGTCGACGCGATGGTGATGGACCCGGCGGGTCAGAACGTCATTGCCGCCGGCCGCTTCTCGCAGGTCAACGGCGACCTCACGATGCGCGGCACCGTCGCGCTCGACAAGACCACCGGCGCGGTGGACACCGGCTGGGCGCTGCCGCAGACCGTCAAGAACGGCTCGAACACCGGGTCGAACTCGGGCAAGGCGGGCATCTTCGGCCTCGCCGCGGACGCCAACGCCGTCTACGGCACCGGCTGGGTCTACGCCGACGCCGCCACCGGCAACCTCGAGGGCACCTTCGCGGCCGAGGCCGGGAGCGGTCAGGTCCGCTGGATCGCCGACTGCCTCGGCGACCACTACGGCGTGTACTCGACGGGCAAGGTCGTGTACACGACCAGCCACACGCACGCCTGCAGCACGATGGGTCTGCACCCGGAGCAGAACCCCCGCACGCACCGCTACTCGGAGGCGTACACGGCCGACGCCCGGGGCCTGCTGGGCAACCAGCCGGCAGCCGGCAGCACCTACAAGAACTGGGCGGGCACGCCTGCACCGTCGCCCTACGCCTGGACGCCGGACTGGGCCGTCGGCGTGACGACGGGCATGGGCCAGGCCGGGCTCTCCATCACCGGTGCCGGGAACATGATCTCGATCGGCGGCGAGTTCCGCTCCGTGAACAACGGACGCTTCGAAGGACTCGTCCGCTTCTCCACCAACCCGCCCGGTGGGGCGAAGGACGGCCCTCGCCTGTCCGGGGCGAACTGGACCGGCACGGCCCAGTCCTTCATCCCCGGCCGGGTGCGCGTCGCGATCCCCGCCAACTGGGACCGCGACGACCTGACGCTGACCTACGAGCTGCGTCGCACCGGCACCACCGCGCCGGTGGCCACGACCACGGCCCGCGGCACGTGGTGGGACCGCCCGTCGGTGACTCTCGAGGACAAGACCGCCGCTCCCGGCTCGACGCAGGAGTACACGGTCGTCGCGAAGGACAGCGCGGGCAACGCGGTGTCCAGTCAGGCGATGAGTGTGACCGTCGCCGCCGGCGCCGTCTCGAACTACGTCAACGCCGTGACCGCCGACGGACCGCAGCTCTACTACCCGCTCGGCACGGCGCCGCAGGACTGGGCGGGCGCGAACACCCCGGTGTTCGACTCCGGCGTGACGGCTTCGGCCTCCGGCGTCGAGAACACGGCGACCGGTGCCTCGACCTTCACCGGCACGAGCTCCGGTCGGGTGGCTTCGGGCAGCAAGATCGCCGCCCCCACGGAGTTCTCCACCGAGCTGTGGTTCAAGACCAACACGAACAACGGCGGGAAGCTCATGGGATACGGCTCCGCGCTGTCGGGCGACTCGACGAGCTATGACCGTCATCTCTATATGACGAACAACGGGCGGCTGGTCTTCGGAACGTACAACGGCAGCACGCAGACCGTGCAGAACAACACCGCTCTGAACGACAACGCCTGGCACCACGCCGTCGCGACGCAGAGCGCGGACGGCATGAAGCTCTACGTCGACGGACAGCTCGTGTCGTCGCTGCCGGGGGCGACCACGGCGGAGAACTACACAGGATATTGGCGTATTGGTGGCGACAACCTCTCCGGATGGCCGTCCGCCCCGAGCTCCAAATACTTCAAGGGGTCCCTGGACGAGGTGGCGGTCTACCCGTTCGCCCTCACGCCGACCCAGGTGAAGACGCACTACGGCATCGGCAAGGGCTTCCAGGCCCCGACCGCCGCCTTCACCGCCACGGCGACCGACCTCGCCGTCGCGTTCGACGCCGAGGGCTCCGCGCCGGCGGGCTCGGCGACCATCGCCGGCTACCGCTGGGACTTCGGTGACGACTCCGCGACGGAGACCGGGAAGACCACGACGCACACGTACGAGGAGTCCGGCACCTACACGGTCACTCTCACCGTGACCGACAGCAACGGTCTGGCTAGCACCGCGGAGAAGCAGGTCGTGGTGCAGGCTCCGAACGTCCTCCCGACGGCGTCCTTCGAGACGACCGCGAACGGGCTCTCGGTGTCGGCCGATGCGTCCGCCTCGACGGACCCGGACGGGTCCATCGTCACCTACGCGTGGAACTGGGGTGACGGCACGACCTCGACCGGTCAGGTCGCCACGCACGTCTACGCCACGGCCGGGACCCGCACGGTGACGCTGACCGTCACCGACGACCGCGGCGGCAGCTCCTCGACGACCCGCCAGGTGGTGACGACGCACGCCGACCCGGTCGCCGCCTTCACCGCGACCGCCTCCGGGCTGAACGTCGACGTCTCGGCGGCGGGGTCGAGCGCCTCCGACGGCGCCACGCTGACCTACTCCTGGAACTGGGGCGACGGGTCTCCCGCCGGCTCCGGAGCCACGGCCGCGCACACCTATGCGCAGGCCGGCGCGCGCGACATCACCCTCACCGTGACGGACAGCCTCGGCTCGTCCTCCACCCTCACGAAGACCGTCACCCTCACCGCGCAGGTGTTCGCCGCGTCCGATGCCTTCGGCCGCGTCGTCTCCAGCGGGTGGGGTGCGGCCGACAAGGGCGGCACCTGGGCGCCCATGAGCGGGTCCGCCGCGGTGCTCTCCGTGGGTGACGGCGTGGGCAAGGTGAACCTGACGCCGGGCGAGACGAGGGAGATGCTGCTGCAGGGCACGTCGGTCCTCGACTCCTCCGCACGCATCACGTACACCCTCGCCTCCGGGCCGTCGACCGGCGTCGTCTACGAGGGACTGGGCGCGCGGCGCTCCGGATCCTCCGGATACCGGGCGCTCGCCTGGCACCGCGCCGACGGTACGACCTGGCTCGTGATCCACCGCAACGGCACCGCGATCGCCAGCACCGCCGTCTCCGGACTCACCTGGAGTGCGGGCAGCTCGTTCACGCTCCTGATGGAGACGACGGGGTCGTCGACCACGACCATCCGCGCCAAGCTGTGGACGGCCGGGGCGGCGGAGCCCGCGAACTGGCAGCTCACCACGACGGACGCGACCCCGGCCCTCCAGGTCGCCGGTGCTCCCACGGTGTTCTCCTACCGGGCCGGCAGCGCGACCGGCACCAACCTCGCGAGCTTCGACGACTTCACGCTGAAGAACCTCGGCACCCCGGCTCCGGAGCCCGAGCCGCAGCCCGAGCCCGAGCCCGCCAACGTGGCGCCGACGGCGGCGTTCACCGCGACCGCGACGAACCTGACGGTCGCCGTGGACGGCAGCGCATCGACCGACTCCGACGGCACCATCGCGTCGTACGCCTGGAACTTCGGGGACGGCACGACCGGAACGGGGGCGACCAGCTCGCACGCCTACACGGCGGCGGGCACGTACACCGTGACGCTCACCGTGAAGGATGACAAGGGCGCGACCCACACCACCAGCAAGCCGGTGACCGTGACCGCACCGCCTGTGGACCCGCAGCCCGAGCCCGAGCCCGAGCCGCAGCCGGCTCCGGTGGCGGACGACGGCTTCGACCGCACGGCGGGCCCCGGCTGGGGCACGGCGACGGTCGGCGGGGCATGGACGATCGCCGGCGGCTCGCAGGCGGCGACCACCGTCGCGGACGGCCAGGGGAAGATGAACCTGATCGCGGGGGACACCCGCCACGCGACGCTCAACACGACGTCCGTCGCGGACGCGGTGCTGGAGACGCAGTTCCGCGTCGACCAGGCGCCCGCGGCGGGTGGCGCCTACATCGGTGTGATCGCGCGGCAGTCGGCGGCCGGGAAGTACTTCGTCCGCGCCTGGCTGCGCCCCGACGGCACCGTCTGGCTGGTCGTCCACCGGGAGGGCACCGTGCTGCGCACGCAGGCCGTTCCCGGGCTCGTCTGGGCCGCGAACACCTCGTACAACCTCGAGGTGTCCGTCACCGGGACCACATCCGCCACCCTGTCCGCGAAGTTCTGGCCGACGGGCACGACGAAGCCGACGGCGTCGCAGATCACCACGACGGACGCGACGCCGCTGGCGGCGGGAGCGGTGGGTCTGAGCGGAAACCGCTCCGGCAGCTCGACCGCGCCGCTGGGCGTGTCGTTCGATTCGTTCCGCGTCACCGCACCACAGTAAGATCCTGACGCATGGCCACTGCTGTACCGATCGCGCTCCTCGCCATCGGCGGAATCGCGGCAGTGGCCATCGTCGTGTTCGGGCTCCGTTTGCTTCCTCGTACCGCGTTCGTGGTGTGGGCCTGTGTGCTGTTCTTCGTCCCCCTCTGGGTGGGGGTGAACATCGGCTTCTACTGGGCAGCGATCACTCTCCTGACCATCCTGCTCATCGTCGTGAACTGGTCGGTCGTCCCCTTGCGGGCGGGCGACGCCTGGGTCGCGGCGTTCGTCCTCGTCGTCGTCGGGCTCTACGGATTCGGGACGGTCGATCTCGCCTCCCTGGTGGCGGCGCTCCTGGAGTGGGTCGTCCCGTACATCTGGGGGCGGGTCGTCCTCGCCCGCGTGGCACCGGAGTGGGTCACGTCGACGATCGCGGTGGTGGCGATCGTGGCCGCTGCGCTCGCGGTCGTGGAGTTCGTGACCTCGTTCAACCCCTTCGTCCTGATCCCGGGTTCCGGTGTCGTCTACGAGACCTGGAGCCCGCTGCAGGAACGCGGCGGCGTCCTCCGTGCGGAGGGCGCCTGGGGCCATTCGATCGCCCTCGGTGCGGCGCTGGCGATGTCGTCGGCCTTCGTGGTCGCGACGCGATGGCGGCTCTTCCCGAAGATCGCCGGTGTCGTGATCATCGCGGTCGCGACGGTGCTCACCTTCAGCCGGGCCGGCCTGCTGACGCTCGTGCTCACGCTCGTGCTGTCCACCTTCCTCATCGTCGGAGTCTCCACCCGCTTCCGGGTGACGGTGGCGGCCGCGGGCGTGATCGGCGCGGCCATCGTGATCCCCGTCATCGACACCGTGTTCGGGGCGGCGGGGGAGGAGGCGGGTGGCAGCGCCGACTATCGGACCGATCTCCTCGTGCTCCTGGAGCAGGTGCAGCTGTTCGGCAATCCGGGTGACTGGCATTCGCTCGTCTCCGGTGACTACTACCTGGGCTACTTCGCCCGTTCGGTCGACAACGCCCTGGTCCTCACGCTGCTCCGCTACGGCTATGTGCCGACGCTGCTCATCATGGCGGCCGTCGTCTGCGCGGCGCTGATGGCCGTTCGCCGGTCGACGAGGAGTCCCGCTGCCCTCGCGGTGGTGGGCCAGCTGCCGAGTCTGGTCGTCGTCGCGCTCATCACGCAGTACAGCATGTTCCTCTGGTTCTGCGTCGGCCTCGCGATCACCTGGGCCCGGGATGCCGGCGCGCGGTCGGCGCCCGATGAGCAGCTGTTCCTCCGCGACACGCCGATGTCGACGGCTCCGACGCCGCCGACCGGAGCCGCTCCACAGGAGCGGCGGACGTGAGGGTGTCGTGCAGGTTGCTCCTCTAGAATCGAGACCTCAGGGGGAATGGGGAGTCATGGGCGAGAGCCGGGTCAGTCTGCGTATGATCGCAGGCTCACTGCGTAAGTTCTGGTGGTTGATCGTGCTGTGCGGCGTCGTTGGCGCCGCCGGATCGTACGGGTACGCGTCGTTGCAGACCCCGCTGTTCCAGGCGACTACCTCGCTGTACTTCGCGCTCAACCAGGGGACGAGCGCCTCGGACCTCAATCAGGGGTCGGTGTACACGCAGAGCCAGATGCTCTCCTTCGCCCAGCTGGCGACGAGCTCCCGGGTCCTCGAGCCGGTGATCGAGGAGCTCGATCTCGACACCACTCCGCGGGCGCTCGCTCGCGATATCGAGGTCACCATCCCGCAGAGCACCGTGACCCTGCGGGTGACCGGCATCCAGGACGACCCGGAGGCCGCCGCCGCGCTGGCGAACGCCGTCGCCGATCAGCTCATCATCACCGTCAAGGACGTCGCGCCGAAGGATCCTCAGGGGGAATCGACCATCACCGCCGAGGTGATCGACGACGCCGTCGTGCCCGAGTTCCAGTTCACCCCGAGCAAGCCGCGGGACGCCCTGCTCGGCGGATTCCTCGGCGGGGTCCTCGGTCTCGCGGCGGCCGTCCTCATCGGGGTGCTGGACACCCGGGTCCGCAACGAGGAGACCCTGGCGCAGGCCGGAGGCGACCCGGTGCTCGGCGTGGTCTCCAAGTCTCCGCTGCTGGCGGAGCGCGGGATCGCGGTGGCCCAGGAGCCGCTCGGCCACACCTCCGAGGAGTTCCGGCGCATCCGGTCCGCGCTCGCCTACGCGAACGTGTCGAGCCGCGTGAAGGTCCTGCTGGTCACATCGGGCATGCCGGCGGAGGGCAAGTCCACGGTGTCGGTGAACCTCGCCATGACGCTCGCCGCACTGCGCAACTCCGTCCTTCTCATCGACGCCGACATGCGTCGTCCGCGGGCCCACGAGCACGCGGGCATCGACGGGTCGGTGGGGCTCACGAGCGTCCTGCTGGACGAGGTGGGCTTCGAGGTCGCCAAGCACCGTGTCGCGGACACCACGCTGGACATCCTCCCGGCCGGCACGATCCCGCCGAACCCGGCGGAGCTGCTCACGTCGGCCCGCATGACGCAGCTGCTCGACTTCGCCGCCGCGGAGTACGACTACGTCGTGATCGACTCACCGCCCACCCTCAGCGTGGCGGACGCCAATCTCTTCGCCACGCAGACGGACGGGGTGATCCTCGTCGTGGATGCGACGAAGACTCGCCGTGCGGCGCTGACGAAGAGCATCAAGTCGCTGGAGTCGGGGGGCGCGCGCATCCTCGGGACCGTCCTCAACCGTGCCCGGCCCGACCGGCATCGCAGCGAGTACTACAGCGAGTGAGTGCGGCATGCACGGTGCGGGTCAGCCGCCGCGCGGGCACGTAGCATATCGGTCGCGACCGTCGAAACGTTTGCCTTCGCCTGAACTGGCGGTTATTCTTCATGGGTTGCGAGGGGGGCTCGCTCTTTGTCGCCGGGGTTGAAACTGCGGCGAAGCGTGGGTGATCGTGTAATCCGCCCCAGAAACGGTGACATCGTGTCCTTTCCGTTCCCTGCCCATCCCGTATCGCACAGCGCTCCGCGCCAGCCTCGTCGGCTCCTCGCCGCCGCCCTCGGCGTCGCGGTCGCCCTCTCCGGTGCCCTCGTCGCCACGCCCGTGGCGGCGGCGACCGGGGCCGCCTCCGTCATCCGACCGGCGGCAGCCGCCGCTCCCGCTCCTCTGCTGTCCGATCCCATGAACCGCACCGTCGCCTCCGGGTGGGGTGCGTCTCCCGTCGGCGCCTGGCGCGTCATCGAGGGCGTCTCGAGCGTCTCGAACGGCCGGGCGATGCTCGCCAGCCGCAAGCCGGGCATCACCGCCCGGGCGACGGTCGCCGGGGTGAGCGCCGCCGACGTGAACAGCCGATTCACCCTCTCGGTCCCGGCGCTGCCGGTCGGCGGCCCGCTGTATCTCGCGCAGGCCGTCCGCATCACCGGCAAGGACTCGTACGGCGTGCGCGTGCGCGTGCACCCGGACGGTTCCGCCTATGTGTCCCTGGTCCGGATGACCGACCTTACCGCGGTGCAGAGCCTGAGCGAGCGCCGACTCCCGTTCACGGTCAAGGCAGGCATGACCGTGGGTGTGGCGCTGGGCGTCACGGGGACGAACCCGGTGTCGCTCGGCGCGAAGGCCTGGGTGAACGGGGCCGCCGAACCGTCCGCGTGGCAGGTCACGCACACCGACTCCTCGGCCACGCGGATCCCGTCGGCCGGCGGCTACGGGTTCGCCCTCTACACGTCTTCGGGCGCGAAGGCCGCCGTTCCGGTGGCGATCGACGACGTGGTCGCCGCCGCTCCGGCTCCTGCTCCCGCGCCTGCTCCGGCCCCGGCGCCCGCTCCTGCTCCGGCCCCCGCTCCTGCTCCCGCTCCCGCCCCGGCTCCCGCACCGGCTCCCGCTCCGACTCCCGCTCCGGTCACGCCGACGACGCCGGCGACCCCCGCCGGCGTCCGCGGCGCGCCGGGTGCCGCGGCCCCCGGCTCGCTCTCCTATGCCGCGCCGGCCACGGCCGTCTACGCGTCGCCGACGGGCTCCGACGGTGCCTCGGGGACGAAGTCCGCTCCGGTGCGCACCATCGCCGCCGCCCTCCGGCTCGTGCCGAACGGCGGTACGGTCGTCCTCCGCGGCGGCACCTACCACGAGGAGGTCATCGTCCCCGCGCAGAAGCGCGTGACGATCCAGCCCGCCCCGAACGAGGCGGTGTGGATGGACGGAGCCAAGGCCGTCACCGGCTGGAAGCCCTCCGGCAGGACATGGGCGGTCGACGGCTGGGATGTCGCCCTCGACTCGAGCCCCACCTACACGAAGGGCGCCCCCGACAACACCCAGCCGGAATGGCGCTTCGTCGACCCGGCGCATCCGATGGCCGCTCACCCCGACCAGGTCTGGGTCGCGGGCGCGCAGCTGCGGGAGGTGCGTTCTGCGGACGAGGTGGTCGCGGGCACCTTCTTCGTCGACGATCGCGCCAAGCGCCTCGTGATCGGCACGGATCCGACCGGCAAGACGGTGGAGGCCAGCGTCCTCACGCAGGCGCTGTCGATCCGCTCCGCGGGGTCCGAGGTGCGCGGTATCGGGGTCCGCCGGTATGCGACGAGCGTCCCGCAGATGGGCACGGTGATCGCGGCGGCGAACGACGTCACGCTCACGGACGTCACCATCCGCGACAACTCGACGACCGGTTTCTACTCGTGGGCGCAGCGCACGACGCTGACGCGGGTCTCGCTGATCGGCAACGGTCTCCTCGGCGGCGGCGCGTCGCAGGCCGACGGGATGAAGGTCACCCAGATGCTCTCGGTCGGCAACAACGCGGAGCACTTCAACCACGCGCCCGTGTCCGGCGCGTTCAAGGTCACGCGCACGCAGGGCGTGACCGTGACCGACAGCGCCTTCACCGGCAATGCGGGTCGGGGTCCGTGGTTCGACGAGTCGGTCATCGACATCGTGTTCACGGGCAACGACGTCATCGGCAACGCGGGCCACGGGGTCCTCGTGGAGCTCTCGGAGCGTGCTGTCGTCGCGGACAACATCATCGCCCGCAACGGAGATTTCGGGCTGTTCGTCCTGAACTCCGGCAACGTGAAGATCTGGAACAACACGTTCGTCGGCAACGGCGACCGTAACGTCAGCATCGGGCAGGACGACCGCCGGGCCTCCGACCCGAACGCGGCCGGCCACGACCCGCGCACCCGGTTCGCGCCGCTCGCGCCGTGGATCGTGCGCAACACCGTGATGTCCAACAACGTGATGGCCGAGAGCGCCGGCAACTGCCTGGTGTGCGTGCAGGACTTCTCGCAGACGTTCACGGGTGCGCAGATGATGTCGAGCACCAACGGCAACTTGTACCACCGTGCCTCCGCCAGCGCTCCGCGATGGTTCTCGGCCTGGTCGAGGGGCTCCGTCTCGCGGGACCCGGCGGTCGCCGACACCCTCGCCGCGTTCACCGCGGCGACCGGGCAGGACCGGCGCTCGCAGCTCGTGCAGGGGGCGTCGGTGGTGTCCTCGACCTACGTGCTGATCCCCGCGCAGGCACAGCGTCAGGCCGCCATCGCGGTCCCGGTCCCGTCGGATGTGGCATCGGTATCGCGACTCCCCGGCAACAGCGCGACCCTGGGGGCCCTGCCGCGGTGACGATCTAGGTATGGGTTCTCTTCTCGCTGTCGGCGCCCGCGCGCTGACGATGGTCATCGCGCTGGTCTGCGGCGTTCTCACGACACGGATGATCATCGGGGACGCGGGCGTCGGCAGCTTCGCCCTCTATACGCTGCTCACCACCATCCCGTCGCTGCTGACCTTCACCGACCTCGGCAGCGGCGCGGTCCTCGTCAACGCGGTGGCGACCAGCGACGACGTCCGGACCGACGAGAAGCTGCGGTATCAGCTCACGTCGGTCGGTCGGGTTCTCCTGATGTTCGCCGCCTCGGCGATGGCGGTCAACACGGTGCTGCTCGCCACCGGGGCGTGGGAGGTGGTCTTCGGCGACGCCGGGGGCGAACCGGGGGCGTCCCTGGCGGCGTTCTTCTGCGTCACGATCTTCTGCCTCGGGATCCCGTTGGGCATCTGGGCGCGGATCATGCTCGGCCAGCGCAAGAACCACATCGTGATCCTGCTGCAGGGGCTCATCTCGCCCCTCACCCTGGCCGGGGTCTGGCTGCTGCTCACGTTCGGAGGCGAGAACCTCCACTCGTACGTCGCGATCGCCTCGTTCGCGGCATCGCTCATCGTGTCGATCCTGGGCGTTCTCATCACGGCGCGCACGACGTCGCCGCTCATCCCGTCGGCGGCGCGTATGGTCCTCCGGCCACGTCGGTTCCCCGGCGTTCGGGTGATGGACGTCGGGTGGCCCATGCTGGCCCAGATGGTGACCTATCCGATCGCCGTGGGGTCGCAACGGTACGTGATCGCCCAGCTCGGGGGGCCGACGGATGTCGCCGAGTACGGCGTGGCCGGACAGGTCTTCTTCGCGCTCAACGGGCTCGTGATGGCCGGTGGCCTCGCGCTGTGGCCGCACTTCGCCCGGATGCGGCACCAGGGCGACCTGCGTCGCGGGCCGTTCCTGCTCTCCGCGCTGTTCGCCATCGCGGTCGCGCTCGCCACCGTGTTCGTTTGGCTCATCGGCCCGTGGCTGTTCGGCTTCATCACGCAGGGGGAGCTGGTGGTCCGCCCGACCACCATCTTCGCGTTCGGCCTCATGATCATGCTCACTGCCGCCGTCTACCCGCTCGGGATGTTCATCATGGACAAGCCCGGCATCCGGTTCCAGGTGATTCCGACCCTCAGCATGGCGGCCGTCGGGATCACGCTGGCGTTCGTGCTCACGCCGATCCTGGGGATCGTCGGTCCGCTCCTCGGCGTCGCTTTCGCGCTGCTGGTCTGCCAGCTGATCCCGTTCTCGATCTACATCGTCCGCAACCGCGCCCGGCTCACCGCCGACTCCGCCGCCGCCGTCTGACCTGGGCTTCCGTCTCCGCATGGTCGGCGCGAGCCTGAGGACGCCCGGCCACGGGTCCGCGCCGCGCCGACGCAGGGCCGTCGGTGTGGCAGTGGGGCCCGGTCAGTCCAGGACGCCGGTGGCGACGGCGGTGCGGTAGACGGCGGGAGCGTGACGGCGCTGCGCCTCGTCGCGGCTGTCGGCGACGCCGGCCACGAGCTCGTCCCAGCGCGTACGGACGTCGTCGAGCGCGGCGGCGATCGCGGCGGGGTCATCCGGTGTGACGAGCTGGGCGGTGGCGTAACCACCCGCTGCCTCCCGGAGGCCGCTGCTGTCGCTGGCGATGACGGGGCGCAGCGCGAGGACGCCCTCGACTGCCGTGTTCCCGAACGGTTCGTCCACCCGGGACGGCACGACCAGGACATCGGCGTCGGCGAGGAAGGGCCAGATGTCCGCGTGGAACCCGGCGAAATGGACCGGGACCCCCGTCTCGTCGGCACGGCGACGAAGGTCCTGCTCGAACCACTCGTACCCCTCGAAGACGGCGCCCAGCAGGGTGACGTCGACGGCACGCCCGGCGGCGCGGAGCCTGGCGGCCGCGTCGATGATCAGGTCAGGACCCTTCCGCGGGGAGAGCCGACCGACGTAGAGCACGCGCAGGGCGCCGTCGATGCGGGGGCGCGGCGGGGTGGGCTCGGCTGGCGACGCGACGCCGTTGAACACGATGCGCGTGCGGTCGGCCAACGCGGGCAGGGCCCGCCGGATGGTGTCCAGGCTGAACCGACTGTTCACCAGCGTCCGCGTGGACGCGAGGTGAGGCGCGTAGAGCAGGCGATTCACCAGCGTGTTGCCCGAAGCCTCGGCCTCGTGCACGTGGCTGACGGCCCGGGTGCCGCGGGCCCGGGCGATGAGCGGCCACTGCGGGATGATGATGGTCGACACGTACACGGCGTCGGGGCGAAGTCGCCCGATCAGCCGCCAGGCGGCGCCGAGGCCGCGGAACATGTCGCGGAAGAGGCGGGGGAGACCACGCGGGGTGAGCAGCACCTTGCGGAGGACGAGCATCGGCACGATGACGACCTCGGCACCCGCGGCGCGCAGCGGCGCGACCAGGAGGCCCGTGCTGGGCAGGGCGACGACGACACGGGCGCCCGCATCGACGAGGCCGGCCGCGCTCTCCAGCAGCATCCGGTCGGAGCCGAACATCTCGGCACCCGGGTGGACGAGCAGCACCGTCTTCCGGCGGTCTCCGGCGGTCATCGTGCCGTGTCCGCGGGTGCGGGCGTCCAGTCCGTGCTCCGCCGACGCGCGCGCCGAGCGGATCGGTGGATGCTGGAGCCTTCCGCCAGGCGGCGGGCGAGGCTCTCGTACTCGTCGGCGACGTCGTCCCAGCGGAAGCGGGTGCGCGCGATCTCCTGGACCGCGGCGGCGTGCGCCTCACGGGTGGCGGGATCGGCTTCCGCGGCCTCCACGTGCGTTGCGACGTCGTCCGCGGCGGCGAAGAACCAGCCGTTCCCGTCGAGCACCTCCCGGTTGAACGGCACTTCGAACCCGATCACCGCGGTGCGGGCGCCCATGGCGCGCAGCAACGACGGGTTGGTGCCGCCGACGGAGTGGCCGTGCAGGTACGTCGCGGCGTGCGCGTAGAGCGCGTCGAGGAGGTCCTGATCGTAGACGCCGCCCACGAGGCGGATCCGCTCGTCGCCGGCGGCCGCGTCGTGGATCTCCTGGATGTATCCGGCGGAGTAGGGGGCGGAACCCACCACCACGAGGGGCAGCCGCGCGGAGCTCGCGCGGTAGCCGCGGACGATCTCGAGCACGTGGTTCTCCGGCTCGAACCGCGCGACCACGAGGTGGAAGCCGTCGGGCGTGAGGTCCATCTCGGCGAGACGGTCGGTCGACGGCTCGTCCAGGATCGGCGCGCCGTAGCGGATGAGCTCGGTGGGCACGTCGAACTGGTGGCGGTAGTAGTCGGAGATGCCCGGGGCGTCGGCGATGAGCGCGTCCCCGGTGCGGACGCCGAACTGCT
This sequence comes from Microbacterium sp. BLY, assembly GCF_017939615.1. Taxonomy (NCBI): domain Bacteria; kingdom Bacillati; phylum Actinomycetota; class Actinomycetes; order Micrococcales; family Microbacteriaceae; genus Microbacterium; species Microbacterium sp. BLY. Next base: position 1,377,919 of record NZ_JAGKSR010000001.1, read on the forward strand.
CGGCCCAGCGGTAGTAGGCCTTACCACGCGGTCCCCACTTCGAACGTCGCCACTCCAGTCCGTCCATGTGGAGGGCGACGGGCGCCCGACGCAGACGGAGCAGCGGCAGGAACGGCGAGTTCGCCGCGTTGAAGACGAACGTGGCGTCGGGGCGACGGTGGAACAGGAGGTGCAGAGCCGACAGGCCGGTGTGACTGAGCGTCTCGACCTGCTTCACCGGGACGGCGGGAAGGTGCACCACCCGCATTCCGAGGTACTCCTTCTCGCGGTGTTCGGACCCGCGCGTGTACACGACGACGTCGTGCCCGCGGTCGGCGAGTCGGCGGCCCACCTCTTCGATGGCCGTCTCGAACCCGCCGTAGGCGGCGGGCACGCCGCGGGTCCCCACCATCGCGATCGTGAGGGGTGTCGTATTACTCATCCGCTCAGTATGCCCCGCTCGGCTGCGCCATGACCTTGGCGGTGCGCCACATGATCTGGAGGTCGTTCATGACGGACCAGTTCTCCACGTACCGGAGGTCGAGGCGCACGCTCTCGTCCCACGACAGGTCGCTGCGCCCGGAGACCTGCCACAGGCCCGTGATGCCGGGCTTGATGTACAGGCGACGGAACACCGTCCCGTCGTACGCGGTGACCTCACTCGGCAGCGGCGGACGAGGGCCCACGACGCTCATGTCGCCGACGAGGACGTTCCAGAACTGCGGGAGCTCGTCGAGGGAGAGCTTGCGCAGCACCTTGCCGACGCGCGTGACCCGCGGGTCGTCCTTCATCTTGAAGAGGAGGCCGGCGCCCTCGTTGTGCTCCTTGAGCGCGGCCAGCTGCTTCTCCGCGTCGGTGCGCATGGAGCGGAACTTGACCATCTTGAACGTGCGCCCGTCACGACCGACGCGCTCCTGGAAGAAGAACACCGGTCCCGGCGAGTCGAGCTTGATGAGGGCGCTGAGCACGGGCGTGAGCAGCGCGATCGGGATCAGTGCGATCGTGGCGACCACGATGTCCAGGGCACGCTTGAGCAGGTGCACCCCGCCCTCATAGGTCGGGATCTTCACCTGGATCAGCGGAAGGCCGTCGACCTGCCGCAGCGAGATGCGGGGGCCCGCGACGTCCGTCAGGCGGCTGGAGAGCACGAGCTCGGCGGCTGTGCCCTCGAGCTGCCAGCTGAGCTGCTTGACGAAGTCGGGGGACCCCTCGGGGCGGCTCGCCACGATGATGGTGTCCGCCCCGAGCTGTGCCGCCGCCGCGGCGACGGTGTCCACATCGCCCACGACCGGGTAGATGCTCTCCCCGATCCTGAGCGCGCCGGCCGTGCGATCCAGCAACGTCGTCCCCACGACGTGATAGCCGTTCTCCCCGCCCTTCTGCAGGGAGTCGATCACATATTCGACGTCCTCGGTGGCGCCGACCACCAGTGTCCTCGACGCGAACCGCCCGGACAGGCGCTGCCGCTGCAGCCAGCGGCGCCATGTCCAGCGGGCGAAGAGGAGGCCGAGCATGCCGACCGGAAGTGCGATGAAGAACAGCGGCTGCAGTCCTTCCCACTCCAGGAGCACGCCCGCGATGGCGGTGATGCCGAAGGCGAGACCGGCCGCGTGTGCCACGCGGCGGTACTCGGTGGCCCCGGACCCGAAGATGGCGGCGGCTCGGCTGTTGAGCGCCGACAGCATCAGGTACCAGGCGAGGCTCAGCAATGCGGCGTTGCGCACAGCCTCGGTCACCGCGACGCCGGTGACCAGTTGGACCGCCGCCGTCAGTGCGACGGCGATCAGGATGACAGCCGCATCCGTGATCCGCAGCCGCATCCGATAGCGACGCTCCCACTGGAGGCGTCGTTCGAGCGTCGCCGACACGCGCGGCGTGCTCGCCGCCGGCGTCACCGACGCGGTCGCTCGCGGAGCCGTGATCGGCGTGAAACCCGTACGAGCGATGCTCAGAGCATCCTCGACGGAAGTCATGCCGAGGCCCCTTGAGCCGTGAATGTACGCAGATAACCCCAGTGCGCCATCGTTTCCCCAGTTTTCCCCAGACCGTGAACCCCACGTTCACGGACACGTCTGCGTCCCGACCCCTCGGGTCCTGCTGATGCTTCGCGATCCCACATCGCGAAGGGCGTCCTCATCGTCCCAACCGATGAGGCGTGCAGCAGGCACTGCAGACGTCCAACACTGTAGCGGATCCCGGCGGCGGACGGAAGCGCCCGCCGGGGATTGGTCGCGAATCGGATCCGGAATACTGCATGACGGTGCGTGCGCGGGGCTAGTCTGTCGCGGTGACCGTGCCGTCCTCCTCGAGTCCTCGCTTCCGCCTGCGCGCCATGGTGCCGCGCGATCCCGCGCAGCCGCATCGCACCGCGAGCCCGCTGGAGCTCTTCTTCGACCTGGTGTTCGTCGTGGCGGTGAGCATCGCCTCGGCCCAGCTGCACCACGCCCTCAGTCACGGGGAGTTCGTGCACGGGGTCACGTCCTACGCGATGCTGTTCTTCGCGATCTGGTGGGCCTGGATGAACTTCACATGGTTCGCGACCTCGTTCGACACCGACGACTGGCCGTATCGGATCGCCACGTTCGTCCAGATGGCGGGGGTCCTCATCCTCGCCGCCGGGATCCCGGCGGCGTTCGAGCACGGCGACTTCACCCTCCCCGTGATCGGCTACGTCGTGATGCGCGTCGCGATGGTGACGCAGTGGCTGCGCGCCTCCCGTACCGCGGGCCCGCTCCGCGGCGTCGCGCTCCGGTACGCGGGAGGGATCGCCGTGGTGCAGGTGCTGTGGATCCTGTTCCTGCTGATCCCGTCCGGACCCGTCCAGCTCACCGCGTTCGTCGTGTTCGCTGTCATCGAGATCTCCGTCCCGGTGTTCGCCGAGCGACGGGGGCAGACGCCCTGGCACCCCCATCACATCACCGAGCGCTACGGACTCTTCACCCTCATCGTGCTCGGCGAGAGCCTCCTCGCCTCCGCCAACGCCATCATCGACGCGCTCGACGAAGTGGAGCGACTGGGGCCTCTGCTGGCGATCTCCGCGCTCGCGTTCGTCGTCACGGCGTCGCTGTGGTGGATCTACTTCTGGCCGCCGCACCACCGGGCGATCGCGAGCCTGGGCCGGTCGCTGCGGTACGGCTACACGCACTACTTCGTGTTCGCGGCGGCCGCGGCGTTCTCCGCCGGAGTCGAGGTCGAGCTGGACGTGATGACGGGGGAGAGTCACCTGTCGCCGGTGGCCGCCACCTTCACGGTGTCGATCCCGATCGCCGTCTTCCTCCTGGGGATCTGGTGGATCGCGATCCGCGACAACGCCGACCGGATCGTGAACACGGTGATCCCGCTCGGTGCCCTCGTGGTGCTGCTCGACCCGTTCGTCCCGGTCCCGGTCGCGCTCACCGCAGCGGTCATGGTCGCGATCGTCGTGGTGCTCGTCCGGCATCCCCCGGTCCTCCGCGCAGCCGCGCGACCGGACGCGTGAGCCGGTGCGTCAGACGCAGGCGGCGAAGAGGTCGAGGCAGTCGCGGCGCAGCCGGTCGATCGCATCCGCGTCACCACGCAGGTGGCGGATGAGCGCGTGCTGCATCATTCCGTCCGTGAGCGCGTAGGCGAGGAGCGGGGGGAAGCGGCTGGGGCGCCCGCAGAGCTCCGTGTAGCGTTCCACGACGGTCCAGATCGCCTGCTGCAGCTGGGCCTCGACCTCCGCGATCGTGTCACCGAAGCCGGACTCGAAGAGGGCCTGGTTGCGCAGGTCATACCAGAGGCGGTGCAGCGGTGCGTCGTCGCGCACGCTGCGGGCGAGTTCATCGGCGACGGCCGCGGCCAGGCCCTCGGCAGTGTCCGCTTCGGCGAGGACGGCCAGGTACCGGTCGCCCAGCCCGTGCTTCGAGATCCGCACCGCCTCGGCGATGAGGTCGTTCTTGTCGGTGAAGTAGTAGTGCAGCGAGCCGTGGGAGAGCTCCGAGTGCTGAGCGATCTCGCGGAGTCCCGTCCGGGCGAATCCGCGCTCGGCGATGGTCTCGAGCGCGGCCTCGGCCAGGGCGCGCCGGCGAAGGGCGAACTTGTCCGTGCCCGCGCGTTCCGCTCTCTTGGTCGCTGTCGTCATCGTGCTACCCCCGGTCTCGTCCCCTTCGGGATCGGTGCGGGCAATGCTATGGCATCACGCGCGTTCTGGACAGGTGGCCAGGAAAAACTTGACAGGTGGCCAACTCCGTGTTCGACTGGATGTGCACGGCCGTGTCTGTCCCCCCAGCCGGTCGTCGTCGTGGCCGCGAGAGCGACTCCCCCTCGCTCCGGCCCGCGCTGTCGCCGATTTCTCGTGCCGCAGCGTCGCAGAGCGGAGCGGTGTCCCCGCACCCTCCGCTCTGCTCTCGCTCCCTCATGATCTTCATCGGTCCGGCATAGCCTCCTGACTGGTGCCGCACGCATCATGGTCGCATCGCCGAGCCCGCTCGAGAGGAGCGCACCATGAACCGTATCCCGCAGCCCACGCCGACGCCGGACGGTCCGACCTACGAGGGACGACCGCTGGATCGCGCCGACGAGGAAGTGGTCGACCAGGGAGTGGCGTTCGATCTCCGGACGCTGATGAGTCGACGGGGCCTGCTGATCGGTGGAGGCCTGGGACTCGGCGCCGTCGTGCTCGCCGCCTGCACGCCGTCCGCCACCGGCTCGGCGAGCTCGACCTCCGCCCCGACGCCCGGTGCCACGACCGCGGCGACCGATACCACCGTGGCGGAGATCCCGGATGAGACGGCAGGGCCGTACCCGGGTGACGGCTCGAACGGTCCGGACGTGCTCGAAGAGGCGGGGATCATCCGCCAGGACATCCGGTCCTCCCTTGACGGCGGCGCCGTCGCCGAAGGGGTGCCGCTCTCTCTCGAGCTGCAGATCCTCGACCTCGCGAATGGCGGAGCGCCGTTCGCGGGCGTCGCCGTCTATGCCTGGCACTGCACCGCGCAGGGGGAGTACTCGCTGTACTCGGCGGGGCTGGAGGACGTCTCCTACCTCCGTGGCGTGCAGGTCGCGGATGAGGACGGGCGCGTGTCGTTCACGTCCGTCTTCCCCGGGTGCTACTCGGGGCGGTGGCCGCACGTGCATTTCGAGGTCTACCCGGACGCCGCCTCGATCACGGATGTCTCGAACGCGATCGCCACCTCGCAACTCGCGCTTCCCGAGGACGCGTGCCGAGCGGTGTACGCGGAGGCGGCGTACGCCGGGTCTGCGGAGAACCTGGCGCGGATCTCGATGGCCACGGACAACGTCTTCGGTGACGACGGGGGCGCCACTCAGGTCGCGACGACGACGGGAAGCGTCGCCGGCGGGTACGCCGCAACGCTCGTGGTGGGCGTGGACACGACGACGGCCCCGAGCGGCGGCTCCGCGCCCGGAGGAGGGGGTGCGCCGGGCGGTGCCCCGCCCGGCGCGTGAGGCGCCGGAAGGCGGAACCGGGTGATCTGCTAGACTGATCGAGCAACGTGTGCGTTTCGCCCCCTCTCGGCCGCCTCGTCGCCACTGATCAGGGCCATCCACGGACCACGCACATCGACGCGCGCGGAATCCGCCCTCGGTCTCTCGACATGCGGAGCGCGACAGCGCGCCCGCCCCACAGCAATGAGCATCAGCATGAGTACCACCACTGTCCCTCCGTCCGACCCTCTCACCTGGAAGCAGGCCGACGTCGACGTGCACGTCGCCACCCGTGACGGGGAATTCGCCGGCTTCGTCGAATTCGACGGCTCCGCCCACCGCCTCCATGACCAGCGCGGCACCGACCTCGGGTCCTTCCCCGTGCTCGACGACGCGTTCCGGGCCCTCGCCGCCGCGCAGGAACCCGCGCGCCCCGGTGTCTCGCCGAAGAGGGCGCGGCCACGGCGTCGGCACCTGCGCCGCGCCCGCGCCTGAGTCGTATGCCGCCTCGCGTATGCGAGCGCGGTTAGTGTGGCCACAGCGATCGGCATCCGCCCTTGCTTCTTCAGCTCCAGGGCTCCGAACGGCAGGAGAGCATCATCTCTCTCACTCCCTCCCCGTCCGTCACCGCCACGCTCGGCCCGGTCCGTCAGACCTATGCCGGGAACGCCGACTTCCCTCCTCTCACCCGGGCCTACCGCGACGTCCAGCAGGTCGTGAAGGAGACCGGGCTCCTGCAGCGCACGCCCGTGTTCTACTCCCTCGTCGGGGCGGCTCTCGTCGTCGCGTTCGCCGGTTGCGTCGCCGGCTTCCTGCTCCTGGGTGACAGCTGGTTCCAGCTGCTGATCGCCGCCGCGCTCGGCATCGTCTTCACGCAGGTTGCTTTCCTCGCGCACGAGGCCGCCCACCGGCAGATCCTCTCCACCGGTCCGGCCAACTTCCGGCTGGCCCGCGTGCTCGCCGGCATCATCGGCATGAGCTACCACTGGTGGGACACCAAGCACACGCGTCATCACGGCAACCCGAACCAGGTCGGCAAGGACCCGGACATCCAGGTCGACACCATCTCCTTCCTCGAGACCGACGCGGCACAGTCGCGCGGGATCGTCCGTCTCATCACGCGGAAGCAGGGGTGGCTCTTCTTCCCCCTGCTGACGCTCGAGGGACTCAACCTCCACTACCTCGGCCTGAAGCACCTGCTCACCCGGCGCAACGTGAAGGGGCGCTGGATCGAGCTCGGCCTCATCGTGCTCCGCTTCGCCGTCCTCCTCGTCCCGCTGTTCCTGCTCCTCCCCGTCGGCATGGCCTTCGCCTTCCTCGGGGTGCAGCTCGCCGTGTTCGGTGTCTACATGGGAGCCTCCTTCGCACCGAACCACAAGGGGATGCCGGTCATCGCGCCCGACGCCAAGCTCGACTTCTTCTCGAAGCAGGTGCGCACCTCCCGCAACATCAATGGCGGATGGTGGGTGACGTGGCTGATGGGCGGGCTCAACCACCAGGTCGAGCACCACCTGTTCCCGAACATGTCGCGCCTGCACCTGTCTCGGGCGCGCGAGATCGTGCGGGACTACTGCGCGGCGCAGGGTGTGCCGTACACGGAGACCAGCCTCGCGCGCTCCTACGCGATCGTGATCGCCTACTTGAACCGGGTGGGGCTCGCGGCGCGCGACCCGTTCGACTGCCCGGCGGCGGCGCAGCTCCGCCGCGCCTGAGCGACACGGAGAACGCCGAAGGCGCGAGCAGCGATCTGCTCGCGCCTTCGGCGTTCCGGTGGGCGGGTTACCGCTTCGAGTCGTCCGTCTCGACGACGTCGATCGTGATCTTCTCCAGCGGACGGTCGTCGTCCAGCTCGTCGTCCAGCACCTCATCGCCGAGGAAGGTCTCGACGGCGGTGTCCTCGACGTCGTCCTCGTCCTCGTCCTCGTCGATCGTGGCTTCGGTCACCGCGATCTCGGACGGCACGCCATCGTCGCTGAAGATGCCGTCGGGGCGGATGAGCTCGCGCACCTCGGCCATGAAGCTCGTGAGCTGCTGCTGCTGCCACCGGAGCTGGCGGGCGCGGTCCTCCGCGTCGCGGAGCACCGCAGAGGTGTGCCCGGTGACCGAGTCGACGATCTTCTGCGACTTCACCCGGGCGCGGTCGAGGATCTCGCGCGCGCGGACCTGCGCGTCGGCCTCGATCGCCTGCGCCTGGGAGCGCATCAGCTTCTCGTAGCCGTCGGCCTTCGCGGAGATGCGCTGGGCGTGCTCCAGCGACGCCGTGACCTGCTCGTTCGCGTCGGAGGTGATGCGCTCGGCGTGAGCGACGGCCTGGTTGTGCAGCACGAGGAACTCCTGCTGCGCGTCGTCCTGGCGACGGGTGAGCGTCTCCTCGAACTCGAGCACGCGGGCATTCATCTCCCGCACTTCGCGCTCGGCGTCCGCGCGGAGCTGCGTGGTCTCCCGGGTGACGAGCGACCGCAGCGCGGCGGCACCCTTCTCCGCCTCCGTGCGGATGGCCGTGGCCTCCTGCGACGCCTGGTTGACCTTCTCGGCGGCGTGCGCCGCCTCGCGCTCGATCCGCGCCTCGTGGGCCGTGTACTCGGTCTCCATCTTCAGACGCACCTGATCGGCGTCACGCTGCGCCTGCGACGTGATGCGCTCCGCGTCGGCCTCGGCCTCGGCGCGCTGGGCGGCGACCTCTTCGCGCGCGGCGGCCATCAGACGGTCGGCCTGCACGGCGGCGTTCTGGATGAGGACGTTCGCCTGCTCCTCGGCCACTCGCAGGATCGCCTCGAACTGCTGCCGCGAGGGTGCTTCCTCGCCGTCGGCCTGCGGGGTGTCGACCAGCTCGGAGGTGAGCGTCGCCACCTGCTGCTCCGCGTCGGAGGCCTTCGCGTTGGCGGCGGCGAGTTCGGCTTCGAGGGCTTCGCGCGCCTCGCGCTCCTCGGCCTTGATCGCCTCGATGGCCTCGGCCTCGCGGGCCTTCGCCTCCGCGGCCTCGTCCGCGGCCTGCTGGAGCTGCGCGCGCATCGACGCCAGTGCGGCGTCGACCTCACCCTTGTCGTAGCCGCGGAATCCGATGGTGAACGCCGCAGCGGAGTTCGCGGAGGTGTCGCGAGGCGTCGTCTCGATCAGCTGGTCGAAGAAGTCCGGCGACCGCTCGTCGTCGCGGGGAGTGCCCGTGGAATCGCTCATGGGTTCAAGCCTTTCTGGCATGTCCACGGCACGAAGCGGGGCTCCGTTCAGTGGACGGGGTCGCATGCGCGGGGGAGGAGGCCGCCCGGCATACGCCGTGACCGGGTCCTCGACGGAGGTCCTGCGGGGCGCGGCGCGGGTCCTAGCCTAATTGCGCCGCCTGTGAATCGTCGCCCCTGTTTTCCCGGTGAGGGAACGGGGGAATCGTCAGGGCAGCCGCGTCCACCGGGCGTTCCGGTCGTCGAGAAGCGGTCCGCGTTCGAAAGCGGATGCCGGCCCGTCGGTCACCGCGATCCCGTGCGCGGCGGCCTCCGCCGTCACGAGGGCGCGCAACTCCTTCCACTGCGGTGCCGTCTGCGGGAACCCGAGGTAATCGCGGAACGTCTCGACCCGCAGCAGGGCGCCTGCGGGGTCGGGTGCCACCCGGACGATCGTGTCGTCCGTCTCCACGAAGCGGATGCCGATATCGCCGTCCGCCAGACGCGTGAAGTCCTTGCCGCGTGCAGCGGCGGCCGCGCGCAGCAGATCCGCCGCGACCGCCGGTGACGCGCGGATCACGAGAGTGGCACCGAGCTCGTCGAGGATCTCCCGCATCCGGGCCGAGGTGAAGCGCGCGCCGGCCCGTCGACCCGCCACCGCCGCCCGGCGCCGCACCCAGCCACGCAGGAAGACGCCGATGACGATGAGGCCGACGATGAGCAGCCCGAGGACGAGGACGAGAGGGGTCTCCATGGAGCGCATCGTTCCGGCGTGTGCGGGCGTCAGTGAGGCCCGGCGAGATGGTCCAGCACCAGTTCACCCGAGGCGTTCAGGGCCTGCATCAGCTCCTGGATGCGGTGCGGCTCGATCGTCGGCGGCTCGGCGCTGTCGAACCCGAACTGCAGGGGGATCGCGGGGTGGATCCAGACGCTCGCGCGTCCGTCGACGCCGCCCTCGAGCGGCCGCCACGTCATCATGAAGCTCTCCTGGCGGCGGAGCTTCGTCGCGATGACGATCTTGAGATGCGCGAGCGTCTCGTCTTCGATCACGATCGGGTCGGAGTGCCCGTCGTACCGGAGTCTTCCCATACTGCTGACCGTACACCTCGCGCACGTGCGCCGCGGGTCCCGGATGCGACGGACGGGAACCGACGCACAGGGGTGGCGTTGGCGGTGCACGGCGCGTGCGCTTGGTACGGTGACGGCGGAGGACATCACGTCCCTGGGGCCACCGAGCAAGAGAGAACTTCGAGATGAAGCGCACGTCCCGCTTGCGTCTTGGCCGCATCGGGATCGTCGCCGTGCTCGCGATCGTGCTGGGCTCACTCGCTCCCGCCCTCACCTCGTCCGGCTCCGCGGTCGCCGCATCGGACGGATACATGGTCTACCCGGCCTCCGGGAACATCCAGTCGAAGGTGGGGGATGGCTGTCTCGGGAACTACCGCGCACATGACGGCATCGACATCTCGCGCAACGGAGGGACACCGATCCTCGCGGCCTACGACGGGGTGATCAAGAGCCGCACGTCCAACGGCGGCTACGGCAACTACGTCGACGTGCAGCACCCGGGCGGCTACGTCACCCGCTACGCGCACATGGCGGCACCCGGGTGGTATGCCCCGGGCACCAAGGTTCTGCGCGGGCAGCAGATCGGTGTCGTGGGGAACACCGGGAACTCGGCCGCGTACCACCTGCATTTCGAGGTGTGGCTGAACGGCACGGTCTACTCGCAGATCAATCAGGGCTTCACCTGCCTGGCCGACGTCACACGCGGCGGGACCATTCCGCTGTTCTTCCCTGGCCTCGGCAACGGTGACCCCGCGGGGATCAGCTCCGCCGATTTCACCGGCGACGACAATGCCGATCTCCTCATCGTGGCCGGGAACGGCGATCTGCGGCTGCGGGCGGGTAACGGCCGTGGCGGTCTCGGGGCGCCGACCACCCTGTTCGGTGCGGACTGGGGGAACACCCGACGACACATCACCCATGCGGACTTCAACGGCGACGGCAACGCCGACCTCTTGGTGGCGCGGTCGGACGGAGTCCTGGAGTTCTACGCGGGGAATGGCGCCGGCGGGTTCCGACCGGCGACGACACCGGGGGCGGGCTGGTACAGCATGCGACATGTCGCCTCGGGTGCGGACTTCACCGGTGACGGGCGGCAGGACGTGATCGGTGTGTCCGAGGGCGGTGTGCTCACGGTGTACCGGGGTAATGGGGCGGGCGGGTTCAGCACACCCCACATCACCTACGGTGGCGGGTGGGACAAGTTCCACTACCTCGTCGCCGGCGACTTCGACGGCGACGGGCGCGGCGACATCATGGCGGTCACCGGAACCGGTGCGCTGGTGCTGTACACGGGGGCATCAGGGCTCCGCTCCTCGCGGCAGGTCGGTATCGGATGGCAGGAGTTCACCGAGGTGACCGGCGGCGTGGACTACAACGGCGACGGCCGCGCCGATCTGATCGGGCGGACGGCCGCCGGTCAGCTGTACCTCTATCCGGGCAACGGCAGCGGCGGCTTCGGCGCCAAGATCCTCATGGCTTCGGACGCCGCGGACTACCTGGCGATCGAGTAGGCCGGGTCGAGCCCGCGTATCGTGGGCGCATGGCCGCTCCGACCCTCGATGACATCGCGGCGGCGCTGTACGCCGGACCGCCCGACGAGTTCACGACCGCCCGGAACGCCCAGGCCAAGGAGCTCGACGACCGAGCGCTCTCTGCGGAGGTGAAGGCCCTCCGCAAGCCGTCGGTCGCCGCCTGGGTCGTCAACGTGTTCGCACAGGAGCGCGCGGCGCAGCTGGGGGAGGCTCTGGCGCTCGCCGCGGAGCTGCGCGAGGCGCAGGACGACCTGGACGCCCCGGCACTGGCGAAGCTCGGCCGGGAACGCCGGGCGCTGACCCGACGGCTCGCCGAGACCGCCGCAGACCTCGCCGGCTCCCGCGGAGAACGGGTGACGCCGGCGACGCGCGATGCGGTCGAGCAGACGATCTCCGCGGCGTTCTTCGATCCGGATGCCGCGGCCGCCGTGGCGTCCGGTCGGCTCATCCGCGCGCTGGAGCCGTCGGGGTCGACCGACGACATCCGCGATGCGGTGGCCGGGACGCTCCCCACCCTCGGACCCCCGCCGGAGCGGCCGGCGGACGAGCTTCAGGAGCGACGGAGGCGCCGGGACGCGGAGCGGCAGGTGGCGGCTGCTGAGAAGGATCTCGCGGCGGCGGAGCGCGCGCTCGCGAAGGAGGACGACGCGGTGCAGGCGCTGAGCGCTCGCGCCGAGGAGCTGGCCGACGGCATCGCCGAGCTGGAAGCACAGCTGGAGAAGCTGCACCAGGAGGCCGACCGCGTCGAGCGCGACCGTCCCGCCGCCGAGAAGAGGCGCACGGCGGCCGCGGAGAGGAAGGACGCCGCTGTGGACGCCGTGGAAGCGGCGCGCGAGGCCCTCGACGACCTCTGAGCGGGCTCAGCTCCCGGCGGCGGCCTTCTCCTCGTCGGAATTCGGCGTCCATCCGAACCAGCCGTCGTCGGACGGGATGACGCTCCAGTCGCCGCAGACGAAGACGGTCTTCGCCTCGTAGGCGGACGGGCCGTCGTCCAGTGTCCACGTCGGGGCGGAGGTCCGCTCCGTCTCTGTGCAGTCGTCCGGCAGCGCTTTCGTGCTCGTCAGCAGGAGGACGGCGTCGCCGGCGTCCTCGATGGTCGATGTGCGGAGCGTGAGAGCCGTCGCGTCGTCCGGAACCCAGTCCGCGTCGACCGGCGCATCCGCCCGGAACGCATCGGCGTCGTCGAACGTCCGGGTCGATTGCTTGTGCACGAGACCCTCCACGGCGGCGCATCCGCCGAGCAAAAGGGTGCCGCCGAGGAGCAGGGCGGCAGCGGGGAGGAGGTGTCGTCGTGTCATACCTCCACTCTGCTCGCGGGCCCAGCGAGCGGCGTCCGTCGCGGGAGGTATCCCCCGTCACCCGGAGGAGTGATCTCTGGCGGGGAGGCCTCCGATAGCCTCGGAGGATGCGCGAGGAAGTCCTGGAAGGCGGCAACGCCAGCGGGCCCGTCGTGCGGGTCGGGGACACCGTCCGCAAGACGTGGACACCGGCGACTCCGCACGTCATCTCGTATGTGCAGGCGGTGCGCGACGGTGGTGTCGATGCGCCCGAGCCGCTCGGCAGAGACGCGCAGGGGCGGCAGATCATCGAGTTCATCCCCGGCACGCTTGCGATGGACTCCGCGCCCCTCTCCGCCGCCGAGCTGGGTCGCGTGGGCGGGATGGTGCGCCGGATCCATGACGTATCGGCGCGCTATGTCCCCGCCGCTGATGCGGTGTGGGAATCGCCCCTGTCGGCGCCGGCGGGCGATCTCATCTGCCACAACGACCTGGCACCGTGGAACCTCATGCTCGGCGACCGCTGGGTCTTCATCGATTGGGACGGCGCCTCCCCGGGCAGCCGGTCGTGGGACCTCGCCTTCTCGGCGCAGACGTTCGCGCTTCCCGATCCGACCAGGGACCCGCAGCGCTCCGCCGAAGACCTCGCGGCGTTCGTCGACGGCTACGGCGCCGATGAGGACCTTCGCGCGGTGCTCCCGGACATGATGCGTCGGCGCACGCAGGCGATGCTCGACCTGCTGCGCTCGTCCGCGGAGGTGGGTCGCGAGCCGTGGGGGACGATGTACCGCACGGGTCACGGGGCGCACTGGGCGTCGGTGCTCGACTACGTCACCGCGCACCGGGATGTGTGGCAGCGCGCGCTGGAGTGAACTCCCGCCCGGGGCAATTCGCCTAGGGTGATCGACATGAGTGACGACCTCGGCCGCGCAGTGGTTGCGGATCTCTGCCGGATCCCGAACCCGGAGTCGATCGACCGGACGGAGTCCGTCGAACTCGGCGGTGTCGTCCAGTTCGTCTCGATCCGTGGCCGCAGCACGCGGCACCCCGTGCTCATCGTCTGCCACGGTGGTCCGGCCCTGCCGTCGCTGCCCTCGTCGTGGGTCTGGCAACGAGGCGTGGAGGACTACTTCACGGTCGTCAACTACGACCAGCGCGCGAGCGGCAAGTCCGCGGGCTCCGTGCCCGACGGCATCGATCTCAGCGTCGACCGGTATGTCGACGATCTCGTGGAACTGATCGGGTGGCTTCAGGGGGAGCTGGGGGTGCAGAAGGTCGGGGTGCTCGGGCACAGCTGGGGGACGGTCCTCGGGCTCACTCTGGCCCGGCGGCGCCCCGACCTGCTGTGGGCCTACATCGGCGTCGGCCAGGTCATCTCCGGTCCCGAGAACGAGGAGGAGAGCTTCCGCCACGCGATGCGGAGTGCGGTCGCGGACCGGAACGAGCGGGCGATCTCCGAGTTGCAGGCACTCGGGGAGTACCCCGGTGAGGAGCCGTTGACCGTCGAGCGGATCGTGACCTGCCGGAGATGGGCGCAGTACTACGGCGGGCTCTCGGCCTATCGCTCCGACTTCGCATACTTCACCGAGTCGCAGGAGCTGTCTCCGTACTACACGGACGCCGACCTGGCTCTCATCGGCGTCGGGCAGCGGGCGACCATGCCCGAGGTGCTGCCGGCCCTGCTCGGCTTCGACGCCCGCGATCAGACGGCGTTCGAGGTGCCGATGCTCCAGTTCCTCGGGCGCCACGACTGGACGACGCCCACGGCACCCGTCACGCGGTGGCTGGAGAACGTGACGGCACCCTCGACGCACGTCGTCTGGTTCGAGAACTCCGCGCACCTGTGCATGTTCGAGGAGCCCGGGAAGTTCCTCGTGAGCCTCGTGACCCACGCGCTGCCGCATGCGGTCGCCGCTGGGGACACGAGCAAGGGCGGATCGACGGAATCCCCCGTGCCGACATAGGTCTGCGGGCCCACTCCCGATGGCACGATCCTCGTTAGGGGGTCAGAGATGGATGGGCCCGGGGGAGGGAACCGCTGTCGGCAGTCCACCATCGAGGATCCGCTGGACCATGCCGATAGCGCGATCGCTGAGACCGTCGCCCGGGTAGTAGTCCTCGTAATGAGCCTCCGCCGCCTCCAACGTTGTGATGCCGCAGAGGGCGAGCAATTGCCGAATGTCGTCCACGTCGCGTCCTGGGCGGTTGGCGCGGAGCTTCATGGCGAGAAGCGCGTCCTTGGAGGCGACCTGGATGATGACGCCGTCTCGGTCGTAGATCGTCTCCCATTCGACGGCTCGACGCCCGAATGTGGGCACCGAATCGGCGTGCTCCACAGCGAAGTTGAACCAGCTGGCGCTCCACCCTCGCCGGTCTCCCACGCGCGAGGCCGCGGCGAGGACGGCTTCGTCACTCCCGGGGTTGATGTGAAGGGAATCGAGGTCTCCGGTGGCGCGGCGGTCGAAGTACCTGATGACGAGCGCAGCACCACCGACAAGTCGGATGCCTGCGATTTCGCCAGCGGTGTGAAGCTCTCCGACCAGGTCGCGGAGGCCGGCGATGATGTCGTCGCGGTTCAGGGCGTCAGCCATCAGACGCTCGTCAGCGTGTCTTGCCAGACAAGGACACCACGCTCGAGGAACTCCGTGGGCACGTCGTCGGGCGCCGGGATCGGATCCGCCGGATCGACGTCCAGGGTTCGGGGTACCTGGACCCTCCTGTTCGGGCCGTCGACCCACGCCGGGGTGGGGAGCCCCTCCTCGCGGAGGCGAAGATCCACGAGCGCTGCCAGGGCGGCATCCCAGACGCGGTCACCGGTCGGCTCGGGTTCCGCGAGACCGAGAACCCCGCGTACGAGGCCGTGCTCGGCGTTGAGGTTGTCGCTCAGCTGGATGAACTCGCGAAGCGCGCTGTGCTTGTCGCCCGCTCGCAGGTACCCGCGGATCGCCGCCGCGATGGTCGCCGCGTCGTCCCGTCGCGTTGGTGCGGAGTACAGGCGATAGCCGGCGCCACGGAGGAAGCGTTCGACTGTGCTGAACTCAGCCTCGCGGCCACCTTCCACTCGAGATACGCGGCCTTGATCGACGTTGGTTCGCTCGGCGAGATCCTTCTGCGTGAGCCCGCTGCTCTTCCGCGCAGCGCGCACGAGCACTGATGCGTTGGTCACGTCGCCTCCCCATAAAAATGTCCTCTGAGCCATATTCTACGTCGGCGGGGATCAGGATGCGACGCCTCAGGTCCGGGAAGCCGCGTCCTGTTCGTTCCAGGGCAAAGCAAAACCCCCGCCATGTAGAAGCTAGGCGAGGGTTTCTGGGCTGATTGTAATGATCAGCCTTGTGGCTCCGACCGGCATCGATCCGGTGACCTTTCGATTTTCAGTCGAACGCTCTACCAACTGAGCTACAGAGCCGCGCGACGATGATGCTGCCGCGTCCTAGACGAAGAGCCCTCTCCGAAGAAAGAGCTCATCGCACGGAGCGACCCTGACGGGACTTGAACCCGCGACCTCCGCCGTGACAGGGCGGCACGCTAACCAACTGCGCTACAGGGCCATACTGGTGTTTTCAATTGTATCGGATGGAGTGACCCCAACGGGATTCGAACCCGTGCTACCGCCGTGAAAGGGCGGCGTCCTAGGCCGCTAAACGATGGGGCCGAGTCAGTCCCAGGGGACTTCCTTGCCGACGCTCAAGCATAAGGGATCATTCGGGCAAATCGCGAATCGAGCACGGGATGCGCTTCCCCCGGGCGTGTTCGAGCGGGACCATGGAGGGGTCGGGATGCCTTCGCATCCGCGCCAGGACGCTGGTGCGCGTGTGAAAGTTGTTGTTAGTGTGGCAGCTGTGAAACCGGCGGAAGGGGCCGTGTGAACGACAAGACCATCCGGGATGCGGCGCTCGCCGCATCCGAGGACTGCGGGTGTGCGCCCAGCCCGACGGAGCGCCGTACCCTCTTCCGTGACGGCATCAGCCGCCGCGGCGCCCTCGGCCTCGGCGCGCTCAGCGTCGTCGCCCTCAGCGCGTTCGGCATCACGTCCGGAGTCACGGCCGCCCACGCCGCGTCGTACCCGAGCTGGGACGACGTGCAGAAGGCGAAGCAGAACGAGGCCTCCAAGGCCGCCGAGGTGAAGCGCATCGAGGGGCTCATCCAGTCGCTCACGCAGAAGGTCTCCGAGACGCAGGCCGCCGCCGAGGTCGCCTCGACCGAGTTCTACAACGCGCAGCAGGCATACTTCGCCGCCATCGCGGAAGCCGACTCCCTGCAGGACAAGGCGGACGCGCAGGCCGCCGTCGCCGACGAGTCGGCCCGCAAGGCGGGACAGGTCGCCGCGCAGCTCTACCGCAACGGCGGGGACGACACCTCCCTCGAACTCTTCTTCGCGGGCTCCGCGAGCAACGCCGACGAGCTCCTCGCCCGCCTCGGCTCGATGGACAAGCTCCTCGAGTACAACCGGACCATCTACGACGATGCGGTCGCCGCGCGCAACTCCGCCCAATCCCTCAGCGACCAGGCCGTCGTCGCGCGTGACGAACGCGACCGCCTGCAGAAGATCGCCGAGGAGAAGATGGTGGCGGCGCAGCAGGCCGCCGACGCGGCGCAGGCCGCCCTCGACGAGCAGTCCGCGAACCTCGCCACGATGCAGGCGCAGCTCGCCGCACTCAAAGACACGACCGCGACCACCGTGGCCGGGTATCAGAAGGGCGTCGAGGAGCGAGAGAAGGAGCGCAAGCGTCGGGAGGCCGCCGAAGCCGCCGCGAACGCCGGTGGCAATAGCGGCGGCGGTGGCACACCGGGCAGCGGCGGATGGGTGCGCCCGCACGGCGGGTATCGCAGCTCCGGCTACGGTCCGCGCTCGCAGCAGTGCAACGCCAACGGCTGCTCGTCCAGCTGGCACTACGGCGTCGACCTCGCCAACGGGTGCGGCGCGGCGATCTACGCCGCCCACTCCGGCACCGTCGACGCGGCCTTCTACAACGGCGGCTACGGCAACTACGTGCGCATCCAGCACGGCGGCGGCATCGCCACCGGGTACGCCCACATCAAACCCGGCGGATTCGCCGTCCGCAACGGCCAGTGGGTGCGAGCCGGACAGGTCATCGCCTACGCCGGCAACACGGGCGGTTCCTTCGGCTGCCACCTGCACTTCGAGGTGTACATCAACGGGCGCTACACGAACCCCATCGACTTCATGGCGAGCAAGGGCATCTCCGTCTGACCTGCGCCACACAGGGAAGCCCCCCGGCCACCGCAGTGGCCGGGGGTCTTCGCTTCGACAGGCTCAGCGACCCAGGGCGGGTCAGCGACCCAGGGCGGGTCAGCGACCCAGGGGCTCAGCGACCCTGGGGGTCAGTGGCCCTGTTCGCCGAAGCGGACGATGGCCTCGTCGAGGATGCGCTGCGCCTCGGCGGCGTTGCCCCACTCGTCGACCTTGACCCACTTGTTGGGCTCCAGGTCCTTGTAGTGCTCGAAGAAGTGCGCGATCTCCTTCTTCGTGTACTCGGGCACATCGTCGATGTCCTGGATGTGGGCCCAGCGCGGGTCCTTCGAGAGCACCGCGACGAGCTTGTCGTCGCCGCCGGCCTCATCGCTCATCTTCAGCACGGCGACGGGGCGGACCTCGACGACGACGCCCGGGTAGATGGCGTGGTCGAGGAGCACCAGGACATCCAGCGGGTCGCCGTCCTCGCCGAGCGTGTTGTCGAAGTAGCCGTAGTCGGCCGGATACCCGAAGGTCGTGTAGAGCACGCGGTCGAGGTGCACTCGCCCGGTCTCGTGGTCGACCTCGTACTTCACGCGGCTGCCGCGCGGGATCTCGATGACGGCGTCGTGTGCGCCCATACGTGTGCTCCTCAGGAAGATCGGTTGGATGCCGCCGACCAGCCTACTCGCGGGCGGTCCCGTCCGAGTCCGTCGGAGCGAGCGACGGTGCCCTACCGTGGAGAGGTGCCGTCCCTCGCCCCCGCCATCGCCGAGATCCGCCTCGCCGTGCGCATCGCGCTCGCCGATCTCCCCGAAGGGGCGACCGTGCTCGTCGCCGTCTCGGGCGGGGCCGACTCCCTCGCGCTGGCCGCCGCCACCGGATTCGAGGCCGCCAAGCGCGACCTGCGAGCGGCAGCGCTGACGGTCGACCACGGGCTGCAGGACGACTCCGCCGCAGTCGCCGCGCAGGCGGCCGCCGCGGCCGGACGCCTGGGACTCGACGCGCTCGTCGTCCGCGTCGAGGTCGACGGCGACGGCGGTCCGGAAGCCGCAGCGAGGCAGGCCCGATATCGGGTGCTGCGGGACGCGGCACGCGACATCGGAGCAACCGCCGTGCTCCTCGGCCACACCCTCGACGACCAGGCGGAGACCGTGCTCCTCGGACTCGCGCGCGGCTCGGGAGCCACGAGTCTGCAGGGCATGGCACCCGTCCGCGAGGACGACGACGGGCTCCGGTGGCTCCGTCCGCTGCTCGGGGTGCGCCGTGAGACGACCCGTGCGTTCTGCGCCGCCGCAGACCTGCAGCCGTGGGACGACCCGCACAACGACGACGACCGCTACACCCGGGTCCGTGTGCGGCAGCGCGTCCTTCCGGTGCTGGAGACGGAACTCGGTCCCGGTATCGCCGAAGCGCTCGCCCGCACGGCCGAGCAGCTCCGCGAGGACGCCTCCGCCTTCGACGAGATGATCCACGAGACCATCGAGGACATCGTCGAGCACGCGGAGGCCGGGATCTCGGTGAGCGTCGCCGCCCTCGCCGCCAACCCCGCCGCTCTGCGCAACCGCATCATCCGCCTCGTCGTCGACAGCGAGTTCGGCGTCAGCCTCACTCGCGCGCAGACGATCGAGGTGGCCCGCCTGGTCACGGACTGGTCGGGCCAGGGGCCGATCGACCTCCCGGGGTGCGCGGCGGCA
This sequence comes from Microbacterium sp. BLY, assembly GCF_017939615.1. Lineage (NCBI taxonomy): Bacteria > Bacillati > Actinomycetota > Actinomycetes > Micrococcales > Microbacteriaceae > Microbacterium > Microbacterium sp. BLY. The sequence continues at coordinate 1,397,230 of NZ_JAGKSR010000001.1, forward strand.
CGCCACGGCGGACGGATCGTGTTCACGGCGGCGACCCGCTGAATCCGCTGGTCGGTCCTCGAGCCGCTACTTCCTGCCGCCGAAGAGCCCGCCGAGGATGCCGCCGAGATCGATCCCGCCGCCGGAGCCGCCCTGTCCTCCGCCGAGAAGACCGCCCAGCACGTCGCCGATGCCGCCGCCGGAGCCCTGGTTCCCGCCGCCGAGGATGCCGCCGATGACATCGCCGATGCCGCCCGTGCCCTCGTCCGCGGTGCTCGACGGCGACGACTTGTCCTTGGTGGCGTTGGCGATCAGGCCCATCACGATCGGTGCGAGGATCGGGAGCAGCTTCCCGAAGTCGATCCCGGGCGTCGCCTTCGACTCCGTCAGCTCCTTCGTGACCTCCTTCTCCTTGCCGCCGAGGATGTGGGAGACGATCTTGCCGCCGTCGGCCTCGTCGATGTCGTCGACGGTCGCGGGCGGCGTCGCGCCCTGATGCTTGCCGAGGGCCTTCTGGATCGCGGCCGACCCCTCCGCGGTCTCCGCGTTCTTGGCGAGACCGCCGAGGAGGACCGCGCCGCCCTGTTCGACCGCGACCTTGGCCTCATCGCGGGACACCCCGAGCTTCCGGGCGATGTCGTCGAGCGGGACCTGGCTGAGGATGTCGTCGAGAGCCATGAGTGTTCCTTCCATCGGTCGCAGGGGCCTGCGTCAACGCTCACAGTAATGCGCAGCGGAGCACATGGGGAGATCTGCCCATCGCCGTCGTCCGGCCCGCCCTCTATCGTGGGAGCCTCCGGGGGGAAGGACCGAGGAATGACCGATCTCGACGTGCAGCGCGATGCGCTCGATGCGGCGAAGGCGCGACTCACCGCCGCCGGTGCGCCCGTGATCACCTCCTGCCTGTCCTTCGGAGGGATCGGGTCGCCGGCCGTCGAGTCGGCGCTCGGCGAGGCGGAGGCGCTGGTGACGCAGATCCTGACGGCTCTCGGGCAGACCGCCGCGAACTCCGCCGCCGACGCGGCCGGGGTCGCCAGCACCTGGACCGCCTCCGACGATGCCCTCGCGGAGGCGGCACGATGAGCCTCCCGGGACTGATCGACGACCCCGCGAAGGGGGACGTCGGCGCGGTGAACGGCGCCGCCACCGCCTTCACGACCCGCGCCGGATCGTCGCGGGAACGCAAGGCGGACGCGGATGCCGCGCTCGCCGATCTCACCGCGATGACCTCGTCGGCGGCCGATGCGATGGGGGCCCGCGTCCTGCTGCTCGCGCAGCGGATGGGCGAGGCGGCGGAGGGCCTGGACGGCATCGCCGCCGCGATCACGGCGTACGCGAACGACCTCGAGGTGCTGAAGGCCGATGCGGCGCGGCGGCTGCGGGCCGCCCAGAACGCCTACGACCACATCTTCGTGCGGCGGGCCGAGGCCCTGAACGCCGCGAGCGAGTTCGTGACCGGATGGGCCCTGCCGTGGGATGCCGTGCTGCCCTCCTGGATGTACCTCGACGACCCGGGGTACCTGCAGCGCTGGCAGAACGCGATCGACGCCTATCGCACTGCGAGGGACGCCTACAACGCTCTGGAAGAGGAGCGCCGGACGATCGACCAGCGGGCCGTGGGCGCGCTCGCGGCCGTCCCCCTCATCACCGCGGTCACCCAGGGCGGGAAGGTGGGGCTGTCCGGTTTCGCGGCCGCGAGCCTCATCTGGGCCGGAGACGTGAACGCGATCACCGCGGAGTCCCTCGCCGGGCTCGGTGACCCGGACATCATCCGCGAGACGTGGAACGCGATGGACGAGGAGACGCGGGCCGCCCTCCTCATCGCGTCGCCCCTGATCCTCGGCAACCTGAACGGCATCCCGATCCGCGACCGCGTCACGGCCAACCACACCAACATCCGCGACGAGATCGCCCGTCGTGAGGCCGAGATCGCGCGACTCCAGGCGCTCGTCGACAGCCTGAAGACGGGTGACCGTGCCGACGCCTGGGAGGCCAAGGGCCATCTGGACGAGATCGCGAAGCTGCGCGAGCCCATCGACTACTGGCAGAGCCTGCTCGACCAGGACTACACATGGTGGGACGAGAGCGGACGCAAGCACACCGACGAGAAGGCCGGCGCGCGCGTGGTCGTGTTCGATCCCGGGGCCGATGCGGTGGCCACCTATCACGGCCCGATCGATGACAAGACCGGCGACATCCCCGCGTGGATCCGCAACGTCGCCGTGTCCGTCCCCGGCACCACGACGACCATGACGAACTTCGGCGACGGCACCGGCGCGCAGCTCTACCGGTCGGCCGGTCCGGACACCGCGGTCTTCCAGTGGGCGGGCGGGACGTTCCCCCAGCTGACGATCCCCGGTCCGACGGACGCCTCCTTCTCGAAGGACCTCGCCCCCAAGCTCGTCGACTTCGTCGCGGGCATCGACAAGCCGGCCGGCTCGTCGCTGACGGTCCTCGGCCACAGCTACGGCGGAGCGACCGTGGGGCTCGCCGAGAAGGCCGGCCTGGTCGCCGACCGCATCCTCTACGTCTCGGCCGCCGGCATGGGGGCGGGGGTGAGCGGGATCGAGGACTTCCCGCACACCGCCGACGTCCCGCACTACTCGATGATGGCGCGCGGCGACCTCGTCGTCGGCCTCATCCAGGGCAACGGCCCCGACCAGATGCACGGACAGTCCCCGCTCACGGCTGATGGTGTGACCCGCCTGGAGACCGGGTGGATCAAGGACGCCGACGGGGGACGCCTGGTCGACCTCGAGGACTACAACGTCGAGGGAAACGGCACACCGCGCGGCATCGACAGCCACAGTTCGGTGTACGACCCGCGGTCGGTGGCGTTCGACAACATCATCGCCGTGATCACCGGCGGCGATGCCATGCTCTTCGCGCCCGACGACGTCTACAACCCGCGGCCGATCGTGGTCCCGGGAGCGGGGCCGATCGTGCAGGCTCCGGTGCGCACCGACGGCATCGACAAATCGGATTTCGAGCCGGAGTACGCGAGGATCGAGTGATGAAGAAGACCGCTCGCGCCGTCGCGCTGATGGCCGGCGCGCTCGTCGCCCTGACGCTGGGAGGATGCACGATGACGACCGAGGTCGACAGCCGCGTGGACGAATACCGGGCCGAGGCGGAGGCGCTGGCGGACGAGGTCGTCGCGCTCATCCCCGCCGACCTCGCGCCCCCGTCGGCACCCGACGTCGAGTCCCGGGGCCGCATGGTGCAGAACCCGGTCTCCGCCGACCCGTCGCCCGAGGACTCGGTCTGGTGGCAGGTCGACGTGTACGTCGAGCCCGTCCAGCGCCCCGCCGCCTCGGAGGACGCGGCGACGGCCATCGCCGCCGGTCTCCGCGACGACGGCTGGGAGCACACGGACGCGCGGGAGACGGCCGAGGGGCGTCGCACGGCGGACGCCTGGTCGAAGGACGACTGGTACGTAGAGGTGACGTGGGTGCGGTCGGAAGAGGGCAAGTACGAGACGGTCGAGATCGCGGTGCTCAGCCCGCGGACGATGCGCGGGGACCACGACGAGATCCACTCCTGACCGGCGTTCGGCGGCCTGGACGGAAGCACCCGGTCGCGTCGCCTAAAATCGATCCATGCGCGCCGCGGAGATCCAGGACGACCTTGCACAGATCCTCGTCACCGAGGAGGAGATCCACGCCAAGCTCGACGAGCTCGCCGCGCAGGTCGCGAAGGACTACGAGGGCAAGGACCTCCTCCTCGTCGGCGTGCTGAAGGGCGCGGTCATGGTCATGGCCGATTTCGCGCGAGCGCTGCCGTTCCACGCTCCGATGGACTGGATGGCGGTGTCGAGCTACGGCGCCAGCACGAAGTCGAGCGGTGTCGTCCAGATCCGGAAGGATCTCGACACCGATCTGCACGGCAGGCACGTGCTGATCGTCGAGGACATCATCGACTCGGGCCTCACGCTGAGCTGGCTGCTGGAGAACTTCGAGTCCCGCGGAGCGGAGTCCATCGAGGTCCTCGCGCTGCTGCGCAAGCCGGAGGCGGCGAAGGTCGAGATCGACTGCAAGTACGTCGGCTTCGACATCCCCGTGGAATTCGTCGTCGGCTACGGACTCGACTACGCCGAGCGCTACCGCAACCTGCGCGACGTCGCGGTGCTGGCGCCCCACGTCTACAGCTGACGCTTCGACAGGCTCAGCGACCCAGCATCGGGGCGTTGCGCCGTGGGTGAACGCACAGCGGCCGCCTAGCACAGAGGCGATACGCTGATCCGACCATGGATGTGAAGAAGCTCACCCGCAATCCGCTGATCTACGTCGCCCTGATCGGCGTGCTGCTCTTCGGCGGATTCCTGCTGATCTCGAACCTCGGCGCGCCGAAGCAGATCACGACGCAGGAGGGGCTCGAGCTGCTCTCGGGCAAGACCGTGACCGAGGTGGTCAACACCGACGGCGATCAGCGGGTGGACATGACCCTGTCCAAGCCGTTCGAGGGCTCCGAGAACGTCCAGTTCTACTACGTCGAGGCCCGCGCCGACGAGGTGGTCTCCGCGATCGATACAGCCGCCCCGAAGGACGGCTTCAACGACGCCGTCCCGCGCGCGACCTGGTTCGACGGCTTCCTCTCCCTGCTGCTCCCGCTGGTGCTGCTCGGCCTCCTCTTCTGGTGGCTCCTGTCGTCCATGCAGGGCGGTGGCGGCAAGGTCATGCAGTTCGGCAAGTCCAAGGCCAAGCTCGTCAGCAAGGAGACCCCGACGGTCACCTTCGCCGATGTGGCCGGCGCCGACGAGGCGATCGAAGAGCTCCACGAGATCAAGGAGTTCCTCCAGGACCCGGCGAAGTTCCAGGCCATCGGCGCCCGCATCCCGAAGGGCGTGCTGCTGTACGGCCCTCCCGGAACGGGTAAGACCCTCCTGGCCCGCGCCGTCGCCGGCGAGGCCGGTGCCCCGTTCTACTCGATCTCGGGTTCCGACTTCGTCGAGATGTTCGTCGGTGTCGGTGCCTCCCGCGTGCGTGACCTGTTCAGCCAGGCCAAGGAGAACGCGCCGGCCATCATCTTCATCGACGAGATCGACGCGGTCGGCCGTCACCGTGGCGCCGGCATGGGCGGCGGCAACGACGAGCGCGAGCAGACGCTGAACCAGATGCTCGTCGAGATGGACGGCTTCGACCCGAACGCGAACGTCATCGTGATCGCGGCCACCAACCGTCCCGACATCCTCGACCCCGCGCTCCTGCGCCCGGGCCGCTTCGACCGGCAGATCGGCGTCGACGCCCCCGACCTCAAGGGGCGCCAGAGGATCCTCGAGGTGCACAGCAAGGGCAAGCCGCTGTCGAAGAACGTCGACCTCGAGGTCGTCGCCCGCAAGACCCCCGGGTTCACCGGAGCCGACCTGGCGAACGTGCTGAACGAGGCGGCGCTGCTGACCGCCCGCTCGAACGCGCAGCTCATCGACAACCGGGCGCTCGACGAGGCGATCGATCGCGTGATCGCCGGCCCGCAGCGCCGCACGCGCGTGATGAAGGACAAGGAGAAGCTCATCACGGCGTACCACGAGGGCGGACACGCGCTCGCGGCGGCGGCGATGAACTACACCGACCCCGTGACGAAGATCACGATCCTGCCGCGTGGCAAGGCGCTCGGCTACACGATGGTGCTGCCGCTGGACGACAAGTACTCGGTCACCCGCAACGAGCTGCAGGACCAGCTCACCTACGCCATGGGTGGCCGCGTCGCGGAGGAGCTCGTCTTCCACGACCCCACCACCGGCGCTTCGAACGACATCGAGAAGGCCACGTCGATCGCCCGCAAGATGGTCATCGAGTACGGCATGACGACGCAGGTCGGTCCCGTCAAGCTCGGCACCGAGGGCGGTGACATGTTCGTCGCACGCGACATGGGCCGTGGCCGCGAGTACTCCGAGAAGGTCGCCGAGCGGGTCGACGCCGAGGTGCGCGCCCTGATCGAGCAGGCGCACAACGAGGCCTACGCTGTGCTCAGCGAGAACCGCGACATCCTCGACCGCCTCGCCCTCGCGCTCCTCGAGGAGGAGACCCTCGACCACAACCGCATCGCCGAGATCTTCACCGAGGTGAAGAAGCTGCCGGAGCGTCCGCTGTGGCTGTCGAGCGAGGACCGCCCGGTGTCGGAGCGCCCGCCGATCCAGGTCCCCAAGAAGGACGTGTCGCTGGCCGCCTCGGTCGAGGCGCCCACGACGAGTCCGCGCCCGCAGCAGGGCTCCGCCGGGGCGGGCAACCCGCGTCCCGCGACGGCGTGACGTGACCGTCGACAAGGAACGCGTCGAACGGCTCACCCGGGAGCTCCTGGAGGCCATCGGCGAAGACCCCGATCGTCCCGGCATCAAGCAGACGCCGTCGCGCATGGCGGAGCTCTACGCGGAGTTCTTCGCCGGCGTCGGGGAGGACCCGGCAGAGCCCCTCGCGCACACGATCAGCGTGACCCGAGGTCCTGCGCCGGACACCCTGCCGTCCGGCGCCGTGCTCCTGCGCGACATCCGCTTCCGCTCCGTGTGCGAGCATCACCTCCTGCCCTTCGCGGGGCATGCGCACATCGCTTACCTGCCGGGAGAGCAGGTCGTCGGCCTCGGTGCGCTCGTCCGCGTCGTCGAGATCCTCGCCGCGCGCCCGCAGGTGCAGGAGCGGCTGGGGGAGCAGATCGCCGACACGATCGCGGACAACCTCGATGCCCGGGGTGTGCTCGTGGTGCTCGATGCCAGCCACGGCTGCGTGACGATGCGGGGCGGGCGGCAGACCGAGGCGTCGACCCTGACGATCGCGGCGCGCGGCGTCTACACGGACCCGGTGGCGCGCGCGGAGCTCGTGACCCTGATCGGCATGGCGGTGCCCGGCGCCGGATCGGCGCGCGCATGACCGGCATCTGGGGCATCGTCAACATCACCCCCGACTCCTTCAGCGACGGCGGCCGGTACTTCGACACGGACCGGGCGGTCGCCCACGGCCTCCGCCTGTGGGCCGAGGGGGCGTCGGTCCTCGACGTGGGCGGGGAGTCGACCAGGCCGGGTGCGGAGCGCGTGGGCGCGGAGGAGGAGCAGCGTCGTGTGCTCCCCGTCGTCGAGCAGCTCGCGGCGGCCGGCGTGCCGGTCAGCATCGACACCGTGAACGCCGCGACCGCGGCGGCCGCGGTCCGCGCGGGAGCCCGCATCGTGAACGACGTCTCCGGCGGGCTCGCCGATCCGGAGATGCGCGCCGCCGTCGCCGAGTCGGGAGCCGACTTCGCCATCGGGCACTGGCGCGGCTTCTCCGCCGACATGTACGCGAACGCCGACTACCGCCGCGTCGCGCGCGAGGTCGCCGGGGAGCTGCGTGAGCGCATGGGAGAGGCCGCAGCGGCGGGCATCGCGCCGTCCCGCCTCATCGTCGACCCCGGGATCGGTTTCGCCAAGCGCGGCGCGCAGAACTGGGACGTGCTGCGCGGGCTGGACGAGATCGTCGCCCTCGGACCGCGCGTGCTGATCGGCACGTCCCGGAAGCGGTTCCTCGCCGAGGTGCTGCAGGCTGCGGCCCCGGGCGGCGACGACGCGTCCGAAGCGCGCCGCGACCTCGCGACCGCCGTCACCAGCGCGCTCGCGATGCGGGCAGGCGTCTGGGCGGTGCGGGTGCACGACGTCGCGGCCACGCGGGACGCGCTCGCGATCTCCCGCGCCTGGGAAGGCTGAGTGCGGCGTCCGGCCCTCGCCGTACGCTAGAGGCATGGACTTCCTCGACGAGATCGTGCTGACCGGGCTGACGGTGTTCGGACGCCATGGCGTCTACGCGCACGAGCGGGAGGAGGGGCAGGAGTTCACGGTCGACCTCCGCCTGCGCCTCTCCCTCGAACAGGCCTCGGCCTCCGACGATGTCGCCGACACCGTGCACTACGGCGAGCTGGCGGAGCGCGTGGCCGCGGTCGTCGCGGGCGAGCCGGTGAACCTCATCGAGACGCTGGCCGAGCGCATCGCCGCCGTGGCGCTCGACGATCGTCGCGTCCAGCAGGTGTCGGTGACGGTGCACAAGCCGCACGCCCCGATCCCGCAGAACTTCGCCGACGTCGCCGTGACGGTGCACCGCACACGGGCGCCGGAGTCACTGGAGGACATCACCGCATGAGCCGCAACCTCACGCGCCCTCCGGAGGCCCCGGCACCGCGGGCCCCGCGGCCGGAGACGGTCGCGGTCGTGGCGCTTGGCGCGAACCTCGGCGACCGGGAGGAGACGATCCGGGCCGCGGCCGCGCGCCTCGCTCGGCTGCCGCTCGTGTCGGATGTGCGGCTCTCGCGGCTCTTCGAGACGGTGGCGCTGCGGCTGGACGGGCCCGACCCGGATGCGCCGGGATACGTCAACGCCGTGGCCCTCGTGACCACGCGGCTCGCCCCCGAGATCCTGCTCGGCATGCTGCACGCCATCGAGGACGAGTACGGCCGGGTCCGGGAGGAGCGCTGGGGTGACCGCACCCTCGACCTCGATCTCATCGCCTACGGCGACGTCGTCTCGGACGATCCGCGTCTCGAGCTCCCCCACCCGCGGGCGGCGGAGCGTCTCTTCGTGCTGGAGCCGTGGCTCGACGTCGATCCGGACGCGGAGCTCGCGGGGGCCGGCCGGGTCGCCGACCTGGCGGCCGGTCTGCGCGCGCGGGGCGAGGGATGAAGCGCACCTCCGCCGGGCTGCTCGCGGTCCTCGCCCTCATCGGTGCGGGCGCCGGGTTCGCCCTCGACCAGATGCTCACGGCGACGGGACGCGCCACCTTCACGCCGTCGCTGCTGCTGCCCGTCCTGCTCGTGCTCATCGCCGCCGCCGCGCTCGCGGTCGCCTGGCCGGTGCGTCGGAGCGTGCGCTCCGGCGTGCGCATCGACCCGTTCCGGGCGCTGCGAGCGGCGACCCTCGCGCGGGCGTCGAGCCTGCTCGGGGCGATCATGGCGGGGTTCGGGGCGGGGCTGCTGGTCTTCCTCCTCACGCGCCCCATCGATCCCCCGATAGGGTCGACTGTGGCGATGGTGGCGCTGATCGCGAGTGCGCTCGTGCTCGTCGTCGCCGCTCTCGTCGCCGAACAGTTCTGCACCCTGCCGAAGGATCCTGATGACTCAGAACCCAGAGACCGCGCCCCTGAACCCGGCGGAGGGCACTGACCTCGGCGCCCTCGACCAGGGCACCTACACGCGACTGCGCACGGCGCGGAACGAGGCGCGGCTGGAACTCGACGGCACCTGGCACCAGATCTCCCCGCGGTACGTCGTGTCGCAGATCGTGCAGAACGCCATCTTCCTCGCCCTCGTCGTGGCCGCCGCCGTCGTGCTCAACGTCGTGCTCGAGCAGGACTGGGTGTGGATCCCGGCCGGGGTCATCATCCTGATCACTCTCGTGACGCTGATCATCCTCCCGCGTCAGGCCAGGGCGATCGGCTACATGCTCCGCGCCGACGACATCGTGTTCCGCAAGGGCATCCTCTGGCAGCGCATGATCGCGGTGCCCTACGGGCGCATGCAGCTCGTCGACATCACGCAGGGCCCGCTCGACCGCGCCTTCGGCGTGTCCCAGCTCAAGATGGTCACGGCGGCCGCGACCACCGGCGTGCAGATCCCCGGGCTCACGCAGGCGGCGGCCGAGGCGCTCCGCGACACGCTCATCCAGGTGGCCGAGACCCGTCGGACCGGCCTGTGAGCGAGTCGCAGCTTCCCCCCGCGCCCGTGGGACAGGCACCCGCCGGCGTGCCGTCGACGAATCTCGCGGACGGCGAATGGCACCGGATGCACCCGCTGACCCCGCTGTTCAAGGGGGGCCTGGCGCTCATCATCGTCGGCGGCATCGTGATCGCGAACATGCGCGATCGTCTGATCGCCTGGCTGGTCGGACAGTTCGCGCCCGAGGAGGCGCACTACGACGAGTACGCCGGCGGCGACCCCGTGGACTGGGTTCTCGCCAACAATCTCGCCCTCATCGCGTTGCTCGGTGTGCTCGGTCTCGTCGCGGTTCTCGTGGCGATCTTCTGGTTCGTCTGGCGCTTCCAGCAGTTCCGGATCACCGGCGACCACGTCGAGGTGCGCAAGGGCATCATCTTCCGCTCGCACCGCCGCGCGCCGCTCGATCGCGTGCAGGGCGTGAACCTCACCCGTCCGTTCCCCGCACGCATCATCGGGCTCGCGAAGCTCGAGGTCGTCGGTGCCGGCACCGACGCGAACGTCGCCCTCGAATACCTGGCGACGGCCCGCGCGGAGGGCGTCCGCGCCGAGATCCTCCGGCTCGCCTCCGGTGCGCGCGCCGCCCGGCACGCCGCACTCAACCCGGGCGCGCCCGGGGTACCCGCAGCGCCGAACCCGTCCGCCCCCACGTCCACCAGGGCGCAGCTCGTGGGCTCGATGAACGAGGGCGTCAACGGACTGCTCGCGGGCGTCGACCTGCAGGACGTGGTCCCGGAGAGCGTGGTCAAGATTCCCGCCGGGCGCCTGATCGGATCGCAGATCATCTCCGGGCTGCTCTGGCTGGTGTTCTTCGGCGTGATCTTCGCGATCGCGCTCGGCAGCACCCTCATCGGCATCCTCGTCGACGGAGACCCGGACGGCGGCATCGTGCTCCTCGGCATCGGTCTGGGCATGGGAGTGCCGATGATCATCGCGGTGGTCGGCATCACCTGGGCGCAGATCTCGAAGTCGCTCCGCTACTCGATCGCGCCGACGCCCGACGGCGTCCGCATCACCTACGGTCTGCTCACCACCGTCACCGAGACCCTTCCGCCGGGGCGCATCTTCGCAGTCGAGGTGTCGCAGTCGCTGCTGTGGCGGCCGTTCGGCTGGTGGACCATCAAGATCAACCGCATGAGCGGCAAGAGTGCCGCGCAGCAGTCGTCGGGCAGCGGCCAGCAGTTCAACGTCGTGCTGCCCGTGGGCAAGCGTGCCGATGTCGAGCGCGTGCTCGCGCTGGTGCTGCCGGATGTCCCGGCCGAGAGCATCCCGGCGCTGTGGGAACAGGGCGTCGTCGGTCCCACCGACGCCGACCCGTACCGGACGATGCCGCGTCGGGCATGGTGGCGACGGCCGTTCTCCTGGAAGCGGCACGGGTACACGGTGACTGCGGACGGCCTGCTGCTGCGTCGGGGCATCGTCTGGCGCAAGCTCGCGGTCTTCCCGCTCGCGCGTCTGCAGGGTGTGTCGCTCAGCCAGGGTCCGATCGACCGCCTGCAGCGGGTCTCCGGCGCGCAGGTGCATTCGGTGCCCGGGCCCATCACGGGGTACCTGGCGGGTCTCGAACGTGCCGACGCGCTGTCACTCCTCAATGACGTCACCGCCGCCGCCGCGGAGGCCGCGTCGCGAGACCGCACTCACCGCTGGAGCGAGCACGCGGCCGTCGACGTCGTTGCCCCTCCGGCTCCTCCGGCTCCTCCCGTGTTCGGCGGTCCGGTTTCCGCGCCCGTCGCGCCGCCCGTCCCTCCGGCCGCTGCTCCGCCGGCTCCGCCCACGGGGCCCGCCGCACGGCTCGCTCCACCGGTGTTCGGGCGACCGGCGCCCGCGCCGGTCGCGCCGCCCTCGGCGCCGCCAGCGCCACCGCCGGCCTCGCCGGTCACGCCTCCTCCGGTGACCCCGCCTCCCGTTCCTCCGGTGACGCCACCCCCGGTCGCGCCACCCCCGGTCGCGCCGCCGCCGGTTCCGCCGGTGACGCCGCCGGTCGTGCCCCCGCCGGCTCCTCGGACGGCGGCTCCCGCGGCGCCCCCTGCTCCGCCCGCGGGCCCGCCTGCGTCGGCGGAGCGACCCGAAGGGCCGAGCGAGCAGTGACGGTGGCGCGCGACGGCCGGCTCGGCATCGGCATCGTCGGAGCCGGCCGTGTGGGTCCCGTCCTGGGGGCGGCGCTGGCGGGAGCAGGACACGCGGTCGTCGGGATCACCTCGGGTTCGGACGACGAACGCGCGTCCGCGGTGCTCCCGGGTGTGCCGGTGCTCGACACCCAGGAGGTGGTGCGGCGGGCGGAGCTGGTGATCCTCGCCGTCCCGTCCGATCAGCTCGCCTCGTTGGTCGCCGGCATCGCCGAGGTCGGCGGGTGGCAGATCGGGCAGCTCGTCCTGCACACCGACCCCGCCCAGGGGATCGAGGTGCTGCGGCCGGCGGCGGAACGGGGTGCCATCCCGCTGGCGGTCCATCCGGCGATCACGTTCACGGGCACCTCGATCGATCTGCGGCAGCTGCAGGCGGGCTTCGCCGCGGTCACCGCTCCCGCCGCGGTGCTGCCCATCGCGCAGGCGCTGGCCGTGGAGATGGGCTGCGAGCCGGTCGTCATCGCCGAGACGGATCGTGCGGCCTATGCCGATGCGATCGCGACGGCCACGGAGTTCTCCCGCTCGATCATCGGGCAGTCCACGTCGCGGCTCCGCGACATCGGTGTCGAGAACCCGGGGGGATTCCTCTCCGCCCTCGTGCAGTCGACGGTGGAGCGGGCGTTGCGTGACGCGTCCGATCCTCCTCCGCTGATCTGACCCGGGGGAGGTCCGGCCGCGGATCAGCGCCCGCCGGAGAATCCGCCTCCGCCGCCCCCGCCGGAGAACCCTCCGCCGAAGGACCCACCCGTGCTGGACGAGGTCCCCGTGGACGGAGCCGAGTACGTCGCCGCCGCCGTGGACGAGCTCATGAAGGCCACGAGGGTGGCGCGGAGTGCGAAGGATCCGGGGTCACCGATCCAGTCCGGGCCGTGCGCCGCCCGCGTGTAGGCGTTCTCGAGCACGCGACCCCACTCGTCCTCCATGCCGAACAGCATCGCGTAGGGGAGCAGGCGTTCGTAGACGTGGATGACGTCGGCACCGTCGACGGCACGGCGTTCGGCTCCCGTATAGGACTGGAGCATCTGCAGGCGGTCCTCTTCGGCGACGCGGATGAACTCGCGCACTCCTTCCAGGTACTCGAAGGCCTTCGCCCCTTCCGGCGTGAGGACCGTGTGCCGGGAGAAGGTGAAGAAGCTCGAGACGAGGACGAGCAGCGTGCCGATCGAGATGGCGAGGAGCCCGGGGCCCGCCGCGAGGCGTCCGGAGGCGACGGCGCCCACGGCCACGATGAGGCCGACGCCGGCGACGGCGATCGCGACCCCCTGGAGGATCATCGCGGCGCGGTTGCGGGCCTTCGTGGTGAGTCCGCGTCGGCGGGCCTCCTTCTCGCCCTTCGCCGTGAGCGCGGTCATCCGGGCGGCGAACTTCTCGCTGGCGGTCGGCAGATCCACGACACCGTCGGCGGTGGCGCCCGCGAACAGGGCCGACAGGGCGGCCTCGTCGAGCGGGCTGGGCGGCGTCCCCTGCGGATTCCGACGCAGTCGCGGCGCTTCCGCCGACGCCCCCTCCTCGATCCGCATTGCGCCGCGCACGGCGAGGTGCACGATCTCTGCGGGCACGACGTTCTTCGCCCCCGGGATGAGGGCGGCGGCGAGCAGCGGCGGCTGGTCGTCGGGCACGTCGTACTGCGCCACGATGATGCCGGTGGCACGGCGGCTGCGGCGGGTGGCGGCCACCGCCGCTGCCCAACCGGCCGCGGAGAGACCGACGGCGCCGACCGCTGCGGCGACCGGACCGACGTCGGCGATCGGGTTCGGCGTCCGGGCGGCGGGCTGGGTGACGGTGCCCGGGTCGAAGCCGATGGCGACGGTCACGCCGTCCCCCGCGGAGAGCGCGGCGGATTCCACGCGGAACGCTGTGTCGTCGCCGTCCGAGAGCGGTCCCTCGAGGTCGCAGGGATCGGTCGCGCCCGACGGCCCGGTGTAGCACTTCGTCGCCCCGGTGAGGTGGGCGCTCAGCGCGGCGTCGAAGCGGATGTCGGCGTGGAACGCCTCGATCGGCTGAGTGCTGTCGAGCGGGAGGAGGTCCCAGTAGAACTCGTCGGCCGAACGGGAACCGGTCGCGTCGGGCGCGCTGCCCACGATGACGTCGCTCATCTCGTATTCGATGACGTAGGTCGTGAGGCCGCGGACGAAGTCGTCGTCGCCGGTGAGGACGAAGAGCGTGCCGTCGTCCTCGTCCGTCTCGTATGGGACGGCGGCGCCGTTCTCATCGGTGACCGCGAGCACGCGCGTGTCGATCCCCGCTCCCTTGTAGGTGGTCGCCAGGCCGCGCACGATCCCCCGGTTCTGGTCGGCGTCGGGGAACCGGGCGACGAGGGTCTCGGTCACGTGCATGCGCGCCCGCCCTTCGTCGTCGAGGCCGACGTCGTAGACCGCGTCCCATGTGGCATACGAGAAGTCGTCGACGTCGGCGGCCGCCGCAGCGATCGGACGCTCGGCGGCGTGTGCCCCTCCCGGCAGGAGGACGGCGAAGAGAGTGACGGCGAGGACGGCGCTCGCTCGGATGATCCGGGTGGGGGCCATGCCTCGAGGCTACCGACGCCGGCGCGGAAGCGAGAACCGGCGGCGCCCGTCGTGCGGCGACCCGGCCGGAGGTGCCCGCCCCATCTCGGTAAACTGGATCCGACTTCCAAGGAGCCCCGCACATGACTGACGCGCCCGCCGCGCCCGAAACGGCCTCGGCCGCCTCTTCCCCCGAAGAGGACATCCACGAGCAGAAGGCCGTTCGCCTCGCCAAGCGCGAGCGTCTGATCGAGAAGCGCGCGGACGCCGGCGGCGGCGCCTTCCCCGTCGCTGTTCCCGTGACGCACACGATCCCCGCTCTGCGCGCGGAGTACGGAGACCTCGAGGCCGGAGCCGAGACCGGCGTGATCGTCGGCGTGGCCGGTCGTGTGGTGTTCAGCCGCAACACCGGCAAGCTCTGCTTCGCCACGCTGCAGGCCGGCGACGGCTCGCGGATCCAGGCGATGATCTCGCTCGCCAACGTGGGGGAGGAGTCGCTGGCGGACTGGAAGGAGTACGTCGACCTGGGTGACCACGTCTTCGTGCACGGCGAGGTCATCTCCAGCCGCCGCGGGGAACTGTCGATCATGGCGGACGACTGGGCCATCGCGTCCAAGGCGATCCTCCCGCTGCCCAACGCGTACGCCGAGCTCAGCGAAGAGGGCCGCGTCCGCAGCCGATACCTCGACCTCATCGTGCGTGAGCAGGCCCGCACGACCGTCCGTGCCCGCGCCGCGGTGAACGCGAGCCTGCGGGCGACCTTCGCCAGCCACGGATACCTCGAGGTGGAGACGCCCATGCTGCAGGTGCAGCACGGCGGCGCCTCGGCCCGCCCCTTCGTCACCCACTCCAACGCGTTCGACACCGAGCTCTACCTCCGCATCGCCCCGGAGCTGTACCTCAAGCGTGCGGTCGTCGGGGGCATCGAGCGCGTGTTCGAGATCAACCGGAACTTCCGCAACGAGGGAGCGGATTCGACGCACAGCCCCGAGTTCGCGATGCTCGAGGCCTATCAGGCCTACGGTGACTACAACCAGATGGCGGCGCTGACGCAGGAGCTCGTGCAGCAGGCGGCGATCGCGGTCGCCGGCTCGACCACCGTGACCTGGGCCGACGGCACCGAATACGACCTGGGCGGTGAGTGGGACCGGATCTCGATGTACGAGTCGCTCTCGGCCGCGGCGGGCCGGACCGTCACGCCGGAGGACTCCGTCGAGGACCTCATCGCGTTCGCCGAGGCGAACGGCGTGGACGTGCCGCCCCAGGCCACCCACGGCAAGCTCGTCGAGGAGCTCTGGGAGCACTTCGTGAAGGGCGACCTCGTGCGCCCGACCTTCGTCATGGACTTCCCCGTCGACACCTCGCCGCTCGTCCGTGAGCACCGCTCCATCGAGGGCGTCGTGGAGAAGTGGGATCTCTACATCCGCGGGTTCGAGCTGGCGACGGGCTACTCCGAGCTCGTGGACCCGGTGATCCAGCGGGAGCGCTTCGTGGAGCAGGCGAAGCTCGCCGCCCGCGGTGACGTCGAGGCGATGCCGATCGATGAGGAGTTCCTGCGTGCCCTCGAGCACGGCATGCCGCCGTCCGGTGGGATGGGCATGGGGATCGATCGCCTGCTCATGGCGATCACGGGGCTCGGCATCCGCGAGACCATCCTCTTCCCGCTCGTCAAGTAGCAGCGCGGTCATTCGCTCCGCCGCCCCCGGAACGCCCATTCTGGGAGGACCGCGCCGGAGATCAGGGTGTCGAGCAGCAGCGCGAGGCTGTAGGAGGGGTCGATCTCGCGCGCGAGGTCGAGATAACGGCCGGCATGGGTGGCGCGGCCGAGAGCCCAGGACAGCCAGGCGGCGACCGTGAGGGGGCCGGGACGCGCCGCCCGCGGTGCGCGCGCGGCGGCATGCCGGACGGCGAGCAGCGCGGCACGCAGTCGGTCGCCGTCCGGTGCCGCGCCGCGACCCAGGAACACGTGCGCGATGTCGTCGGGCACCCGCGCGCCCTCGGTGGCGAAGGCGAGTTGGGCCTCCATGGTCCGGATGCCCCGGCGATGGTCGGTGGCCCATTGCGCGATCGCGGTGTCGCGCACCGGCGGACGGCCGAGGCACCAGACCAGCGCCGCGACGGCCACGGCCGGCAGGGAATCCGGCGCGTCGAGCACCGACTCGAGGAACGCCGGGATGTCCTCCATCAGGACGGATGCCGCGATGACCTGCGGGTCGTGGGAGCGGGACGCGGACCTTCCGCCGAGCGCGCCGTCGAGACCCCGGAGCACGCGCGCGACCTGACGGCTCTCGCCCGCGGGCGCGGAGGGGAGCCCCGCGCCGGAGAGCTGATCGCCGGAGACGTCGCCGAGCGCGGTCGCCCCGGGTGGGGGGACGATCTCCGACAGTGAGTGCAGCACCGGCTCGGTGTCGTCGTAGCGGCCCCAACCGTCCGGCGTCACGCACAGCGCCTCGATCACCCGCAGCCCGGCCCCCTCGGCGCAGGCGAGCAGGGTGTCCACGGTGACGGCCTGCGGAAGGACGACGCCGTCGGGCGTGTGCTGCGGGTGCTCGTCGGTGTACACGACGACGGCCAGCGCGTCGGTCGCGGGGACGCGGACCACCAGCTCGACGGCGGCCGCGGCGTAGCGCGTCAGCGGGAGCGCGGCGTCCGGGAGATCGAGGCGCATCGCGCCGTCGCTGCGGGTGCCGCGGAAGGGGAGCAGGGCGATGCTCTCGCGCGGCGTGAAGCCGGCGAGAGCGGGCACGATGCCGAGGAACTGGGCGGAGTCGGAGGCGCGGAGCACGGTTGTCATGAGGAGAGGGTCGCGCGCCGCGGTGGTTCGCCACCCGCTTGAGGAGCGATGTGGACGAGAATCCTGGGAAGCGTCGCCTGTGCACGATGAGTCGCTCGCGTACGATGGATGCATGGACAACTTCTGGCTCGCCGCGGCATGGTCGCTCCTGCCGACGGTCGGCGTCAGCATCGTCTTCTTCGTCGTGCTCCGCGGCATCCTCCGGTTCGACCGCACGGAGCGCAAGGTCCACGCGCAGATCGAGGCCGAGGAGCGCGCCGCGCGCGGCCTGCCTCCGCGGGCCTGAGTCCGACCCATCCGCTACTGTGAAGCAAGCGCCGGCTGCGGTGCGCCCCAGGGTGATCATCCCTGGCGTGGGTGAGGGGGCGTGATGACCGCGGAATCCTGGGGATGGTGGGTCGCCGCCTTCGTCCTGGTGCTCGACATCATCATCCGTGTCACCGCCGTGATCGTCATCCCGCGCAACCGTCGTCCGACGGCGGCGATGGCCTGGCTTCTCGCCGTGTTCTTCATCCCGGTGGTCGGCGTCTTCCTGTTCCTCCTCATCGGCAACCCCCGGTTGCCGCGCGCGCGGCGCCGCAAGCAGGAGCAGATCAACGAGTACATCGCGGAGACGAGCGAACACCTGCATTTCGGCACGCTCCGCCCGAACGCGCCCGCGTGGTTCGGGCCGATCGTCCAGATGAACCAGCGTCTCGGCGCCCTCCCGCTCTCCGGAGACAACGGCGCGCACCTGATCTCCGACTACCAGGAGTCGCTCGACGAGATGGCCGAGGCCATCCGCACCGCGCAGGACTACGTGCACGTCGAGTTCTACATCCTCCAGTCGGACGACTCGACCGACAACTTCTTCCGCGCGCTCGAGGAGGTCGCGGCCCGCGGGGTCGCGGTGCGCGTGCTCCTCGACCACTGGGCGAACCGGGGCAAGCCGCGGTACCGGCAGACCATCGCCCGTCTCAACGAGATGGGCGCGGAGTGGCACCTGATGCTGCCCGTGCAGCCGCTCAAGGGCAAGATGCAGCGCCCCGATCTGCGCAACCACCGCAAGCTCCTCGTGGTCGACGGCAACATCGCCTTCCTCGGCTCGCAGAACATCACCGACTCCACCTACAACCTGCCCAGGAACATCCGCCGCGGCCTGCACTGGGTCGACCTGATGGTGCGGTTGGACGGGCCCGTGGTGCTGAGCGTGAACGCGATCTTCCTCAGCGACTGGTACAGCGAGACCGATGTGGTGCTCGAGGAGATCGACATCTCCCATGCCAACATCGGCTCGGGCGACCTCGACTGCCAGGTGGTGCCCTCGGGTCCGGGTTTCGAGGTCGAGAACAACCTGCGCCTGTTCCTCGCGCTGCTGTACGCGGCGAAGAAGCAGATCATGATCGTCAGCCCGTACTTCGTCCCGGACGAGGCGTTGCTGCTCGCGGTCACCGCCGCCGTCGACCGCGGCGTCGAGGTCGAGCTCTTCGTGTCGGAGGAGGGCGACCAGGCGATGGTCTACCACGCCCAGCGCAGCTACTACGAGGCGCTGCTGCGCGCGGGCGTGCGGATCTGGATGTATCGCAAGCCCTACATCCTGCACACGAAGAGCCTCACGATCGACGACGAGGTCGCGGTGATCGGCTCCAGCAACATGGACATGCGCTCCTTCGGTCTGAACCTCGAGGTCTCGATGCTCGTGCGCGGTGAGGAGTTCGTCGCCGAGATGCGCGAGGTGGAGGACAAGTACCGGTCGCTGAGTCGCGAGCTCACGCTCGAGGAGTGGATGCAGCAGCCGCTGCGCTCGACCGTGCTGGACAACCTCGCACGGCTCACCTCCGCCCTGCAGTGACGACGGGGCGCGTCAACCCCCGTTTCGGTCGGAGGACCGCGCGGGTACCCTGAGGGGCATGACTCCCCGCAGGCTCGTGCTCGCCGTGTCCTCCGCGCTCGCCGCGGCACTCGTCCTCGCCGGCTGCACCGTCGGCCCGGGCGGCGCTGCGCCGCATTCGACCTCGGACCCGTCCAGCGGGCCCGGGAACGCCGGCACCGGCGACGACCAGGACGACATGGACGGCGTCCTGCTCGATGACGGTCGGATGTTCGCCATCGTGAGCTGGGGCTCGTCGACCTGCGTCCCGCAGATCGAGGACGTCTCCGCGGACGGACAGCGGGTGTCGGTCACCCTCGTCGAGCCGGAGGCAGACGGAGCCACGGAGCAGGCGTGCACGGCGGATCTCGCCCCCCGCGCGAGCCTCGGAGCACTGCCGGAGGGCGTCGATCCGACCAAGGACGTGACGCTCGTGGTGACCGCCGCCGACCTGATCGACGAGATCGACGTGGAGGGCGACCCGGACGCCACCGCCGCACCCGGGTCCTCGACCGAGTACCAGCCCTCGGCCGCCTGGTTCGACGACGGCGGGCTCGTGCTCCTCACCTGGGGCTCGTCCGGGTGTCCCCCGGTGGTCGAGTCCGCAGAGGCCGACGGAAGCACCGGCACGGTGACGTTCGTCACGGACGAGAACCAGGCATGCACGATGGACATGGCGCCGCGGGGCACCGTCATCGAGTTCCCCGAGGACGACGTCGACGACGACGCGCCGTTCCAGCTGACGCTCGTCGGCGGCGGCCTCGACGGCACGGTCGAGGTGCGCTGACCCTGGAAGCCTCCGTCAGAGGATGTGCACGGGGTGGCCGGCCGGCAGCGCCAGCAGGAGCGCGCCCGGGTCGGCCCGGCACGTCACACGCACCGCGGCGCCGAACTCGTCGCCGTCGAGTTCGACGGGAACGGGGCCGGGAGCGGCCGCTTCGGCGCGTGTTCCCCGGAAGTAGTGGACCGAGGCGTCCGACCCGCGGCGCTCGAGCACGATCCGCCCGGCGCGGAACCGGCGGAGCACCGAGTTGTCCCACCAGATCTTGCGCCAGACGCCGAGCCAGCCCAGCACGCCCGTCGGCTGGATGACGGCGACGTCCAGCGTCGCGTCCGTGATGGAGGCGTCCGGGATGAGGGAGATGCCCGCGGGGAGGGTGCCGCAGTTCGCGAAGAGGATACTGTGCACCTTCGTCGAATGCAGTCGTCCCGTTCCGATCTGGTACACCGCGCGGAACGGCCGAGCGCGCGGCAGCGAGCGGGCCGCGCCGTCGACATAGGCGATCCACCCGACGGACTTCTTCAGATCCGCACGGGTGTTCGCGATCATGTCGGCGTCGAGGCCGATGCCGGCGAGCACGACGAACGCGTGCTCCTCGGCGGTGCCGTCCTCGCGGGTCAGGCGCGCCCACCCGATGTCGATGGGATGCCGGAAGTCGCCGAGGGCGGCCCGGATCATCTCGGCGGGGTCGGTGAGGGAGAGCCCCAGGTTCCGCGCGAGGAGGTTCCCCGTGCCGCTCGGCAGGATCGCGAGGGGGACGCCCGTGTTCGCCATGGCCTCCGTGACCGCGCGCACGGTGCCGTCCCCGCCCGCCACGAGCACCACGTCGACGCCGCGCGCCAGGGCCTCGGCGGTGGCCCCCTGCCCCGCGTCCTCCAGGGTCGTCGGGTAGAACGCGGGGTGCGCCCACCCGGCCTCGCGGGACAGATCACGGACCTGGGTGCGCAGTCGCTTGCCGTCGACCTTCACCGGGTTGTACACGAGTGCCGCCTGCTGCAGGACGGGAGGACTCGTGGTCATGGCGCTACTCTAGACCGGCATCATGCGAGGCGACCCCTGTCGGGTGAGGGGCCAGGGTGAGGTGAGGGATCGCCGCTGACCACCTCATGGAGGACGACGACGGCGAGGGCGCGGTGCGGCATCCCCGCGCTCCGGCACCCCCGCGCACACCTCGTAGACTTGCGGCATGATCGACCTCGCACTCCTCCGCGAAAACCCGGAGATCGTCCGCCGTTCGCAGGCTGCCCGTGGCAACGACCAGAGCACCGTCGACGTCGCACTCGAGGCCGATCGATCGCGTCGGGCCGCGCTGGCCGCCTTCGAGGAGCTGCGGGCCGAGCAGAACGCCTTCGGCAAGCAGGTCGCGAAGGCGCCCAAGGAGGAGAAGGCCGCCCTGGTGGCACAGGCCAAGGACCTCGCCGACCGGGTGAAGCAGGCCCAGCATGCGGCGAACGAGGCGGCCGAGGCCGCGTCCGCGGCGCTCGCCCGCATCGAGAACGTCGTCATCGACGGGGTGCCCGCCGGTGGCGAGGCCGACTTCGTGGAGCTGCGCCGCGTGGGCGAGGTGCCCGCCTTCGACTTCGAGCCGAAGGACCATCTCGAACTCGGCGAGATGCTCGGAGCCATCGACATGGAGCGCGGCGCGAAGGTCTCCGGCGCGCGCTTCTACTTCCTGCGCGGGATCGGGGCGCGTCTCGAGATCGCCCTCATGAACCTGGCCCTCGACAAGGCCCTGCAGAACGGTTTCGTCCCGCTGATCACGCCCACGCTGGTGCGCCCCGAGATCATGCAGGGGACGGGCTTCCTCGGCGAGCACGCCGACGAGGTCTACCACCTGGACAAGGACGACGACCTCTACCTGGTCGGCACGAGCGAGGTCGCCCTCGCCGGCTACCACAAGGACGAGATCGTCGACCTCTCGCGCGGCGCCCTCCGCTACGCCGGATGGTCCACCTGCTACCGGCGGGAGGCCGGATCGCACGGCAAGGACACCCGCGGCATCATCCGCGTGCACCAGTTCAACAAGCTGGAGATGTTCGTCTACACCACCGCCGAGGACGCCGAGGCGGAGCACCTGCGCCTGGTCGCCCTGCAGGAGGAGATGCTGACCTCGCTCGGCCTCGCCTACCGCGTGATCGACGTCGCCGCGGGCGATCTCGGGTCGAGCGCCGCGCGCAAGTACGACATCGAGGCCTGGGTGCCCACGCAGGGGGCCTTTCGCGAGCTGACCTCCACGTCGAACTGCACGACATACCAGGCGCGGCGGCTGGACGTGCGCTACCGTCCTGCGGCCGAGGACGGCGCCGCGGCGCCGAAGACCCAGCACGTCGCGACGCTCAACGGCACGCTGGCGACCACGCGCTGGATCGTCGCCCTGCTCGAGACCCACCAGCAGGCGGACGGCTCGGTGCGTGTTCCCGAGGTCCTGCGCCCCTACCTCGGCGGACTCGAGGTGATCCGCCCGCTCGCCGACGAGGGGAGCGCCCGATGACGGCCCCCTGGCTGATCGGCCTGGACGTCGACGGGACCATCATCCTGCAGGACGAGACGATGAGCCCCGGGGTGCCGGAGGCCGTCGCCCGCGTCCGGGACGCCGGGCACCTGGTGACCATCGCGACCGGGCGCAGCTGGATGGCCACGCGCCGCTACGTGGAGGAGCTCGGCCTCACGGCCGATCACGTCGTGTGCTCGAACGGAGCCGTGACGATGCGCCGCCACGGAGACGACTGGGAGCGTTGGCACGTCGAGACGTTCGACCCCACTCCCGTGCTGGAGCTGCTGCGCGATCGGCTACCCGATGCCCGCTACATGGTGGAGCTCGGTTCCGGGCAGCGTCTGTTCACCGAGCAGCTCGACGACTGGACCCTCGACGGCGGACGCCAGGTCGACTTCGACGAGCTCGGCGCCCTCCCCGTCTCCCGCATCGTCGTCGTCTCGCCGGGGCACGACGAGGACGACTTCCATCGACTCGTCGCCGACGCCGGTCTCAACGAGGTCTCGTACGCGATCGGGTGGACCGCCTGGCTGGACATCGCGCCTCAGGGCGTCGACAAGGGCACGGCGCTGGAGCGCGTGCGGGCCGAGCTCGACCTCGATCCCGCGCGGGTGCTGGTCGCCGGCGACGGGCGCAACGACATCGGGATGTTCGGCTGGGCGCGCCGTGGTGGCGGTCGTGCCGTGGCCATGGGGCAGGCGCCGGCGGAGGTGAAGGACGCGGCGGGGGAGATCACCGCCGATGTCGAGCAGGGCGGTCTCGCGACGGCTCTCGACACGCTTCCAGCGCCCGTCCAGGTCGACGCAGGAGAATAGAACTCGGCTAGACTCGCGCCTGGTCGGCAGGAGTTCCTGTCGGGAGGGTTGTCCGAGCGGCCGATGGAGCTGGTCTTGAAAACCAGTGGGCAGAGATGTCTCGTGGGTTCGAATCCCACACCCTCCGCTTCCTGAGCGCGGTCCCCCCGCCGTCGCCGAATTCGAAAGGGCCCGAGTGAGCGAGAACACCCGCCGCCGACGCACCGTCGCGCGACACGGCCAGCTGCGCTCGCCGGGGCCGGTCAGTCAGCTCCTGAAGTTCCTCTCGATCGCGATGGCCGTGGTCCTCATCAGCGGCATCGGCGTCGCCGCCTACGTGTACGTCGATCTGTCCAGCACGGTCTCCGCGAATGCCGTGGACCTCGACGGGCAGGAAGACCTCCCGCCGGACATCAGCGCCTACAAGGGCGGCTTCAACCTCGTCCTCACCGGTGTCGACACCTGCGAGGACGACTACAAGCAGTACTTCGGCGATCGCTGCTCCGGCGACGACGCCGAGGGCAATCTGAACGACGTGAACCTGCTCGTCCACGTGTCCGAGGAGCCGCGACGCATCACCGTCGTGAGCTTCCCGCGCGACCTCATGATCCCGATCCCCGAGTGCGAGGACGAGAACGGCAACGCGACGGCGGCGATGAGCAAGCAGCCGCTGAACGTCGCGTACTCGGACGGCGGGCTGAACTGCGTCGTCCGCACGATCTCGGCCCTGACCGACCAGGAGGTCCAGTTCGCGGCCTCCGTGACGTTCGGCGGCGTCATCGAGATCACGAACGCGATCGGGGGCGTCGACGTCTGCCTCGCCAACCCGATCCGCGACCGGTACACCGGCCTCGACATGGCCGCCGGCACGCACACCGTGCAGGGCCTGGAGGCCCTCCAGTTCCTCCGCACGCGCCACGGCGTCGGCGACGGCAGCGACCTGGGCCGCATCGGCAACCAGCAGCAGTACATGTCCAGCCTCGCCCGCAAGCTCATCAGCGGCGAGGTGCTGGGCAACGTGCCCGTCATGCTGAAGCTCGCCAACACGGGCATCCAGAACCTCGAGACGAGCACGTCGCTCGCCGACCCGATGATGATCGTGCAGATCGCGCTCGCCGTGAAGTCGGTGCCGTTCGAGGACATCGTCTTCGTGCAGTACCCGACGCTGACCGACTGGGACAACCCCAACAAGGTCGTGCCGAACGACGAGGCCGCCGCCACCCTCTGGGACGCGATCGAGGCCAACGCGCAGCTGCAGATCACCCACCAGAACAACAGCAATGACGGTGTGGTCGTGCAGGAGCCTGCCACGCCGACGGAGCCGGCCACGCCGACGCAGGAGGCATCGCCCGCCCCCACGACCTCTCCCGATGTGGTCGCCCTGCCCGACTCGATCAAGGGCAACTCGGCCGCTCAGCAGACCTGCTCGAACGGCAACGTGCGCTGATCGACCCTCAGGCGCTTCGCGGACGGTAGACCGTGGGCGAGTCAGGCGAGTCAGGCGAGTCAGGCGAGTCGCCTGATCCGAGCGGTGAACCGGTCGATCGTCACGGTGAAAGCGGGCTCTTCCGGGCGGTTCAGATGGCCGTGGGTGGTGCCCGGTTCCACGACGGTCGTCACATCGACTCCCGCAGCGCGGAGCGAGTCGGCGAAGGCCTCACCGGAAACCCGCAACTCATCGGTTTCATCGTTGACCATGATCGTCGGCGGGAAGTCGGCAAGGGCCTCGGGCTCCGCCGTCCCGGGAATGGCATAGGCGTCGGCGGCGGCGATGTCGCCGCCGAGATAGTTCTCGTACATGCCGCGGACGAACGCCGGCGGGAACACGTCGGCCTCCGGCGCGGCGTCCAACAAGGTGCGCAGCTCCACAGGAGGAGCGGCTTGCACGGCGTGGAGCGTGGGGTAGGCGAGCACTGCGAGGGACGGCCTCGGGCCGGGGTCGTGGGACAAGCGAAGTGCCGCGCCGGCAGCGAGGTTTCCCCCGGCGCTGGCGCCACCGATCGCCCAGCCGCGCGTCGCTGGCCTCGATGACACGGCCCAGCGGAACGCCGCGACCACCTCGTCATGAGCGATCGGGTACGACGCGCCTTCCCGCTCGGGTGTGCCGAGTCGTGCGCTCCACTCCGCTGTCACGGGTGCTCGTGCATAGTCCACGCTCGCGACGAGGATCCCGCGGTCCGCGAATGCCCGCGCCACCGCATCGGCCTCCGGCATGTCCAGGTCGCCGCCCGCGAAACCGCCGCCGTGCGCCCAGACGAGTCCATGACCGGTCGGCGAGTGCGGCGAGTACACACGGATCCGGAGGGGGCCATGCGGTCCTTCGAGGATATGGTCCTCACGGGGCGACGTGCTCATCCGACTCAGAGTAGCGGTGCGGCTCAGGTCGGCGTCGATGTGCGGCGCTGCGCGCTCGCACCGCGCATGATCCGGGCGACCGCCGTGATGAGGAAGAACTGTCCGGTGATGCCCTCGGCGACGGCGATGCCCTGGACGCCCGGCGCGACCGGGACGAGGTTGCCGTACCCCGTCGTGGTGAGGGCGGTGAACGAGAAGAAGAGCTGATTGCCGAGCGAGTCGCTCGCGGTGTCGCCGAAGAGCGGGGTGGCGAGCAGCAGTGAGAGCAGGTTGTAGACGAAGGCGAAGAACATGCCGACGAGGATGTAGGCCGTCACGGCCGCGAGGAGCGCCTCGACGTCGAGCCCGCGCCGGGTAACCTGATGGGCGATGATCGCCCACGGAGAGATCAGCAGGGTGATCATCGATGCCGCGGACAGTGCGACGGCGAGGGCGGGGCTGTCCGTGGCGAAGAACGCGGCGAGGAGGGCGGCCACGCCGGCGACCGAGAGCACCACCCAGGACACGCGCTGCACGAGGGCGCGCGCCCTCGTGACCCGGAAGACGATCGCCACGGTGATCAGCATCGCCAGGAACGCCCAGGGGCTGGGAATGGTGCTGGGTTGTGCGGCGCACAGGCCGTAGCTCACGGCGAGGAGCAAGAGGACGGTGGCGTACCCGATGGCCCCGCGTCTCGGGTCGGCCGGTGCGACGAGGGGTGTGCGGGCGTGCGCTCCGGAAGTCTCGGACATGGTCTCTCCTCTCGCGCCCGCGGGGGCGGACCCCGGAACGTGCGGACAGTATCGCAGGGTGATCGGCCTGCGCGGAGGACCCCTCGGGGCCGGCGGTTCGTGACCGTGCGCCGGACCCGTTATGATGGTGGGGTGCATCCGTGCTTTCGGGTCGGATGCCTGGAGACGTCGCATAGTCCGGCCTAGTGCACCACCCTGCTAAGGTGGAGTCCCCTTACGGGGACCAGGGGTTCAAATCCCCTCGTCTCCGCACGGAGAAGCCCCGACGAGTCCGCTCGCCGGGGCTTTCGTGTTCCCGGACGCGGGCGGGCCCTCCTCACGCCCTCGTCTGCGGTGCCCAGGCAGGCTCGGGCGAGAGTGCGGCGGAGATCTTCCGGCTGGCCGTGCCGAGCTGCCGTGCCTGCGCCGGGGTCAGGGTGTCGAAGACGACGCGGCGGATGAGGGCCTGGTGTGCGGGAGTCGACTCCTCGACCTTCCGGTGCCCCGCCTCCGTGAGGATGCCGAGGGTGAAGCGCCCGTCCTCCCCATCGACCTCGCGACGGACCCAGCCTTTCGCCTCCAGGCGGGTGATCGCGCGAGAGAGCCGGGACAGCGTGCTGTTCGCGTAGCCGGCGAGGACGCTGAGCCGGAGCGTGCGCTCCGGTGCCGCATCGAGGGCGAAGAGGAGGCCGTGTTCGAAGTGGGTGAGTCCGCTGTCCCGTTGCAGCTGCGCGTCGAGGGCGGCGGGGAGGCGCTCGAGGAGGGTCGCGAGCGCCGACCAGACGTCCAGCTCATCGGCACTCAAGGGGGCGGAGGAGGATGGCGACATTCCTCCACCGTAGCGGTCGAGCCGTGCTCTTCGCTTGCGTGGGAAAGTGATCGCTGGCTAGTATGACTTGCTCAGGCAAGTAAAGCGGATGCGACCGCGCGATCGGAAGAGGGACAGATGGAACTGGGGCTGCGCGGCACGAGGGCGTTCATCAGCGGATCGAGCCAGGGGATCGGCTTCGCCATCGCCTCCGCGCTGGCGGCCGAGGGCGTCGACGTCGTCCTCAACGGCCGCGACGAGCGCAAACTCGATGCCGCCGTCGACCGGCTGCGCGCCACCCATCCGGAGGTGGCCGTCTCCGGGCTCGCCGCGGACTTCACCGATCCCGGTCAGGTGGCCGACCTGACGCAGCGGCTCGGTGCCGTCGACATCCTCGTCAACAACGTCGGCCTCTTCGGGCTCGCCGACTTCGCGGACATCGCCGACGAGGACTGGACGCGCTACTTCGAGGTGAACGTGATGAGCGGCGTGCGCCTCTCCCGGGCCCTCCTGCCGCGGATGCGGGAGCGCGGCTGGGGGCGCATCGTCTTCGTCAGCAGCGAGTCCGGCGTGAACATCCCGGCCGACATGGTGCACTACGGCGTGACGAAGGCGGCGATGATCGCCCTCGGGAATGGGGTGGCCAAGCTCACCCGCGGTACCGGGGTGACGGTGAACACCGTCCTGGGCGGACCGACCTATTCGGAGGGCGTCGCGGCGAGCGTCGCGGCGGTCGCCGACGCCCGGTCCGTCTCCGTCGAGGCGATGAAGCAGGCGATCATCGGGCAGAACGCGACGACACTGCTCGAGCGCTTCCTCGACCCCTCCGAGATCGCCGACCTCGTCGTGTATCTGGCCAGCACCCGCTCATCGGCGACCAACGGCGCGGCTCTGCGTGCCGATGGAGGAGTGCTGACGACGGTGCTGTGAGGGCGGTCGAAGAGTCGCCCGGGAATGCCCGTTCGGGTATCCTCGCGGGCATGCCTGAACCCACCCAGACGCCGCAGCGCGAAGCCTTCGGCTCCCGGAACGTGTTCATCCTCTCGGCCATCGGCTCGGCCGTGGGGCTCGGGAACATCTGGCGCTTCCCGTACGTCGCCTACGAGGGGGGCGGCGGCGCCTTCCTCATCCCGTATCTGTGCGCACTGCTGACCGCCGGCATCCCGCTGCTCTTCCTCGACTATGCGATCGGCCACCGCTTCCGTGGCTCCGCGCCGCTCGCCTTCCGGCGCCTGCACCGGGCCGCCGAGCCCCTGGGATGGTGGCAGGTGCTGATCTGCGTCGTCATCGCGGTGTACTACGC
The DNA here is from genome assembly GCF_017939615.1 of Microbacterium sp. BLY. NCBI lineage: Bacteria > Bacillati > Actinomycetota > Actinomycetes > Micrococcales > Microbacteriaceae > Microbacterium > Microbacterium sp. BLY. The sequence goes on from NZ_JAGKSR010000001.1 coordinate 1,425,387, forward strand.
GGTGATCGTCGCGTGGGCGGGCATGTACACCTGGTTCTCGGCGCAGCTCACCTGGGGTGCGGGCAACGAGAACGACTTCTTCTTCGTCGACTTCCTGCAGTCGGCCGACGTCGCGGAGGTCGGCCTGTCCGGGGAGTTCGTGCCGCAGGTGGGCCTGCCGCTGATCGCGGTGTGGCTGATCGTCATCGTCATCATGGCACTCGGCGTCAAGCGCGGCATCGGCCGCGCCAACATGATCCTGATGCCGCTGCTCACCCTCATGTTCGCTGTGCTCGTGGTGCAGGCGCTCTTCCTCCCCGGCGCCCTGGACGGTCTCAACGCGTTCTTCACGCCGAACTGGGAGGCCCTCGCCGACCCGGCCGTCTGGGCCTCCGCCTACGGGCACATCTTCTTCTCGCTGTCCGTCGCATTCGGGATCATGGTCACCTACGCCTCGTACCTGAAGCGGAAGACCGACCTCACCGGCTCCGGGCTGGTGGTCGCGTTCGCCAACTCCGGGTTCGAGATCCTCGCCGGCATCGGCGTCTTCGCGGCCCTGGGCTTCATGGCCCAGGCGCAGGGCACCGACGTCTCCGGCGTCGCGACCTCGGGCATCGGTCTCGCGTTCGTCGCCTTCCCGACCATCGTGTCGCAGGCGACCGGCGGCTCGATCATCGGTGTGCTGTTTTTCGGGGCCCTCGTGTTCGCGGGCATCACCTCGATGATCTCGATCCTGGAGGTGATCGTCGCGGCGCTGCAGGACAAGCTCGGCTGGGCGCGGGTGCGCACCACCCTCGTCGTCTCGATCCCGCTGGCGATCATCTCCGCCGCGCTGTTCTCCACCACCACCGCGCTGTCGGTGCTCGACACCACCGACGCCTTCGTCAACGCTTTCGGCATCATGGCCGTCGCCCTCGTCGCGGTGATCGTGGTGGCCTGGGTGCTGCACCGGCTGCCGCAGCTGCAGGAGCACCTGAACCGCCGGTCGAGCTTCCGAGTCGGTCTGCTGTGGCGCCTCCTCGTGGGCGTGCTGGCCCCGCTCGTGCTCGGGTACCTGCTGGTCTCGGAGCTCCTGGCCAAGATCGCCGAGCCGTACAGCGGCTATCCCGGCTGGTTCCTCGGCGTCTTCGGCTGGGGCATGGTCATCGCGCTGGTGATCGGGGGCGTGCTGCTGTCGCTCGTGCCGTGGAGCCGGCGATCGCGAGCGAAGGACGACGTCGGGTACGACGACTTCCTCGATCAGGAGGACTACGACGCCGATCCGGAGACGACGAGCATCGCCGTCCCGGCCGCGCAGACGAAGGGAGCGGGAGCATGACCACCACCGCGATCGTCATGATGATCATCGCCATGGTCACCGTGTGGGGCGGTCTCCTCGCCGCCGTGGTGAACCTCGCCCGGCACCCCGAGGTGGAGGACACGGAACCGGCGGTCCCGGTCGAGCTCTGACCGGTCGGCCGACCGCATCGGACCGGAACGATCGGGTGCGATCGGGGGCCGCGGCGACACGATGAGGGGGAAAGGAGGATCCCCGTGATCGGCACGCTCAACGCCCTGGTCGACCTCGTGGACGCGGAAGGCGGACAGGAGATCGACATCGCCGCGTTCGCCCGCGCGCACGGCACCACCGAGTACCACCTGCGCCGGATGTTCTCGGCCTTGGCCGGCATGTCGGTGACCGAGTACGTGCGCCGTCGCCGGATGACGCTCGCGGGCGCCGAGCTCGCCGCCGGGGCGCCGAGTCTGCTCGACGTGGCCGTCCGGCACGGCTACGGCTCGACCGAGGCTTTCGGCCGGGCGTTCCGCGCCGTGCACGGCATCGGACCGGCCGACGCGCGTCGACACGGGGGTCCTCTCCGCACACAACCCACGCTCCGGTTCCGCCTGAGCGTCGAAGGGAGTACCCCGATGGACGTCACCATCACCCGCCGTCCCGCGTTCGTCCTCGCCGGCCATGCCGCCGAGGTCCCGCTCATCCATGTCGGCGTCAATCCGCACATCCAGGAGCACATCGCCGGCATCCCGCCGGAGGAGCACGCCCGCCTCAAGGCGCTCGGCGACGAGGAGCCCGCGGGCATCCTCGCCGTGACCGCCGACATCGACCCGGACGCCCCCGAGGGGACGCCGCTGACCTACCTGCACGGCGTGGCCGTCCGCCAGGGGACGGCGGTCCCGGACGACCTCGACACCCTTCCCGTGGTCGAGGGAGCGTGGGCCGTGTTCGCCGCGAGCGGGCCCTTCCCCGAGACCCTGCAGGAGCTCTGGGCCGCCACCGCCACCGAATGGTTCCCCTCGAATCCGTGGCGGCTGCGCCCCGGACCCTCGATCGTCCGCTACCGGGAGTTCACCGGCGACACGGCCTCCTGCGAGCTCTGGCTGCCGGTCGAGGAGGGCTGACGGCGACATCGGGTCGGGTCCTCCGGACTCGACCCGATGTCGGTGCCCGGTGGCACACTGAGCGAACCGGCGGATGAACGCGAGAGGCAGACCCATGGCGGCGATCGATCCCAAGAGGACACTCGACGCGTACCAGGCGAAACGAGGGGCCTTCCGCACCCTCGAGGTGCCGCCGCTGACGTATCTCATGGTCGACGGCGCCGGCGACCCGAACACCGCTCCTGCGTTCTCCGACGCGGTCGCGGCGCTCTACCCCCTGGCGTACACCCTGAAGTTCACCACCAGGGCCGAGCTCGGGATCGATCAGGTCGTCATGCCCCTGGAAGGGCTCTGGCATGCCCCCGACATGGCCTCGTTCACCACCCGACGGGACAAGTCGACGTGGCTCTGGACGCTCATGATCATGGTCGGGGATCACGTGACCCCTGCCTTCTTCGACCGCGCCGTCGAGACGGTCGCAGCCAAGGCCGCGAAGAAGGGGGAGGAGCTTGCCGCCCTGACGGCGGTCCGCCGGGAGGTGCTCGACGAGGGCCTGTGCGTGCAGACGCTGCACGTCGGACCGTTCGACGATGAGGGTCCCGTGCTGGAAGAGCTGCACGAGCGCTTCGTCCCGGAGCACGGACTGCGGATGCGCGGGCGACATCACGAGATCTACCTCAGCGACCGCCGTCGGACGGCCCCGGAGAAGCTGCGCACCATTCTGCGCCAGCCGGTGGAACGGATCGCCTGAGCGCTGGCGCACCGTGCGCGCGGAAAGCAACCCCCTGATCGGGAATGCGCGCGGCGGATACCCTTCGAGCATGAGCAGCGTCAAGCACGCGGCGCGGGTGGCGAAAGACTCGACCGCGTTCCGCCGGACCGCCCGCGCGGGTTTCGTGGTCCTCGGCATCATCCACATCATCATCGGCGCGATCGCCATCACGATCGCCGCGGGCGGGTCGGGGGACGCCGACCAGGACGGCGCGATGGAGCAGGTGCGCAACAACCCGATCGGCGGGCTGCTGCTGCTCGCGATCGCCGTCGGGCTCCTCGCGCTCGCGGTGTGGCAGGTGGCGAGCGGCTTCCTCGCCGCCGACCCGGCCGAGACGAAGAAGTGGGGCAAGCGGCTCAAGCTCTTCGGCATCTCCGGTACCTACCTCGTGATCGCCGGTCTGGCGCTGGTCTACGCCGTCGGTGGGAGGGCGGAGTCCTCCGACGCCTCGAAGACCCTGAGCCAGGTGGTCCTCGCCGCACCCGGCGGGGTGGCGCTGCTCGTGGTGATCGGTCTCAGCGTCATCGGTGTCGGCATCGGCTTCATCATCGGCGGGATCATGCGCTCCTTCCGCAAGCTCATCGACGTGCCGACCGGAGCCGCCCGCGCCGGCGTGATGGCGCTCGGCATCGTGGGCTACATCGGCAAGGGCATCGCGGTGGGCGTGACGGGCGTGCTGTTCGTGGTCGCCGCCGTGACGCAGGATCCGGAGAAGGCCGCGGGTCTCGATGCCGCTCTGCACAGCCTGCTCTCCCTGCCGTTCGGCCGTTTCATCCTCGGGGCGGTCGGCGTCGGCTTCGCGCTGTACGGCGCCTTCTGCATCGCGCGGGCCCGCCTCGCCCGCATGTCCTAGCCCCTCCCGCGCACGACTTCGGAGATCGCCCGCCGACGCGCCGTCCCGCGGCCGTACGGCCCGGGGAGTCTCGTCCCGCCTCCGAAGCTGTGCTCGCCCGGAGCCGGACCCCGGTCGCCCGGAAGATGGGAGACTGGAACGATGAGCGCTTCTCCCGGAGTCGACGTGATCACCCCGCTGACCGAGACCGAGGTGCAGCGGATCCGTGAGGACTTCCCGATCCTGCACGCCCGCGTCAACGGGCACCCTCTCGCGTACCTCGACTCGGGGGCGACGTCACAGCGCCCGGCGTCGGTGCTCGACGCCGAACGGCGCTTCGCGACGACCATGAACGCGGCGGTCCACCGGGGCGCCCACACGCTGGCCGCCGAGGCGACCGAGCTCTTCGAGGACGCCCGCAGCACCCTCGCCCGGTTCGTGGGGGCCGATGACGAAGAGATCGTCTGGACCTCGAACGCCACCGAAGCCGTGAACCTCGTCGCCTACGCGCTCTCCAACGCCTCGCTCGGCCGGGGCGGAGCCGCCGCCGAACGACTGCGGCTCCGCGAGGGCGACGAGATCGTCACCACCGAGATGGAGCATCACGCCAACCTCATCCCGTGGCAGGAGCTCGCGGCCCGCACGGGTGCCACGCTCCGCGTCATCCCCCTCGACGATGACGGCGCGCTCCGTCTCGACGTGGCCGCGGAGCTCATCTCCGAGCGCACTGGCCTGGTCGCCTTCACCCACGTCTCGAACGTGCTCGGCGTGATCAATCCCGTCGAGGACCTCGTCGCGCTCGCCCGCGAGGTGGGCGCGCTCACGCTGCTCGACGCCTGTCAGTCCGCGCCGCACCTGCCGCTGGACGTGCACGACCTCGGCGTGGACTTCGCGGTCCTGTCCGGCCACAAGATGCTCGGGCCGACCGGGATCGGCGCCCTGTACGGCCGGCGCGAGGTCCTCTCCGCGATGCCGCCGTTCCTGACCGGTGGCTCCATGATCACCACGGTCACCACGACCGAGGCCGAGTACCTCCCCCCGCCCCAGCGCTTCGAGGCCGGGACGCAGCGGGTCTCGCAGGCGATCGCGCTCGCCGCCGCCGTCGATTACCTCTCCGGAGTGGGCATGGAGCGCATCGCGGCGCACGAGGCCGCGTTCGGGCGCCGTCTCGTCGACGGGCTGAGCGCGATCGACGGCGTCCGAGTCCTCGGGGCGGGGATCGCGCTGCCGCGGGTGGGGCTCGCGAGCTTCGACGTCGCCGGCATCCACTCGCACGATGTCGGACAGTTCCTCGACGACCAGGGCATCGCGGTCCGGGTCGGGCACCACTGCGCGCAGCCCCTGCATCGCCGGCTGGGGGTGACCTCGTCGACCAGGGCGAGCACCTATCTGTACACGACCGTGTCCGAGGTGGACGCGGCCATCGACGCGGTCGCCGGGGCGATCGCCTTCTTCCGGAGGGGCGCATGAGCGACCTGCAGAACCTGTACCAGGAGCTGATCCTGGACCACTCGCGCACGCCGCACGGGTTCGGTCTCCGCGAGGAGATCCCGGCGCAGTCGCACCAGCTCAACCCCACCTGTGGGGACGAGGTCACCCTGCAGGTGCATCGCGGTCCGGATGGCGGTGTCGAGGCGATCGCCTGGGAAGGGCACGGCTGCGCGATCTCGCAGGCGTCCGCCTCCCTCCTGGCCGAGCTCGCCGAGGGACTCACGGTGGAGGAGCTCGAGATGCGCATCGCTGCGTTCCGGGAGGCGATGCGCTCCCGCGGCCGGATCGAACCCGACGAGGAGCTCCTCGGCGATGCCGCAGCGCTCGGCGGGGTGTCGCGGTACGTGGCCCGCGTGAAGTGCGCCATGCTCGCCTGGGTGGCGGCCGAGGACGCGCTCACGCGCCTCTGACCGCGAGGCTTCGCGCAGCTCCCCGCCGGGAATAGCCTCGCGCCGCAGACGTTGGGGCGAGCATGACAACTCTCGGAATCATCGGAGCAGGCAACATCGGCAGCCAGATCGCCCGGGTGGCGGTGGCGAACGGCTATGACGTGGTGATCGCGAACTCGCGAGGACCGGAGACGCTCGCCGACCTCGTCGCCGAGCTCGGGCCGAAGGCCCGGGCGGCGACCGCGGAAGAGGCGGCCGCCGCCGCGGACGTCGCCGTGGTGACCGTGCCGCTGCACGCGATCGATCGGCTCCCGGCCGCACAGCTCGCCGGGAAGATCGTGCTCGACACGAACAACTACTACTTCGAGCGCGACGGGCACATCGAGGCACTGGACAAGGGCGAGACCACGACGTCCGAGCTCGTGCAGGCGCAGCTGCCCACGTCGAAGATCGCCAAGGCCTTCAACCACATCTACGCCGCGGACATCACGACGGACGGCGCTCCGGCCGGTGCCCCGAACCGGCGGGCCCTGGCCACGGCCGGCGACGACGCGGACGCGGTGGCGTTCGTGACGCGCTTCTATGACGAGGCCGGTTTCGACACGGTCAACGTCGGTCCGCTCAGCGAGTCCTGGCGCGTCGAGCGCGACCGCCCGGCCTATGTCGTGCGCCAGAACGCCGAGGAGCTCACCGCGAACCTCGCACGCGCGAACCGGCGTCCCTGAGGCCCCGCACTTCCGCCCGGTCTGGGATACCAAAGTTGGCCGATCCCAGGCCGGGATGCGACAATGCCCAGATGGCGGGGGCTATAGGGGCGAGCGGGGAACTCGAGTCGGTCAGGGTCACGAGGATCCTCCGGGACGACATCGTGCTCGGTCGGCGCGCTCCCGGGTCGCGGCTCGTGGAGCGGGACATCGCCGCCGAGCTGCACGTGTCCCGTCTGCCGGTGCGCGAGGCCATCCGCACCCTCGTCGCGGAGGGCGTGGTGGTGGCACGTCCGCGCACCTGGGCCGTGGTCCGGGAGTTCACGCATGACGACATCCGCAACTTCGCGGAGGTGCGGGAAGCGATCGAGACGCTCATCTTCGTGTTCGCCGCCGAGCGGCACGATGCGGCGGGGCTCGCGCGGCTGCGGGCGACGTACGAGCGCGAGCTCGTCGCGGCTCGATCCGGGGACGGCGAGGCGGCGCGCAGCGCGGCGGCCGCGTTCCACGAGGTGGCCGTCGACCTCGCGGGCAACGAGATGCTGGGCGAGCTGATCTCGGTGTTCCTCACGCGGTTGCGCTGGCTGTTCGGTCAGCACGACGATCTGGAGGCGATGGCGGAGGAGCACCGGGTCATCCTCGATGCCGTCGCTGCGCGGGACGTCGCGACGCTGCGCCGGATCGTCCCGCTGCATCTGGCCAGTGGCCAGGCCGCGGCCGAGAACCGGCTGGCGCGCAGCGCCGGGCGCTGACGCGAGGCGCCCGCCAAGACGACCCCGGCGCGCGGCGCTCCGGTTGTATCCTTGTCCGGTCGGAGTCGGTCCGGTCTGTTCGCGTTGTCCTGGGGAGCGAGATGCGAAGTCTTGCTGTCGTCGTCGGGGGGATCCTCCTGCTCGGTGGCGCCGCCCTCGTCGTGGTGGCCGACCAGCAGCGGGCCGCCGACCTCGCGGCGGTGAAGGCCGAGATCGCCCGGATCGAGCTGGTGCTCGAGGAGTCGCAGAGCGACAACCTCGCCCTGGCCGAGCGGCTCACCGACCTCCGCTCCCGGATCGCCGAGCAGGACGCCGAGCTGTCCGACACGACGGGCTTCCTGAAGTGATGCGTCGCGCGCTGGCGGTGGTGGTGGCGGCGGCCGTGCTGCTCGCGGCATCCGTGACCGCGCGGGCGGAGGGGCTGGAGCACGAGCGCGCGGAGGCGCTGGCGGAGCTCGCCGTCGTCGCGGCCCGCTCCCAGGACGCCGCGCAGCGCACCGATCATCTGTCGGGTGCGATCGCGCAGGCCGAGCAGGACACGGCCGATCGGGCGGCGGTCCTGGCGGTGCGGCCCGCTTTCCTGAACGAGCTGTCGACCCTGGCCGCGGCGCTCCGGAACGCGGACGGCAAGGTCGACACGGCGGTGCAGCTCGCATCGGCGCGTTCGGCACAGGAGACGGTGCGCGCCGAGCGCACGGACCCGGACACGGTGGTCGCGGCGACGGCGACCCTGCGCGCGCTCACGCAGAAGGTCGGCACCGAGGTCGCCGGTTGGCAGGCCGCGCAGACGGCCGGCCCCGGCGGTCCTCCGTGGTCGTCGAGCGGGCCCGACGGGTACGCGCGCGTGCGGGCGGCCCTGGACCGGGTGGGCGGGGGTGGCGTCGGGCTGTACGAGTCGTCGTCGTGCGCGGGCGGCACGGCTCCCGCGTGCGCCAACAGCAACGGCTACATCAAGTACCGCGCCGACATCGCGGGATGGAGCGAGGGGCGGCTGAACTGGGCGATGGCACACGAGCTCGCCCACATCTACCAGTTCCGCGTCTGGCGCACCCTGACCTCGTCGAACGCGTACGCCGCGATGTTCGGCGGCGACCCGGAGTTCCTCGCGAACTGCATGGCGGTCGTCCGGGGGTTCCCCGGCTCGGTGGGCTGCTCGGGGGAGCAGCAGACGTGGGCGTCGGGGATCTGGGTGGGCGTCGTCGGCTGACCGCGAGCCGCCGCCACTCGCGGATGTCGGAGGTCTGCGAGATGCTGATCGGGAGCCGTTCCGGCCGAGACTGCGCGGCACCGATACCGGTACGCTCGAAAGGAGGAGGTGCCGGTGGGACGGACTGCGGATGCCATCGCCGAAGGCGTCGCGATCGCGACGGCCGCTGCGCGCCTCGCCGTGAAGAATCACATCCTCATCGGCACGATCGCGGAGGGCGGCGTCTTCGACCTCGACAAGTACGTCGAGGATGCCCGTGCCGCCCTCGGGGCGATGGCGGAGGAGTCCGAGGAGGCGGCTGCCACGGTCACGGCGCTGCGGAAGCGGGCACGGGGCCGGCACTCCGATCCGGTCGGCACGCATGACTACCGGGATCGCGACGTGCGCAACCTGCGACGCCGGGCGAAGCAGTCGCACGGCGTCGCCCAGCGGCTGCGCGAGATGATGGACGACCGCGCCCAGCTCGAGGGCATCGTCGAGGAGGCGCGGGCGGCGGCCTGGGCCGACGTGCGGCACAATCTGGACCGCCGGCTGCGCGTCGAGGGCATGCGACCGGATCAGGACCCGGACTACGCGCGTATGCGTGAGGCGCGGATGCAGGCGCTGCGACTGGTCGATCTCCAGGCGCTCTCCTCGGAGCAGCGGGCGAAGGAGAAACGGCGCAAGAAGCAGGAGAAGACGGCCGCCAAGGCGGACTGAGGCCTCGTTTCGCTTTCCGCTCTCGTCTGTTGTAGGCTGGTCGTCGGCCCGCTGGGCGGTAAAACACCGCGGGTCCTGCGCCTCTAGCTCAATGGATAGAGCATCTGACTACGGATCAGAAGGTTGGGGGTTCGAGTCCCTCGAGGCGCACACTGTGTTGAGACAGTACAAGAACCCCCGTCGCGGAAGCGGCGGGGGTTCTTGCTGTTCCCGGGCGAATCCTCCGGTCAGAGCAGGCTGGTGATCGCGGGGTCGCGCTCGGCGAGGTCGGCCGCCGTGGCCATGATGGCGGTGCGCATCGCCGACACCGCGACCGCGGGGGTGACGTCGGAGCGGTGGGCGAGGCTGATCGTCCGCGACATCGCGGGGTGGGCGAGTCGCGCGGACCGCAGCGCGGGGCGTTCGAACAGCACCATCGCCGGGACGACCGCCACACCGACACCTCGTTCGACGAAGCGCAGCACCGCATCCATCTCGGCGCCCTCCAACGCGAGGGTCGGGGTGAGGTCGGCGGCCCGGAAGGCGGCGTCCATCGCGGCCCGCAGCTCGTAGCTCTCGTCGAACTGGATGAGCGGGAGAGTGGCGAGGTGCGCCAGGCTCACGGACGGGCCATGGGTGACCGGAGGCGCGGACGCCGACGAGATCACCACGAGTTCCTCGGCGAGCAGCGGGACGTGGGTGAGGCTGACCCCCGCGGGCACCGGACCCTCGGACTGGGTGACGAGGGCGATGTCGACGGCGCCGACCGCGAGCTGCTCGACGAGCAGCCGGGAGCCGCCCTCGGTGAGGTGCAGGTCGATGCCGGGGTGCGCGGCGTGGAACGAACTGAGGGCTTCCGCCACGAGGCTGATGCAGAGGGTGGGAGGCGCACCGAGGCGCACGCGGCCGCGGCGGAGCCCCGCGAGCTCGGCCACCTCGTCGCGGATGGCGTCGGCCTCCGCGAGCATGCGCTGGGCGCGGGGGAGCAGGGTCTCGCCCGCGGCGGTCAGGGCGATGTGCCCGCGCGCCCGGTGGAACAGCTCGGCGCCGAGCTCCCGCTCGAGCGTGGAGATCTGGCGGCTCAGCGACGGCTGGGCGAGATGGAGGTGCTCGGAGGCGCGGGTGAAGTGTCCGAGGCGGGCGACTTCGACGAACCCGCGGAGCTGCTCGAGGTTCATATCCATAGCGTACCCGCATGGTTTCCAGACGAACTATGCATTGGAGTTATTAGGATCGCCTAACTAGCGTCGAGAGCATGAATGCACCCGAACGACAGATCTCCACCACGGTCCTCGTGATCGGCACGGGAGGCTCCGGGCTCCGCGCCGCGATCGAGGTCGCCGAGCACGGCGTGGACGTGCTCGCCGTCGGCAAGCGCCCGCGGCAGGACGCCCACACGTCGCTCGCGGCCGGCGGCATCAACGCGGCGCTCGGCACGATGGACGCCGAGGACAGCTGGCAGCAGCACGCCGCGGACACCATCAAGGAGAGCTACCTCCTCGCCAACCCCCACACCGTCCAGATCGTCACCCAGGGCGCCGAACGCGGCATCCGCGACCTCGAGCGCTGGGGCATGGACTTCGCCCGCGAAGGGGACGGCCGCATCTCGCAGCGCTTCTTCGGCGCCCACACCTACCGCCGCACCGCCTTCGCCGGCGACTACACGGGCCTCGAGATCCAGCGGACCCTCGTCGCCCGCGCCGAGCAGCTCGACGTGCCCATCCTCGACAACGTCTACATCACCCGCCTCCTCGTGCGCGACAACGTCGTCTTCGGCGCCTACGGGTTCGACCAGGCGGACGGCACGCGCTACCTGATCCACGCGGACGCGGTCATCCTCGCCGCCGGCGGACACAACCGCATCTGGCGGCGCACCTCGTCGCGGCGCGACGAGAACACCGGAGACTCGTTCCGGCTCGCGGTCGATGCGGGCGCGCGACTCCGCGATCCCGAGCTGGTGCAGTTCCATCCGTCCGGCATCATCGAGCCCGAGAACGCCGCGGGGACGCTCATCTCGGAGGCGGCGCGCGGCGAAGGCGGCATCCTGCGCAACGCGCTCGGGGAGCGCTTCATGGAGAGGTACGACCCCGAGCGGATGGAGCTGTCGACGCGCGATCGCGTCGCCCTCGCCGCCTACACCGAGATCCAGGAAGGACGCGGCACCGAGAACGGCGGCGTCTGGCTCGACGTGTCGCACCTGCCCCGCGAGACGATCATGACCCGGCTGCCGCGCGTCTATCAGACGATGATGGAGCTGCAGATGCTCGACATCACGGCGGAGCCGATCGAGATCGCACCGACCGCGCACTACTCGATGGGCGGTGTGTGGGTGCGGCCGGACGACCACCGGACCGACGTCGAAGGGCTGTACGCGATCGGGGAGGCGTCGAGCGGACTCCACGGGGCGAACCGTCTCGGCGGCAACTCCCTCATCGAGCTGCTCGTCTACGGGCGGATCGTCGGCCAGGCGGCCATGGCGCATGCGGCGGGGCTGGACGCGCAGCGCCGTTCCGCGGAGGCCGTGGCGGCGGCGCGGGCCGAGATCGACGACCTCCTCGCCGCCGAGGGGCGGGAGAACGTCCGGGCGCTGCAGCGCGCGATCCGCAACCTCATGACCGAGTACGCCGGTGTGGTGCGGTCGGAAGAAGGGCTGAAGGCGGGCCTCGCCGACCTCGACATGATCGAGGGGCGGATGGAGGACATCGGCATCCACCCGGACATCGCCGGATTCCAGGACCTCGCCCATGCGTTCGACCTCAAATCCTCCGCGCTCGCCGCCCGGGCGACGCTGGAGGCGGCCCGGGAGCGTCGGGAGACCCGCGGCTGCCACAACCGCAGCGACTTCCCGGACACCGATCCCACCCTGCAGGTGAACCTCGTCTGGTCGCCGACCGCCGGCGTGACGCGCGAGGAGATCCCCGCGATCCCGGCCGAGATCGCCGAACTCATGCGCGACGTCGACACCACCGGCAAGCTCGTCGAGTAGTCCTCCGAGACCCCGCCGACGCGCCGAGACCCCGCCCAGCAGACGTCTGCAGGGCGGGGTCTCGCGGAGGAGTCAGTCGACGCCGAGGCCGACCGCCTCGTGATCGGGCTCGGGGTCGTCGCGCTTCGGGGCCTTCGGCTCCTCGCCGGGGGACTTCTCGGTGCTGGGCTCCTCCAGCTCCTCGGTGCTCGGCACCTCGGCGGGGTCGGCGTCTTCGGGGGAGTCCGCCTGCTCCGGCGTCGTCGCCTCGCCCTCCGAGGTGTCGGAGGCCGGTGTCGGCGTCGGGGTCTGCGCCTCTGCGGAGAGGTCGTCGTTCGCGGTCGGTTCGGGAGTGCTGTCGGTCATGATCGTCCCTTTCTGCGATGTCGTCCGCCCAGCCTGCCTCCGTCTCCGCGCGAGATGAAGGGCCTTGACGCGGGCGCACCCGCTGCGCGGTTAGTCGCGGTGAACCGGAGTCCGGAAGTCGGCGTAGCCTGGAGGGGTGACTGCGTACGTCTCGGCCTTCGACCTGTTCTCCATCGGGGTCGGTCCGTCCAGCTCGCACACCGTCGGCCCCATGCGGGCCGCACTCGACTTCGCCCGGCGGCTCTCGGCCTCCGGGGAGCTCGCCCGCGTCGGCGGCGTGGAATGCACCCTGTACGGCTCCCTCGGAGCGACCGGCATCGGCCACGGCACGCCCGACGCGGTGGTCGCCGGGCTTCGGGGCCTCGAACCGGAGACCTGCGACCCGGCGGACGTGCGCGCGGCCTGGGCCGCCTACCCGGAGGGCGAGGGCCTGCGGATCGACGGCGCCCACACGGTGCCGTTCCGGAAGGACGACATCGTCTTCGCGCCGCGCACCCGTCTGCCCGGCCACCCGAATGCGATGACGCTCATCGCCCGGGACCGCGACGGCCGGACGCTGTTCGAGCAGACGTACTACTCGATCGGCGGCGGGTTCATCCGGCGCGAGGGGGAGGAGGCGCGCCTCGCCACCGGCGCCTTCCCGCACCCGTACGCCGACGCCGCCTCCCTGCTCGCCCTGTGCGATGAGCACGGACTCTCCATCGCCGAGGTCGCGCGACGCAACGAGACCGCGCTGCGCAGCGAGGAGGAAGTCGCCGCCGGTCTCGACGCGATCTGGGATGCGATGGCGGGCTGCGTGGACGCGGGCCTCCACGCGGACGGCGTCCTCCCCGGCATGCTGCAGGTGAAGCGTCGCGCCGGCACGATCCGCGCGCAGCTCGAGGCTGTCGAGGCCGACGGCCATCGGGAGCTCCCGGGCGAGTGGCTCGGGGCGTTCGCCCTGGCCGTGAACGAGGAGAACGCGGCCGGTGGCCGCGTGGTGACCGCCCCCACCAACGGCGCGGCCGGCATCCTCCCCGCGGTGGCCATGTACTGGTGGCGCTTCCTCGCCGACTCGGGGCTGGGAGCGGGGAACGCGGTGACCCCCTACGGCGAGCTCGTGGGCAGTGCGCTGCTGGGGTTCGACGGGGGCGCGCCGTCCGCCGCGGCTCTCGACGGGGAGGACGCGGAGATCGCCGAGGCCAACCGGCGCCGCGGCATCCGACGGTTCCTGCTGACGGCGACGGCCCTGGGCTCGCTGTTCAAGGCCAACGCCTCCATCTCGGGGGCGGAGGGCGGTTGCCAGGCGGAGGTCGGGTCGGCCTGCGCGATGGCGGCGGGCGGTCTCACCGCCGTGATGGGCGGGACGAACCGGCAGATCGAGAACGCGGCGGAGATCGCGATGGAGCACCACCTCGGCCTCACGTGTGACCCGATCGGCGGTCTCGTGCAGATCCCCTGCATCGAGCGCAACGCGATCGCCGCCTCGACCGCGGTCACCGCCGCCCGGCTCGCTCTCCGCGGTGACGGCAGTCACTATGTCTCCCTCGATGCGGTCGTCGAGACCATGCGGCAGACCGGTGCCGACATGTCGACGAAGTACAAGGAGACCAGCGAGGGCGGTCTCGCCGTCAACGTCATCGAGTGCTGACCGAGCCGACCCACCCCCTTGTGTGCGTCCCGGCCCCCTGCGTGCGGACGGAAAGGGGTGGCTGGCACGGAAAGGGGTGGGTCGGCTGAGGCCGGAGGCGCATAATTCATCGCATGAGCAATGACTCCGCGGTGGAGATCGCGCGGCTGCGCGTAAGGCGCGGGGCGGTGTCGGTGTTCGACGGCATCGACCTCGCCATCCCGCGCGGCCAGATCACGGGCCTGCTGGGGCCGTCGGGATGCGGCAAGACCACGCTCATGCGGGCGATCGTCGGCGTGCAGCGGATCGCGTCCGGCAGCGTCACCGTCCTGGGCGAGCCCGGGGGTTCCCGGCAGCTGCGTCACCGCGTCGCCTACGGTACGCAGGGTGCCGCCGTCTACGGCGATCTCAGCGTGCGGCAGAACCTCTCGTACTTCGCGTCGCTCCTGAAAGCGCCCCGGGGCGCTGTCGATCGGGTCATCCAGGAGGTCGGCCTCGGGGCACAGGCCGCGCAGCGCGTCGAAGCCCTGAGCGGGGGCCAGGCGACGAGGGTGTCGCTCGCGGCGGCGCTGATCGGCGCCCCCGAGCTCATCGTGCTGGACGAGCCGACCGTCGGCCTCGACCCCGTGCTGCGCGCCGACCTGTGGACCCTGTTCCGCGGCCTCGCCGATCGCGGGGTGACGCTCATCGTCTCCAGCCATGTGATGGACGAGGCGGTGCGCTGCGATCGGCTGCTTCTGCTGCGGGAGGGAAGGATCATCGCGGACACCACGCCGTCCGCGCTGCTCGCCGACACCGGGACGAACGACGCCGACGCCGCGTTCCTCGCACTGATCGAGCGCGACCGGAGAGCAGCGCCGGGAGACACCAGGCGCGCGCGGCGCGACGCGCACCTGCCGGACGACGAGGCCGGGCGATGAACGGGCGTCGGCTGTTCGCGACCGCCGGCCGGGTGCTCCGACAGCTCCGGCACGATCCGCGGTCGATCGCCCTGATGCTCGTCGCCCCGAGCCTGCTCGTCGGACTCTTCGCCTGGCTGTTCAGCGACCAGGACGGCGTGTTCGACCAGTTCGGCGGGGCGATCCTGGCGCTGTTCCCGTTCATCGTGATGTTCCTCATCACGTCGATCACCACCCTGCGCGAGCGACGTTCCGGCACCCTGGAACGTCTGATGACCACGCCGCTCGAGAAGGCCGACTTCATCCTCGGGTACGCCCTCGCCTTCGGACTGATGGCTCTGCTGCAGGCGCTGATCACCGTGTCGTTCGCGGTCGGGGTGTGCCGCCTCGACGTCGACGGGCCGCTGTGGCAGCTGGGCCTCGTCGCGGTCGTCGACGCGCTGCTCGGCACGGCGCTGGGGCTGCTGGCGAGCGCGTTCGCCCAGACCGAATTCCAGGCGGTGCAGTTCATGCCCCTGCTGGTGTTCCCGCAGATCATCCTCGGCGGTCTGTTCATGCCGCGCGACGAGATGCCCGACGTGCTGTACGCGATCTCCGATTGGCTGCCGCTGAGCTATGCGATCGACACGATCAATGCGGTCACGGCAGGGGACTCCGGCAGGGACGTGTTCGGTCCGCTGCTCGTCGTCGCCGCCTTCGCGGTCGGTGCTCTGATCCTCGCCGCGCTCACGCTCCGGCGGCGCACGCGCTGAGCCGGAGACCCGGGGCTGCGGGTCAGGGGGCCGCGCGCTTCTTGGTGTGTCGCGTCGGCACGGCGGCCCAGGGATCCTCGGGCCAGGGGTGGCGGGGGTAGCGTCCGCGCATCTCGGCACGCACCTGCGCGTAGGGACCGGACCAGAATGAGGCGAGGTCGTCGGTCACGGCGAGCGGACGCCCCGCCGGTGACAGCAGATGGAAGAGCACGGGCACGCGTCCGTCCACCAGGCGAGGCGTCTCGGCCCAGCCGAAGCACTCCTGCAGCTTCACCGCGACGACGGGCCGTGCGGTGGGGCCGTCGTCGGGCTCCGGGTAGGTGATGCGCACACGCGATCCGCTGGGAACCTCGAGGCGCTCAGGGGCGAGCGTGTCGAGATGCACGGCATCGGGCCAGGGCAGCAGGCGGCGAAGAGCGGACGAGAGCTTCAGCCGTCCGGCGGGGGTGCCCGACGCGAGCAGCTCGAGCTCCGGCGCGAGCCACACGTCGAGCGCCTCGACCAGGCCGGCGTCCGAGACGTCGGGCCACGGGTCGCCGAGCTCGCGCCGCAGCAACGCCAGTCGACGGCGCAGGGCGTCCGCACCCTCAGACCAGCGGAGCAGGCGGAGCCCGTCCCGGCGGAGCGCCCGCCCGACGGCCTCTCGCCCCTCCGAGGCCGTGGCCTTCACCGGGGCGGACGCGCGCACGATCGCGCCGATCCGCCGCTCCCGCCGGGCCTGCACACGACCTCCGACGAACTCGGCCTCGACCCGCTCGGTCATCAGGTGCCCGGCGGCGTCCTCCATCTGCGCCTCGGTGAGAGCCGCCGCCGACCGGATGATCGCGCCCGAGCCGGCACTCGCCCGTGACGAGGCACGGGCGACGTCCGCCACGGCGAGCCGTTCCTCGGCGGCGAGGGGGCCGCTCACCCCGGCCCGAGTACCCGAGGCGAGCAGGAAGGTCGCTCCCGATGCGGTGCGCTCGACGCGCTGGGCGACGCGTTCCGGGAAGGCCAGCGCGATGACGAGACCCACGCCGTCGAGACCAGTCCGGGTGTCGGGTACCGGGTCGACCAGGCGCTCCAGGCGACGCGCGTCGTCGCGCCAGCGGCGAGCCTCCGGTGTCCCGCCGCCCCGCACGGTGACGAGGGCGCGTGCGGCGTCGGCCTCCGGCACCCGCTGATCACCGTCGAGAAGCGCGACGATCTCGGCCGCGAGCCGGCTCCCCACCCTCAGGCTCCCGTCGCGGAGAGCCCTGGCCAGCCGCGGATCGGCCGGGATGCGGGCGAGCGCGCGTCCCTCGGCCGTCGCGCGACCGTCCTCGTCGATCGCCCCGAGACCGCGCAGCACCGCGACGGCATCCGCGAGGCGGTCGGCACGCAGCGGTTCGATCATCCGGAGTCCGGTGCCGCCCGGAGTTCCCCAACATGCGAGCAGCAGTGCCGCGTCGGCGAGGTCGGTCGCGGCGATCTCGGGGATCGGGCGCGCGGGAGCCGCCGCGTAGGTCCGCTCGTCGACGCAGCGGATCACGGTGCCCTGGCCCTGGCGGGTGGCGCGGCCGGCACGCTGTACGCACGAGGAACGCGACGCCGCGGTGGTGACGAGGCCGGTCATCCCGCGGGCAGCGTCACGCTGCGGCTGCCGCGACAGGCAGCTGTCGACGACGAGTCGCACTCCGGGCACGGTGAGCGACGACTCGGCGAGGGAGGTCGTGATGATGATGCGGGGAGGGTCCTCCCGCGTCCGGCCGCGGATCACGGCATCCTGGTCGGCCGACGGGATCCGGCCGTGCAGTTCGCGCACGTCGAAGGCGTCGGTCAGCGTGCGGACACGGCGAGCGATCTCCGACACCTCGCGGGCGCCGGGGGCGAAGACCAGGACGTCGGCTCCGGGGTCGTCCCGGACGAGGCCGGTGGCGGCGGTGACCGTGACGCTCGCGACATGGTCGAGGAATCCTCGGGTGACGCCCCGGTCGTCGAGGCGGGGCGCGGGGCTGGGCGCCCAGCGCTCGGTGAGGGGGAAGGCCGGGACGTCGTGGTCGACGATCGGCGCGGGCGACTCGTCCGTGCCGAGGACGGCGGCGATCCGCGCGGCGTCGAGGGTGGCGGACATCGCCACCACGACGAGGTCGTCCCGCAGCTCCCGCACGTCGGAGAGCAGGCCGATCAGGAGGTCGGTCTCGAGGGCGCGCTCGTGCACCTCGTCGATGACGACCGCGTTGACGCCGTCTAGTCCGGGGTCGTCGAGCATCCGGCGCAGGAGGATTCCGGCCGTGACGAACTCGACCCTCGTGTCCGGCCCCGCCCTGTGCTCGCCGCGGACGGTGAAGCCCACGCGCGAGCCGAGGGCCGACCCGTCGAGGTGTGCCAGGCGCCGGGCGGCGGCGCGCGCGGCGACGCGGCGGGGCTGGGTGACGATCACCCGACCGGGGCCTCGTGAGGAGAGGAGAGGCGGCACGAGGGTGGTCTTGCCCGTCCCGGGCGGCGCGGTCACGACGACCGCTGGGCTCGTGTCGAGAGTGGCGGAGAGTTCGTCGACGGCGTCCGCGAACGAGAGACCGGCGCCGATGGCGGCGAGGTCGAAGGCGGCGCGCGTCATCCGTCCAGTCTGCCCGGTCGTTCGAGGCGCGAAGCCGTTCACAACTCAGGAGATTCGGGGTGATCCGGCCGAGAGGGCCGGATCACCGTGTCCGTGCGTGCCGATCTCCTGAGTTGTGAACAGCTTGTCGTGTGCTGCTTACTCCGCCGTGGGCGCCGGAGGCGCGGGCGGCGGCGGGGTGGTGGGCGTCGAGACGCGCGGAGCTGGGGCGGGAGCCGACGTCTCCGCCGTCCCGGCGCCGAACGCCCGTCCGACCGCCTGGCCCTGGATGATGCCGGCGAGGTCGAGCCCGGTCGCGGCGTGCACGCTGTCGAAGACCGAGCGCATGGCCTTCGCGCTGTCGGCGCCGACCACCTGGGAGGCCCCGTCCTCGCCCGAGCCGCCCACGATCGACACGTTGCCGATCGCGGCGTAGCCCTTCGCGAACTCCGACATGATCGACGGCAGCACCTCCAGCACGCGCTGCGAGAGGAATGCGTCCTGGTTGGAGGCGATGGCCTTGGCCTCGGCCTCCACAGCGGCGGCCCGTGCCTCACCCTCGGCACGGATCGCTTCGGCCTCGGCGTTGGCCCGGAGGCGACGGGCTTCGGCCTCAGCCTCGGCCTGGGCGCGCAGGGCATCGGCGTCACCGGTGGCCTTCGCGATCGCGGCCGCGGCCTCACCGTCGGCGCGCGCCTTGTCGGCTTGGGCCTGCTGCTCGGCGATGCGAGTGCGTGCCTCGGCCTGCTTGACCTGCTCGATCGCCGCTGCTTCGGCGGCCCGCTCACGCGTGTACAGCTCGGCCTGCGCCCGCGTCTCCGCCTCGTATCGCTGCGCGTCGGCGACGCGCTTGACGTCGGCGTCCAGCTGCGCCTGCTTGTTCTCCGCCTGCTGCTGGAGGACGGCCTGCTCGGCCTGGGCCCGGGCGAGCTGCTCGGCCTGCTCGGCCTCGGCGCGCGCACGGCCGATGCCGGCGTTGGCGTTGGCGGTGTTGGTGTCGAGCGCGGTCTGCTCGACGAGGTTCGCCTCCTGGTTGGCGATGTTCTTCTGGTTGATCGCGCGGTCGGCGTTGGTCTGCGAGATCTCCGCCGCCTGCCGCTTCGCCTGGATCTCCGGCGCCCCGAGGGACTGAATGTAGCCGACCTTGTCGGTGATGCCCTTGATCTGGAAGGAGTCGAGGATGAGTCCCTGCTCAGCGAGCTCCTGGGAGACGTCGGCGGCGATCTGGTCGGAGAACTTCTTGCGCTCCCGCATGAGCTCGACGACGGACAGGGTGGCGACGATGCCGCGCAGGGCGCCCTCGAGCTGCTCGGTGGTGAACTGCTCGATGGCCTTGTCCTGGGACGCGAAGCGCTCGGCCGCCCGGCGCACCAGCAGCGGGTCGGAGCCGATCTTGACGATCGCGACGCCATCGACGTTGAGCGTCACGTTGTCGAGCGACTGCGCCTCTGCGTTGAGCGACACCTGACGAGACCGTAGAGAGATGATCTCGTGACGCTGCGTGATCGGGTTGACGAGCGACTTCCCGTTCACGATGACGGTGACGGGCGACTCCGACATCTCGGAGCTGCTGGTGCCGTCGGCGCCGATCACCGCGCGCTGCACCTTCTGTTTGCGTCCGGAGATGACGAGTGCTTCGTCGGCTCGAGCGACCTTGATCCAGCTGCGTGCGAACAGCAGCAGGATCAGCAGGACGATGATCGCGGCGACGACCGCGATCCCGATGACGATGAGGATGCCGACGATTCCGGCGATCTCCATGAATGACCTCCCTGGTTCCCCCCGCGGGGGCGGTCCGATATGCCCACGGTCGGTGTGGGCGTGCGCAACCCACCCTGCCAGAAAACGGGCACCGGTCATCGGCCGGACATCGTCATCCGCCGGTCTGTAGAGAGGGCGTTCGCGGGGAGACCTGTGGAGGAGGCGCGGATCAGCGCGTGCGCAGCTTCTCCGCGAGGTCGCGGAGCAGGCGCAGCTCGGCGTCGTCGAGGCGGGACATCCGGTCGGCGATCGATCGTCCGTGCACGGTCGCGAGCGCGCGGAAGGCCCGGGCGCCTTCGTCCGTGGCGCGGATCAGGGCGCCGCGCCCGTCATCGGGGTCGGCGCACTTGGCGACGAGTCCCCGCGTCACCATGCGATCGACGAGACGGGAGACGCTCGGCTGGCTGATGAGCATGTTGGCGGTGATGTCGCGCAGGCGGGCGGTCATATCGGGCGAGCGGGTGACCGTGAGCAGCACGTCGTACTCGGCCTGCGTGATGTCGCCGTCGTCGAAGTCCGCCGTCATCTCGGTGAACAGTTCGTGCTGCGCGCGGAACAGGCTTTCCCAGGCCTCCAGCGCGAGCTTCCGATCGGTCATCCTCACAGAGTACCGGGCGCAGTAAAGGGCCGGTCGGAGAAGCTCCCGACCGGCCCTTGTCCCTTGCACCAAGAGTGTCCTGCAATCACATGCGGTGGATGCCACAGCAAACATTCACCGTGCGATCACTGTATAACGGCGAGGTAACGAATGCAACGGTTTGATCACGATGAATCTGCGAACACGTGTCCGGTCAACCGATCGCGGTGGGGGCTTTGTTCTCGGTAACATGACACGGAGCGGCGGAGGGAGGCGCGCATGGTCAACGTCGGCTCCGACAAGCCCAACATCCGTCAGGTCGCGACGATCGCCGGTGTCTCCCACATGACGGTGTCGCGCGTGCTCAACGACCACCCGAACATCAAGCCCGACACCAGGCGCCGCGTGCTCGAGGCGATCGAGGAGCTCGACTACCGCCCCAACCTCGTCGCCCGGGCGCTGGCCACGCAGCGCACACGACGCATCGGCGTCATCGTCGAGAGCGCGGTCGCGCACGGGCCCACGAGCGTGCTCCGGGCGGTCGAGCTGTCGGCGCGGGCGGCCGGATACTCGGTGACGTCGATCGCCCTGCACGAGGGGGATGCGATCTCTCCGCAGGAGGCGGTCGACAACCTCACCACGCAGGGGGTCGACGCGCTGTGCGTGATCGCCCCGCGCTCCTCGTCGGTCGCGGCCCTGCGTCGTATCGCGATCACCGTGCCGATGCTGGTCGTCAAGGCCGACGCCGACCCCAGCTTCCTCACCGTGTCGATCGACCAGCACGCGGGGACGACGCTCGTGGTCGACCATCTCGTCGCGCTCGGCCACCGCGACATCCTGCACCTGTCCGGTCCCCTCGACTGGCTCGACGCCCGCGCCCGCGAGCGGGCCTTCCACTCCCGGGCGAAGTCGTGGGGGATCCGGGAGCGGCCCATCGTCGTCGGCGACTGGTCGGCCGACTTCGCGTACGACTTCGCGAAGGGCCTCACGAGGCTGCCCGACTACACGGCCATCTTCGCCGCGAACGACGACATGGCCATCGGCCTCATCCACGGACTCCACGACCGGGGGTTCGAGGTGCCCACCGATCTGAGCGTGGTCGGCTTCGACGACATCCCCCTCGCCCGGCACTTCCTCCCGCCCCTCACGACCGTGCGCCAGGACTTCGGGGCTCTCGGGGTGGCGGTGGTCGAGATGCTGCGGGCCGCCATCGAGGGACGGGACATCCCGGCCCTCACGCGCATCCCCACCGAGCTCGTCGCCCGAGCGTCCTCCGCCGCGCCCCGGGAGCAGCGATGACCCTCGCCCGTGATGCCGAGCCGGTCGTCCGGCTCGCCGGCATCACGGTCGACTTCCCCGGGGTCCGCGCCCTGGACGCGGTCGACTTCCGGCTCTTCGCGGGCGAGGTGCACGCGGTGATGGGTGAGAACGCGGCCGGCAAGTCGACCCTCGTCGCCGTCATCACCGGCACCGTCGTGCCCGCGCAGGGGGCTGTGGTCGTCGACGGCGAGCCGCGCCGCTTCACCGGCGTCGCCGACAGCAGGGCCGCGGGCATCGCGACCGTCTTCCAAGAGGCGCAGCTGAGTCCGAACCTGAGCGTCGCGGAGAACGTCATGCTGGGCCGGGAGCGGAGGGGGCGTCTCGGCATCGACTGGCGACGCACCAGGGCGGACGCCGCCGAGGCGCTGGCGTGGCTGGGGCTCGACGACCTCGATCCGCGCACGCCGCTGGCGCTGCTCACGCCCGCGCAGAAGCAGCTCGTGGCCCTGGCGCGCGCCGTGGTGGACGAGCCCCGCGTGCTGATCCTCGACGAGCCGACCTCGAGCCTCGATGCGGCCGAGGTCGCCACCCTGATGCGCGTCATCCGCGGGCTGCGCGCACGCGGGGTCGCCATCCTGTTCATCTCGCACTTCCTCGAGCAGGCCTTCGCGATCAGTGACCGCATGACGGTGCTGCGCGGCGGGGTGTGCGTGGGGGAGTTCGCGACCCGCGATCTCGAGCGCGTCGACCTGATCTCGAAGATGCTCGGCAAGGACATCGACAGCCTCCGCGCGCTCGGCTCCGAGCGCAAGGCGCACCACTACGCGGGAGACGGGGAGCCCGCGATGCAGGCGTCGGGGGTGGGTCGGCGCGGAGAACTGGAGCGCATGGACATCGAGGTCCAGCGCGGGGAGATCGTGGGTCTGGCAGGACTGCGCGGGTCGGGACGCACCGAACTCGCCTCGCTGCTGAGCGGCGCGGTCAGGGCCGACAGCGGCGAGCTCTGGGTCGACGGCGAGCGGGTGAACCTGCGCAGTCCGTCCGCGGCGTTGCGGCACCGGATCGCCCTGTCGGCGGAGAACCGGGGCACGCAGGGGATCATCGGCGAGCTCACGGCGCGCGAGAACATCCTCCTGTCGTTGCAGGCGCTGCGCGGGTGGACCCGGCCGATCAGTGCGGCGGAGTCGGCGGCGCTCGTGGAGACCTATGTCGACGCGCTCCATCTCGACCCTCGCGACCTCGACAGGCCGGTGGGGCTGCTGTCGGGCGGCACGCAGCAGAAGGTGCTGCTGGCCCGCGCTCTCGCCGTCCGGCCCCATGTGCTGATCCTCGACGAGCCCACCCGTGGCATCGACATCACGGCGAAGGTCGAGGTGCAGCGCCGGATCAGCCAGCTGGCCGGCGACGGCGTGGCGGTGGTGTTCATCTCGTCCGAGCTGGAAGAGGTGGTGCGGCTCAGCGACCGCATCGTGGTGCTGAAGGACCGGGAGAAGATCGGGGAACTCAGCAACGGGCCGGGGGTCACGGTCGACACGGTGGTCGAGATGATCGCGGCAGAACTGGAGTCCGCCGATGAACTGTGATCGGTAACAGGAACGTTATCGTCTGAGACGCCCGGTTTTGGGGGAAGCTCTTGCGGTTCCAAAATTGTTCCCGGTAACATCACGGCAGGACCCCACGTCGGTGTCCTGCATTCACGACCGGGCCCGGGGGGCCCACCACCGCCGGACTGACCGCCGGCATCTCAAAGGAGAGAGAAATGTCCGCGAAGAAGCGCACCCGCATCGCGTTCGGACTGGCAGCAGTCGGCGCACTCACCATCGGCCTCGCGGCCTGCTCGACCGGCGACTCGGACGCCGGCGACGGCGGCGGCTCGGACGAGATCACGACCGTCGGCTTCGTCGCCGTCGGGCCCGAGGGGGCGTGGCGTGAGGCGAACGAGCAGAACATCCAGGACACCTTCACCGAGGAGGCCGGATACAACCTGAAGTACGCGCCCGCCACCAACCTCGACCAGAAGTCGCAGATCGACGCGTTCACGTCGTTCGTCGACGAGGGCGTCGACGTCATCCTGCTCTCCGCCACCGAGGCGTCCGGCTGGGAGGACTCGCTCAAGCGGGCCCAGGAGGCGGAGATCCCCGTCATCCTGCTCGACCGCGGCATCGAGCCCGACGACGACAGCCTGTACGTCACCCGCATCGCGCCCGACAACGTCGAGGTCGCCAAGGAGGTCGGCAGCTGGGCCGCCGCGACCTTCCCCGACGGCGGCAACTACGTCGTCCTCGAGGGCCCGGCCGGCGTCGGCGTGGTCAACGAGCGCAACACCGGCTTCGACGAGGGTCTGGGCGACTCGTCGCTGAAGAAGGTCGACGCGCAGACCGCGAACTGGTCGGCCGAAGAGGGCAAGAGCGTCTTCGAGACGATGCTGAAGGCATCGAACAACGACATCCAGCTCGTGTTCGCGCAGAACGACGAGATGGGCCTCGGCGCCGCGCAGGCCGCGGAGGAGGCCGGGCTCGTCGTCGGCGAGGACGTGAAGATCGCCACGATCGACGGCACCAAGAACGCCATGCAGGCGCTCGCCGACGGTCAGCTCAGCTACGTGCACGAGTACAACCCGCTGTTCGGCGAGACGGCGCTCGAGGTCGTCGAGAAGACGCTCGCCGGCGAGGATGTCGACTCCTACATCGTGGTTCCCAGTGAGGCGTTCGACTCGGCGGAGGCCGCGCAGGCCGTGCTGGCCGACCGCAAGTACTGATCGAGCAGAGAACCCGACGCCGGAGCGATCCGGCAGCGAGCCCGGGTGGCGCAGGCGACCGCGCCACCCGGGCCCCGCGGACGGAGAGACAGCGATGAATGACGCACTGCCCATCGTGGAGATGCGCGGGATCTCGATCGAGTTCCCCGGGGTGAAGGCCCTCGACGGAGTCGACTTCCGGCTCCTCCCCGGCGAGGTCCACGCCCTCATGGGCGAGAACGGCGCCGGCAAGTCGACGCTCATCAAGGCGCTGACGGGCGTCTACCGGATCGATGCCGGATCGATCGTCGTGACCGGTCAGGAACGCAGCTTCAGCGGCGCCGGGGACGCGCAGGACGCCGGGATCTCGACCGTCTACCAGGAGGTCAACCTCGCCCCGAACCTGTCGATCGGCGAGAACGTCATGCTCGGTCACGAGGTGCGCGGCGCGCTCGGCATCAACTGGACCGCCACGCACCGCGCGGCGTCCGAGGCGCTCAGCCGTCTCGGACTCGGCCATCTCGACACCCGGACGCCCCTGTCGACCCTGTCGATCGCCCTGCAGCAGCTCGTCGCGATCAGCCGGGCGATGGCGATCAAGGCCAAGGTGCTCATCCTCGACGAGCCGACCTCCAGTCTCGACGCCGCCGAGGTCGAGGGGCTCTTCACCGTCATCCGCTCCCTGCGCGATCAGGGCGTCGCCATCCTCTTCGTCTCCCACTTCCTCGATCAGGTGTACGCGATCAGCGACCGGCTCACGGTGCTGCGCAACGGCCGGTACGAGGGGGAGTACCTCACGCGCGACCTCGACCGGCACGGTCTGATCTCGAAGATGATCGGCAAGGATCTCGACGCCCTGAAGTCCCTCGGCGGCAACCGACGCCGCGCCCAGCGCGACGCCGACGAGAAGCCGCTGCTCTCGGCATCGGGCATCGCTCGCCGGGGAGCCGTCGAGGCGACCGACCTCGACATCAAGCCGGGCGAGGTCGTCGGATTCGCCGGCCTGCTGGGGTCGGGACGCACGGAGCTCGCCCGGCTGCTCTACGGCGCGGATCGGGCCGACGAAGGCACGATCGAGCTGCACGGGCGGCCGGTCGAGCTGAAGTCCCCGTCCGACGCGCTGCCGCGACGCATCGCGTTCTCGACCGAGAACCGGCGGGACGAGGGGATCGTCGGCGACCTCACCGTGCGGGAGAACATCATCCTGGCCGTCCAGGCCGAGCGCGGCTGGGCGCGGCCCATGAGCCGCAAGGAGCAGGATGCGATCGTCTCCCGCTACATCGAGCAGTTCAACGTCCGCCCCGCCGATCCCGATCGGATGATCAAGAACCTCTCGGGCGGCAACCAGCAGAAGGTCCTGCTCGGCCGGTGGCTGGCGACGACCCCCGAGCTGCTGATCCTCGACGAACCGACCAGAGGGATCGACGTCGGTGCGAAGGCCGAGATCCAGGAGGCGGTGGCCGAGCTCGCCGAGCAGGGCGTCGCCGTGGTCTTCATCTCCTCGGAACTGGAGGAGGTCGTGCGGCTCTCCGAGCGGATCGTCGTGCTGAAGGACCACCGCAAGATCGGCGAGATCCAGAACGGCCCCGACGTGAGCGCCCAGGTGATCGTCGACGTGATCGCCGCGCACGGCGTCGAGGCCGCCGCGGAGACCCTCGACGACACCGAGGGAGCCGTGCCCGACGGCGTCACCCCCACGACCGACAAGGAGGCCACGCGATGACCGCGTCCGCCGACACCGCCGTCTGGCGGAACCTCATCCACAAGCCGTTCTTCTGGGGCATCGTCGCGATCCTCGCGCTCCTCGCGCTGAACACGATCAAGGACCCCACCTACCTCGCACTGTCCATCAACCCGAACAACGGCAATCTCGTCGGCAACCTCGTCGACATCCTGCGCCAGGCGGCGCCCATCATGATGATCGCGATCGGCATGTCCCTCGTGATCGCCACAGGGGGCATCGACCTCTCGGTCGGCTCGCTCATGGCCGTCGCCGGCGCGGTGTCGATGGAGTTCCTCCGCGCGGCCGGGGATTCGTTCGGCGCCGCGCTCGCCGCCGTGGGACTCGCCCTGGTGATCACCGGCATCCTCGGTGCGGTCAACGGCGTCCTCGTGGCGTATGTCGGCCTGCAACCGTTCATCGCCACGCTGGTGCTGATGCTCGCCGGACGCGGCATCGCCAAGGTGATCACGGGCGGCCAGAACACGACCGCCTCCAACGACTCCTTCCGCTGGATCGCGAACGGCTTCGTCTTCGGCATCCCCGTGGTGTTCCTCCTCGCGGTGCTGATCGTGATCGCCGTCGGATGGGTGGTCCGGCGCAGTGCGCTCGGCCTCATGATCGAGGCGATCGGCATCAACCCGCGAGCCAGCCGGATGGCGGGCATCAAGCCGAAGGGCCTGCTGCTCACCGCCTACATCATGAGCGGCATCCTCGCGGGTATCGCCGGAGTGATGTCGGTCGGCAGCGTCATGACGGTCGACATCTCGCGGACCGGGTATCAGCTGGAACTCGACGCGATCCTCGCGGTCGTCATCGGCGGCGCCTCGCTCTCGGGCGGCAAGTTCTCGCTCAGCGGGGCCTTCGTGGGGGCCCTGCTCATCGCGACGCTCGACAAGACCGTGCTGTACCTCGGCGTCTCGTCCTCGGCGACGCCGGCATTCAAGGCCATCGTGATCGTCGTGCTCTGCCTGCTGCAGTCGCAACGCGTGCGCGACTGGTTCCGCTCCCGACGCCGGCCCCCACGCGCAGACCGCGCCCAGACGAAGGAAGAGGTGGCCGCATGAGCGCCGTGACCGCGACCCCCGCGTCGCAGACGAGCGAGACCGTCACGGACCGCATCCGCCGGATGATCTCCGCCAACCCGTCGGTGCTCCCCACGATCGCGTCCGTGGTCATCTTCGTGGGCATGGTCATCTTCGGAGAGATCGCCTACGGGCGCATCGTGCAGTTCAACACGCTGTCGAACCTGCTCATCAACAACGCCCACCTCATCGTGCTCGCCGTCGCCCTCACCTTCGTGATCCTCACCGGCGGCATCGACCTGTCGGTCGGCTCGATCATCGCGGTGTCGTCGGTCGCGGGGGTGATGCTCTCGAACGCGGGCTGGAACGCCATCGCGGTCATCGTCGCCATGATCGGCATCGGCGTGCTGTTCGGCATCGTCTCGGGAGTGCTGATCCGGTACTTCAACGTGCAGCCGTTCATCGCGACGCTGGCGATGATGTTCCTCGGACGCGGTCTCGCCTCGCTGCTCAGCACCAAGCCCGAACGCCTGGGGGAGGACTCCCCCATCCGCTGGATCGGGACGCAGCTGAAGATCATCGACGGTCCCAAGGTGAACGACCTCGTGATCACGCCGGCCGTGCTCATCGCGGTGATCGTCGTGGTCGCGGCGTTCTTCGTGCTGCATCGCACGCGCACGGGCAGAACCGTCTACGCGATCGGCGGCTCCGAGAGCTCCGCGCTGCTGATGGGCCTTCCCGTCCCGCGCACGAAGGTCCTCGTGTACGTGATCAGCGGCGCGCTCGCCGGCCTCGCGGCCGTGCTCTACACGGCGCGACTGGGCACGGCGCAGAACATCACGGGCATCGGCTGGGAGCTCGACGCGATCGCCGCGGCCGTCATCGGCGGCACGGTGCTGACCGGGGCGTACGGCTACGTGCTCGGCTCGGTGGTCGGCGCGCTCGTGCTCGGACTGATGAACGTGCTCATCACCCGCGACGGCGGCATCCCGCCCGAGATGACGACGATCATCACGGGCGGCATCCTGCTCGTGTTCGTGCTGCTGCAGCGGGCCGTCACCCGGAAGCGGGAGTGACTGTCGTGACCACCGAGACCCCTCTCTTCTCCGCCGAGGTCGACGCCGCCATCCGGACCGTGCGGGAGGACGTCGCCCGCCTGCACGCGGAACTCGTCCGCTACGGACTCGTCGTCTGGACCGGCGGCAACGTGTCGGGCCGCGTGCCCGGGGCCGATCTGTTCGTGATCAAGCCGTCGGGCGTCCGCTACGACGCCCTCACCGCCGAGGACATGATCCTCTGCGACCTCGACGGCACGGTGGTCCCCGGCACCGCCGGCAGCCACCGGTCGCCGTCGAGCGACACGGCGGCGCACGCCTACGTGTACCGCCACATGCCCGAGGTCGGCGGCGTCGTGCACACGCACTCGACGTTCGCCGTCGCCTGGGCCGCCCGCGGCGAGGAGATCCCCTGCGTCATCACGGCGATGGCCGACGAGTTCGGCGGACCCATCCCGGTCGGACCGTTCGCGATCATCGGCGACGACTCCATCGGCCGGGGGATCGTGCAGACGCTCCGTGGGCATCGCAGCCGCGCCGTTCTCATGCGCAACCACGGACCGTTCACCATCGGCGTCGACGCCGAGGACGCCGTGAAGGCGGCCGTGATGGTCGAGGACGTCGCGCGCACGGTCCACCATGCCCGCGAGGCCGGTCCGCTGCTGCCGATCCCGCAGGAGGCGATCGACAGCCTGTTCGCCCGCTACCAGAACGTCTACGGACAGCGGACGGATGCCCGACGATGAGCGACACGACCCCCACGACCGCTCGGGACGACATCGTCGCCGGACGCACGAGCCTGGGCATCGAGCTCGGCTCCACCCGCATCAAGGCGTGCCTGATCGGCGCGGACGCCACGGACGTGCTGGCCACCGGCTCCTTCACCTGGGAGAACCGCCTCGAGAACGGCCTGTGGACATACGCGATCGACGACGTCTGGACCGGCCTGCAGGCGGCCTACGCCGCGCTGGGCGCTGACGCCGCGGAACGCCACGGGGTACGCCCCGCGACCTTCGGCGCGATCGGGATCTCGGCCATGATGCACGGCTACCTGGCATTCGATGCGGCGGGGCGGCTGCTCGTGCCGTTCCGCACCTGGCGCAACACCCACACCGGGGCGGCCGCGGAGGAGCTGACCGCCCTGTTCGGGGTCAACATCCCGCTGCGGTGGTCGATCGCCCATCTGCACCAGGCCGTGCTCGATGACGAGGCGCATCTGCCGGAGCTCGATGCCGTCACGACACTCGCCGGCTACGTCCATGCGAGGCTCACGGGGGAACGCGTGCTGGGCGTCGGCGACGCCTCCGGCATGTTCCCGATCGACCCGGCGACCGGCGACTACGACGCACGGATGGTGCACGCCTACGACGCCCTCGCCGCGGGCCGCCTTCCGGTCGGCCTCACCGACCTCCTGCCGACCGTGCTGCCCGCCGGCGCTCCGGCCGGCACGCTCACCGACGAGGGGGCGCGGCTGCTCGATCCGACGGGCACGCTCGCCGCCGGGATCCCGCTCTGCCCGCCCGAGGGCGACGCGGGCACCGGCATGGTCGCGACCAACTCCGTCTCGCCGCGCACCGGCAACGTCTCCGCGGGCACCAGCATCTTCACGATGGTCGTGCTCGAACGCCCGCTCATCGGCGTGCACCACGAGGTCGACCTCGTGACCACTCCCGCCGGCGATGCCGTCGCGATGGTGCACTGCAACAACGGCGCCAGCGAGCTCGCCGCCTGGGCGGGGCTCTTCGCCCGCTTCTCGGCCGTCGCCGGGCGCCCGCTCGACGACGACGCGGTCTTCGATGCGCTCTTCCGCGAGGCCCTCGACGGGGAGGCCGATGCGGGCGGCCTGCTCGCGTACAACCATCTCGCCGGCGAGCCGATCGCCGGTCTCACCGCGGGGCGGCCGCTCTTCGTCCGCACACCCGACAGTGCCTTCACACTGCCGAACTTCATGCGCGCGCAGCTCTACGGCGTCTTCGGCACGCTCGCACTGGGGATGCGCGTGCTGGAGACCGAGGGCGTCGTGATCGACCGCATGTTCGCGCACGGGGGGCTGTTCCGCACCGCCGGAGCCGCGCAGCGCTTCCTCGCCGGAGCCCTCGGCGCCCCGGTCGCCGTGGGGGAGCTGGCCGCCGAGGGCGGTGCCTGGGGGATCGCGGTGCTCGCGTCGTACCTCGCACACGCCGAGACGCGCACCCTGGGCGAGTACCTCGATCACTCGATCTTCGCCACCGCCGCCCTCACCGTCGCCCCGCCCGACCCCGCGGACGTCGCGGGCTTCACGGTCTACCTCGACCGCTACCGCGCGGGCCTCGCCGTCGAGGCCGTCGCGACCACCGCACTCTGACCCCGACCCGTCACACCGAAGGACCCCTCATGCCCCGCACCCCGCTCTCCACCTCGCTCGACGGCTACGAGGTCTGGTTCCTCACCGGCAGCCAGCACCTCTACGGCCCCGAGACGCTCGCGCAGGTGGCCGCGCAGTCCCAGGAGATCGCACGGATCCTGGACGAGGCCGGCGAGGTGCCGGTGAGGATCGTCTGGAAGCCGGTGCT
The DNA here is from genome assembly GCF_017939615.1 of Microbacterium sp. BLY. NCBI lineage: Bacteria > Bacillati > Actinomycetota > Actinomycetes > Micrococcales > Microbacteriaceae > Microbacterium > Microbacterium sp. BLY. The sequence continues at coordinate 1,456,402 of NZ_JAGKSR010000001.1, forward strand.
CACCGATTCCGCCGCCATCGCGCGCACCGCGCTCGAGGCCAACGCGGACGACAGGGTCATCGGACTCATCGCCTGGATGCACACGTTCAGTCCCGCGAAGATGTGGATCGCCGGGCTGGACGCCCTGCGGAAGCCGCTCGCCCACCTGCACACGCAGGCCAACGTCGAGCTGCCGTGGGCCGACATCGACTTCGACTTCATGAACCTGAACCAGGCGGCGCACGGCGACCGGGAGTTCGGCTACATCCAGACGCGTCTCGGGGTGCCGCGCAAGACCGTCGTCGGTCACGTGAGCGACCCGCGCGTGCGGCGGGAGATCGCCACGTGGCAGCGTGCGGCCGCCGGACTCGCGGCGGCGCGATCGCTCAGGCTCGCCCGCTTCGGCGACAACATGCGCTTCGTCGCCGTCACCGAGGGCGACAAGACCGAAGCCGAGCTGCGCTTCGGCGTGCAGGTCAACACCTGGGGCGTGAACGACCTGGCCGCCGCGGTCGCCGCGGTGACGGACTCCGCCGTCGACGCCCTCGTGGCCGAGTACGAGGAGCTCTACGACGTCGCCCCCGAGCTGCGCCGGGGCGGCGAGCGCCACCGATCCCTGCGGGACGGGGCGGCGATCGAGATCGGGCTGCGCTCCTTCCTCGAGGAGGGCGGCTTCGGCGCCTTCACCACTTCCTTCGAAGACCTCGGTGCGCTGACGCAGCTGCCGGGCCTCGCGGTGCAGCGGCTGATGGCGGAGGGATACGGCTTCGGGGCCGAGGGCGACTGGAAGACGGCCATCCTCGTGCGCGTCGCGAACGTCATGGGCGCGGGCCTCCCCGGGGGAGCGAGCCTCATGGAGGACTACACCTACGACATGACCCCGGGGGACGAGTTGATCCTCGGTGCGCACATGCTCGAGGTCTCACCGTCGCTCACGACCGCGAAGCCGAGCCTCGAGATCCATCCGCTCGGCATCGGCGGCAAGGACGACCCGGTGCGCCTGGTCTTCACGGCCGATCCCGGGCCGGCGATCGTCGTCGCGCTCAGCGACATGCGCGACCGGTTCCGCCTCACCGCGAACGTCGTCGAGAACGTCGAACCCCGTGCCGCGCTGCCGAAGCTCCCGGTGGGGCGCGCCGTCTGGAAGCCGGCCCCCGACTTCACCACGAGCGCCGCCGCCTGGCTGACGGCGGGGGCGGCGCACCACACCGTCATGTCGACGGCCGTCGGTCTCGAGGCCTTCCGCGACTTCGCCGAGATGGCCGAGGTCGAGCTGCTGGTGATCGACGAGTCGACGACGCTGCCGGAATTCCAGAAGCAGGTGCGCTGGAACCAGGCGTACTACCGCTTGGCGCAGGGCCTGTGACGGGGGAGGCTGTCGCAGGTCCGCGCCCCCGGTCCGGGCGGCAGCGGACGATTGCCGGTCACGGCTACGAAGCCGTGATCGCGAGTGTGGGGGCGACCCTGCGCAGCCTGACGTTCGAGGGACGGGATCTCGTCGTGCCGTTCGCCGCCGGGGAAGTGCGTCCCGCCTACCGGGGAGCGACGCTCGCGCCGTGGCCGAATCGCATCGTCGACGGGCGGTATGCGTTCGGCGGCGTCGAGCACCGGCTCCCGCTCACCGAGCCCGCGCGGTCACACGCCCTGCACGGACTCGTCCTCTGGACCGAGTTCGCCGATCGGGTCGTCGCCGATGATTGTGTCGTCCTGGCCGGGACGATCGAGCCGCAGACGGGATATCCGTTCCGCGTGGAGGTCGAGGTCGAGTACCGCATCGACGAGGGCGGTCTCCGCCAGGCCGTCACCGGCCGGAACCTCGGGCCGGACGCCGCGCCCTGGGGGACGGGACCGCATCCGTATCTCGTGGCGGCCCCCGGGGAACGCGTCGATGCCTGGACGCTCACGCTGCCCGCCGCGGAGGTGCTCACGGTCACCGCCGACCGGCTGAGCCCGATCGTCGTCGAGCCGGTGACCGCACATCCCGAATGGGATTTCCGTGCCCCCCGCGTCCTCGGCGATGTGTTCATCGACCACGCGTTCACCGCGCTGTCGCGTGCGGACGGCATCGCGGAGGTGCGGGTGCAGTCACCGGCCGGCACCGGCGTCGCCATCGCGTTCGACGAGGCCTGCCCCTGGGTGCAGGTGCACACCGCCGACACCCCGGACGCGGCGACCGACCGCCTCGGCCTCGCCGTCGAGCCGATGACGTGTCCGCCCGGCGCGTTCGCCTCGGGCATCGACCTCGTCGTGTTTCCGCCGGGCGGCGTGCACACGGCATCCTGGCGTCTCTTCGCGCTCTGACAGGGCTCTGGTCATACTGGAGGGGACGGTATCGAGAGCCCCGCCTCCGCACCGCGCGGCAGCCTCTCGAACGCCAGGAAGAAGATGCTCATGAAAGCTCTCCGTTACGTCGAGATCGGCAAGCCCCCGGTGGTCGTCGATATCCCGATTCCGAAGCCCGGACCCGGTCAGGTGCTCCTGAAGATCACCGCGGGCGGCGTCTGCCACTCCGACGACTACGTCATGGGTCTCTCCGAGAAGGACTACCACGAGCAGGGCTACCCGCTGCCGTTGACGCTCGGTCACGAGGGCGCCGGCATCGTGCACGAGCTCGGCGAGGGCGTCGAGTCGACGCTCAAGGTCGGGGACGCCGTGGCCGTGTACGGCCCCTGGGGCTGTGGCCGCTGCCACAACTGCGCGATGGGCAAGGAGAACTACTGCACCAACGCCGCCGCCGAGGGCATCCGTCCTCCGGGGCTGGGCAGCCAGGGATCGATGGCCGAGTACATGATCGTCGACGACGCGCGCCACCTCGTCCCGCTGGGTGATCTGGATCCCGTGCAGAACGTCTCTCTGACCGACGCGGGTCTCACGCCGTACCACGCGATCAAGAACGCCCTCCCGAAACTGGGTGCGGGCACGTACGCGGTCGTGATCGGCACCGGAGGTCTCGGACACGTCGGCATCCAGATCCTGAAGGCGATCTCGGGGGCCACGGTAATCGCCCTCGACGTCAACGACGAGAAGCTGAAGCTGGCGACCGAGGTCGGCGCCGATCACGTCCTGATCAGCGACGCGTCCGCCGCCGAGAAGATCCGCGAGCTCACCGGCGGCCTCGGCGCGAACGCCGTGTTCGACTTCGTCGGCGCGAACCCGACGATCGCGCTGGCGCAGAGCGTGGCCGCGCTCGAAGCCGACATCACGATCGTCGGCATCGGCGGCGGAAGCATGACGCTCGGTTTCGGGTCGATCGCCTACGACGCCGCCGTGCGCATCCCCTACTGGGGCTCGCGCGCCGAGCTGATCGAGGTGCTCGATCTCGCCCGCGCCGGGAAGATCCACGTCCAGACCGAGAGCTACTCGCTCGACGACGGTCCGAAGGCATACGAGGACCTCGCGTCGAACAGCATCCGCGGACGCGCCGTCATCGTTCCCTGACATCGGCAGGGGAGCGCCCGGGAGGGATCACCTCCCGGGCGCTCTTCGTGTCGGTGCTCGCCCGGACGGCCTCAGTCGCGCCGCCGGTCGGTGAGGAGGGCGAGGGCGGCGTCGATCGCACTCGCCGCGGCGTCGGGGGCGACGCGGACGAGGGCGAAGGCGGACACCACCAGTCCGGTGCAGGCGTCGGCGAGGGTCGCGGCCTCCGTGGGCGCGAGGTCGGGGCGGGCGGCCGCGACGCCCCGCGCGAAGGCCGCGCGGAGCTCGGCGCGATAGGACGCGACGACCCGGGCCACGGCGTCGTCGGTGCCGATGGGCGCGGCGGCGGTGTTCACCAGGAGGCAGCCGCTCGTCGCGGGGAGGCTCCCGGTGGTGAGCAGTGCCGCACGCAGCCCCGTGAGGTACGCCTCCAGGGCGCCCGGTTCCACGCTCTCCCTGGTGAGGGGAGCGAGGCGCGGGCGGATGACCTCGTCCAGGTAGCTCTCGACGGCGGCATCGAAGAGGCCGCGCTTCGAGCCGAAGGCGTGATAGATGCTGGAGCGGCTGAGGCCGGTCGCGCGTTCGAGTTCCGGCAGCGGCGCGCCCTCGAAGCCCTGCTCCCAGAACACGCTGCGCGCCGCCCGGACCGCCTCGGCGGTGTCGAAGGTCTGTGTGCGCCCCATGCGCCTGCTCCTGCCCTTTTGTGAATCGCTCGATCCAGTATATATTGGAACGACCGATACACAATCCGCGGCCCGGCCGCGGGAAGGGGGACCGACATGATCATCGCCGGACTCGTGCTCGCGGGCCTCGCTGCGCTCGTGCACGTCTACATCTTCTGGCTCGAGTCGTTCGCCTGGACGAGCGAGCGCGCGCGCCGCACGTTCGGCACCGGCACGGCCGACGAGGCCGCACGACAGAAGGACCTCGCGTTCAACCAGGGTTTCTACAACCTGTTCCTCGCGATTGCCGTCCTCCTCGGCATCGTCCTCTTCGCCACCGGCGCGACGGCCGTGGGCGCGACCCTCGTCTTCACCGGCGCCGGGTCGATGGTCGCCGCCAGCCTCGTGCTGCTGCTGTCGAGCCCGGACAAGGCGTCCGCCGCCCTGAAGCAGGGCGTCATCCCGGCGCTCGGCGTCATCGCGCTCGCCATCGGCCTCCTCGTCTGAGCCGACCGCGTCACCCCCCCCAGATCCTCACGAAGGAGAGAAATGTCCCACGCCACCAGCACCCAGATCCAGCTCGCCCGCCGGCCCGAGGGATGGCCCACGCACGACGACTTCCGCACCGTCCAGGTGGAGTACGCCGATCCCGCGCCCGGCGAGGTGCGGGTGGCCAACGAGTTCGTCTCCGTCGACCCCTACATGCGGGGGCGGATGAACGACGTGCGCAGCTATGTCGCGCCGTACGCTCTCGGCGAGGTCATCGCGGGCGGCGCCATCGGCCGGGTCGTCGCCTCCGCGTCCGACGACCTCCCGGTCGGGACGGTCGTGCTGCATCAGCACGGCTGGAGCGACGTCGTGCAGGCGGACGCATCGACCTTCCGGCCCGTCCCCGAGGTGCCGGGGGTGCCCCTGTCGCTGCGGCTGCACATCCTGGGCATGACCGGTCTCACGGCGTACGTCGGACTCACCGCGATCGCCGACCTCGCGCCCGGTGACACGGTCTTCGTGTCGGGAGCGGCCGGCGCGGTGGGCACCGCGGTCGGACAGATCGCCAAACTCCTCGGCGCGGGTCGGGTCATCGGCTCGGCAGGATCCCCGGAGAAGGTGGCCCTGCTGACGGAGAAGTACGGCTACGACGCCGCGTTCAACTACAAGGACGGGCCGGTGCGCGAGCAGCTCGCCGCGCTGGCTCCCGAGGGCGTCGACGTGTTCTTCGACAACGTCGGCGGCGACCACCTCGAGGCCGCCCTCGATGTGATGAACGACGGCGGCCGCATCGCCCTCTGCGGCGCGATCACCGGCTACAACACCACCGAACGCGTCCCCGGCCCGGACAACATGGCCAACATCATCACCCGGGCGCTCCGCCTCCAGGGCTTCACGCTCGCGAAGTACCTGCACCTCTCGCCGGAGTTCAGCGAGAAGATGGCCGGCTGGTTCGCCGAGGGGCGCATCGCCTACGACGAGACGATCGTCGACGGCATCGAGAACACGGTCGACGCCTTCCTCGACATGATGCGGGGCGCGAACACGGGGAAGATGCTCGTCCGGGTCGGCCGGGACACCTCGGCCTGAGTCCCGAGGGCCGGTCGGGGCGGGCGGGGCCGCCGGATGAGATATATTGCTTGAGACGTAGAATTTCACTCTCCATGACCCCCACTGGAGGCAGTGTGACACTCTCTGGCGGCCCCCTCGAACGCCGGTCCATGAGCGATGAGGCTTTCGTGCGCCTGCAGGATGCCATCATCAGCGGCGAGCTTCAGCCGGGCGAGCGCCTGCGGGACTACGAGCTCGCGGAGCGCCTGGGCACCTCGAAGACCCCGATCCGCCACGCGCTCGACCGTCTGGCCGACAACGGCCTGGTCGAGATGCAGCGCAACCGGTACACCCGTGTCGCCCCCATCGACCTGGAGCGCGTGCGCAACGCCGTCGATCTCTTCGGAGACATCTGGATCGGCTCGGTCCGTCACGTCATCCCGGTGATCCAGGACGACGACGTGTCCTACCTCGTGGAGCTCGCCGACGACATGGCCGCGGCGGTGCAGGAGCGGGACATCGTCGCCTTCGGTGCCGCGCTGCGCGGCGCGGCGACCGGATTCGCGCGGATCGAGGGCAACGCCACCCGGGCCAACTCCATCGACCGACTCGGCCCGCAGATCCGCCGGTTCACGCAGCACGCGAAGGACGCGGTGGACTGGGCCGCCGTCGAGGAGTTCGTCGGCGCCATCCGCGAGGCGACGTCCGCGCGCGACGCGGTGCGGATCCGCGCCGTCCTGGTGAGCTTCTTCGACGAGGTCCTCCCGGCGATCATCGATCGCGCCGAGCAGGCGGGATGGGTCGAGACAGGCGAGTAGACCCGCATCGCAGACGAACGAGGGCGACCGCCGACCGCGGTCGCCCTCGTCGTCTCTTCGTTACGGGGTGAGGCGGTGGAGGTCGCGCGGGAACAGCGTCACCTCGCGGACGTTCGCCGCCTCGACCAGGCGGCCCACCCAGCGCTCCAGGCCGATGGCGAAGCCGCCGTGCGGTGGCATCCCGTGCGCGAACGCCTCGAGATAACCGGCATAGGCCGACGGGGATTCCCCTCGCGCCTCGATCGCGGCGACCACCTCGCTGTGTCGATGCAGACGCTGGCCGCCCGTCACGAGTTCCAGCCCGCGGAACAGGAGGTCGAAGCTGTTCGTCGACCCCTCGTCGTCCGGTTGCGGGTGCGTGTAGAACGGGCGCTTGCGCAGGGGATACCCCTCGACGGCGAGCACGTCGCTGCCGAACTGCTCCTTGGCCCAGGCCCCGAGGGCCCGCTCGTGCGCGGGGGAGAGGTCGTCCTCGTCCGCTGGGGCGCCGACCCGGCGGAGCGCGTCGCGGAAGTGCACGACGGGGATCTCCTCGGGGATGACGGGCAGGGGGACGTCGAGCAGTGCGAGCTCCTCCGCGGCCTCGGCGCGCAGGCCGTCGAGCATGCCGCGCAGCACCGTCCCCAGGAGGTCCAGCACATCGCGGTGGTCGCGGATGAAACCGAACTCGACGTCCAGCGACACGTACTCCGACAGATGCCGCACGGTGTCGTGCGGTTCGGCACGGAACACCGGACCGACCTCGTACACGCGCTCGAAGACCCCCACGAGCTGCTGCTTGTAGAACTGCGGGCTCTGCGCGAGGTAGCCGGTCCTGCCGAAGTAGTCCACGGGGAAGACGTTCGCCCCCGACTCGGTCACGGTGTCGACGATCTTCGGCGTCTGCACCTCGGTGAAGTCCGCGGCGTCCAGCACCCGTCGGAACGCACGGACGCTCGCCGCGGCGAGCTGCCACGTCGCCCGGCGGGCGGGGTGCCGCCAGGTCACCGCCGCGTGGTCGAGCAGGGTCGGCAGACTCGTCTCGAGCGTCGGCCGCCACAGCTCCACGACCGGCGGGGCCGCCGGTTCGGAGAGGTACTCGATCTCCGGGTCGACGAGTTCGACGCCTCCGGGGGCCTGCGGGTTCGCGGCGACGGTCCCCGTGACGCGCACCACCGTCTCCTCGGGAGGCAGCCCGTCGCGCGGCGCCTGGCCGGGACGGACGACGACCTGCGCCCGTCCCGAACGGTCCCGGACGATGAGGAAGGCGACGGTGGCGAGTTCCCGCCGCCGGTGGACGTGGCCGAGCAGGGCGACACGGGCGCCCGGTGTGGCGTGTGCGAGCTCCGCGGCGAGGGTGCGGGCGGGGTCGGGTGATCTCATTTCTCCTCCAGGTTGTGGGAGCCCTGGAGGTGTGGGCGGGGGCCAGATCGCGGTGCCACCACACCTTCGCCGGTGAGAAGCCGGCCTCTCGTCGGTACGCCGGACGCGCGGGGACCACCTGCCCGGAGGCCGGGGGTCGTCACGCCCCGGCGGTCACCGTGTCCAGTCTACGAGGTCCTCTCGGCAGATCCACAGAATCCTGCGGTCGCCGTCTCGTACCCTGGATTATCCAAGGGGAGTACTCCGACACGGTCGGGTCGTCATTACGGATGCCTCGCATCCCGGCCCACCGGTCCCGCTCGACGGGATGGGGAAGACTTTGGCGCTGTTCGATCACGCCCGAGTCTGGAGTACCCGTTGGAAATCACCCCCTTGATCTGGGTCATCACGATCGCGGTCACCATCGCGTTCTTCGTGTACGAGTTCTTCGCGCACGTCCGCAAGCCGCATGAGCCGAGCATCGGCGAGTCCGCGCGCTGGTCGATCTTCTACATCAGCCTCGCCCTCCTCTTCGGGGTGGGCATCGGCATGGTGTCCGGCTGGACGTACGGCGGCGAGTACTTCGCCGGGTACCTCACCGAGAAGGCGTTGTCGATCGACAACCTCTTCGTGTTCCTCATCGTGATGACGGGCTTCGCGGTGCCGAAGATCTACCAGCAGAAGGTGCTGATGATCGGCATCGTGATCGCGCTGATCCTCCGCGGCATCTTCATCGCCGTCGGCGCGACCCTCATCGAGAACTTCTCCTGGATCTTCTACGTCTTCGGCGCGTTGCTGCTCTTCCTCGCGTACCGTCAGGCCTTCAGCAGCCACGAGAGCAACCCCGCGAACGGCCGCTTCATGACATTCGTCCGTCGCCACCTCCCGGTCAGCGAGGAGTACAACGGCGACAAGCTCACGGTCGTCCAGAAGGGCAAGCGCTACGTCACGCCCATGCTGCTGACGATCATCGCGATCGGCTTCATCGACCTGGTGTTCGCGGTCGACTCGATCCCGGCCATCTACGGCCTCACCGACGAGGCGTACATCGTGTTCACCGCGAACGCGTTCGCCCTCATGGGTCTGCGGCAGCTCTACTTCCTCATCGGCGGACTGCTCGAGCGCCTGGTCTACCTGGCTCAGGGCCTCGCCGTCATCCTCGCGTTCATCGGTGTGAAGCTGGTGCTGCACGCCCTGCACGTCAACGAGGTGCCGTTCATCAACGGCGGTGAGCCGATGCTGTGGGCTCCCGAGATCCCGATCTGGTTCTCGCTGCTCTTCATCGCCGCGACCATCGCGGTCGCCACCGTCGCGAGCCTGATGAAGACGCGCCGGCACGGCAACGCCGTCTCTTCCTCGACCGATCCCACCCCCACCATCGACAAGGAGCACTCGTGAGCGCGCAGCGCTGTTCTGACTCTTCGGACTCTGACAGTACGGGCACCCGGTTCATCCCGGGTGCTCACCCCGCCACCGAGGAGGTCGCCCGCTGATGGGCGATCTGCTCTGGAACATCGCCCTCGTCCTGCTCTTCGTGCTGATCGGCGGTGTCTTCGCTGCGACGGAGATGGCCCTGGTCACGCTGCGTGAGAGCCAACTCAACGCGATCGCCGCCCGCGGTCGCCGCGGGGCGAAGGTCGCCGCCCTGGCCCGCAACCCCAACACCTTCCTCTCGGCGGTGCAGATCGGCGTGACGGTGGCGGGCTTCGCGTCCGCCGCCTATGGCGCGACCTCGATCGCGCCGTCCGTCGCGCCGCTGCTGGAAGGGTGGGGCGTCGCGCCGCCGCTCGCGATGACCCTCGCGACGATCGTGCTGACGCTGATCATCGCGTACCTGTCGCTCGTGCTCGGCGAGCTCGTGCCCAAGCGGCTGGCGATCCAGCGCAACGCGCAGTTCGCCTACGCCGTGGCACCGGCCCTCAACGGCTTCGCGAACGTCATGCGCCCGGTGATCTGGCTGCTGTCGGTCTCGACCAACGCGCTGGTGCGCGTGCTCGGCGGCGACCCGCACAAGACCAGCGACGAGCTCACCGACGAGGAGGTGCGTGACATCGTGGCGACCCACCAGGGGCTGCCCGACGACGAACGCCGCATCCTCGACGACGTGCTCTCGCTGCGCGGACGCCAGGTGAGCGAGGTCATGCGGCCGCGGCCGGAGGTCGTGGCGCTCGACGAGGCGGCCACCGTGGGTGCCGCGATCGAGCAGGTGCGCGAGCTGCCCTTCTCCCGCTACCCGGTGTCGCAGACGTCCATCGACGACATCACCGGCTTCGTGCACGTACGCGACCTGTTCGAGGCCGCGGGGGACGACCCCGACCGGCCCCTGCAGGGGCTCGTCCGCGACATCCCCTACATCCCGTCCACGGCGCGCGTGCTGCCGACACTGACCCGCATGCGGGCGGAGGGGCACCACATCGCGGTCGTCGTCGACGAGTACGGCGGCACCGACGGCCTCGTCACCCTGGAGGACCTCGTGGAGGAGGTCGTCGGCGAGATCTTCGATGAGTACGACGCCGAGGTCTTCGTCTCCGCCGACGACGGGCTGGACGGACGCCTCAACCTGCAGGACTTCGAGGAAGCCACGGGGCTCGCCATGCCCCGCGGCTCGTCCGACACCATCGCCGGATTCGTGACGGAGCAGCTCGGTCGGCTCGCCGTGGTCGGCGACACGGTGGAGGTGCCCGGTGCGACGATCCAGGTCGCGGAGGTCGACCGGCGGCGCATCGCCCGGGTGCGCGTCTCGCTGCAGACCGATCCGGAAGCCGGACGCGGCGTCGACGACTGATCGGCGACCGGGCGGCGGGGTGTCCGCTGCCCGGCCGCCGACGGCGTCCGACATCGGATGCGGTCAGCGGATGGCGGAGACGGCGCTGCCGACCAGGACCGCCACGACCGTCGTCCAGCCGATGATCGCGACCGCCTGCCAGAGGAGGATGCGGCCCTTGCCGATCCCGGAGGCCGCCAGCATCGTGGCCGTGAAGTGCGTCGGCAGCAGCAGCGGCCCCAGGAGGCTGACGCCGGGCACGCCGTAGCGCTCGAAGGCGCGCTGGAACTTCTCGCGACGTGCGGATCCGCGCCCGGTGTCGGCCGGGACGGCGTCCTCGGTCGGGCCGGTGCCGCCGCCCACCGTGACCGCCTGCTTCGCCCGCGACCGGTCGACGATGGCGCGGCGGGCGCCGGCGCTCGCGAGCACCAGGATGGCGACGCACAGGAAGTTGCCGATCATCGCGGCGACCGCCGCGATCACCGGGGGGATGCCGCCGATGATGCCGATGCCGGCCGCTCCCTCGCCCTCGATGAACGGGACGGCCCCGGCGAGGGAGACGATGAGCGGCTGGACGAGGTCGGGGACCTGGGCGACGAGATTCTGGAAGGTCTCGATGAGGTTCATGGGGGAGGCTCCGGGTGTCGGTGCGGACGGACTCTCCGTCGCGATGACCCCAGTCCAGTCGATGCCCGCCCGCGGCGGCAGTGCCGGGGCGTCACCCGTCTGCATGCGGTTCGCAGGCGCACCCCGTGACATGTGTCACGCCTCTATCGTGGGAGCGTGCGCACCCCGTTCCCCGCCCCCTCCGACCCCGGTCCCGGTGCTCGCCAGCTCGCGCGGGGCATCACCGCCACCTGGTGGTACACCGTCAGCGCGGTGGTCTTCATCGAGCTCATGCTCGCCGGGGCATGGACGGGCATCGCGCTGGCCCTCGACCGCACCGGCGCCGCCCTGCTCGTGGTGGGTGTCGGCGGCATCCTCTGGACCACGTCGACCCTGTTGCAGCTGTACGACTACCGCCATCGTGCGGACGCCGCGCCCCGTGTAGCGTGGGCGCGGCTGACCGTCCCCGTCGTCGTCGCCGTGGCGTACGGGGCCACCGCGGGAGCGGTCGTCGGCAGCTGGCAGCTCGCCGCGATGCCGGTGGTGCAGGTCTTCGTGCTGGTGAGCTGGCCACGGGGGATCCGGGTGCGGGTCGTCGCGGCCGCGACGCTGATCCTCATCGTCCTCGCTCTGATCGATTCGACGACGTCTTTCGGCTGGGGGGTCCCGTGGTGGGTGCCCGTGATCTACGGCGCCATGCTGCCCGGGATGACGGTGAGCTCGCTGTGGTGGTGGGACGTGCTGGTGACCCTCGACCGGGCGCGCACGTCCGAGGCGCGACTGGCCGCGACGCAGGAGCGTCTGCGCGTCGCGACCGACGTGCACGACCTGCAGGGGCATCACCTCCAGGTGATCGCGCTGCAGCTCGAGCTGGCCGAGCGCCTGCTCCCCACCGATCCGGAGGCGGGGATGGCGCAGCTCCGCGCGGCACGGGTGAGCGTGGACGACGCGCGCCAGGGCACCAGGGACCTCGCGACCCGGTTCCGGTCCGTGCCGCTCGGCGACGAGCTGGCGAACGCCCGCGATCTGCTCGCCGCCGCGGGACTCGCCGTGGACGCGCGCATCCACCCCGATGCGGACGCGGCACCCGCGGCCGATCTCGGTCCGGTGATCAGGGAGACCACCACCAACGTGCTGCGCCACGGCGGTGGCGGTCGTGCGCGGCTGGTCCTCGACCGGACCGCGGACGCCTGGCGGTACGAGATCGCCAATGACGCCGATCCGGCGGCCCCGGACGGGACGGGCGGATTCGGTCTCGACGGCGTGCGGCGGCGGATCGGCGACGCGGGCGGCACCTTCGAGCAGCGACGAGGTGCCGATGAGTTCGTCGTCACGGTCACCGTGCCCGCCCGTGCGGAGGCCGCGCGATGATCCGGGTGCTGCTCGCCGACGACGAGGGCATGATCCGCTCCGCGCTCGCCGCCCTGCTCCGGCTCGAACCCGACATCGATGTCGTCGCCGAATGCGCGGACGGCGAGGAGGCCGTCGCGGCCGCCGTGCGCCTCGTGCCCGACGTGTGCCTGCTCGACCTGGAGATGCCCGGCCTCGACGGGGTGCAGGTCGCCGAGAAGCTGCACCGGACGATCGCGACCCGCTGTATCGTCGTCACCCGCCATGCCCGCCCCGGCGTGCTCCGGCGGGCACTCGCCTCCGGCGTCGCGGGATTCCTGCCCAAGTCGCGGGGCGCCGACGAGCTCGCCGCGATCATCCGCCGGGTCGCCGCCGGCGCCCGGTACGTCGATCCGGAGATCGCCGCCGACGCGCTGAGCGACGAGCGCTCGCCGCTCACCGACCGCGAACTGGACGTGCTCCGGGCCGGGCGCCGCGGGGAGACGACGGGGCAGATCGCGCGGTCCCTCGCCCTGGCGCCGGGAACCGTGCGCAACCACATCTCCGTCATCCTCGGGAAGCTCGCGGTGAGCACCCGGCAGCAGGCGGTCCTGCTCGCGGAGGAGCGCGGCTGGATCTGACCGCTATGCTGACGGCCATGGGAACAATAGGCATGGCGCCCGTGATGGGGCGCACTCTCGTGTTCCGCGACCGCCGCTCCTGACGGCGCGCTCGCGTTCCGCACGGCTCCGCGCGCCGTCCACCGAGATGTCATCGCACCTCGGGACGGGCTCTCTTCGTCGACCTTTCTGACGCGTTCCTCCCCGAGGTGCTCCGATACTTCCTCCGGAGCGCACCATGCCTCGCACCCACCCGCATTCGATTCACGGCGGCCGCCATGAACTCGGCCAGAACTTCCTCACCCATCGCCCGACGATCGGGCGCATCATCCACCTCGTCGATCGCACCACCGGGTCGATCCTCGAGCTCGGCGCCGGTGACGGCGCCCTCACCCGTCCGCTGGCGCGGCTCGGGCGACCCCTCACCGCGATCGACATCGACGAGCACCGCATCCGCCGGCTGCGCCCTGCGCTCCCCGGCGTCCGCCTCGAGATCGCCGACGCGACGCGGCACCCGCTGACGACGGACGTCGTCGTCGGCAACGTCCCCTACCACCTCACGACCCCGATCCTCCGCCGGCTGCTCTCGCACGGATCGTGGCGCGACGCGGTGCTCCTCACGCAGTGGGAGGTGGCCCGCAAGCGCGCCGGCGTGGGCGGGGGCACGCTGATGACCGCCCAGTCCGCACCCTGGTTCTCGTTCTCGCTGGAGGGAAGGGTGCCCGCCTGGGGCTTCTCGCCGCGGCCCAGCGTGGACGGGGGACTCCTCACCATCGCGCGGCGGGACGCCCCTCTCGTCGCGGTCGGCGAGCGTCGCGCCTACGAGGCGTTCGTCCGCAGCGTGTTCCAGGCGGGCGGAAGCGGACTGCCGGGCGTCGTGGCGAGAGCGTGCCGCATCGATCGCCGACGGGCTCAGCGGGCGCTCGCCGCGGTGGGCGCGAACGGGTGCCGGCTCCCGCGCGATCTCCAGCCGTCGCACTGGGCGGGGCTCTGGGACCGCGTCGGGCGGGGGTGAGCGTCGTCACGCGTCCATCGCGGTCCTCGCGGCCTGCGAGAATGGAGGCGCCGAGTCCCGAGCCGAGGAGCACACGTGCCGTTCATCTCCACCCGCGGCGGTATGCAGCCGCAGTCGTTCAGCGAGACGCTGCTGGAGGGCCTCGCCCCCGACGGCGGCCTGGCCGTCCCCGACGTCATGCCTGAGGTCGACGGCGAGACGCTCGAACGCTGGCGGGCGCTCACCTACCCGCAGCTCGCCACCGAGGTGCTCGGGCTCTTCGCGACCGACATCCCGCGCGCGGATCTCGCGCGGATGACGGCGGCCGCCTACGCGGACTTCCCGGACGTCGTGGTGCCCCTGCGGCAGGTGGACGACGACCTGACGCTGGTCGGTCTCTCGGAAGGACCGACGCTGGCGTTCAAGGACATGGCGATGCAGTTCCTCGGACAGGTGCTGGAGTACACGCTCGAGCGTCAGGACTCGGTCCTCAACATCCTCGGCGCCACGTCGGGCGACACCGGCTCGGCGGCGGAGCACGCGCTGCGCGGCAAGGAGCGGGTGGCGGTCTTCATGCTGTCGCCGCAGGGGCGCATGAGCGCGTTCCAGCGGGCGCAGATGTTCTCGCTCGACGACGCGAACGTGCACAACATCGCGGTCGAGGGTGTCTTCGACGACTGCCAGAACCTCGTGAAGAAGCTCGCCGGCGACCTCGACTTCAAGCGCGCACAGCACCTCGGCGCCGTCAACTCGATCAACCTCGCCCGGATCACCGCGCAGACCGTCTACTACTTCTGGGCGTGGCTGCGGGCGACCGATGCCGGCGGCTGGGCCGAGGTGTCGTTCACGGTCCCGTCGGGCAACTTCGGCAACATCCTCTCCGGGTTCTTCGCGAAGCAGATGGGACTGCCGATCCGGCGCCTCGTGCTGGCCGCGAACGAGAACAACGTGCTCGACGAGTTCTTCCGCACGGGCGTGTACCGCCCCCGCAGTGCCGCCCAGACGCTCGCGACCTCGAGCCCGTCGATGGACATCTCCAAGGCCTCGAACCTCGAGCGGTTCATCTTCGAGCTCGTGGACAGGGACCCGGCGCGCGTCGTCGGAGCCTGGGACGATCTGGAGGCGCAGGGCTTCTTCGATTTCTCCGCGGAGAAGGACCGCTTCGCCGAGGAGTTCGGGATCGTGAGCGGCACCTCGACGCACGAGGACCGGCTGGCGACGATCCGGGACGTCTACGAGGCCTCCGGCGAGGTGATCGACCCGCACACCGCCGACGGCGTGAAGGTCGCCCGCGAGTACGTGGAGCCCGGGGTGCCGATGCTGGTGCTCGAGACCGCCAAGCCCGAGAAGTTCGCCGAGACCATCCACGAGGCCATCGGGGTGGAGCTGGCGTACGCCCCCGAGCTACGCGCCATGCTCGACGCCCCGCAGCACGTGACCGAGATGCCCGACGACGAGCGCGCCCTCCGCGCCTTCATCGAGGCGAACGCCCTGCACTGATCCGCGAGAGCCGCTTTCGCGCCGAGACCCCCTGTCGCCCACGTCGGAGGCAGGGGGTCTCGCCGCGTAAGCGGGGTCTCGGCGCGTGTGCGGGGTGTCGGCGCGTGTGCGGGGTGCACAGGGAAGCGGGGGATCAGGGCGTAATGCACATGTCGGGGGCCCTGTGGCGGAGGCTACGGTGGCGACAACCCGTTCCCTCCTCCCGAAGGACTCCCATGGCACGCACGGCGCACGCAGACGACTTCGCGCTCTCCCGAGTGACCCCCGAGGCCCGCAAGCCCTGGTTCGGAATCGCCGTCCAGCGATTCGGACAGGTCTCGGCCCTCTCCCAGTTCCTCCTCGGCGCAACCCTCGGTTACAGCATGACCTTCGGCGAGGCCGTCCTCGCCTTCCTGTTCGGCTCGATCATCCTCGAGGTGATCATGTGCGTGGTCGGCTTCATCGGCCAGCGCGAAGGCCTCAACACCGCCCTCCTCGCCCGGTGGACCGGGTTCGGGGAGATCGGCGCCTCGCTGGTCGGCCTCGCGATCGGCATCAGCCTCATCGGCTGGTTCGGCATCCAGTCCGCCATCTCGGCGCAGTCTCTCGACGCGCTCATGCCCGGTGCCCTGCCGGTCTGGGCGTGGAGCCTCATCTTCGGCCTCGCCGTCACCGCGATCGTCGCCTTCGGCTTCGTCGGCATGCAGTGGCTCGCCAACATCACGGTGCCGCTGTTCCTCGTCCTCGTCGGCTGGTCCGTCATCTCCGAGCTCACGCGTCACGACATCGGCGAGCTGCTGACCGGTCCGGCTCCCGGTCCGACCATGAGCGTCTGGGCGGGAACGGGCATCGTGGCCGGCGGCCTCATCGTCGGCGCCATCATCACCGGCGACATGACCCGGTTCAACCGCTCCCGCGCCGACGTCGTCAAGCAGACCGTGCTCGGTGTCTCCCTCGGCGAGTTCGTGATCGGCCTGGCCGGCGTGCTCCTCGCGCATGCCGCAGCGACCGGCGACATCGTCGCGATCGTGACCTCGTCGGTCGGCTTCATCGGTCTGTTCATCGTCCTCACCGGCACGCTGAAGATCAACGACTGGAACCTGTACTCCTCCACGCTCGGGCTCGTGAACTTCATCTCCACAGCTTTCGGCAAGAACCTCCACCGCGTCACCACCACCATCGTCCTCGGCGTCGTCGGCTCGGCTCTGGCCGCGGTCGGCATCCTCGGGCAGTTCACCGAGTTCCTCGTCGTGCTCAGCGTCGCCTTCCCGCCGATCGCCGGGATCATGGTCGCGGAGTACTACGTGGTGCGCCGCTGGCGCCCCGAGCTCGACGCGACCAGGGACGCCGGGACGCTGCCGGCCACCGCACCGCGCATCGTTCCCGCCACGATCGTCGTCTGGCTGGTCTCCTCCCTCGTCGGGTACTTCGTCACCTGGGGCATCCCGTCGCTGCTCAGCCTCTTCCTGTCGATGGTGCTCTACATCGTCGCCGGCAAGCTCGGCTGGGTGCGCGGCGTCGGCGTCGCCAGCACCCGGCAGGCGAGCCCGGTCGACAGCGCCCCTGCCGCGGTCTGAGCAGACGCGACGGACAAGAACCACCTCCACGAAAGCGAGCACCATGCACATCGGCATCGACGTCGGCGGCACCAACACCGACGCCGTCCTCATGGACGGCACCCGCACCCTGGCCGGAGTGAAGCACTCCACGACCCCGGACGTGACGAGCGGGATCGTCCAGGCGATCGAAGACCTCCGTGCGGGGCACGCCTTCGAGGGGAGCGACATCGACGCGGTGATGATCGGCACGACGCACTTCATCAACGCGCTCGTGCAGGCGAGCCGGCTCGCCCCGGTCGCGGCGCTCCGGCTCGGCCTCCCCGCGACGCGCGCGCTGCCGCCGCTGATCGACTGGCCCGAGGTCCTCGTCGCGGCGACGCAGGCGCGCAGCTACCTGGCGCACGGCGGCTACGAGTTCGACGGCCGCCCGATCTCGCCGCTCGACCCCGACGAGATCCGCGCGCACGCCGAGGACATGAAGGCGCACGGCATCCGGTCCGTCGCCATCTCCTCGGTGTTCAGCCCGGTCAACCACGACCTCGAGGTGCAGGCCGCCGAGATCGTGGCGTCGGTGCTGGGCGAGGAGGCCGCCATCTCGCTGTCGCACGAGATCGGCCGCATCGGACTGCTGGAGCGCGAGAACGCGACGATCATCAACGCCGCCCTCCGCGAGCTGGCGTCGGAGATCGTCGACGGACTCACCTCTGCGGTCCGCGCCCAGGGCATCGAAGCACCGATCTTCCTCAGCCAGAACGACGGCACGCTCATGGACGAGGACTACGTGCGCCGGTACCCGGTCGCGACCTTCGCCTCCGGCCCGACCAACTCGATGCGCGGGGCGGCGGCCACCAGCGGTCTCGTCGACTGCGCCGTCATCGACGTGGGCGGCACCACGGCCGACATCGGTCTGCTCATCAACGGCTTCCCGCGGGAGACGGCCAACGAGGTGAAGGTGGCCGGCATCCGCACGAACTTCCGCATGCCCGACGTGCTGTCCCTCGGCATCGGCGGCGGCAGCATCGTCGACGAGGAGACGGCGGAGGTGGGACCGGCTTCGGTCGGGTACAAGCTGACGACGGAGGCGCTCGTCTTCGGCGGCTCGACCCTGACGGCGACCGACATCGCCGTCGCCGCGGGCCGTGCCGAGGTGGGAGACCCCGCCAAGGTCGCGCACCTCGACCCCGCCTTCGTGGAGCGCGTGCTCGCCCGGATCGCGGAGCGCGTGGCGGAGGCGGTGGACCGCATGCGGACGTCGCCCGAGCCCATCGCGGTCGTGGCCGTCGGCGGCGGCTCCATCCTGCTGCCGGATGAGCTGCCGCTGTTCGGCGCCGTGCACCGCCCGGAGAACTACGCGGTCGCGAACGCCATCGGCGCCTCGATCGCGCAGGTCGGCGGCGAGATCGACAAGGTCTACGCGATCGAGCCCGGTCGTCGCGACGAGACGCTCGCCGAGGTGCGTGCGGAAGCCGTCGACAAGGCGATCGCCGCCGGCGCCAAGCCCGCGACCGTGTCGATCATCGACTTCGACGAGGTCCCCATCCCGTACCTGCCCGGCAACGCCACGCGCATCCGCGTGAAGGCCGTCGGCGACCTCGACATGGGGGCCTGACATGAGCACGACGATCACCACCGCCGACATCGACGGCCTCGCCCGCGGCGCGGCTGTGCTGGGCACCGGCGGGGGCGGCGACCCCTACATCGGCGCGCTCCTCGCCCGGCAGGCGCTCACCTCCGGGGACGTCACGGTCGTGGCGCTCGACGACGTGCCCGACGACGCGCTCGTCCTGTTCGTGGCGATGATGGGAGCCCCCACCGTCATGGTGGAGAAGCTGCCGAGCCTCGCCGAGGTGATCGAGCCGGTCAGGGCGCTCGGCATCCACCTCGGCCGCCCCGTGACGCACATCGCGTGCGCCGAGGTCGGCGGGGTGAACTCCACGATCCCCATCGCGGCGGCGGCCGCGCTGGGCCTCCCGCTCGTCGATGCGGACGGCATGGGGCGTGCGTTCCCCGAACTGCAGATGGTGCTCCCGACGCTCTCCGGCGTGACGGCCTCGCCCCTCGCGTTCAGCGACGAGAAGGGGAACACCGGGGTGCTGCAGACGGCCGACAACTCCTGGACCGAGCGCATCGCCCGCGTCGCCTGCGTCGAGATGGGCTGCTCCGTCATGATCTCGGGCTTCTTGATGACCGGCGTCGAGGCGCGGGAGTCGCTGGTGGCGGGGTCGCTGTCCCGGTGCATCGCGATCGGTCAGCGGATCGCGGAGGCACGGGAGGCGAAGACCGATCCGGTCGCCGCGGTCGTCGGCCTCCTCGGCGGTCGCGAGCTGTTCGGCGGCAAGGTCGCCGACGTGAATCGGGCGACGACGACCGGCTTCGCCCGTGGTCGCGCACGGATCGACGGGGACGGCGGGGCGTCGTTGACGCTGCAGTTCCAGAACGAGCACCTCGTGGCTGAGGCGGACGGCCGGGTGCTGGCGACCACGCCCGACCTCATCATGGTGCTCGACGGCGAGTCGGGGGAGCCGATCACGACGGAGGGGCTGCGCTACGGGCAGCGGGTCCGCGTGATCGCGGCGCCGGCCGATGAGCGCTGGCACTCCGACGCGGCCCTCGCGATGGTCGGTCCCGGCTACTTCGGCTACGACATCCCGGCGCACCGGTTCGACGGGACGGTCTCGACGGGGCGCGCGACGGCGGGAGCGGTGGCATGAGCTGGGAGCTCACGGCGGCGGACCTCCCCGACCTCGCACGCGGGGCGACGCTGCTGGGTACCGGTGGCGGTGGCGACCCCTACATCGGCAAGATGCTGGTGGAGCGGGTGCTCGGCGACGGCAGCATCACGATCCTCGACCCGGACGAGCTGCCGGACGATCTGTTCGTCATCCCGACGGCCCAGATGGGGGCGCCGACCGTGATGGTCGAGAAGATCCCGGCCGGCACGGAGCCCACCCTCGCCCTGCGCACGCTCGAGGATCACCTCGGTCGCCGCGCGGATGCGACCATGCCGATCGAGTGCGGCGGGATCAACTCGATGATCCCGCTCATCGTCGCGGCCGAGACCGGGCTCCCGGTCGTCGACGCGGACGGCATGGGGCGGGCGTTCCCCGAGCTGTCGATGGAGACCTTCGCGGTGTACGGCGTGCACGGTTCACCGCTCGCCCTGGCCGGCGAGCGCGGGGAGCGTGTGGTCATCGACACCGGCGATGATGATCGGCAGATGGAGTGGCTCGCCCGCGGGATCACGATCCGGCTGGGCGGCGTCGGCCATATCGCGGAGTACGCGATGAGTGGCGCGGATGTGCGGCGGACCGCGGTGCCGCGCACCATCTCCATGGCCCTCGCGCTGGGCCGGGCGATCCGGATCGCCCGGGAGGAGCACCGTTCCCCGTTCGCGGCGATCGCCGAGACCCTGGCGACCACGCTCTACCCGCATGTGCGCGAGTTGTGCGTCGGGAAGGTCATGGACGTCGAGCGGCGGACGACCGAGGGTTTCGCCAAGGGCAGGGCCGTCATCGCCCCGCTCGGCGCCGCGGAGGACGACACGTTCGAGATCGCCTTCCAGAACGAGAACCTCACGGCGCGGCGGGGCGGACGACTTGTCGCGATCGTGCCCGACCTCATCTGCGTCGTCGATCATGAGACGGCCGAGCCCATCACCACGGAGGGCCTCCGTTACGGCCAGCGAGTCCGGGTGCTCGGCATCTCGACACCCGCGATGATGCGCACCCCCGAGGCTCTCGCGACCTTCGGCCCGCGGGCCTTCGGGCTCGCGGAGGACTTCGCCCCGGTCGAGGGCGCCGCCGCGTCCTAGGCTGGATCGTATGAGGCTGGAGCGGGACGACCTGAAGGCGCTCGCCCGCGGATATGCGCTGCTGGGATCCGGTGGCGGGGGCTCCACGACGATGCTCGAGCTCATCCTCGACACGACGGCGCGATGGCCCATCGACGTGGCGCCGGTCGACTCCCTCGCTCCGGAGACGCCGTGCCTCGGGGTCGCGTTCGTGGGGTCGACGATGCTGCTCGGCGAGCGGATGCCCGGCGCCGCGCCGTTCGCCCCGCTGCTCGCCGCGGTCGAGCGGTGGCTCGGCCACTCCGTCCCCGCCGTGTGCTCCCTCGAGGGCGGAGGGATGAACGGCCTCGCTCCGCTCACGCTGGCCGGATCGCACACCGTCGTGGACGCGGACTGCACGGGGCGTGCAGTGCCGGGGCTCGACCAGATGTCGCTGTTCGTCGACCGCGTACCGGGGCTGGTGTTCGCGTGCGAGACGGGGGCCGGCGGCGTGGCGCTCGTGGAGGCGACGAGGGCGATCGATGCCGAGCGCGTGGTGCGTTCGGCCATCATCCAGGCCGGCGGGGTCGGCTGCGCCGTGCTCGCCGGATTCACCGTGGGCGACCTCCGCGAGCACGCCATCGAGGACCACCTGGCGCGTGCCCTCACCCTCGGCCGCAGTTTCCTCGCGCACCTCACCGCCCCGCTGCCGGTGGTCGCGGAGCTGCTCGGCGGGGTCCTGCTCGCCGAGGGCCGCATCGTGTCGGCGGCGCCGTCGCGCACGGATCCGCACGTGAACGCGGTCGAGATCACCGGGCTGGCCGGAGCGGTGCATCGCGTGGTCACGAGGTCCGAGACGCTCGCGGTGCTCACCGACGGCGTCCTCGTCGCCGCTGCTCCCGAGATCATCGTGCTCCTGGACGCGGTGTCCCGTGAGGTGCTCGAAGTCACCGAGCTCGCCCCCGGCCGGACGGTGGCGGTCATCGCGCTGCCGGCACCGGCGTGGTGGAATGCGCGCCCGGAGCGGCGGGCGCGGGTCGTCCCGTCCGCCTACGGCCTCGCCGAACTGGACGTCGCGTGAACGAGGGACTGCAGCTGCGTGCGCTCCTGGCGCAGGAGGAGAACGGCGACCTCCGTCCGGTCGCCGGCCCCCGCGAGACCGGATGGGACGCGGTCGTGGTGGAAGCGGCGGAGGCCGATCTTCCCGCGGACGGCGACTCCCGGCTCGCGATCCTGACGACGGGAGCACCGACGACGACCTGGCAGCAGGACGCGATGCTGCGCCGCGTCCGCGATCGGGGGTTCACGGGCCTCGCCCTGCCCGGCGCTGCCGGTCTCGATGCCGGTGCCCTCCGCCTCGCGGACCGGATCGGGCTCACCCTTCTCGACGTCGCGCGGCCCGTGCAGCTGGCTCGGGCATGCTGGATGCTCATCGAGGCCAGGGACGCTCTCACCCTGACACGCGTGCGCAAGGTCGCGCAGTCGTTCGAGTACGCCGCCGACGACCTCGGCGATCTGCTCGGGCATCTGGCGGCGAACCTCGGAGTCGGCGTCGCCCTCATCGATGCGGCAGGCGTGCTCCGTGAGGCCGGCGGACGCCTCGACCCCGACTTGCACGCCGCGATCCGGTTCGACACCTGGAGCGATGGGGCCCGCGCGGGGGAGGGGGCGGCCGCGTCGGTCCGCGTCGACAGCCCGGGACGGTCCGGTCTCCGCCTCGTCCTCTTCGGCAGCGGCTTCGGGGAGGCGCAGCTGCAGTCGCTCATGGTCGCCGCGGAGGTCGCGATGCCCGCCGTGGCGGCGCGCATCCTCATCGACGAGATCGCGGCCGTGAACGACGTCGCCGCCTCGTCGGGGCTGCTGCGCGACTTCGTCGACCTCCGTGGTGCCGCCGACGCCGATGTCGAGCGGCGCATGGCGGAGCGCGGGTGGCGCACCGGCGGGCATCACCTCGGCTTCCGCATGGTCGCCCGGGGGCGGGTGGATCCGCTCGCTCTGCTGCGCGCGCTCCGGCCCCGCCTCAGCGCGATCGACGCCGAGGCGCACGCGACGACGGCCGGCCGGGGCATCAGCGGGTGGCTCTCGTTCCCGGAGGTCCCGGGTCCGGATCGGGTGGAGAGGGCCGTGGTCGCGCTGCGGGAGCTCCACCTCGCGGCGCTGCGCGACTTCGCGGTGGCGACAGGCGTGGGCTCGGCGCAGACCGGGCCGGAAGGACTGGCGGCGACCCTCGACGAGGCCGGCGACGCCGCACGGATCGCTGCGGCCCGGTCGGCGACCGGATGGTTCGTCCGCGTCGACAGCCTCGGGCTCGAACAGCTCCTGCTCGCCTGGACCGGCAACGACACCTTCGTCCCGGCCGCACAGTCGCTGCTCGCCCCTCTGGCCGAGGGGAACGGCGAGCTGCTCAGGACTCTGTCGGCGTACCTCGACCACGAGTCCGGCATCGCGGCCACCGCGACCGCTCTCGGGCTGCACCGCAACACGGTCGCCGTGCGGATCCGGCGGGTCCAGGAGCTCCTCGGGATCGACATGACCGACCCCGAGGCGCGGCTGGCGCTGCATCTCGCGTGCCGGGCGGTGCTGCCGCGCTGAGCCCGGCGCTCACGGCCCGGTGATCACACCGGGCTCCGGGGTCGTGAGCGGCGCATGCATCTCCTGGTGGAGTCGACTGCGGGAAGACCCCCGCCCCTCCTCAGTCAGCGCGCGTCGGCACCGCGTCGGCAAGCCATTCCGCGAACGTCTGCGTCCCGCGCACCGCGTCTGGTCCCGGCAGTGCCTTCCCCTCGCGCATCCCCGCCATCTGCGGGCCGGGCACGTTCAGCGCCGGGATCCAGCCGCGGTACCCGATGCGCCGCGCGTACGCCCGCACCATGTCGGCGAGCTGCTCTTCGCGGGGGCCGGCGAAGTCAGGCACTCGACCCTGCGCGTCCCCGATCGCGAGCGTGACGAGCCGCTCCGCGACCTCGCGGGCCGCCACCGGCTGCGTGCGCGCACGCGGGGCGAGATGCAGCGGCCCCGCCTTCGCGCGCGCGAACATCTGCGCGGCGAACTCGTGGAACTGCGTGGCTCGGAGGATCGTGGAGGGGACGGCGGACGCGGAGACCAGCTTCTCCTGGGCCACTTTGCCCGCGTAGTAGTCGTAGGGGATCCGGTCGATGCCGACGATGGAGAGCAGGACGACGTGTCCCACGCCGGTGGCCGCGGCGGCGGCGAGGAGGTTCCCGGTGGCGGCGGTGAAGAACTCGATCGCCGTGCTCGCCTTCAGGGTCTCGACGCTCACGACATCGATCACGGCATCGGCTCCGGTCAGCGCCGCCTCCAGCCCGCGCCCGCTGACCAGATCGACGCCGTGCGAACGACTGAGCACGACGGCCTCATGACCGGCGCCCCGGACGGCCTCCACCGTGGGCGTGCCGACGACACCAGTCCCTCCTGCGACGACGATCCTCATGCGTCGATCCTCACTCCCGATCCAGCCCGAAAGTGCGCTTCACGAGCGCCTGCACGTCACGGTCAAGCCCGTCGATGCGGACGTTGACGCCGTCGATGCGCGTGCCGACCGCGTCGAAGCGGGTGTTGACCGCATCGAAGCGCGCGGTCATCTCGTTCCGCAGGCCCCCGATCTCGCTGCGGAGGACGCGGATGAACAGCGTCGAGACGACCGTGAGCATGCCCATCATCAGCGCCGTGAACGCGCCGATCATGGTCCAGACCTGCGCACCGTCCATGGTTTCCATCCCCTCATCGTGGCACCGGATCCTTCAGCCTGCCAGCATCCTGGCGGACGCCACGCCCGGCGACTCGCGCTCTGTGGAGACACCGGAAATCGCGCGGATTGGGGAGGAAGGGCTGGGCGAGGATCAGCCTCGCCCGGCCCTCCGTCAGTCGCCCTTCACGTTGACGAGCTGGCGCAGCGTATGACGGATGCGCACGAGGCTCGCCGCGTCCTCCATCACACGATCGATGGGCTTGTACGCCTGGGGGATCTCGTCGATGAAGGCGTCCGTGTCCCGGAACTCGATGCCGGTCATCGCCTCCCGCAGCTGCGCGTGCGTGAAGGTGCGTCGCGCCGCCGACCGCGAGTACTCGCGTCCGGCGCCGTGGGGTGAGGAGTTCAGCGACAGCGGGTCACCGAGCCCCTCCACCACGTAGGACGCCGTGCCCATCGATCCGGGGATGAGTCCGGGGCGGCCCGCGTCCGCCTGGATCGCACCCTTCCGCGACACCCAGACCCGCTTGCCGAAGTGCATCTCCGACTCCGTGAAGTTGTGGTGGCAGTTGATCCGCTCCTGCTCCGCGACCGCGCTGCCGAGGAACTCGGACACCTGCCGGATCACGCGGTCCATCATCTCCTCGCGGTTCAGCAGTGCGAAGTGCTGCGCCCACCGGAGCTCACGGATGTAGCGCGTGAACTCCGGTGTGCCTTCGACGAGGTACGCGAGGTCGGGGTCGGGCAAATCGATCCA
Source organism: Microbacterium sp. BLY (assembly GCF_017939615.1). Lineage (NCBI taxonomy): Bacteria > Bacillati > Actinomycetota > Actinomycetes > Micrococcales > Microbacteriaceae > Microbacterium > Microbacterium sp. BLY. The sequence goes on from NZ_JAGKSR010000001.1 coordinate 1,481,744, forward strand.
CCACTGCTTCGCCAGCCGCTGCGCGACCGCGATGTGATGACCGGCGATCCGGTTGCCGACGCCGCGCGAACCGGAGTGCAGGAACAGCCAGACGCGGTCGAGCTCATCCGTCGACACCTCGATGAAGTGGTTCCCCGAGCCGAGCGTGCCGAGCTGGAGCCGCCAGTTGCTCGCGTAGCTCTCGGGGTCGAAGTCGGCCTCGGCCGCCCTCTCCTCGAGCGCGGCGATGCGCGGCTCGGCCGTCGCGACGACCTTCTTGTTGTAGCGCCCGGCGGACAGCGGGATCGCGCGCTCGATCTGCTCGCGGAGGCCGGCGAGGTCGCGCCTGGTGAGGTCGTCCCTCCGGAACTCGGTGCGGACGGCGATCATGCCGCAGCCGATGTCGACGCCGACCGCGGCGGGGATGATCGCGCCCAGCGTCGGGATGACCGATCCGACCGTCGCCCCCTTGCCGAGGTGCGCGTCCGGCATCAGCGCCAGGTGCGGGTGGATGAACGGCATGCGCGAGGTGGTGTGCGCCTGATCGAGCGTCTTCTCGTCGATCAGGGACGCCCACGACAGCAGCCGTGCGGAGAGCCTCTCCATGATTCCTTTCCTTGTGGTGGTGTTCCGGCCACAGGTCGAAGGAGTCCTCTGAGGGAGAACGCCCCGGACCTGACGGTGCGGGGCGTTGCGAGAGCGGGTGCTGTCACACGGCGCGCGCCGGAGGGTACGACTCGTCACGGCTATTGCGCTTCTGCGGAAGCGGCAATGCCGTGATCGGGGAAAGAGTCCGCTGCGCGGTCATCCGTCGTCTCCTCGGCTGGCATCCGGCGCCGGTCGGCGCGGACTTGCCACCATAGGACGCGACACGCCCGGGCGTCAAGCGTCCTTGGGCGGGTTGTGCATGAACTCGATGCGGATGCCGTCGGCATCCTCGACGAAGGACGCGTAGTAGCGCGCGCTGTATCGCGGATACTCCTTGGGGCCCCGGATCGCGCTCCATCCGGCCTCCACCGCGAGGTCGTGCAGCCGGTCGACGTCCGCGCGGGACGGGACGGCGAACGCCATGTGCTGCCAGCCGATGCGTCCGTGACGATGCGGCTCGGAGTCCTCATCCCAGCTGTAGAGGATGATCTCGGTCTCGTCGCCCGCGTGCCACGAGACCGAGTGGTCGTCCTCTCCGCCGCGCTCGTAGCCGAGCGCCGTGAGAATCGGGTCGAACTGCGTGCGTCCGCGGGCGAGGTCGCCGACGGTGATGCCGAGGTGATCGAGGAGTGCCATGCGTCCAGTCTGTCAGCGCAGCGGGGCGGGTGTCAGTGCGGGGCGTGGTACTCCGCCTCCCCGCGCTTCCAGTACCCCTTCACGACGGCGCCGGCGCTGTCCACGCCCCAGCGCGCGAGCAGCGCCCGACCGGGCTTCACGATGGACTGCTCGGCGGCGATGAAGACGAACGGGTCGTGCCCGACGGCGTCGCCCGCGGTGAGCGCGTCGAGGAACGAGGCGAGCGCGGAGCCGGCGGGTGCGTCGCCGCGGTGCAGCCACTCCACCGGCACCGGAGCGTCGATGTCGATCTCCCGGCCCGCGGCCACGGTCTCGACGACGATGCGCGCCGGCGTGCCCGCGGGGATCAGGGCGGCGAAGCGGCGGATCGCAGGGATCGCCGTCTCGTCGCCCGCGAGGAACCAGGATCCGGGATCGCCGACGATGACGGCGGCGCCGCGAGGACCGCCCACTCCGATGACGGAGCCCAGCGGGGCGGTCGCGGCCCACGGGGCGGCGACCCCTTGGTCGCCGTGCACGGCGAACTCGACGTCGAGCCAGTCCTCGCCCCAGGCGAGCGGGGTGTACTCGCGGCTCGGGGCGGCGC